>JAIKYG010000083.1:0-14569 GCA_024683475.1 Clostridiales bacterium | reverse complement strand
ATGCTTTGCATAACACAGGACGCGAGCCAGCGGAAACTGTCTATATCCCGCAAGTCAAGCCTCTCCTGGATACTCATTGACGCGCTCGTAGCGTCAACGATTTCCATGCGTTCATCATAAGTGAGCGTACTCGTAGTGTGCCTTGAAAGCAGTGACTCCACATTTTGCGCACTATCAAAGCACTCTGCGTCAGCGGTCAGCGCATACAGGGACATATAGTGCTGGTAAAGACTCAATTTACGTGAACACGCTATGACTGCCGCCGCGCCTCTGTCCAGAAAATAGTTTATTAAGTTGTTGTCTCTGCCGAAATAGCACACTGCCGGAACGACCAGCGTATTGTCAAAAATCGCTTCACCGCTTATGTTCTCCAGCCATTTATACCTGAAGGCGACCATGAAACGTCCATTACCTTTGGATTCAAAAAACAGGTCTTTTTTCTTTGATGTGGGGCCGTTATCAAAATCTACAAAGTCAAAGATCTCTTCACTGCCATCATATGTTCCGGCATTAATGAAGGTTGACGGCACGATAAACTCACCGTTATAATTCCAGAAATCCATTTTTATGCCGTGACCCGCTATCGCGAGAAATCCGCTGTCCGCATACGACTTGTCCCTGATGGCTTTTAAAGCGTCCTGTCCTGTATACGAGGTGAAGGTGCCGCCTATTCGCCGCGAATAGTCATTCAGGATACGCCTGTCAAACTCATATATCGCGTTCATCTGGTCATCAGTCGTGTCGAACACGAGCAATCTGACATTTTTGTTTGTCAGTGTCGCCGACGTGGGTATAATGATGTCGCCGGTATCTGACTCTTCAAGATAGGTCTCAAATGCATCCTTGGCGCTCACTTGCGAAAAACCGGCATAGCCCGGTTCATATTTGTCCGTGGCAAACCCGCCCAACAGTCCATCCGACGTCTCGAATACCAGGCCGCTCCCAGCTCTGCACACCTGTCTGACCTCTGGATGGATGGAAAGATATGCCTCGGCCGCGATTATCGCGTTCTCGGAATAAATGTCCGCTATACCCATTGCCTTCAATAAGAGATCAACGTTGGCCGTTATATCCTCTATGGTGTTGAGCATTTTCCCAAATTCAGCGGCGTCAGAAGGCATTGGCTCATCGTCGGCAGTTAAATATATGCCTTCATGTATTGCCGTATCTACTGGCGTCAGGGTAGCCGTCGCTCTTACAGTAGGCGTAGGAGTGATCTTTTTAGTTGGAGTTGGGGTGACTTTTGTGATTGGCTTAGGAGTACCTTTAAAAGTCGGTGCAGGAGTTACCGATGCGGGAATCAATTCCAGTTCTGTTATGCAAACGCCATAGTTTCCTTTGGGAGTCCCGGTACCTTCATACACACTTTCGACCAGTATCCTGAAACTTGTGCCGGTCAGCGTTTTGCCAAAACCCACATACTGCCATTCACGTGTATCCTTTATAACCCTACTGAACTGGTAGATGCCGTCAACCAGCAGAGAAAAGCGTTTGATACGTGCGTTTTTGTAATAATACTCGTCACCGTACGCTTTGCTTTTGCACTTGCCGTTCATTATTCTGAGGCCGTCTACAGATACACGTCCGGTCTTGGACGTCAGCTCAAACCACGCCCATTCATATTCACCGTACGAATCCCATGACGAATACTCATCTCCATCAATAGCGCACGATGGATCTACAGGAGTCCTGTTCTGCTTATAGTATGAACTTGCGCCGGCACTGAAACTGCCTGACATAGAACCGGCATATGAAGCCAAGGCCAATACAAACGGTCCGCATGCAATTGCAGCGATCACTAAAATGACAACAAATAGGAATGAAAGCTTTCTCATCATGCCAGCCTCTCTGCCAATTGTTTTTTCCCGCAGGGTGTTACAGGTCAATCAAATATTTGAAATACTATTTAGTATTATATCAAAGAAACGCAACCTCTTCAATCAGAAAAACCATTGCATTGATTAATCAGAATGGCTAATCGGCGTCGAATACTCCATCATGCCCCTTATGCATATGGTATCAACTGAGTCCAAAGTGTAAAGAAAGAACGCCTTTTCGCCAAGTCACGAATCCTGCATGAGTTCGCGAAAAGGCTAAGGGTCGAGTAAGTGCGCTTCCCTGCACGGCTTCTCAGTCTAATGACAGTTTTTTATGCACAGTACTGTTCGTATCCAGACAACTGTCTTGCATTGCCACAGAACAGATGGAAGCACATTCCGTAGATTTAATGAATGAAATGCACGAATGCTCGGATAGGCAGATAAGAGGCTACTGGTGGAACAGGCTAAGAATCATGAAATACTAGTGATTCTGTAGTTGAAGCGAACAGTACAGTGGTTTTCTATGCGAATACAATGAAAGTTTATAGAACATCATATTAGCCTGATCAAAGAAAGGTCCGCATAGTCAGTTTACTACCGGACCTATTTGTCATTATTATCGCAAAATATACTCTGAATGCGTTAATCAGAAGCCGAGCACTGACTCAACACACGCGGCATCATAAACAAGATGTACCCAAACGTGAGGGTCACCGGATTCATCGCATCAAAATGGGATATATGTCAGTTATTCTGCCGTGCAAGCACTTCTTCCAGCGCGGGAACGCTGGTAATCCCGCCGTGCTTCTGAGTGGAAAGCCCGGCAGCCGTGCAGGCAAAACTGACGATCCCGGTCAGCTCATCTTCGGTGAGTTCGGAAGGGTGTTTGCCCAGCTTGAGGAGGCGGCTCATGGCGCTGCCGCCGAAAATATCCCCCGCTCCGGTAGTGTCTATAACGTGTATCCCGGTCAGGCTGGGCACAGTCACGCGGACGTTTTTAGTGGCGGCGTGGCAGCCCTTGGGACCGAGTGTCGCATACACCAGGGATACTCCGTACTCATTCAGCAGTTTTTCGGCGCCATGCTGCGGGTCCAAGTCCCACATATACCGGATCTCCTCGTCGCTGATCTTGACTATGTCGGACTTTGACAGGCTCCATTCTATGGCAGCCTTAGCCGAAGCCTCGTTTTTCCAAAGGGGTTTGCGCAGGTTTGGGTCGTGGCTGATCAGCAAATCGTGCGTTTTGGCCAGTTCCAGCGCGCGTCGTGTGGCGGATGCCGCCGGCTCATCGGTCAGCGACAGAGTGCCGAAGTGGAACACGCGGCTGCCTGCGATCGTTTCCTCGTCGACTTCCTCGGGGGTAAGGCAGGTATCGGCGCCGGGTTTACGGGCGAAGCTGAAGTCGCGGTTGCCGTCAGGGGACAGCGAAACGAAAGCCAGGGTGGTAAAGTGGTCCGGGTCGACCGCCACCAACCCGGCGTCTATCCCGGCGTCAACCAGGGTCTGCTTAAGCAGGCGCCCGAACATGTCGTCACCGACTTTGCCGATCATTGCGACGTTGCAGCCGTATTTCGCCAGCGCCGCAAGGAAGTTGCCGGGTGCTCCGCCCGGATTGGCCGAAAGCACGGGGTATCCCCCTTCGTTCGTGGAACGGGGAGCAAAATCAATAAGCAGTTCCCCCAGCGCGATCACATCGAAGCGACGCATGCTCAGTCCTCCTCAAACAGCCTGTATTTGGTTATATCCATGACCGCCTGCCCGTCGCATTCAAATGAGATACCCCGGGCAGAGGCATGGGTCAGGATCGTGGCGGTCATGACCTGCTCGCCGTCGTTTATAAAGACTTCGACGCTGAAGCGGTCCAGTATCACGCGCAGGGATATCTCACCGTTTTTGTCCTTGACCTGGCAGCGCCGCTGGTGTATGTATGCCCGCCTTGAACCGGAAAACTTCCGGTCTATTTTCAGCAAGGACTCGTAAGGCCGGAAGCTTATGGAAGAGTGATACTTCTCGTCTTCGGCAAAGTGCAGCGAGAATTTCTGATAAGGCTTTTCGCGGTCGCAGGGACGGAGCTTGATCTCCATCTCTACGTTGCGGCCGTAAATGCCTTCCAGCTGAAGGTGTCCGCTCACCGTCACGTTCGAGTACTCAACTTTGTCCGCGCGATACAGCTGCAATTCTCTGATGGGCTGCTGATACAGGCGGTCGTTTTTGATATACAGTTCCCTCGGCAGGCTCATTTGCCCGAACCAGGGGCGTTCCTCGTAACCGGTCACCTTGCAGGTGTCCCAGTTCTGCATCCAGCCGATCATGACTCTGCGTCCGTCCGGAGTCTGAATGGTCTGGGGAGCGTAAAAATCGATACCGTAGTCTATGGCCTGGTCGTGTTCGGGTATGAACTTTTTCTGCCCCTCTTCGAATGTGCCTATCTGGCAGACGGTGCCGTTGCCGTTGTGGTATTCAAAGCCTTCCGGCAGCATGTCCTGGGGGCTGACGAACAGCACGTGCTTGCCGTCCAACGGGAAGAAATCCGGGCATTCCCACATGCGTCCGAAGCTGCCGTCGTTTTCGGCCAGTACGCTCTCAAACTGCCACTTGAAGCCGTCGAGACTGCGGAACATGAGCAGCGTGCCCAGTTTGTTCCGGCGCAGCGCGCCTACGACACAGCGGAAACCACCGTCCGGCAGGGGCCAGATGTGCGGATCCCTGAAATCGTACGGGCTAAGGCCTTCCGGCAGGTCGGTTTCGTCCAGCACGGGATTCTGCTCAAACTTGACATAATTGGAGCCGTCCCCCACGGCGAGGCACTGGGTCTGGTATTCCTTTCCTTTGTCGCCGCCTTCCTTGCGTACTCCCGTATACATCAGCAGCTGACGGCCGTCGCTCAGTTCCACGGCGCTGCCGGAAAAACAGCCGTAGGAGTCGTATGCCTCGTCAGGAGCCAGCGCGGCGGGCAGGTATGTCCAGTTAAGTAGGTCGTGGCTCACCGCATGCCCCCAGTGCATGGCATCCCACTCCGTATCGTATGGATTGTACTGGTAGAACAGGTGGTATTGGCCGCGGTAGAAGGAAAAACCGTTAGGGTCGTTCATCCATCCGGTCAGGGGAGTCAGATGGAACAGGGGGCGTGAATTCCGGGGGATCCTGCTGCCCGCCTCCCGTTCATAGGCTCTTGCAAAGATCAGGCTTTGATTGACCATGTGTTAGCTTCCTTATCTTGTATATTCTCTGAGACTGCTGAATGTGACGGTATTGTTTTCCGCGTACAGGCTGACAGCTTTGCCGCTCACGCCGTACAGACGCGCGGTAAGGCATGCGCCTCCGTCAATGTAGAACACCCCCACGGAGCCCTCCTGGATATAGGTGAAAGAGTATTCCCTGCCCTGCTCGAGCTGCGCAGCGGTCTCGGTAATAAGGGTATCGCCTTCGTTGAACTGAAGCTGCAGGCTTTGTTTGGCCGTGGAGAGGGTGATGAACTTATACTTGCCCTGCTGACCGTTATAATCGAAAGCCAAACCGAAATCGCCCTTGCCGGTAAACGTGAACCTGCCCTTGAGCATAAAGCTTTCGTACGCGGTGAACGCCGGTGTGTAGGTATAGCGCGCACCCGCTTCCAGCTTCAGCGAATCGGCGCTCAGTTGGAGCTCACGGCGCTTGGTAAATTGATTTGCAACAGCGTCCACGGGCGAAAGGATGAGTTCGCCGCTATCCAGCTGTACCAGTTTCTGGACTTCCAGGTTGCCCGCCCAGCCCGACACGTCGGACGTGGAAGACGGAGACTCACTGCGCCGTGCCCATCCTACCATATACATGCCGCTGGGGCTTTCCACGTGCTTGGCGGCATAGAAGAGCTTGGCATCCAGCCGCACCGGGTCGCCGTAGGGTCCGTAAGGCGTGTCGGACACCGCGTACCACAGGGTGTCGTCCTGCGCGGAATACGTGATGTAGTACTTATCGCCCATACGGAAGGTGTCGGAGCATTCAAGGTTCCAGAAATTGCCCACATTATTGGTGAAAATGATGCCGTCATAGGATACGTTTTTCAGATCGCCGCTCAGGCTGTACTTAAGTATCCTGGCGACGCCGCCCTGGGATGCCGTCACCGTCAGGGTGATGGTGTCGGTTTCAGGGTCATAGTACGCCTGCGGGTCGCGGAAGTCCCGCTTCTGTCCCAAAGAGGAAGGCGGGATGATCTCGAATCCTTCGGTCTTTTCAAACTTTGTGGGTTCGCTGCCTTTGGCAAGCATGATCGTTTCACCGTACTCGTAGGCTGCCGAAGAGGCGTGACCGGTGTAGAAGAAATAATACTCATCTTTCACCTTCACCACGGAGCCGGTGCCTATCCAGCCGTCCTGACCGCCTGCCCGGTTGGATTCAATTACAGGATCGTCATACTCCGTATAGGTTACGAAATCCTGAGTCGTGGCCAGATAAATGGAATGATTGTAGGAATCTCCACCCTCTTTGAGGTAGTAGATATAGTATGTTCCGTCTTCATAATACGGCATGGTATCGCCTACGTAGGGCTGGCTGATGCCGTCCACGGAGGGCAGGAAAAAGTTTTTGTATGTATAAGCAGCTTCCTGAGAACCGGGAGTCCGCAGGGAGGAAAAGTCCTTGTCATCAGTAACCTTGGCAAAAGGCTCTCCTTGGTCAACGGGTGTTTCAGTTTTTTTCTCTCCGCCGCAGCCCGCAAGCAGCACCAGCAGTAGACCCAGAACCAGCAGTAAACTGCATAGTCTTCGCTTGTCCATCATTACCTCCTGTTTTAATATAGGGGAGGATGAACCCACCCTCCCCTATATTGTATCACAAATTACATCACACTCATCTGGTAGATGGTAATGTTGCTGAACTCTACGGTCACTTCACCCGCCTTGGACAGCGCGTCGGAACCGAACTGGAACAGTAGCTCGAAGTCCATATCCATGATGAAGGTGTCGGTAGTGGAGAAACGGAAGGTCTGGAATTCTTCCGTAAGGCTCATGCCTTCGGATACACGGGGATCCCAGCCGCCCATCGGGTTCAGGAACACGCCGCAGGAAACGGGCTTGGAAGCCTTCGCGGTGATCTCAATGGTATAGTAGCTGTCAGCCGCCAGAGTGAGGGGGTTTCCGCCGTAGCCGCAGATGAGCTTGTTGTGCCAGTCTACGGTCCCGCCGTTGTCTATGCGGTAGAAGAAGCTGCCGTTGTCGGCCCAGATCACGCCCACGCCGCGCTCGTTGTCTTCATCGGTACCGTTGAAGGTCTCCCAGGGGCAGGCAGGGTTTTCGCCGTTGGCGGTGTTGCGGCCGAAGGCGATGAAGTTCTCTATGGTCTTATGGGTCTCTTTGTCGCCGCCGACGCTGCCGAACACGACGTCGCTGATGACGATGGTGTTGTCCGCGGCGCCTTCGGGAGCATTGCCGATTTGCAGGCGGATCACGGGATCGTCTATGTCCGCTTCAGCGGTAAACATAGCGGAGACCACGGTGTTCTCGCCCTTCGCGGCGCTTAAGCCGTTGAAGTTGGCGCGACACTCCCAGCCCCTGGCAGCGCTTTCCACCAGAGCTTCGCCGCTCTGACCATTGGCTGCTTTGACAGTGAAGCTGTAGTAATACTTTTCGCCCTTGACGATCTTGACGTCGCCCAGGGAGATGTTGGCCTTAACGCTCCACACACCGCCTTCGGTGGGATACTTCTCGATGATGAAGTTGGCGGCATTCTCGGCAAATTCCACCTTGGCGGACGCGCCGTCGCCGGCTTCCGCGTATACGCCTTCGCCCGCGGCGAAATCAGCGGTGTATACGGGAGTCAGGGTCTCTTCGCCGGAGATCTCGTAGAATTCGATCTTGTCCACGGTCACGGTCACGTTCTCGGGAGTGGTATCCGCCGCGTTATCGGGATTGGGGGTTATCTTGCCCAGGTTGAACAGAATCTCGGCGCTGCCTTCGCCCTGGGAGGAGAAGTTGAGTTCCAGAGGAGCCACTTCGGTGCCGATGACCACGTTAAAGGCGCCGCCGAAAGTAGCCCAGCCTTCAGCCTGCTCGTCCCTGGCCAGGATATGGGCATAAGTGGGTTTGTCAGCCTTGGCCCAGATCTTCAGCTTGTAGTCGGCAGCCTTCAGGGCGTAACCGGGTTTGGCAAGCTGCACGTCACCGTCGCCGTTGCCGGGGTTCGCGATGGTGATCACGTAGGAGCCTTCCTTAAGCTCGGCAGTCGCCTGGGCGCTTTCGCCTATGCGCGCCTCCCAGCCGTGGGTATCGGTCACCTGCTGGGTGGAGAAGTCGAAGGTCTTGTACACTGTCTCTTCGCTGGTCTTCTTGGTCACGGTCAAAGTGGCATACGCTTCGCCGGTCAGTCCGCCCGCGTCGGTCACGGAATAGACCAGTTCATAGGTGCCGGCGGTCTCGGGGACGGCCTTGCCGTTTTTGAAATCCAGCGCCGGGGAGGCGTCGATAAGGATCTTGGAGCTCACGTCTCCGTCCTGCTCGTCGGCGGCGCTCACGCCCGCAAAGGCGTCAAATTCGCTGCCGGCTTGCACCGTAGTGTCCTGTACGCCCTTGATCGCGGGAGCCGTATTGGGGGTGTTGACAGGTGCTTCAGGCTCTTCCTTGGAGCCGAAAGGATTGAATATCAGCAGTGCGGCTACAGCCAAAGCCACTATGACTGCCGCGCAGATAATGATTTTTACGCTCTTTTTCATAGTTCTTTCCCTCTGTTACTTGCTGGAGATGTAGCGGTCGTAAGCGTCCTGATATACCTTCTGGATGCCACTTAAGTTGACCCTGCCGTTCAGATTGTTCTGGAAAGTCGTCCAGTCGGAATCGGAAACGCCGCCCTTCATCAGCCAGGTGATCATGTTGGTGCGGATGTAGTCGTTGAGGTTAGTCTCATAGTTGCTCAGGGTATTGAGCTCTTCCAGTGTGAACTGCAGATTGGGGCACGGGATAACGTTTGCAGGCACGAAAGGTTTTGCGCACAGCTGCAGGCGCTCAAGGCGCAGACGGGCACGGGGTTCCATGTGCACCACGTTGTTCCAGGCATATTCGCCAAGATTTATGATGCCCAGAGGCGCATTCTGCAGTCTCAGTTCGTCGCTGGTCACGCCGGCAGGCAGGGGTTTCTGAACCAGCATGCCCTTATCGTCCAGAGCCTCTTCATATACGATGCCAATGGGGCCGTAGTTGATCTGGGCGGAAATCGTGGCGTCGTAGTAACGGTCGAAATAAGCCAGCAGCACCTGGGGATACTTGCAGTTGGAGAACAGGATGAGCTCGCCGGTGCTGATCTCGGGGTTGTTGGATACGCAGATGGTCTGGTCGCCGTTGGGACCGATCAGGGGCTTGCACACGATGTAGTTCTGGGGGTTGGACACGACGGTCTCGCTCTCCCACCAGTAGAAGGCGCCGTAGGTCTCCAGGCCCTTGCCGTTAGCGAGGAAGTTGTCCTGGCTCTGCTCGAAGGACACCTTGTCGATAAGGCCCAGGTTCACCCAGTTGGCGATAAAGTTGGTAGCGGTCTTGAATCTCTCGTCCTGCACGGTGTAGGTCACCTTGTTGTCGATCACCACACGGTGCTCCAGGTTGTCATTGAGACCGAACATACCGTAAAGGTCGCACTGGTTGCCCTGCCAGTTGTTGTACACGAAGTTCATGGGGCGCTCGTCGTCGGTCTTGCCGTTGCCGTTCATGTCATTGTCGCGGAAGTAGGTCAGCAGCTGCTCCATCTGGGCGCAGGTCAGTTCCAGACCGTCCACCAGACTGTCGGCGCTCAGACCCGTAACGGCGCCGGCGTCGATAGCCGCCTTGGTCCAGTTGATATTGAGGAACTGCAGGTTGGGGCTCTGCAGCAGGCCCATTTCCTCTATGCGGGGCAGGGAGTAGATCTTGCCGTCTTCAACGTTGATCAGCTGGTTCTTGATGTCGGGTCTCTCGTCGAGCAGCTTCTTGAAGTTGGGCATGTACTCCAGATAATCGCTTATGGGAACCAGAACCTTGCGCTTGGCGTATTTGATGATCTCACCGGAGCTCATACCGGCGTGATAGATCGCGTCGGGGCGCTTCTCGGCGTTGCCGAAAATGAGGTTCTTCTGCTGGGAATACACGGACTCGGAGACGTTCTCCCAGTTGACCTGAACGTTGGTCAGAGCATACAGGTCGTTCATTATCTTCATGTCGTTGTAGTCCAGCGCAGAAGCGTTCTTGGAAGAATACACGGTGAAAGCCAGCTCCCTGGCGCCCTGCTCGTTCAGTATGGGCGCGGAAGCGTTGGTCCACTGGAAGCCGTAGGTATCCACCAGGGGATTGGCGGCGGTGCCGTCGGCTTTGGTCTCGGTCTTTTCTTCTTTCTTGTCTCCTCCGCAGGAAGCCAGGGACAGTGCCAGGATCACAGCCAGCAGCAGTGCCAGCCATTTTTTGGTGTTATTCATAAAGTTCCTCCTATAAGACATGGATTAACCTTTGAGTGAGCCTATCATGACGCCCTGTGCGAAGTACTTCTGCACCATGGGGTACAGCATGAGCACGGGCAGACTTGATACGATAACGGATACGTACTTGAGCAGGTTCGCCAGGCGGAACTGCTGCAGAATAGTCTCGCCGCTGCCGCCCACGGTGCTTTCGGAAGCGATCAGGATCTCTTTCAGCACCAGCTGCAGGGGATATTTGCCGGGATCCTGCAGGAAGATCATGGCATTGAAGTAACTGTTCCACTGACCCACGGCGTAGTACAGCGCCATGACGGCGATGATGGCCTTGGACAGGGGAAGCACGATCACTCCAAACGTCCTGAACTTGCCCGCGCCGTCGATCCTCGCCGCCTCCAGCATGCCTTCGGGTATGGAGGATTCGAAGAACGTCTTTGTCATGAACAGGTTCCACACCGAGAGCACCGCCGGCAGAATGACCGCCCACGCGGAGCCGATCAGGCCCAGGCTGCCCATGACATTATAGAAAGGAATAAGGCCGCCACCGAAGAACATGGGGATGATGAAGTAGATCATCCAGAACTTCTTGCCGGGAGTGGTCTTGCGGCTCAGGCCCCAGCCTGCGGGTATGGTCACGACCAGCGACAGCACCACGGTCGCCAGGGTGTAGATTATGGTGTTCAGGTATCCGGTCCAGATGTCCTGACGCTGGAACACCTTTTCGTAGCCCTCAAACGTGATGTTGACAGGCCTTAAAACCACCTCTCCGCTCAAAACCGCGTCTGGATCCGAGAAGGAAGCGATGACTATAAAGTACAGCGGATAAAGTATGATGAGGGCCAGCAGGCACAAAAACGCCGCGTTTAGGGCAAAGAACACTTTGTCGCCGGCGGTATCTTTCAGCGCGTGGCCGCCCTTGCCTCTGATTATCGTTTTATTAGCAGTAGTCATGTTGTCCCCTCCTTACCACAGCGAGTTCTCGGAGAACCGCTTGGAGGTCGTATTCGCGATTATGAGCAGAACCACGTTGATAATGGAGTTGAACAGACCGATGGCCGTGGCGTAGCCCTGATCGGGTATGCCGGTAAGGCCTCGTTTGTAAACGTAAGTGGCGATCAGTTCGCTGACCTCCAGGTTGCCGTCCGTCTGCATAAGCAGCGCCTTCTCATATCCGACGCCCATCAGGCCGCCTATGGACATGATGAGCATGACGCTTATCATGGGCATGATCGCGGGGATATCAACGTGCAGCACCCGCTGGAACCGGCTCGCTCCGTCGATCATAGCCGCTTCATGATGCACGGGGTCGACATTGGAAAGGGCGGCTATATATATGACCGCGCTCCAGCCGAAGTCCTGCCAGTTGCTCGACAGTATGTACATCGGCCTGAATGCCGAAGCTTCCAGGAAGTAGGAAACACGTTCCCCGCCGAGATGGGCTACCAAGTTGTTCACCAGACCGTAACGGCCGAAAAACAGCTGCAGCATACCAACCAGAACGACAAGAGAAATGAAGTGAGGTGCGGTATAGATTGTCTGGAAGATTTTGCCCGCGCGCCTGTGCTTGAGCGCGTTGAGGGAAAGAGATACGAGAATCGGAAGCGGGAATCCGATCACAAACCCGATGATGCACAGCAGGAATGTGTTTTTCATCAAAGGCCAGAACTGTACATCTTTGAAGAATCTGGTGAAGTTTTCAAACTGGATCCAGATGGTGTCGCTGGACAGGATCTTGTCACCGGGCATAAAATCCTGGAAAGCGATGAGCACGCCGTAAATCGGCAGGTAATTGAACAGGAACACGATCAGGATCGCAGGCAGGATCATAATGAGATACGGCGACTCTTCTTTGAACAGCCGCAGTTTTCTGAACAGGTCCTGTTTCGTGCTCTTCTGCCGCCCCTTAGCGGTGAAAAGCTGTTTTACGCCTTGCATGTCTATCCTCCTTAAAAAGAGTTTCAGAACTTAAGGAAACTACCGTGCCCTCGCTGTGGGTTTGCCTCCTTTCGAGGCGAGGGGTCGTGCCGTGACCGGGTTAAAATGTTATATTAAAGCAAACACGAATGGATCCCGCATGGATAGTTTACACTATGTAAACCGTCATGAGTATTATCAGTATATAAATAGTACAGCAGTTTACACAATATGTCAAGGCGAAATAAACGTTAATCGTTGGAAATATGTAGATTTTTACAAAGCAAACGCGCTTTGGCGGAATCGGAAAAGCCGTTTCCGTATCCGCCGGGCGCATTTCATTTTACATTATGTAAACTTGCCAAGCATATTTGGGTATGATAGAATTGAACCACAACGAAAGCGAGGTCATTTATGCCCAGAATAATCAGGCGCGTAACTATCCAGGATATAGCGGATGCCTGTTCCCTTTCACGGGTCACCGTCTCTAAAGTATTCAACGGGCGCGGAGAAGTTCCCATTTCCACCAAAATGCGAGTGCTGCAAAAGGCGCGCGAAATGGGATACCTCACCTCCGAAAACCAAGTGGAAACTCCGGATCCTTCAAACCAGAAATCGATCGCACTGTTCACCAGGAATCTGCCGCGGGAGTATCACTTCGGAGCTGCCATGCTCTCGTCTTTCACGGACATTTTAAGCCGGGCCGGCTACACGATGAGCATGTTCGAGGTCTCTGACGAAGAAATCAGGCAAAGGATCCTGCCTACCCGGTTTTCGGCGGAAAAGACCGCTGCCATTCTCGTAATAGAGCTTTTCGACCCCGATTACCTGAAAATGATATGTTCGGCAGGGCTGCCGATAGTGGTGATAGACAGTCCCGCATATGCAGTCACGGAATCCATGCGCTGCGACTATGTTCTTATGGAGAACACTTCCAGCATCACAGCGCTTGTAAGGCATTTGTACGATGCGGGAGCCAGGCGCATGGGTTTTGTCGGGGACCGGGTGCACTGCGGCAGCTTTTACGAGCGCTGGTCGGCTTTCGCGTCGGCGCTGTCTGTGCTTGGCATGGAGTACGACGAGGAGAACTGTTTGCTTGAACCGGACGATTCTCCATATTCGGATCCCCGGTGGATCGAGGAAAAGCTTCGGGCCATGCCCGTCCTGCCGGATGCCCTGGTTTGCGCAAACGATTATCTGGCAGTAAACATTTTGGCCGCGCTTAAGCGCATGGGCAAAATGGTGCCTTCTGACGTAATGGTCACCGGATTTGACGGCAGCCGCCAGTCGGAACTGGTCGAACCATCGATCACTACGGTACGGATCCCGGGCGCCGAGATCGGCCGCGTCGCCGCCAACATAATAATGACACGCATCCACGGAAGCGAACTGCCGCATCTTTTGACATACATAAAAACCGAACCCGAATTCCGGGCGAGCACTGACAAACAAATCACGGTTTAGGAAGCTTAATCCGTTTTCTATACCGGACACCATTCCACCGTACTTCCTCTCCACTTTTCGGAAACATACAGCACTGAAAAAGGCATCATGCCGCTTTTTTACAGCATGATGCCTTTTCCCTTGCCAGGTGACATACGAACTGCCGGGCGTTTTTGCACCTTCATTCAAATCCTTATCTCATGAACTCATGATGTGACCCCCACTGGCATTCGTCTCAGACCCGATTTGCCTCCTATACTTTTATACTCGAAATGAGAGGCATATAAAAAGCTCTCCCATGCCTGAAAAGCCTTATATTTTGATGCCTTTTGGGCAGGCAACGAGAAGGTTGGGCTTGTATTAATAAACGACAATGAAGCTGACTTGATTTGAGGTTTTTGATACAATAATCCAATTATCTGAAGATAAAACGAAACCCCTGAGACCCATAAGAGAAATGCCACATCCCCAATGCCCCCCACCCGTCGCATGGCTTTTATGACGGTAAATCTGTGATTTTCGGCTTTATTTGGTGTAGATACAGGGTTGTGCGGAGCCGGGGTAGGCATCAAGAATCCCATTTTTCTCCCCGTTTTTTGAACACCCCCGCTCACGAATGATAGCAAAATGATAGCTAAAACTGCGACGATTTGCGTCTATTCTGCGTCTACAGACTCATCTCCCACATTCTGCAAGTGTATCTCTCTAATAATGCAAAAAGCGCCTATCCTCTCGGATAAGCGCCTTATTTTTGAAAGTTTTACTTCATCGCTTCCGCGACAGCAACGGCAACAGCGACCGTCGCGCCGACCCTGGGGTTGTTGCACAAGAAATTTCGAGTATCTGATCATCGCTCATCGTGTTTTATTGTATCTCATTGCACAACATTGACCAACACTATTTAGCATTTGTACCGGAATATCACTTAGCATAATTCAGCGTAGTTCAGTATCGTTTCACAAACGATGGCATAATGATAGCACTG
>JAIKYG010000051.1:0-2172 GCA_024683475.1 Clostridiales bacterium | reverse complement strand
CATCGACATTCTCCTTATTTGGCCGATTTTTTCCGCGGGCGGGATACACGGGGCTTGTATTCAAAAAAGACGGCAGACATGGCGGGCAGCGTGATCGCCGCCGAGACAGGCAGATCCAGAAAGCCCTCGTCCCGGCTGCGGTTCGTCCCCTCGTTCCTGACGCCTTCGCCGCCGTACTGCTCGTCGTCACTGCTGAGGATCTCCTTGAGCGTGCCCGGGGCGGGCAGGCCAAAGACGAAGCCCTCATAGGTAACAGGTGTGAAGTTGCAGACGCAGACCACGCCCTTTTTCTTATCGGCGGAGGAGCGCAGGAAGGCAACCGAGCTTCGGCCGGCATCATCGACATTCAGCCATTTGAAGCCCTCCCAGGAGCGGTCCACCTCATACATGGCGGGGTAAGACGTATAGAGCTTGTTGAGCGCCTTCATATACTGCTGCAGCTGAGCATGCTTGAGATAGCCGAGCAGCAGCCAGTCGAGCTCCTGCTGCCAGTTCCACTCGATGAACTGACCGAACTCGCTGCCCATAAAGGTCAGCTTCTTGCCGGGGTGGGCAAACTGATAGCCGTACAAAACGCGCAGAGACGCAAACTTCTGCTCGTAATCGCCGCTCATCTTGTTGATCATGGAGCACTTGCCGTGCACGACTTCGTCATGGGAGTAGGCCAGCACATAGTTCTCAGAGAAGGCGTACATCATCGAGAAGGTCAGCTTGTTGTGGTTGAAGCTGCGGAAGAAAGCGTCGAGCGACATATAGTCGATGGTGTCGTGCATGAAGCCCATGTCCCATTTGAGGCTGAAGCCCACACCGCCCACATCCGGGGGCGCGGTGATGAGCGGGAAAGCCGTGGACTCTTCCGCAATGGTGACCGCGCCGGGGAACTCTGTCAGGATGGCAGAATTCAGCTTTCGCAGGAAGCGCAGCGCATTGAGGTTCGTCGTGCCGCCCTCCTCGTTGGGGGTGAATTCCCCTTCGCGGCGGCCGTAGTTTAAGTACAGCATGGAGCTGACCGCGTCCACGCGGATGCCGTCGATATGATAGACGTCAAAGAATTTGCAGGCGGAGGAAACCAGAAAGCTCTGGACCTGGGTGCTGCCATAGTCAAAAATCAGCGTGCCCCACTCCGGATGCTCGGCCATACGGCGCTCTTTGCACTCGTAGAGCGGCGTGCCGTCAAACATGGCCAGCCCGTGCTGATCCTTCGGGAAATGGGCCGGGACCCAGTCCATGATCACGCCGACGCCCGCTCTGTGCATCGTATCAACGAAGTATTTGAAATCGTCCGGGTTGCCGTAGCGCGATGTGGGGGCATAATAGCCCGTGACCTGATAGCCCCAGGAACCGTCATACGGATACTCGGTGACCGGCATGAGCTCCACGTGGGTATAGCCCATCTCGGTACAGTAGGCAGCGAGCTCATCGGCGATCCCGCGGTAAAGATTGCTCCCCGTAATGCTCCGCCAGGAACCCAGGTGCACCTCGTAGATACTCATTGGATTCGTCATGAAGTTCCAGCGTGCGCGGCGTTTCAGGAAATCCTGATCCCCCCAGGCATAGTCCTTCTCCGTCCAAATCAGCGAGGCATTACGGATCCCGTTCTGCGCCCAAGCGGCAAAGGGGTCGGATTTGAGCACGCGCGTGCCGTCCGGCCCTTCGATGCAGTACTTATAGTTCTGGCTGTCCCAGACATTGTCGAGAAAGACAGCCCATACGCCGCCCTCAAGCTTTTCCAGCGGCGTTGCGTCCCAGGACCAGTCGTTGAAGTCACCGACCAGCGTAACGCTTTTCGCATTCGGCGCCCAGACCAGGAAACGGTGCATCTGCAGCTCCGGAATAAAAACGCAGCCGAAGCAGAGCCAGGCCTTGCGCGCCTCGCCAATGTTGAACAGATAAATATCGTCGCGGGGGACATGTTTCAGAAAACGCTCTTCCATACGGCATATCTCCTTTTCTTTTTCTTTCTATTTTCATTATAACGCTTTTCCATGTCAATTGGAAGAAGAATTTCGGCTTTGCGTCATATTCTCTGCATGAAAAGACCCGGGCGGGATTGCTCGCGCCCGGGTCAAGCTGTCGACAAAATGTCGACAGCTTGAAACGCAAAAACAGAAACAGTCAAAACTGTTCCTGTTTTTGCTGAAATTGAACCGCGAGAGGGAATAACCAATCCCC
>JAIKYG010000048.1:0-14189 GCA_024683475.1 Clostridiales bacterium | reverse complement strand
CTGGAGCCGCGGGCAGGCGTGGGCGCTGTACGGCTTCACGCTGAGCTACATACACACAGGCAGGCAGGAGTATCTGGACACCGCCAAGCGGATAGCCAACTACTTTATCAGCCAGGTGTGTGACGACTGGCTGCCCAGGTGCGACTTCCGCCAGCCTGCCGAGCCCGTTATAAGGGACGATTCCGCAGGCAACATCGCCGCTTGCGGTCTGCTTGAGCTGGCGAAGTGCCTGCCCGAAACTGAGGGGCGTTATTACTTCAGCGCTGCCGTTAACATCCTCAAGGCGCAGGAAAAGGACGCCGCCGACTGGACTGAAAACGATCCCGCCATATTCACCAAGTGCACCGTCAGGTACGATGCGCCCAAAGAGCACCACGTGACGCTGACCTACGCGGACTATTATTTCATAGAAGCAATAAACAAACTGCGCGGCGAAAAGCTGCTGTTCTGGGACCCGTAAGCGCGTTTTTAGAAGCAAAACAGGCAGGCCGTCTCTTAAGAGGCGGCCTGCTTTATGTTCCGGCAGCGGCCGGGCGGATTGACTTGACCGACCCGGGGGTGATAGAATAAGGACAGCGGGATCTCAGCTGAAAGAAAGGACGGCGCGCGATGAAGACATACAGAAAAGACGAGCTAAGAGAGATAGTGTTCCCTCTGGAGGGCATAGGCACGGGAGGCCTGGGGCTGTCCGGCACGGGCGCATTGGTGGACTGGGAACTGACCGGCAAAGCCAACAAGCACACGCTGAACGCGTTTTCCCACTTCGCCGTAAAGGCGGAGAGGGACGGGAAGCTCATAGACGCGCGGGTGCTGATGGGCGACCAGACCGGGAACCTTGCGGGAGACACGGGCATTCATCCGTACTATTCCTCTGAATACGGCAACGGCGTGGACCGCACGTCGATGGCCGGCATGCCGCATTTTGAGGACATCGAGTTTACCGGGGGCTTTCCTTTCGCGCAGATCGCTTACCGTGACGGCAGGATGCCCGCCGACATAACGCTTACGGCATTCAACCCGTTTATACCCAACGACGAAGACGCCAGTTCGCTGCCCGCGGCATTCTTCAAATGGCGCATAAAAAACACCTCGGACGCTCAAACGGACTACACCGTGGCGCTGTCGGCAGGCAGCACGTTCAGGGTCTCTGAGGGCAGCGTGAGCCGCTTTGAAAAGCGTGACGGCTTTTCCGCGCTCACGCTCACGACGAATAAATTCACGCCTGACGATGCAGAATACGGAGAGCTTATGATCTCCACTTCGGCAAAAGACGTGTCGTATCAGGAATACTGGTACCGAAGCTCCTGGTTCGACGAGCTTACCGTGTTCTGGCGTGAATTCACGACGCCCGGCAGGCTGCAGAACCGCTCTTATTCGGACAATGATAACGGCAGGGGCGGTATGCACGACGTGGGCACCGTGGGCGCGCACGTCTCTCTGGCGCCCGGGGAGCAGACAGAGCTTCTGTTCGTGATCGGCTGGTATTATCCCAATTTCGTCAAATACTGGGACAGGTCCGACGTCAAGCCCATGTGGAAGCACGAGTACTGCCGGCGCTTCGGTTCCGCCTTGGATGTGACGGAGTACTGCTATAAAAACTTTGACAGCCTTTACTTAAGGTCGAAAGCGTTTGAAGACGCGCTGTTCGACACGACTGTTCCGGAAGTTTGCGCCGAGGCGGCTGCGTTCAACCTGGAGGTGCTCAAAAGCCCCACGTGCTTAAGGCTTGAGAACGGTGAGTTCTGGGCGTTTGAGGGCACCCGCGCGCAGGACGGTTCCTGCGAGGGCACCTGCGACCACGTGTGGGGCTATCAGTACGCGCTGGCGTATCTGTTCCCCAGACTGGCCAGGCAGATACTCGAGACGAGCTACGACCACAGCATGAAGGAAAGCGGGGAGATCATTTTCCGCAGCATGCTGCCATTGAGCTCCCCCAAATGGAATTTCAGGGCCTGCGTTGACGGACAGATGGGCTGCGTGATCCGCTTTTACAGGGAGTGGAAGCTGAGCGGGGACGACGCGTGGCTCATCAAATACTGGCCCAAGGTCAAAAAGTCGCTGGAGTACGCCTGGAGCAAGGAGAATCGGGACAAATGGGACCCCGGCAAGACCGGAGTCATCACTGGCAGGCAGCATCACACCCTGGACGTGGAGCTGTTCGGACCCTGTTCATGGCTCACGGGCTACTATCTTGCGGCGCTCAAAGCGGCTTCGGAGATGGCGGCGTACCTGGGAGAGGCGGACAAGGCTCGGGAATACGGCGAGATATTCGAAAGAGGCAGGCAGTACGCGGACAGGGAGCTGTTCAACGGGCGGCACTATATCCAGAAGATAGACGTGAAAGACAAAAGCGTGCTGGGTCCGTACGCGGAAGCCGACCCCAACATTTATAATTACTGGAACGAGGAAAAGCAGGAGCTCAAGTATCAGTTCGCCGAGGGCTGCGAGATCGACCAGCTGATAGGCCAGTGGCACGCATCATTGGTGGGTCTGGGCGACATATTCGATCCCGAGCACCGCAAAACGGCGGCGGGAGCCATATACGACATCAACTTCAAGTCCATGCGCGACGTAGCGAACCCCTGCCGCGTGTTCGCCCTTAACGACGAAAAAGGCGCGGTGATCTGCGAGTGGGCGAAAGACAAATACAGGCCCCAGATACCGATCCCGTACACCGAGGAATGCATGACCGGCTTCGAATATGCCGCCGCACAGCTCATGATGCAGGAAGGCCTGATAAACGAGGGCATCGAGCTGGTGGAAGCGATACGAGCCAGGTACGACGGCATCAAGCGCAACCCTTACGCGGAGATCGAATGCGGCTCAAGCTACGCCCGTTCCATGGCGAGTTTCTCCGTTTTCGCGGTGCTGTCCGGTTTCAGCTGCGATGTGCCTGCGGGGATGCTCGGCTTTATGCCGAAACTCGAGGGGCGCTTTAAGAGCGTTTGGTTCACGGCTAACGCCTGGGGCACATATGAAAAAACCGCGGACGCGACCGAGATAAAGCTGCTGTCCGGCAGGCTCAGACTGAAAACTCTGGCGCTGCCGTATCTCGCAGGCGTTTCCAAAGTGACCTGCGACGGAAAAGACGTACCGTTCGTTTTTGACAGGGATACGGGCAAAGTCGGCGTGGACTGCCGCGCGGAACACAGCATAAGGATCGTTTAGGACGATATGGACTCGGAACAGCTTGAAAGACGGATATGCGCGCTGATAAGCCGGAAAAACGGGCTTAAGGCCAGGGAGATCGCGGAAAGCCTGGATCTTGACAGGAGCACGGTGAACCGGGTGCTGTTTTCGTCGCCTTTGCTCAAGGAACTGTGCTACCAGGACAGAGCCTACAGGTGGCACGGCATCATCCGTCAGGAAAGGCCGCATACGGGTCTGTACGAGTATTCGGGCTATTACGGCACGGTAAACGAGTTTCTGGAGCTTGGCGAAGATGAATGGCTTGAGCGCCTTACGGAAGGCTGCCAGAGGATAGGGCGCAGCCTAAACGACACCCGGGGGCTGTACCATTCCTTCAGGGACTGCAGGCAGCAGATGACGGGACTGTTTTCGGACCTCAGGTCCATGCTGGGGGAGAGCTGCCTTGACTGGGAGCTGGCTTTCGAATTCCGGCTCAAACGGGCGCGCCATGTGCGCATATATGCCGACGTGCTGGTGATCACGGAAAACCGGGTCTTCTCTTTGGAATTCAAAATGAAGGACAGGGAGGAGCCGGAGGAAGTCCTGCAGGCGGCGAAATACGTGCCGTATCTGGAGATCGTGTTCGGCCCGGAGTACGAGGTGATCCCCGCGCTGGTGCTGACCGGGGCGAGGGAATTGTTCGAGTTCGTGCCTATCGGCGCAAGCGGGTCCATCCTCCCAATGTGCTCGGGGGATATGCTGTTCAACGTGTTCGACGAGTACATGGGGTTTCTGTCGGGCGGGGACTGAGTTTGGCTCGATACGGACGACCGGGGAAACGGCGTTCCGATCTGTGACGAAACATATGCGTAAAACATTCACAAAGGAGGCCCAAACTGCCATGAAACGGTTTTTTGCGTTCGCGCTCACGCTTATGATGCTCACGAGCCTTTTGCCGTCAGCCCTTGCGGACGGACCCCACACCCATGTGTGGAAGGAAGTCAGCCGCATGGACCCCACCTGCACCTTGGGCGGCTATGTCACCTATAGCTGTGCCTGCGGGGCGCGGAAAACCGAAAGCCTGCACGCGCTGGGCCACGAATGGGCGACGAAGGTGTACACGGGCCATGCTGACTGCATCCATTACGGCGTGTTTTACTGGGTGTGCGCCCGCTGCGGCGCGCATTCCGATACGGGCAACGACGCGCCTCTGGGTCACGACTGGGACTGGGGCGTTATCACCAAAGAGCCCACCGAGACCGAGGAGGGCGAAGTCACCTACACCTGCCTGCGCGACCCATCCCACACCAAAACTGAAACGCTGCCCGCAAAGGATAAAAACGGCGGTAAAACCTACAGCACGCTGAAAATAGTCTGGGACGACGAAGACGATAAGGCGGGGCTCCGCCCGTCCGAGGTCAGGGCGGACTTCATCAGGCATCCGTCCGGAAAAGATAAAGAGATCACACAAGTCACGTTGACCGGCGGCAACGGCTGGACATATACCGTAACGGACCTGCCCTGCTTTGACGGATCGGGCGCCGGGATCACGTACTCGTGGAGCGAACATACAGAAGAGCTGCCGGAAGTCTACAAGCTGACGGGCATTGAAAATGACGGCAGCCTGACCGTGTTCACAAACATGTATTCTGCCGGTCTGACAGACCCGAAACCCTCGCTCACACTGGCAGTCGAAGCCGGCAGTCCGTATTCGTTTTCCACGATTTACGACGGCGAATGGGCGTATACCCGCGTAAATACTGCGGAGACCGTTACAAATACGGGGAATATTCCTCTGACCGTCAATTCGCGTTTCTGGTTCAACGGCGACACCGGGAAAATGAAAACATATTATAATCCGGCATGCCTGAAAGCGGCGGAAACGCAGGTGTTTGAGCGCAGTTACGATGTGGAAGGAATATTTTACAGCTGGGACAGCATTCTGGACGACATCTATGACTCCTATCTGATAGAAACGCCCGAAGATCCTCTCCATTCGGCTTACGCCGTGATATCCGTCGTATACGATGGGTATGACGCGAACACAAAAGCCAAGGATATGAGCGTTAAAGACGCGATCGACGCCGGCAGTGCGCTGTGCCACAGCAACGAGTGCACGTTCACCGTTTATATTCCCCGAGAAGACGCCGTCGGAGAGCCACTGGGCATCAAGGCGATGAAGACCGAAGCCCACGCTCCCGCAAACGGCGAGTACTATGAGCTTGGCGAGACCATAGACTACGTCATCACCCTCACCAACGAAACCGGCAGCGACGTATTCAACGTCGCCGTGTACGACAGCCTCGCGGGCTTCGAGCCCATCGCTTCGGTCGGCTCTTTCGCGCAGGGCGGGACTCTGCAGTTCAGTTATTCCACCGTCGTCACCGACGACGAGATCGCTAAAGGCACAGCGGTCAACGGCGCGGTCATCATGTTTGATTACGGCAATGAAGTGAACGCCACTCCCCGCTTCAGCAATCACGTGCATTCAAAGGCGGGGAACACCGAAGCTCCCGAAACCGTACGTTTCGACAAGACGAAACTTGAGGCTGTCCCCGAATATCCCTCCGAAGAAGGGACGGCGGAATACCTGATCGCGGAAGCGGAGAAGCTGTACGCCCTGCTGTGGGAAGCGGGAGACGATACGGCAAAGTGCGCCGTGCTCGAAGAGCGCGCGATGTTCCTGTCTTACCTTGAAGCCGTAAACGGCGGTATGAGCGAGGAGACCGTATCCTTCAGGAAACTCAGGGCTGAAGCGCTGTTTGGCAGGCTCGCTTTCCTGGCGGGCGCTGACGAAACGGAGTTCTCTGCCGCGCCGGAAGGCTTGACGGGCAGCGAACTCATAGCCGAGACCCTGCGCCTTAAGTGCTTAAGCCTTTGCAAACTTATCAACGCCGTGAAGTAGCTGCCGCGGGATCCGGTAGGGGAGAGGGAAAAAGTGGACAGACCGAATATAGTGTTTTACTTCACCGATCAGCAGCGCTGGGATACGCTGGGCTGTTACGGGCAGAGGCTGAACGTGACTCCGAATTTGGACCGGATCGCGGGTGAGGGCGTGCGTTTTGAGAACGCTTTTACCAACCTGCCCGTGTGCGGTCCAGCCCGCGCCTGCCTGCAGACGGGGAGATGGGGCACCCGGACGGGTTGCTTCCGCAATGACATAGAACTGCCGCGCGGCATCCCCACACTGGCGGGCGCGCTGAACGAAGCGGGATACAAGACCGCCTATGTGGGCAAGTGGCACCTGGCCTCAAACCGCGACAAGGGCATAAACCACCGCACCGGACCGATACCCGAAGATATGCGGGGCGGATACTCCGATTACTGGATGGCGGCGGATGCGCTGGAGTTCACTTCCCACGGCTATAACGGCTATATGTTCGACAAAGATGACCGCCGCGTGGACTTTACCGGTTATCGGGTAGACTGCGTGAACGCCTTTGCCGTGGATTACGTGCACGCGCAGGACGGGAAACAGCCCTTTTTCCTGTTCGTGTCCCAGCTGGACCCCCATCACCAGAACGACCGCGACCGTTACGAAGGACCGGACGGCAGCAAACGCTGCTTTGCCGATTTTGACCCTCCCGGAGATCTGGCGGGCCAAACGGGCGACTGGAAAGAAAACTACCCGGATTACCTGGGTCAGTGCGCCAGGATCGACGAAAACGTAGGGCGGCTGGAAGACGCGCTCAGGGAGAAAGGGCTGTGGGAGAACACGGTGTTCATATACACTTCCGACCACGGTTCCCACTTCCGCACCCGCAACAGCGAGTATAAGCGCGCCTGCCATGACGCCTGCACCCACATTCCCCTGATAATCCGGGGCCCGGGTTTTATCGAAAGCAAAACGGTAAAAGAGTCGGTGAGCCTTATGGACCTGCCTGCCACGATATTGGACATCGCGGGGGCGGACAGGCCGGAAGGCTTTGGCGGGCGCCCGCTCGCGGCGCTCGTTCGGGGAGAAGCCATAGAGTGGGACGACACGGTGTTAATGCAGATCAGCGAAAGCCAGGTGGGCCGCGCGGTGCGCACGCCCAAATGGAAGTATTCGGTGTGCGCGCCGGGCAAGGACGGCTGGAGGGACATGGACAGCGACGTGTATGAAGAGGAGTTCCTGTACGACCTGGAGCACGACCCGAATGAGCTGAACAACCTGGTCTCGGACGAAAACTGCGCCGCGGTGCGGGAAGAAATGAAAGCCTTGCTGCTGCGCAAAATGGAAGAGGCGGGAGAAGCAAGACCCCGGATACTCCCGAAAAGGTGATCTGAACCCCGACCCGCAGGTCCGAAATGCCGCCGCCGTTTGCCGTATTGTTGGCTTTGTCATGCTCCGTGACGAGTGAAGGACCGGGCTGCAGGCAAGGTTTTTCGCGGACGGAAGCTGCGGCTCTATGCAAGTATTTGGTTAAGACTGGCGGTTTTCTCTTGACATGGGCGGCACATAGGAGTAGTATTTTGGCAGATTAAGCAAGGGGGTCAGTTCACGCGGCTCGCCTTGCCGTTTTTGTTTGCAATATAAGACTGAAAGGATAAGATAATGGGAAACTGCGCGGTAGTTGGCATAAACTGGGGCGACGAAGGCAAGGGACGCATGGTGGACCTGCTGACGGAACGCTATGATTACGTGGTAAGGTATCAGGGCGGCGGCAATGCGGGGCATACCGTGATAAACGATAAAGGCAAATTCGCGCTGCATCTGCTTCCGTCGGGCGTTTTCAGAAGCGGCGTGATCAACGTGCTTGGCAACGGCGTGGCGCTCGACCCCGAGAACCTGTTTGCCGAGATAGACACGCTGGCTGCCCGAGGCGTGAATGTCACGCCGGACAACCTGAAGATAAGCCGGCGCGCTTCGCTGCTCATGCCTTGGCACCGGGAGCTTGACGCGCTGGAAGAAGCGCGGCTGGCGGACAAGAAGTACGGCTCCACCAAGCAGGGCATAGCGCCGTTTTATTCCGACAAGTTCGCAAAGAAGACCGTGCTCGCGGGCGAACTGCTTTACCCGGAAGCGCTTGAAGAGCACTTGAACGAGCTCATGAAGTGGAAGAACCTGACGCTCACGGGCGTTTACGGCGCCGAACCGTACACCATGGAGAAGATCAGGGAATGGAAAGAAAACTGCTGCGACAGGCTCAAGCCCTTCCTGTGCGACACCGACAGCCTGCTTTCAGACGCGCAGGCAAGCGGCAAGTCCATACTGTTTGAGGCCCAGCTCGGCGCGCTGAGGGATCTGGATATGGGCATTTACCCGTACACCACTTCCTCCAACACCCTGGCCGCCTACGCGCCCATAGGTTCCGGCTGCCCGGCGGCGAAGATCGACGAGGTGGTGGGCGTGGTAAAAGCGTATTCCACCTGCGTGGGAGAAGGCCCCTTCGTAAGCGAGATGTTCGGCGAAGCGGCCGACGAACTGCGTTCTGCCGGCGCGGAGTACGGCGCCAAGACCGGGCGTCCCCGCCGGGTAGGCGCTTTTGACACGGTAGCCACGGGATACGGCGTGCAGATGCAGCAGGCCACCATGATAGCCCTGACCAAGCTGGACGTGCTGAGCTATATGAAGACCATCCCAGTCTGCACCGCTTACAGCGTTGACGGCCACAATACGGACAGGTTCCCGTTCCCCGCCGCGCTGGCAGACGCCCAGCCCGTTATCGAATACCTCGAAGGCTGGCAGTGCGATATCTCGGGGGCGCGCAGATGGGAAGACCTGCCCAAAGCGGCGCAGGATTACGTGAGCTTCATAGAGAATGCCATCGGCTGCCCGATCAAATACATTTCCGTGGGCGCGGAGCGCGACAGCATAATTATCAGGTAAAACGGTGATAGATATGACGGACAGATATGAATCCCCCTTAGCCTCCCGTTACGCGTCGGAGTATATGCTCAGGCTGTTCTCGCAGGACAGCAGGTATCAGACCTGGCGCCGGCTCTGGACGGCGCTGGCGAAAGCCGAATCCGCCTTGGGGCTGCCCATCACGCAGGAACAGATAGACGATATGAGCGCGCATATCGGGGATATCGACTATGACTGCGTGCGCCAAAGGGAGAGGGAAGTCAAGCATGACGTGATGGCGCACATATACGCCTTCGGAAAGGCGGCGCCACTGGCAGCCAGGATCATCCACCTGGGGGCTACCAGCTGCTATGTCACCGACAACGCGGACCTGATCCTGTACCGCGACGCGCTCAAATATATAAGAGAACAGCTGCTGCAGCTGATGAAAAACCTTGCCGTGTTCGCGGACAGATACAAATCGCTGCCGGTGCTGGGATATACACACTTCCAGCCCGCCCAGCTCGTCACGCTGGGCAAGCGCGCATCCATGTGGCTGCAGGATCTGTGGTTCGACAAGTGCGAGATAGACCGGGTGATCGAAAACGTCAGGTTTTTGGGCTGCCGGGGCGCCACGGGCACCGAAGCCAGCTTCATAGACCTGTTCGAGGGCGACAGGGAAAAGGTCGACCGGCTGAACAAGATGATAGCGGGCGAATTCGGGTTCGGGTCCTGCTTCGACATTTGCGGGCAGACCTATCCCCGGAAGATGGACAGCCTTATCATGAACGCACTGTCATCCGTCGCCCAGAGCTGCTACCGCATGGCTCAGGACATCCGGCTTCTGCAGCACGACCGGCAGATCACGGAACCGTTCGGAGACGAGCAGGTAGGCTCTTCCGCCATGGCATACAAGCGCAACCCGGTGTACTGCGAACGCATCTGCTCCCTGGCAAGGTACATAATGGCCAATTCCATGAACGCGCCCATGACCGCCTCGGCTCAGTGGCTGGAAAGAACGCTGGACGACTCTGCCAACCGCCGTATATCCATGCCTGAAGGCTTCCTGTGCGCGGACGCGGTGCTGCGCCTTGCGAAAACGATCACCAAAGGCCTGAAAGTCAACGAAAAGATAATCGAAAAGAGCGTTATGGACTATATGCCATTCATCGCTACCGAAGACCTGCTGATGGAGGCGGTCAAAAGGGGCGGCGACAGGCAGCAGACCCACGAGATCATCCGCAGATGCTCCATGGAAGCGGTGGAGAACATGAACGCGGGCGGGCACTGCGATCTGCTTGAACGGCTTGCGAATGCGCCCGGGTTCTGCATGAACGAGGAAGAGTTAAGGCAGAACCTGCTGCCGGAAAACTACACGGGCAGGTGCCCGGAGCAGGTCTTGGCATTCCTCGAAAAGCTTTCGCCGATACTGGAGAACGTCATGTCCACGGATACCGATCCGGAGGTCTGACGGACCGTATCGGGCACAGCCTCGGCATAAAAGCGCCGCCGGTATCCCGTTTGGGATGCCGGCGGCTTCGTTTTTGTACTATCTGTCGATCAAAGGACGCTTATTCGTACATGGGGAAACGGGCGCACAGGGAAATGACTTTCTTTTCCGCGTCCGGCAGTGCAGCTTCGCCGTTCTGAGCCACGTCCGCAATGATGTTCCCGATCTCGGCCATCTCATCTTCCCTCATGCCGCGGGTGGTGACCGCGGGAGTTCCGACCCTGAGCCCGCTGGTCACGGTGGGCTTGAGGGTGTCGAAGGGGACTGCGTTTTTGTTGGCGGTGATACGGACCCGGCCCAGCATTTCCTCCAGCTCCTTGCCCGTGATGCCGGTGCCGCTTAAGTTGATGAGCATAAGGTGGTTGTCGGTGCCGCCGGAAACGAGCCTCAGCCCGCGCTGCGTCAGCGTGGCGGCCAGGGCTTTCGCGTTCAGCACGATCCGGTGCTGATATACGGCGAATTCGGGCTGCATGGCTTCCTTGAAGCACACGGCTTTGGCGGCGATCACGTGCATGAGCGGTCCGCCCTGGGAACCGGGGAATATCGCCTTGTCGATGGCCTTGGCATACTTTTCACGGCAGAGGATCATGCCGCCGCGGGGGCCGCGCAGGGTCTTGTGGGTGGTAGTGGTGACCACGTCCGCGTATGGCACAGGGGAGGGATGCTCGCCCGCCGCGACCAGGCCCGCGATGTGCGCCATATCCACCATGAACATGGCGCCGCATTCGTCGGCGATCTCGCGGAAACGGGGGAAATCTATTATCCTTGAATAGGCGCTGGCGCCCGCGACTATCAGGCGGGGCCTGTGTTCCAGAGCCAGGCGGCGGACTTCGTCGTAGTCGATGGTCTCGGTCTCTTTGTCCACGCCGTAAGACACTATGTTGTACAGCTTGCCCGACAGGTTCACGGGACTTCCGTGGGTCAGATGCCCGCCGTGGGCGAGGTTCATTCCCAGGATCGTGTCGCCTGGGTTCAGCAGCGCCTGGTACACGGCCAGGTTCGCCTGCGCGCCTGCGTGGGGCTGAACGTTGGCGTGCTCGGCGCCGAACAGTTTGCAGGCCCGTTCTATCGCTATGCGCTCCGCGGCGTCCACCCAGTCGCAGCCGCCGTAATAGCGCTTTCCGGGATAGCCTTCGGCGTACTTGTTGGTAAGGTGCGAACCCATGGCGGCCAGCACCGCCTCGCTGACGAAGTTCTCGGAAGCGATAAGCTCTATGTGCTGCCTTTGCCGGGTCAGCTCTTTTTCAAGCACTTCGGCGATCTCCGGATCGGTCCTGCGCACCAGTTCTATATTGTTCGCCATTGAAAACATGGTCATCTACCTCCAGCTCGCGTGTTATTGTTCGCAAGGTCCCGGGTTGAGCCGCATTCTGCCATATCTCATCGGGCCGCATGCTAAATACGCATGCTTTTTAATATCAACCCATGATAATTATAACAGAACGCGGATCGAAATACAACGGTTTTTTATCCCGCGGCTATGAGAAAAGCACATGAAAACAGATGCGCCCGCAGGAGATAAATCCATAATGGTATTGACACTTTATTTGCTTTCTGCTACTCTGTTGACAGTGACCGAAGCGGCCCGCGACGAACAAATGCGGAGGATAAAAATATGAGGAAACTGCCCGGCAGACAGGTGCACCTTGACTTCCATACTTCACCGTCGATTCCCGGCGTGGGAGCAAAGTTCGACAAAAAACAGTTTCAGGCGGCGCTGATCGAAGGAAACGTGAATTCCATAACCGTGTTCGCCAAATGCCATCACGGCTACTGCTACTATCCGACCAAAATCGGGAAACAGCACCCGACAATGCAGCCCGGGAGCGACCTGACGGGCGCGATGATCGACGCGGCGCACGAGATAAACGTTGACGCGCCGATATATATCACCGTGGGCTGGTCCGCGTACGACGCTGAAAACCATCCCAAATGGATGATGGCGAACGAGGACGGCACGAAACGCTTCAACAACATCGATCCCGACGCGAAGCCGGAGGATATAAGGCCGGACTGCTCCTGGCGCTGCCTGTGCCCCAGCGGAGAGTATGCCCAGAGCGTATACGATCTGACGAGGGAGATCGTTAACAGGTATCAAAAGGTTGACGGCCTGTTTTACGATATCGTCTACCTGTTCGACACCTGCTACTGCCCGAACTGCCTTGCCGGGATGAAGCGGGCGGGACTGGATCCGTCCAACATAGAGGACGCCAGGAAGTATTACCGCATGTCGCACCTGGAGTTCATGAAGAACTGCACGGACATACTCCACGAAAAGCATCCGGAGGCCACAATCTTCTTTAACAGCGGCGGAGCGGAGATATACAGGCCCGAGTATCATCAGGGTCAGACGCATTACGAAATGGAAGACCTGCCCACTGCCTGGGGCGGGTACAACAAAATGCCGCCGAGGGCCAGCGTGATGAGCCGCTACGGCAAGGAATACCTGGGCATGACGGGCAAGTTCCACACCAGCTGGGGCGAGTTCGGCGGCTACAAAAACCCGGACGCGCTGCGCTACGAGGTGCTCATGATGGCGATGTACGGGGCCAAGTGCTCGGTGGGAGACCAAATGCGCCCCTGCGCGGTCATGGATATGGAAACTTACAAAGTGATCGGCCATGCCTACAGGGCGCTGGAGGAGATCGAACCGTGGGCTTACCCCGCGGCTTCCACAGCCACGCTGGGCGTTTACCTGTCCGGGGTGAACGCGTCGGACGAGGGCCTGCACAGCATGCTGCTGGAGAGCCACATCGATTTTGAGGTCGTCCTACCCGGCGACGCGCTGGACAGATACGCGGCCGTGATCCTGCCCGACAGTGTCCGGCTCACTGAAGAAGAGGCCGCGCGGATCAACGCGTTCATCGCCAGGGGCGGCGCGGTGGTGTTCAGCGGCTCGAGCGCGGTCCGTGACGGACGCTTCCAGATCGACGCGGGTGTGGAATATATCGGTGAAAGCAATTTCAAAAAGGACTACTTCTGCCCGGAGGAGGGATTCCGCCTGCCGTTTGCGAACGCGCCGTTTTTGTGCTACGAAGGCGCGTACAGGACGCGGCTCACGCACGGCGCGGCGCTCGCACGGGTGTACGAACCCTGGTTCGAGCGCACCTACGCCACCTACTGCTCACACAGCTACGCGCCTTACCGCGACGAGCCTTCCGAATACCCGGCGGCTGTCAGGAACGGAAACGTGATTTATCTCGCCCATCCGCTGTGCCGCCTGTACAAACAAAGAGGCGCGCAGCTGTTCAGGGAGGTCGTGATCCGGGCGCTTGGGCTCGTCTACCGGCCAAGGTATTCCGTGGGCCTTCCTTCGGCGGGCAGGACGCGGCTGACCCGCCAAAGCGAACAGCGGCGCTACGTGTTTCACGCGGCGTACGCAAGCCCGATCCAAAGGGGCAATACCTCAGTGATCGAGGATATCGTGCCCCTTCACGGCGTTCCCGTCCGGATCAGCATCCCGGAAGAAATCAAAAAGGCGCGCCTGATCCCGCAGAAGACGGAAATCAGCTTTGCAAGAAAGGGCGACGCCGTGGAATTTTCGATCCCGTGCCTCGAACTGTATCAGGGAGTGGAACTGGTCTATTGATTCTGCGTTTGTCCCCTGGAAAGGATCAGCTGCGAAACCCATATGGGAGGTTTTCGCAGCTGTTTCGTCGTTTCGATCTCTTCCAGCCGCGCGTTGTAGCGTTCTTTCGCCGCAAACTCCAGCCCGACCGCCGAGGATATCGCCGCCGCGACCTTTGCGATAGCGGAAGCGGGAATGTTCCCGTCTTCGCC
>JAIKYG010000046.1:0-19137 GCA_024683475.1 Clostridiales bacterium | reverse complement strand
TAATCCAGCCTGCTTTGCTGCAATTCGGCACTGCATCCGTTATGGCGGTCAACGATCTCGGGATCCTCCCCTATCATGGTCACCGTGGCAAGGTCCGAGATCCATTCAAAATCTATGAGCCACATATTGTCCCGCAGCAACCCACCTGTTTCCTTAATTCGGCGTGCTTCCGCTCCTGTCGGCAGGTTCCTAAAGTCTTTTATGCCCAGATACTGCTCTATCAGGGACAGCATGCGCTTCTTAAAAGCGGGAAAATCGTTAAACCCGACACAGCAATACGGCCTGCCTTTATTATATAGCACCTGCAGGAAAGCAATCGGAAAACAAGCATTGTCATGATCTTCTGGGAAGAACATCTCATGAAGGTTTCCGCGCGTCTCCCTTTTCCCGCCCGGCTGCTTCCAGATTGAGAAATCCATTGCACCGTGGAGGCAGTCATCAGCATCGTTTCTGGCCAAAAACGTGTTGAAAGACCTGCCTTTAACTTCTGTACCGCCGTACAAGAATACTATGTTATACCCTTTTTTACCATGCAGCTCGGGAATCCAGTCTGCATCAATAGTTTGTTCCTCACTAAGCGTCAGATAGATTCCGGCGATATCGCCGCCTTCAATATATTCATCTTCAGTAACAGAGCTCTTGTACGGAGTAGCATCCAACAGCTCATCAAGTCTGTCATAAACAAACTTCGCTGCTTTACTGCCCTTTTTCACATTCCCAACAAAATCAACCGGCATATCCTGTACCTCAACTTTAGCTGTACTTTCAACTGACGACAATTCATATGCTATCGGTTGCCCCACTTCAGGGGAGCAGTAACGCTCCCCGTCCGTGGTCAGTCAAGAGCGCTTTTGAGTTTTACGTGTTTATGCAGCTCTTCCGATAAGCATGTCAATAACGGGTTGTTTCAAGATTTTCAGGTTGCGTCCGCTCCAGTAATGGGGAAACGGCAGCCTTTCTTTCTTCGCTTCGATATTGAACGCGTAAGGATCTCCGCCAAACACACTCGCCAGCTCTCTCGGGCTGATAGTTTCCTTAGGCAAAGCCTTAAGGAAGGCTATTTTCTGCGAATGGGTCATATACAGACCTCCTCGCAAAAATCCGGAAACTCATTCGTCTCCAAAAACCTGAGACCGTTATGCGGCGTTTTGTGGTGAGTAAACCGATCGACCTTGGCAACCTGTCTCAGGTACCATCAGCCCCAATGCTTTAAACGTTGCGGCCTGGTTCCTCCTCGAGTTCGGGTTTGTCAAATGAGTCTCCTTCAGGTGCAAAGCACCATTTATATCTTAGCATATAAAGGCCATCTTATCAAGTCGCATATGGGTATCACAGTTTGTCTACCATAGTCATTGCAACCTCGTCAGTATTCTGCTATAATAGACCGGTACTCGAAGAAAGGGGGTAACGTCCGATGGCCGCATGCAAAAAGTGCCATAAGCAGGTCGAGCCGGACTGGACATATTGCCCCCACTGCGGTGCTTCGCTAAAGGCTGGCAAGCCGAAAGGCACGAAATCCCGAGCCAACGGTACAGGAACGGCATATAAACGTGGCAAAACATGGACAGCTCGTATAGTAATCGGCTACAGGACTGTCAAACAGACAGACGGCTCTTACAAAGTGTTGCCTGATGCCCGTACAAAGGGCGGCTTTCCGACTAAAACCGAGGCACTTGCATACTGTCTCCAGATCAAAGGCAAGCCGAAGCTAAGCCGCATCAACGATAATGCAACATTCGCAAGCATTTATGATCGTTGGGATGCGGAACACTCTCTTCGCATCGCAAAAAGCACGATGGCATGCTACCGCGCTGCTTATAAGTACTTCAGCGACATCCAATACGAGAAAATCACCGACCTGACATACAGCGAGCTTCAATCCTGCATCGATAAGTGCCCTAAAGGCCGCAGCACAAAAGATGATATGCGGGTTGTGTGTTCCCATCTTTTCAAGTACGCCATCAAAAACGGGCTCGATGTCAAAAACCAGGCGTCAAACCTTTTCTGCGGCAAGGAAAAGAAAGGAACACGCGAGCCTTTTACCGCAAGCGAGCTGAAGCAGATCGGCGATGCTGTGGGAAAGATACCTTACGCCGACTACATCTACTGTATGTGTTACCTTGGGTTCAGACCCAACGAGATGTTCGAGCTTACAAAGGCATCATACGATCATGAGCATCAATGCTTCATCGGCGGTTTCAAGACTGAAGCAGGCACCAACCGCATTATAACCGTCTCACCCAAGATTCAGCCCATCATTCTGAAGCAGCTGGCAAACGACAGTAACTTCATTTTCCCAAGGGCTGACGGAACACAGATGACTGACGAGTACTTCCGCAAGTACTGCTTCTATCCCATAATGAAAGAGCTTGGCATAGAGAACAGAAAGCCTTATTCCTGCCGTCACACCTTCGCAAACCTGCTCAAGGGGGTAAGCGGTTCTGATACCGATAAGGCTGCTCTCATAGGGCACGCCGATGCCAGCATGACTAAGTACTACCAATCGCCGGACTACGCCTCTATGAAGGCAATCACTGACGCAATTTAAAAAAGCTGATATCGCTATTAACAACATAATTGACAACATACGAGCTTGTAACAGCTCAAAACATCAATAAAATCGGCACTTTTGAGCCCGTCCAAACTTGGTTCGGGATCAAAAGGTCGCAGGTTCAAATCCTGTCACCTCGATAGCGCAGTGGGCAGGAATAAACGTTCCTGTCCGCTTTTTTGTTTACTTTTTTACGGAGGTATCGTCATGAAAAAAGTCGGCGTGCTGGGGCTGGCGCACGGCCACGTTTTCTCTTTCGGGAAAGAATGGAACGAAAACAAGGCGCTGGATGTGGAGATCGCGGGCGCATGGGACAGAGATCCTCAAAGGCTTAAGGAAGGCGCTGAAAAGCTCCGCACCAGGGCGTACGGTGACCTTGACGAGCTGCTTGGCAGCGGCATAGACGCCGTGGTGATCACCTCCGAGACCGCTTTTCATGCGGAGCTTGCGGAAAAGGCCGCATCAGCCGGCAAAGACATTATCCTGTACAAACCCATGGCGCTCACCATGGCGGAGGCAGACCGCATAGTCGCCGCCGTGGAAAAGGCGGGCGTGCGCCTCACCATGGGCTGGCAGATGCGCGTCGACCCCCAGAATATTGAGATCAAACGGCTGATCGAGTCCGGTGAACTGGGCAAGCCCTGCCTGTTCCGCCGCCGTCACGGGCTCCCCACCCACGTGTGGGCGGACTTCAGGAACACCTGGCACAACGACCCTCGTATGAACCGCGACATTTTCGCGGACGACTCTTCCCATCCCTTCGACCTGATACTGTGGCTGTTCGGCATGCCCGAGTCTGTCACCTGCGAAATGAGCACCGTGGTCGATCCCGACATAAAAAACGACAACGCAGTGGCGGTGTTCCGCTATCCGAGCGGGCTGATCTGCGAGCAAAGCCTGTGCTTTACCTGTTCCGCTTCCGAGATAACCACGGAAGTCTATCTGTCCGGCGGCTCCATACAGCAGTACTTCGGCGACAATCCTGCCTGCCGCCTGCCCCGCCCCGCCGGCGTTCAGGGCCTTAAGTGGTACAGGGAAGGCGACGCGGACTGGACTGCCAGCAGCATCCCCAGCCCCAGGTCCCACGGCGAGCGCCTGACAGCGCAGGCAAAGCCCTTCGCCGAGTTCCTGCACGGCGGTCCCGCGGTGGCCGACGCCCGGGAAGCCCGCAACTGCCTGAGGCTGGTGCTCATGTGCTACCTCTCCGCCCGTGAAGGCAGGCGCATATACGCCGACGACGAAAGGGTATCCGATATCTGATCTTCCGGCGCACACAAAAGCACAGCCCGGTCCGTCCGGGCTGTGCTTTTGTATTTCGGGTCTTATTTTATCAGGCCTTCGGGCACGTAAGCTTTCTGGGCGTCAAGCATGTCGTCAAACAGCTTTTCTCCGTCCTCCAGCCCCACATTGCCCATCTGCGGGTCGTTCATGAACGTGTCCAGTGCCAGCTTCCTGTCGCCGTCCAGTATGGCGCGCAGCGCGTTCTCCTGATTCTGCACGTGGCGGGTCACCAGGGGCAGCACGCCCTTGGGCATATTGCCCGCGTACACGGGCTGGATGCGGTCGAGCCCGAACAGCGCGTTGGTCTCCACCACAGCGCCCAGGGGCAGGTCGGGGCACTGGCCGCGGTTGGGCACGTTCACGTTGCTCACCAGGTCTCCCAGTCCCAGCAGTGCCTTGAGCAGCAGGTGGCCTTCCTCTCCGGAAGGCGTCAGGTCGATCTGCTCCTTGCCGCTGATAAGGTCGTCGCTGCGCTGGAGCCGCTTCACAAGGTCGTTTTCACGCCAGTCCACTGTGGTCAGGCCGAACTTCCACTTTGTGACCGTCTCGGGAGTCATGGTGTACCACCTGGGCACGAACTCGGCAAGATGCCTGTCGCCCGCCGCCGCGATGGCGCCGTAGCGCAGGAACAGGTCGAACTTGACCCTCTGGGCGCAGCGGAAGCTGGAGTTCATCCAGTTAAGGTCGCCGCCCTCGTCAAAGCCTTCTTCCCAGTATTTCGCCGCGAATTCCCGGTACATGGGCATGAGGTCTATGCCCTTGTAGGACGCACTCGTGAGCCAGGTGAAATGGTTGATGCCGGTGACGGTGGTGTACAGTTCGTGCCTTTCCGCCTCTATGCCCGTGTTCTCCTTCAGCATGGCGCACAGCAGCTTCTGGGTGCCGAACACCTCGTGGCAGCAGCCGAAAGCCTTGACCTCGGGGAACACCTCGTACAGCGTGCGCACGCACAGCGTCATGGGGTTGGTGTAGTTTATCACCCAGGTGTCCGGAGCGTAGTCGCGTATCGCTTTGGCGATCTCCCGGTACATGGGTATGGTCCTTACCGCGCGCATGAAGCCGCCGGGACCCACCGTGTCGCCCACGGGCTGGTAGATGCCCAGGCGCTCGGGCGCGTGCACGTCGCTGCGCATTTCCTTAAAGCTGGCAGGCAGTATGCTTATAACAGTAAAGTCCGCGCCGGTCAGCGCCTGCTGAAGGCTGTCCGCCACGGTGTATTTCCAGCGGGATCTGGCGTCGGGATGCGCGCTGATCTTGTTGCCGATGGTCTCGTTCCTGAGCGCGGCTTCCCGGTCAATATCGTACAGGCGCACGGTGCCGCAGATCTGCGGGTCGTTCGCCAGGTCTTTCATAAAGCCCCACGCCCAGCCGCGGCTGCCGCCGCCTATGTAGGCGATATTAAGTCCGGTCACTTTGTTTGCTTTGACGTCGTAGTTCATATCATATTCCTTTCCCACTCACTGGCGTTTATTCGCTTTATGATATTATACGCTTCAGCCGCAAAAAAGTCACCAGCATTGTTTTGGGCTTGAGCTTGTATAAGCGTTGATATTGTGTTAAAATGTGGCAAGAGCGTTTTCGAAGCGGGCAAAAACTGAGCGGTGCCCGTTCCTTTCCCGAGAGCCGTTGCCGCTGCGGCGGGAGCATTATGAAAATAGCGTTTATCGGAGCCGGTTCCATAGGCTTTACCCGGCGGCTGCTGGCGGACATACTGACCGTGCCGGAGTTCAGGAACATCGAGGTCGCGTTCACGGACATAAATCAGAACAACCTGGACATGGTCACGCAGCTGTGCCAGAGGGACATAGAAGCAAACGGGCTGGACATCAAAATACAGTCTACCCTTGACAGGCGCGCGGCATTCAAAGACGCCAAATACGTTATCAGCTGCGTGCGCATAGGCATGCTGGAGGCGTTCACGAAGGATATCGAAGTTCCCCTCCGCTACGGCGTGGACCAGTGCGTGGGTGACACCCTGTGCGCGGGCGGCATCATGTACGGACAGAGGGACGTAGCCGCTTTCGAGGGCTTCTGCAAAGACATCAAAGAGGTCGCCCTGCCCGGCTGCATGCTGCTCAACTACTCCAACCCCTGCGCCATGGTGACCTGGTACTGCAACAAGTACGGCGGCGTGCCCACCGTGGGCCTGTGCCACGGCGTGCAGGGCGGCCACCAGCTCATCGCAAACGCGCTGGGCTACAAAAAAGAGGAGATCGACATCATCTGCGCGGGCATCAACCACATGACCTGGTATATTTCCGTAAAGCACAACGGCGTCGACCTGAACGACAAGCTCCTGGCGGCGCTGGAGGCGAATCCCGACATCGCCCGCACGGAGAAGGTCAGGAGCGACATGATGCGCCATTTCGGATACTTTTCCACCGAGTCAAACGGCCATCTGTCCGAGTACGTGCCCTGGTACAGGAAGCACACCCAGAACATCCTCAAGTATATCGACCTGGGCAGCTGGATAAACGGCGAAACGGGCGGGTATCTCAGGGTGTGCACCGAAGGCCGCAACTGGTTCGAGACCGACTTCCCCAACTGGCTGAAGCAGCCTCCCTTCGAGTACAAGGCTGACAAGCGCTCCTCCGAGCACGGCAGCTACATAATCGAAGGCCTGGAGAACGGCCGTGTCTACCGCGGTCACTTCAACGTGGTCAACAACGGCACCATCACCAACCTGCCCGACGACTGCATCGTGGAAGTGCCCGGCTACGTGGACGGCAACGGCATAAGCATCCCCAGGGTGGGCGACCTGCCCCTGGGCTGCGCGGCGTGCTGCAATTCCAACGTGAGCGTGCAGCGCCTGGCGGTGGAAGCCGCGGTCAGGGGCGACATAAAGCTGCTGAGGCAGGCCATGCTCATGGATCCTCTGACCGGCGCCGCCTGCGAACCCGATGCCATATACCAGATGGTGGACGAGCTGCTCATAGAAGAAGCCGAGTGGCTGCCACAGTACGCCGAAGAGATCGAAAAAGCCAAGCGGCGCATCGCCGAAAGCAAGGCAAACGGCACGTTCATCCCTCCCATCGTGACCGAAGGCGCGGCGCGGCTGCACACGAAGACCGTGGAAGAAATGCTCAAAGACCGGGAGGCGGCCACCGCCAACGCGGGCGAAGCCGACAAAGCCAAAAAACGTTTTTAAATCAAAAGATCGAGGAGAATAAATGTCCTATCAAAGCGAAGCCGTAGACCAATTTTACAGCGCCCTTCGGCAAGGCAAAAAATACTTCAGCGCCTGCATGGCAAAAGGCATATCGCCCTATCCCGCGGTGCTGAAAAACATACTTAAATCCTCCGCAGCTTCCGCCACCCAGGAACTGGGCATAATCGACATACCCATAAACCGCATCACCGGCACCTGGGCGGAAGGGCGAAAAGCCGCCTTTGCGGGGAACTTCATGCCCCTTATCGACATAAACACCGAGTTCGGCTCCAAATGGGTCAACCTGTGCGCGTCCCAGTTCGACCAGGGCATAACCACCCCCATAATCTGCTACGAATACATGGGCAACTTCTACGTGCAGGAAGGCCACAAGCGGGTAAGCGTAATGCGGAGCCTTGAGGCATCCAGCATCCAGGGTCAGGTCACCCGCCTGCTGCCCGACCCCTCCGACGACCCGGCGGTCAAGCTGTATTACGAATTCATGGATTTCTACAAATGCAGCGCGCTGTACACCGTGTCCTTCTCCGTTTCGGGCGGGTACGCCCGTCTGCAGGCCGCCCTCGGTTTCGAGCCCGGGCAGGTGTGGGGCGAAGCGTTCAGGCGCGATTTTGCCGGCGAGTTCATGCGTTTTTCCGGCGAGTTCGATCGCCTGAACACCGAAAAGCTGCCCATCACCGCCGCCGACGCGCTGCTTACGTATATGGAAGTGCATCCGTTTGCCGAAATGCGGGACATGACCAACGAGGAGCTGCACAAAACGCTCGCCGCCGTCTGGCCGGACATCCGCCTGCTGGCCCAGGGCAGTCCCATCTCCTTCAGCTCCGAGCCCGTAGTCAAGGAAAAAAGCCTGATCGAGCGCATACTCGGCTCTGACAAGCTGCACGCGGCGTTCATATACGATTTTGACCCCGCCACCAGTCCCTGGGCGTCAGCCCACAAGCAGGGCGAAAACTACCTGAAGGAGCGGGCTTACCCGGATCTCACCGTGAGCAGTTACCTGACCCGCGGCGATGCCGCGGGCTGCATGGAACAGGCAGTCTCAGACGGCGCGAACGTGATATTCGCCACCACTCCCAACCTGATAGACGCCTGCCGCAGAGTCGCCGCGGAGCATAAGAACGTGGCTGTTTACAACTGCTCCCTCTCCCTCGCCTACGCGGAGGTGCGGGGCTACTACTGCCGTATCTACGAAAGCAAGTACATAGCCGGAGCCATCGCGGGCGCCATGGCGCGGGGCGACAGGATAGGCTATGTGGCCAACTATCCAATAGTGGGCACCGTGTGCGCCATCAACGCATTCGCCTTGGGCGCGCGGCTCACCAATCCCCGGGCAAAGGTCTGCCTTAAGTGGAGCTGCCTTGAGGGCAATCCGGTGCAGGAACTGCTGGACACAGGCATAGACGTGATCAGCAACCGGGACAGGGACGGCGCCGATTCCCAGCTGGTTTGGCACCAGGGCACATATTTCGTAGAAAACGGGATCATGCGTCCCCTTGCCTCCCCCCGCTGCAACTGGGGCGTGTTCTACGACAAGACCATCCGCGCGCTGCAGGCCGGCGGCATAGAAGCCGCCCGTGACAGCCGGCGCGCCGTGAACGACTGGTGGGGCCTGAGCGCGGGCATGGTCAACGTGGACCTGGACGAAAGCCTGCCCCGCGGCCTCAAAACGCTGGCCGGGATACTTAAAAGCGGCATTACGTCGGAAGCGATAGACCCGTTCCTCTGCCCTCTGACGGATCAGAACGGCAACGAGATAAGCGACGGCACCCATCGCTTCACGCCCGACGAACTCATGCGCATGGACTGGCTGAACGACAATGTGGAAGGGCACATCCCCGAATTTGACGAACTGCTGCCCCAGTCCCGCAACCTGGTAAGGCTGCTGGGCGTCCACCGCGACACCATACCGCCCGAGACCGAGGAAAGCACGTTATGAAAATTCTGCTCGTAGCCGACGAGGAAGCCAAATACCTGTGGGATTACTATCAGCCGGGCCGCTTAAGCGGCATCGACTGCATACTGTCCTGCGGCGATCTGAAGCAGGAATATCTGGAGTTTCTGGTCACCATGAGCGGAAAACCTCTGTTTTACGTGCACGGCAACCACGACTCCGGCTATGAGAATTATCCCCCCGAAGGCTGCGACAGCGCCGAAGACACTATTATCAACTTCGGCGGTCTCAGGATACTGGGGCTGGGCGGCTGCATCCGCTACAACCCCGGTCCCTATCAGTACAACGAAAAGGAAATGCGCGCCCGCATAAGGCGCGCGTCCCGCAAGATAAAAAGGGCGGGCGGAGTCGACATAGTGATCACCCACGCCCCGCCCCGGGGTTACGGCGACGCGCCGGACAACGCCCATCGCGGTTTCGAGTGCTTCGTGAAACTGATGGACGAGTTCCACCCCAAATACTTCATACACGGTCACGTGCATCAGAGCTACGGCGACCGGCTGCCCCAGTCCTTCACCTATGGCGACACCACCGTGTACAACGCCGTCGGCTGGCACATTCTGGAGATAGACGCTCCGGAGCCCGCAGTCAGACAAAGCGGCCTTGGCGGGTGGTTCGCCCGCCTTAAAAAGCGCGGTGCGGACAAATAAACACCGCTTCCCGATAAAAGCTTGACCCGCTCCCGTCCCGCGTCAGGTTCGGAAACGAAACGATGATCCCGCCGGTGTATGCCAGCGGGATCATCGTCTATGTTTACCTAAATAGGAACGGTATTCCCCATGATAACGCTCTCGGCCGAAAGCCGGCGGCGGTTCTCGGTTATTCCGGTTGGTTTTTCCGCATTTAGTCCGCCCTGAGCGTACACTTTTTGTCTCCCGCTTCACGCGCCAACAGCGCTATGCGGGTGCTTTCGAGCGCATCCGCCGCAAAGCGGTCCGCAGTTCCCGCATTTATGGCTTTCACGAATTCCCCGAAGGCGTCTTCGGGCTCGGGCAGGCTTATGGCGCGGCTGGGTCCGTCGTTTTCCAGCCATGCCGTGCCGTCGATGACCTCTATCATGCCTTTCGTGCCCGTTACACGTATGCGGTCGTCGTCGTGGCGCGCGCCGCCTGCGGGACGGAAGTAATCCGCCGACACCGTGGCGAACACCTGATTTTCCAGTTCCATCTGTATCACCGCGCTCATCTCGGTCTCGCCCCAGCCTCTGTTGGCGCGGGCGCTTTGCAGCGCTGAGACGCTTAAACACTTCCCGCCCAGCGCCAGGCACCAGTCCAGGGCGTGTATCGCGACCCAGGGGATCAGGCCGCCGTATTGGTCACGGTGCCTGAAGAATTCCGGCCGCGTGCCGAATTTATAGCTTTTCTGGCCGTGGATAAGGCGGATCTCTCCGATCTCTCCCGCCTCTATCGCCCGTTTCACGCCCAAAAACCAGCTTGACCAGCGCAGGTTGAACATGCCCCCCAGCGGTTTGCCGGACGCCGGGTACGCTTTTTTCAGCATTTCCAGGTCTTCCAAAGTCGTGGCCAGAGGCTTTTCGCAGTACACCCCGCAGCCCTTGCGCAGGCACTCAGTTGCTACTGCCGCGTGGCGGTCGTAGCGGGTGTCGACTTCGACCATGTCCGGCTTCTCAATGTCGATCATTTCCCGCCAGTCTTCGTAGAACGGTATATTCCTCCTTGCGGCGACTATCCTGAGCGACGTGTCGTCCGTTCCGTCCTTCGGGGAAGCAACGGCCATTATATCGCACGTATGATTCTTGTCCGCGCTGTCCAGAGCCAGTCCGTAATGGCCCGCGCAGCCGATTATGCCCACTTTCAGCATGGTTTTTCGTCTCCTGTGAATTGCCAATTTACGGTAAATATGATATTATAAACGGGCACGTAAATCAAGTATTATGTTGATCTTTCAACAGTACCGGGAGGCTCCCCATGCCGCACGAAACGTTTCACTACAGATCCTGGACGGACATAGAAAACACCGCTGATGCCCTGGGCATTTCCCTGCCCCGCAGCGAAAACACGGACGTACTGAAAGCCCCGCTTAAGATCGGCGCGTTCACTGCGCATAACCGCATCGCGCTGCAGCCCATGGAAGGCACCGACGGCACCGGATCGGGCAGTCCGGGCGAGCTTACCGTGCGCCGCTACCTGCGTTTTGCCCGGGGCGGCGCGGGGCTCATATGGTTCGAAGCCGTGGCCACCGCGCCCGAAGTGCGCGCCAGCGCTCACCAGCTTATGCTCACCAGGGACAATCTGGACGACTTTAAGCGCCTTGTATCCGAGATCAGGGAAGCGGGGCTTAAACAGAACGGCTACGCCCCTGTGCTCGTCATGCAGGCCACAAATTCCGGGCGCTACTCCAAGCCGCGCGGCTGTCCAGAACCGCTGATCGCCTATAACAATCCCCTGTTTGAGGATACTCCCCTGCCTGAAAGCTGCATCCTGTCGGACGACCGGCTCAAAGCCTACGAGGAGCGCTTCGGAGAGACCGCCCGCCTGGCGCAGGCTGCCGGCTTTGACGGCATGGACGTGAAATGCTGCCACCGTTACCTGGCCTGCGAGCTGCTGTCCGCCTACACCCGTCCGGGCGCCTACGGCGGCAGTTTTGAGAACCGCATCCGCTTTTTGCTCAACGCATACCGGGCGGCGCGGGCGAATATTACGGGGGATTTCTTCCTGACCAGCCGCCTGAACGTGTACGACGGGTTCCCCTATCCCTACGGTTTCGGCGTAAAGCCTGACGGCGGCCTGACCCCCTGGCTGGAGGAAGGCAAACAGCTGGTCGGCATACTCAAAAACGAGATGGATATACCGATACTGAACATCACTATCGGCAACCCCTACAAAAATCCCCACGTCAACCGCCCCTACGACCGTGGCAACTACGTGCCGGACGAGCATCCCTTTACGGGAGTCGACCGCATGATGCGCTGCGTGGGCGAGATACAGCGCGCCTACCCCGGACTGCCCGTCATCGGCAGCGCGTTTTCGTATCTCAGGCAGTTCGCGCCCCAGCTGGCAGCGGGCATGATCGAGCAGGGGTCCTGCGCCATGGCGGGCTTCGGGCGAATGGCGTTCGCCGACCCGGATTTCCCGAACAAGATCCTGTCCGGAAAGCCGTTTGACGCGCCCTGCGTGACCTGCGGCGGCTGCGCCCGGCTGCTGCGGGCAGGCAGTCCGGCGGGCTGCATCGTACGCGACCGCCAAATCTATTCCCTGGAGGCGCTCAAATGAGGATCGCTTTAGTCACCGGTTCCACCCGCGGCATAGGCCGCGGCATCGCCGAGAAGCTCGAAACGGAAAGTTATCGGGTCGTATACTCCGGCACCCGCCCCGTTCCCGCCGCGGAGCTGCCCGAAAACGCGGTATACATAGGCTGCAACATCGCCGACGCTTCACAGCGTGAAAACCTTTTCAGCGAAATAATGCGCCGCTTCGGGCGCCTTGACGTGCTGGTGAACAACGCGGGCATGGCTCCGAGAGTCAGACGCGACATACTCGAGACCACGGAAGAGAGCTTCGACGAAGTGCTGGGCGTAAACCTGAAAGGCACTTTCTTCATGTGCCAGGCGGCGGCAAAACTCATGCTTGAGCTGAAACAGAAGGGGCTTCAAGACTACAGTCCCCGCATCATAAACATCGGCTCCATGTCCGCCTACACCTCCTCGACCAGCCGCGGCGAATACTGCATATCCAAAGCCGGCATCGGCATGGTGACGCTGCTTTTCGCGGACAGGCTGGCCGAAGCCGGCATCCCCGTGTTCGAGATACGCCCCGGCATAATCAATACGGACATGACCAAGGTCGTGCACGAAAAATACGAAAACCTGATCGCGGGCGGCCTGACCCCGATAAAACGCTTCGGCCAGCCAAAGGACGTGGCGGACATGGTGGCGGCGTGCTGCTCCGGGCTGCTGGACTTCACGACGGGCCAGGTATTGAACGCGGACGGCGGCTTCCACATAAGGAGACTTTGACATGCGCGTCGGACAGACAGATATCGAGACCTGCGTATACCGCACCGTGGTCATCGGCTCCGGCTGCGCGGGGCTCAACGCGGCCCACTGGCTTAAGTGCCTGGGCGAAACGGACCTGTGCATAGTCACGGACGGGATCACCCGGGGCACTTCCCGCAACGCGGGCAGCGACAAGCAGACGTATTACAAGCTCTCTCTGGCCGGGGACAAGCCGGATTCGGTGTACGATATGGCCCGGACGCTGCTCTCCGAGGGCGTAAACGGTGACACGGCGCTGTGCGAGGCGGCAGGCTCCGCGCAGTGCTTTTTCAAGCTCAGCCAGCTGGGAGTGGATTTCCCCACCAACGAATACGGCGAATTCGTGGGCTACCGCACGGACCATGACACCCGGGGGCGCGCTACTTCCGCCGGACCGCTCACCTCCAGAAAGATGACCGAAGCGCTGGAAAAGGAAGTTACGCGCCTCGGCATCCCCATGTTCGACGGCTGGACGGCTTTCGCGCTGATCAGGGATTCGGGCCGGATCGCCGGAGTTCTGGCGTACAGCCGGACCGATCGCAGGCTGCGCCTGTTCGCCGCCGCCCACGTTATACTGGCTACGGGCGGACCTGCGCAGATATATGACTCGTCGGTGTACCCGTTAAGCCAGCAGGGCATGACGGGCATGGCCGCGCAGGCGGGCGCGCGTATGAGCAACCTGCACCAGTGGCAGTACGGCATCGCCTCCGTAAAGTTCCGCTGGAACCTGTCAGGCAGCTATCAGCAGGTGCTCCCTCGCTATGTATCCGTGGATGAAGACGGTAAAGAGCACGAGTTCCTTATCGACGCCTTCCCGGACGACCCCATGGAGGGCGTGCGCCGCGCGTTCCTTAAAGGCTACGAGTGGCCCTTCGACGTGAGAAAGACCGGCGGTTCCTCGCGTATAGACCTGCTTGTCCAAGCCGAAAACTCCAAAGAGCGGAAAGTGTACCTGGATTTCAGGCGCGATCCTTCGCCCCTGGCGCGTGACCTGTCCAACCTGGACGGCGAGGCGAAAGCATATCTGGAAAAGACGGGCGCCACGCAGGACACTCCTTTCGGGCGGCTTATGTGCATGAACGTCCCCGCGGTGGAGCTTTACAGGTCCCACGGCATAGACCTGGAGACCGAAATGCTGGAGATACGCGTATGCGCCCAGCACCATAACGGCGGCGTGGCGGTGGACACCGACTGGCAGACTAACATCCCGGGGTTGTACGCCGCGGGAGAAGCTGCCGGCACCTTCGGCGCGTACCGCCCCGGCGGCTCGGCGCTCAACGCCACCCAGGTGGGTTCCATGCGCGCCGCCAGGCATATCGCTTATATCAGCAGGCTCGAACCCGTGCAGGATCCCGAAACGCTGCTTAAGCAGACAACGGAGGCGCTTAGCGGCCTGGCTTTTTCCGGGGATCCCCAGAAAACAGCAGACACATTCCGCGCAGCCATGAGCCGCTTCGGCGCGCATTCCCGCGACATCCGCGCGCTCGGTGCTCTGGACGCGCAGCTTAAGCAAACGCTGGAAAACGCGGACAGACCGTTTGACTCACTGCCCGAAGACATGGAAGCGCGCCTGCGCCTTAAGGATCAGCTGGTCACCCAGCGCGCCGTCATCAGTGCGATGACCGCAGCCGCAAATGTGTACGGCAGCACGGGCGCGGGGCTGGTCATTGACGACGCGGGGAACGCCCTGCCCCACAGCGAAAACACGAAAAACATTGTACTGTACACCCAAAGAGCCGGAAACGAATACCCGACCTGTGCCGAACCCGCCCGCCCGCTGCCCATGGGCGAACAGTGGTTCGAGACGGTTTGGAAGAAGTTCCGCGCCGAGACAGAAAAACAGCCGTGACATCCGGCATATCGGAAAGGTCGTAGCCTATGGAAAGATATACGCCCGACACCACCATGCGCAGGATCTATCTGGATCCCCTGCTCGCATCCGTGCAAAACTACCTGATCTACCGCCCCGGCGCAGAGTCCGCAGAAAACGACCGCTTCCCCGACAAGCCCATAAAAGACTGCGCGGGCAACTGGGCGGTCACGGGCGTGCTCGGAGGGCTAAACCTGCTGGCGCGGGAGATCGAAAACGACCGAATCAGGCAGTATTTCCTGTACGGCGCGGAAGACTGCGCAGACGACCCGCTCAAAAAAGACGTGAACCTGATACGGCTCCTGCCCGAGACCGCCTCTGCCGGCGGCAAGCCTTTTATCATACTCGCGGCAGGCGGCGCGTACAAGTGGGTAAGCACCATAATCGAATCCCTGCCCACTGCGGTCCACTTTTTAAACAGGGGCTACACCGTGTTCCTGCTCACTTACCGGGTCAGCACCGAAAGGGCGGCGCTCAAAGCCCTGGACGACCTGGCTGCGGCGGTCAGATACGTGTCCGTACACGCCGGTGAGCTGGGCGTACAGCCGGATTCCTATGCCCTTGGCGGGTTTTCCGCCTCCGGGAACCTGATCTGCAATTTCGGCGTTCCCGAGCTGGGATACGGAAAATACGGTCTGCCCGCGCCGAGAGCCATGTTCCCCGTTTACGCCTATATAGACCTCAAGACCCGTTCGATGCACAACTGCATCGGGGACCTGCTTAGTCCCATGTTCAGTGAGGATTTTGCCTCCTATATCGATATGTACAACCTGGTCGACCGTATCGGCGCGGGCTTCCCGCCCTGCTATATAGTATGCGGGAAAGACGACATGAGCGTCCCGCCCTCAAATTCCGAAACTCTGGCAAAGCTGCTGACGGAAAACGGGATACCCGCGGTGCTGGACGAGGGCGGTCACGCTCCCCACGCCTTCGGAGACGGCACCGGCACCGACGTTGAAGGCTGGCCGGAACGCGCGATGGATTTCCTTGAAAAACTGACCGCCCGCGGATAAGCGCGGACGGTCAGTTTTTTGTTTGTCTTTTCCGGTCAGCCCGTACGGGCGTCGCATCAGTCGAAGTTCGCGTTCGTCATCTGCATGCCGCGCACGAATTTGATGTTCGTGTTGGTGTTTCCGCGGCTAAACATGTTGTTCAGCCTTATGTCCTCCAGCGGGCTGCTTTCCATCCCGTTCAGGAAGATCCCCGTGCCGGCGTACTCGCAGTTAAGCCCGTCGATGTGGATATGCCTGATCTTCGGCATAAACTGGAGCGGCTGGGGCTTGTTGTCGTCCACGTAGTAGCCCATGGTGATGCAGACGCCGTACTCCCTCACATTGCCCACTTTTATGTTGCGGTATTCGATGTTCTCCACATATCCGCCCCGCTCCGGCGCGGTCTTTATCCATATGCCTATAAGGCTGTTCCTGAATTCGCAGTCCTCCACCAGCACGTTTCTGACTCCGCCGCTCATCTCGGAGCCAATGGTGATGCCGCCGTGGCTGCGCTGGGCGACTATGTGCCTTACGACGATGTCTTCGCAGGGTATGTTCACCCTTCTGCCGTCAGCGTCCCTGCCGGACTTAAGGCACACGGCGTCGTCCCCCGTGTCGGCATAAACGCCGTCGATCAGCGCACGTTTGCACCCTTCCAGGTTGCAGCCGTCTGTGTTGGGAGCGTGATCCCAGGGATTTTTCACGGTTATATCCCGCACTATTACGTTTTTGCACCAGGTGGGATGCACGGTCCAGAAAGGACTGAAGGTGAATGTGGGACCTTCTATCGTCACGTTCTCGCAGTCGATAAAGTGGAGCAGCCCCGGACGTACGCCCTGCTGTTCCGTGTCGAATACCCTCTGTTCCACGGGCAGGTCGTCCATCCCGGCTTTGTACAGCGCTTCCACTCCCTCGCGGATGACCGCCATGTACCACCAGCTGAAGCCCTGGCCGTTGAACGTGCCCTTGCCGGTCACGGCGATGTCGTGGCAGTCCCTGGCATAGAGCTGGGCGGAAAAGGTGTAGCAGCGCACACCCTCGAACAGCGTGTAGACCGCGGGCAGATAGTCCTCCTTGTCGATGGAAAACCGCACCTCCGCCTTGTCGCTCAGGTGCAGTTCTATGCAGTTCCGAAAATGTATGGGTCCGGTGAGCCACACACCGTCGGGCACGTTCACGCGGCCTCCGCCGTTCTTTGCGAGATACTCGATCGCGCTTCGGAAAGCCGTAGTGTTCTTGACTTTGCCGCCCGGCACCGCGCCGAAATCCGTAATGCTCACAGAGCACTCGGGGATCTTCGCGCCGTCGGGCAGCTCAAAGGAAGTAAAGCAGCTCATATTTTACCTCAGACCGGTCTGTTCCGGGAAATACAGCCCGTTTTCGCCCAGTTCCGGCAGGCTTTCGGTCCTGAACGCCTGCCAGAGCGAACCCGCCAGGCCTTCCACCCAGTTCATGCTCCCGTCGGTGGAAACGAGGCGCGCGGGGAACGGCACGGATTCCGGCTGCGCCCTGCGCATGCTTTCCAGCGCCTGCGCCTGCAGAAGCGCCGTCTCCCCGTCGCAGAGTATGGGCGTGCCAAGGCGCAGCGCGTCCACCATGTTCCACAGGTTTTCGATGTATTCCTGCTCCACGCTGCCGTAATTGATCTCCCGGCAGTCGTTGAACGTCGCGGTAAACTCCTTGCGCCGTTCTCCTCCGGGTTTGCCGTAGCGAAGGACAGCCTTCTCGTAGCGGTATTCGAACATGGGTTCCTGCTTTTCGTCCGGTCTAACCGCGTGGCTCACGGCTATGAACAGCTTTGCTCCCGCGCTGGTCGCCTTCATGACCGCCGTGTCGTAGGTCTCTATGTCGTTGGCGCGGAACGTCCGGCAGCTGACGTTTTCGGCGGGCGCTCCCGTCATGAACAGCATGTTCATCAGGTAGTGGGCGGTGGCGTTGTTGAGCACGCTGTCGAACACCGCCCTGCCGTCAGAGTCGTACCTGCGCCCCGCCCAGTGGGTGGAGCGCCCGTAATAAGTGAAGCCGCGGGGCCACAGCACTATGACTTTCATGTCCAGCGGCGCGCCGAACAGCCCGCTGTCCGCATCACGCTTTGCTGCACGGATAACGGGATCGTAGCACATCTGGTAGTCCACGTTCAAAAGTTTTCCGGCCCTGTCCCTTGCGGCGAGGATCGCCCTCGCGTCCGCCTCACAGCCCGCCAGGGGCTTTTCCAGCACCACGTTGCAGCCGTGGGCAAACGCCTGCTCCGCCTGTTCCCTGTGCAGCTGTATCGGGGTCGCGATTATGACGACGTCGGGTTTCGCTTCCGCGTACATCCGCTCCGCATCCTTATACAGCGGGCACAGGGAAAAGTCCGCGGCGTAAGGATCCACCGCGGCCACAAGGCGCACGTTTTCGCGTTTGGGGTTTTTGAACGCCGCCGGATAGTTGGCGGCGAACCCGCCGGTGCCGAACAGCGCTACACGTATCTCGTCCATCTGTGGATATGCCGTTCCTTTCAAACGCCCGTTTATCTGTAATCCTCTACGACCGTTTCACCGTTCAGCGCCTTGCACTCGGTCACCTCGGCATAGGAAGCGGCGTCCACGTAAAGGTTGAACTCGGGATGGGTTTTGAGCATGGTGGCGGGCACTGTGGGCGTAAGCTCGTTTTTGAGCGCGGCGGCCACGGCCCAGGCCTTTTCCTCGTGGGGCACGGCGGAAACGATGGTCTTGCACTGCATTATCTGCCACACGCTCATGCTGACCGCCTTCTTGGGCACGTCGTCGAAGCCGGCAAACCAGCCTTCGGCCACCTGCTGATTGCGGCAGGCTTCGTCCAGGTTGACGATTATATACGCGGCGCGGGTCTCGAAATCGGCGGGCGGATCGTTGAAGGCGATGTGGGAATTCCGGCCGATACCGATCAGTCCCACGTCTATAGGCGCCTGACGGATCTCCTTTGTGAGCTTTTCGATGCCCTCGGGGGTGCCGTCCACAAAGTGCACTTTCTCCACGCCCGTCTTGTCCACGAAGCGCTCTTTCAGGTACTTGCGGAAGCTGGCGGGATGGGTGATGGGCAGGTCCACATATTCGTCCAGATGGAACATCTCCACCTTTTTCCAGTCAATGCCTTCCTCCACCAGGTACTTGAGGGTCTCAAACTGGCTGGCGCCTGTAGACAGCACGATGCGCGCCTCGCCGTGGTCGGCGATGGCGGCCTTGATGACCTCAGCTGCCTGCTGAGCCGCCCTACGGCCCAGATCGTCAGCGGTCTGGGAAATAACGATCTTCATATAGCAATGCCTCCTTATGTGTGCTGCGCCTGCCCGGCGCGTTATTGTTTCA
>JAIKYG010000027.1:0-2735 GCA_024683475.1 Clostridiales bacterium | reverse complement strand
ACTGAACTGATGGAAGAACAATCTGTAGAGCTCATGAACGAAATGCACGGATGCTCGAATAGGCAGCCCAGGGACGATATGTGGAACGGGTTCAGGATCGTGAGATGAAAAAACACTCCCAATGCATCGACCAGGAACTGGGCATCGACTTGACGTACAGTATAATAATCCAGATGTCCAGAAGCGCCAAGTTCAAAGGTGCCATGCAGGACCTGGGCGCAAAGAAAGAACTCCTTTTCGCCAAGTTTCGTATCCTGCATGAGTTCGCGAAAAGGCTAAGGGTGGAGTAATTACCACAAAAAAGCGCTTCACAGTATCGTGAAGTGCTTTTTGGGTTCATGCGGCGATTACTCGGCTTCCGCCTCTGTGTAGGGATCTGGTGCGGGCAGCAGGTAGATCACCTTCGCCTCGTCTTTTGAAGCGTAAGTCAGGCGCAGGAAGCCGTCCGTCTGCAGCTGCAGCGTCACCTTGCCGCCTTCGACTTTAGCCGTCAGCGCGCCGTCCGCATAAGCGAACTCCGCAATCTGCCTACCGAACAGCTTCCCTGCCAGTGCCGCCTTGCCGTTATCAATATATAAGGCGGTGTCGTCGCCTATCGCGGAAGAAAGTATCACGCTGCCTCCCGCCTGTACGCTGCGTACTGCGGGACGCTTGGATTTATCTTTCGCGCTGCCTACCTGCGTGAACTGCGCGCGCCAGAAACCGTCGTAGGCTTCTTTGGATGCTGCCTTATACGCTTCGGCAGGTTCGTATACGGCAGGAGCTTCCCTTCTGAACACCAGATTGACCGGGCTCCAGATAAGGGCTTCGTCAAGGGGCAGCAGGGGTGCTTCGTTGCCCTCCAGGTACAGCATGCCGTCTTTGAGTTCCCAGGTATCCCCGACGGCATCCGCGCCGGGCACGGACAGCGTGTAAGCGCCTTCGTCGGTTAGTGTGAGCTTTATTGCGAGCCCATGAAACTCAGCGTACCAGTCGCCGAGGATGGACCGCTCCAGGGGCACGGGCATCTCGATATACTCATAGGCGTCCGGGTCGAAAGGGGGAAGCGTCTCTCCCTCCCCCAGGGCAAACGCGCTAAGCGCCAGCAGCGCGCACAGCAGTATCGATATCAGTTTCTTCATATGTGACTCCTTTCGGATGGCTTTTGTGTTTTATTCGCGATACTTTCCGCTATAAAATTCTGGTGATTCGCTTTTGTTGCCGATCGCATCCGTAACGACTATATAATACATTGTATTTTCCCATCCCATTCCATTGTCACTATTTCTTGGCACCATATAGCTCGAATCAAGATCATATTCTAACTGAGCCAATTCTGCGGCGGAATAGATCGTGTCTGTCAAGTATACTCTATCGGAATACTCATAATGGTCATTTTGCCACTCAGCCCACTTAAGGAATATCGTGACTGTGTACGGCGCGCTTCCACCCTTGAAAGAGAGCTCGAATCGCGAGGTATTACTCCACCTTATGGTTTCTTTTATCCCTACAAAAACGAGTTCATCGCATACCGTCGCGATATCGCTCCAGGCATGCTTGCCCGTGGACATATCAGTGACCATGCACCTGTACAAACCTTCTCTGTAGTCGGTCACTCTTCCTTTATTCTCCACCTCTGACAGTTTCCACTCACCGAGACCGCTTATGAGATTGCTCTTTTGCCAGTAATACCAGGCGTAGATTATCCCGCTGTTGTCTCCGGTGCCGGATATGGCGTAGCAGCTGAGCGTGAAGCCGTTCTGGTCCGGCTTCAGGACTATCGAAGAGGGCTGCACTAATATAAGCGGTTCCTCGCCCGCGTACTTGACGTTTATCGGCTCGCTCCATATGCAGTACCTCCCGTTGGCGTCCATTATGACGTTTGTCACTACCGATGCCGACGCGTAACTGTGCTCCAGCAGCGGCGCCGGTGTATACGCGCGTTTTATCACCGCGTAACCCGTCCTGGCTTCCGCCCTCGGATCAGCGTAACTCCTGCAGTAGTACTTTCTCACAAATATACGGCTCGGTTCCCGCACAAGTTCCGTGCGTACTTCGTCTATGCCGATACATTTCAGCGGATATCCGTCCGCGCTTATCTTCTGCTTCTCGGGCAGGTCGGATATGATCTCTTCAACAGGAAGATCCGCGCACAGTTCCTCCAGCGTTCGTTTCGCCTTTCGCTTGTGCGCCCCTACGGTTACAGACTTCACGTCCTCTGCCGCAGCGTCTGCCTGTGCCTTATCCGTTATTCCGTCTCCGACTCGCTCGAACAGGCTCAGCTGACCGTCGTTAAGTATATATGTGCGCTTCTCACTGCTCTGTCCGAATCTCGCACGGTTCTGGTTCAGTATGATCTGGTTCTTTTCTTCTATGATCGCGGTGAGCCGGTCGATCGTTGCCTGCAGCGACGTTATCTGCTGTATAAGCGCGTCTACAACCGCCTGTGGTACCATCGCTTCGCCCACGCCGCTCACCGTCCTTTCATACATATGTTCACGCGGTTTTGTCCTCCGCGCGCACATATATATTTCGACGGCTGAACGACTGATTCCTTTTGGTTTTTCCGGGAAAATATGTTAAATTCTCAATAGACCGAGCCGGGTTTTCCGGGCTCAAACGCTTTCTTTTGGACGATGGACAGTCCTTCCATCAGCCACCGGAATTCCTGCTTCGTGAGCAGTTTCAGCTCATTTTCGTTCCTCGGCCACTGGAAGCGTTTCTCGCTCAGGCGTTTGAACAGCAGTACATATCCA
>JAIKYG010000002.1:0-2913 GCA_024683475.1 Clostridiales bacterium | reverse complement strand
GAGGTTCCGCTGCGCAAAATCTGTTTTGACAAGACAGCTTCGTGCTTTGTTTCAGTGAGATACCGATGCAACTTTACGATTCGGGCACCAAAGTCAATAGATTTGTCGATCAAAATGTTATCTTTCATACCATCACCACGTATATTATATCGGAAATCCAATTGTTTGGCAACAGTTATTCATTAATCGGCTTTGAACATATTATGCTGCTAAAGAATCAACCCATTTAATATTTGACGGTTTTTCAGTTTTCAGTATTCATTATTCATTCAGAAAATCCTGTCAGGGTTAATGAAGACTGAAGACTGAAAAATGAATGATGAATAATAAAGCGAAACCCCCGTCACTGCGTGACAGGATTTTCGCTTAACCCCCGACCTTCTGGTTCGTAGCCAAACACTCTATCCTGCCGGGCCGCAGTTTTACTGAAATCGGGGAGCGTCCATCGGCGTTTTGTGCCCCGCCGCCGTATTCCCAAAAACTTGGCGCGGTCATTTCTGTCTTTGCATTTGCGTTTTGCTCTTCCTGGGTGTATAATTGAATTAACGGCGTCCCGAACGAACGGTGCCGGGCATGCCGGATCATTTCAGAGCGTATCCGCTGCGGACACGGGCAGGGCTCAGAAACCGTCCGCGGCTGTTTTGCTGATTGGGGGTAAAAAATGTCAGACCTGATACAAGCCATCCGCATGGAGCATCCGGAGACCATTCCCGTTTCGGTGGGAATGCTGCCAGCCGCGTGGATGAAGTACGGAAGCGAGCTGCAGCGGCTCGTGGATCAGTATCCCCAGTTTTTCGGCGGCCTCAAAATGGACCTCGAGCACGTGGAAGACCACCTCCCGGCCAGCTACCGCAAGGGCGTGTATATCGACGAGTGGAACTGCGTGTGGCACAACGAACACGCGGGCAACGAATCCATCGTGACGGGCCATCCGGTCAGGACGGAGGAGGATGTGTTTAATCTTAAGATCCCTTCCTGCCGGGACGGCCGCCTGCCGCACGGCTTTATGTACCTTCGCCTGCTGGATCTGTGCGGCTTTGAAAACGCGATGATCTGGTTTGCCGAGGAGGACGAAACGATACAGACCCTCATCGACAAAGTGCTCGAATACAATCTGTACCAGGTGGCGGCGATCCTGCCCCGCATGGACGAACTGGTTTATTTCGGCGACGATCTGGGCACGCAGAAGGGCCTTGCCATCGGCGCGAAGCGCTGGCGAAAGTATCTGAAGCCCTGTTTTCGCAAACTCTACGGCGTCATCAAGGCCTATAAGCCCTCCCAGCTGATCTACATGCATACCGACGGCTGCATCTGGGAGATCATGCCGGACCTGATGGAATGCGGCGTGGATATCATCAACCCGCAGTACCGCGCAAACGGCCTGGACAACCTGGTGCGCGTCTGCCGCCGCGAGCAGATCATTCCCATCAATCTCGACCTGGACAGACAGCTGTTCCCTGTGGCCACGCGCTCGCAGATCTTCGATCACGTCGCCCGCTGCGTCGAAAGCCTGTATCTCCCCGAAGGCGCGCTGGGCCTCAGTGTGGAACTCAATTACGAGATCCCGCTTGAAAACATGGCCGCGGCGCTGGACGCCGTGGAAAAGTACAGGCATTACAAGGGCTGAAGCAAAGCGCCCGGGGCTGCCCACGGCCCGATGTCCCGGTCGAAAAGCCCATACACCGGCACAACCAGACTGCGCGGCAGCGCCTTTTACGCGATCGTCCCGAAGAAATGCAGGATGTTCATATCCTCGTTCGAGGTGTCGCCGTGCGCGCCGCGGCCTCCGGGGATGGTGTGCTGGCCGTGATCCGGGGAATACGTGAGCAGCGTGCGGTGCCGGCCCCGGGTCTTCTCCAGCGCCTCGGCCAGACGGTGGAAGCCCGCGGCTTCCAGCGCGATGGCGTTGAGGCCTTCTTTGGACTCAGGCCCGTAGGCGTGGGCGGCGTTGTCGTAGTCGAAGGTATGGATGCTGATGAGGTCGTACCGGTCGCTTTCGATCAGCCGCAGGGACTGCTGCTGTACCTCCACGGCGTTGGCGCATTCGAAATAGTCCATTTCCCGACCGGCAAAAATGTGCAGGAAGGTGGAATCCTGCTGGGCTACGATGGCGACCTTCCGGCCCAGCGCCAGCAGCACATCGTAAAGCGTTTCACAGCTGAGCCTTGGCCGCACATAGGTGTGAATGCCGTGCCCGTCCGGATCGAGCCCGGTATACATGGACGCGTGCGCCACCGGCGTCACCGACAGTACGGTGCTCAGGAAGGGGACCGCCATCGAGGTGTGCATGTATACGGGCGCAAAAAGATCCGTGTACTGCTGCCAGATATACTGCCCCACGGCGTCGGCGTGATAGAGTACCGCGCGGTCCGCCGGGCCTCCCAACCGCGCCTTCAGGATATCGGATACCCACGGGATCCCGGGAGCGAAGCTCTCCGGCAGCGCGATGTCCATGCAATCCGCCACGATTCCCGCGAAATGCCTGAGTGGAAAATGATTGAAGTGCTCCGCCATTGCGCGATTCCTCCTTGCGCCGGACAGGATACCGCCTTCGGGATTCGGTTTCGTTCCGGCGTCCTTTTCATTCTAACAGACATCTCTCGTTTTTTCAATCGCGATCGCGCTTTTCCGGGCGGTTTTCCCGCAGACCGCTTTGAAGCGTTTGTCCAAACTTGACAAAGCGGACGGGGTAGATTATCATAGTGAAAGCCGCAAGCGCTGTAAAGAACGGCGCGGCGCTTCGATTCGACGTTTTCGGAGGTTCTCATGCTTTCCAACGCACAGCTGAAATACCATTGCCATCCCGCGAAGGGTTGGATCAACGACCCCAACGGCCTTAGCTGGTTCAGGGGCGAGTATCACATCTTTTACCAGTACACGCCGGAGAGCGAAACGCCTGGCTGCAAATCATGG
>JAIKYG010000081.1:0-25614 GCA_024683475.1 Clostridiales bacterium | reverse complement strand
CTTGACTCTGGTGTCAGGATTCACGCCGGTTGCTTCGATGATATCGTCGGCGATATTGCGGCCAATGCCGTAAATATACGTCAGGGCGATCTCGATTCTCTTCTCACGGGGCAGATCGATACCTGCGATACGTGCCATCTGCTTTAAGCACCTCCAAATTACTTGTAACGCTTCAGAGCTTATTGGCGTCGCTCCGAAATATTGCCTGTATATAGAAAGGTCGTCGAAAACCGCTTAAGCGGTCAGCCGCATCGACACCGTTTCTGCGGGCAGGTAGAACCAGTAAAGTATTATACATCAACGTTTGTCCAATTTCCAGCAGTTTACATAATCTTATTATGAAGATACTGTTAACAATCTTCTACGGTGCCGCCGCCCAGCAGCATGTCTGCTTTATACAAAGCCGCGCTCTGTCCGGGAGCGGGCGCCCTCAGCGGAGACTCCGTTTCTACGCATGCCGTCAGCCCGTCTACCGCTACATGGCACGCAGGCGTCTCCCACCTCGTATGCCTTACGCGGATCGCCCCGTCAAATTCTGCCGACGGCGCGTTTCCGGAAATAAAGCTCAGGTTCCCGAGCCGCACATGCTTTGTGAACAGGTCTTCCCACAGACACAATTCTATGGTGTTTGCCTTTGCGTCTATCCGCTTTACGTAGGCTCGCCTCTCCCCTATATCGCTCTTCCATCTTTGCCCTACCGTGTAACGGTATATGCCTTCATGCGTGTCAATTACCCGCCCTTCGTATACCGCGTCGCCCCTTCCCGGCAGCATGCCCGCGAATCTCTGTTCTATATACGAAACATAGCTTCCGTCCCTGATAAAGCAGTTTTCCCTGGAATCCGGACGCGCGGCGCACGTAAAGCCCAGCTTTACCGCCAGTTCCCTTACCTCGCTTTTGCTCATATCGCCCAAAGGCAGCAGAAGCCTTTTCACCTGTTCGCGCGTAAGCCTTGACATCATATAGCTCTGATCGCAGTCCGGTTTGCCCATATACAGGTTTTCCCCGTCCGTCCTCACGTAGTGGCCTGTGGCGATCCTGCCGGCGCCGAAGCTTTCCGCCTCTTTGAACAGCGCGGGCAGTTTGACTTCACGGTTGCACAGCGTGCAGGGCATGGGCGTACGTCCCCTTAAATACTCTTCCGCGAAAGGCCGTTTCACCCACTTTTCCATTTCCGTTTCGACGCTGACGGCTTCAAAGCCTATACCCGCCTCTTTTGCGTTAAGCCTGGCGCTTGCCCTCTGTTCGGGCGTCCCGATATCCATATATACGCCCAGCACATCGTAGCCCTGCTGTTTCAGCAGATACGCGCTAACGCATGAGTCTACGCCGTCCGACAAGCCAAGTACGATCTTTTCCATAGCTCCTCCGCAGGGCTTTCTTAAGTGATCTTCAAAGTCAACGCTGCTCGGGATCCTCCCGGGCGAACCGATGTTCCCGTCATAAAGAACAGCGGACGTCCGTTATCCCGCGAAGGTCCGGAACGCCCGCCGTGCCTGCTCCGTTTCTGCGCTTACCGCAAAGCGCATCAAAGCAGAACGCGTTGATCATTACGGCGTATACCAGCGTTCGATCTCCACTATCTTACCGTTTTCAACGCGCACGGCTGTGCAGTACGGGTCGAAATGCTCCATTTCCGTCCCGGCTATGGCTTTGGTGACCGCGTCGGCGCCGGTGATCACCTGGGGTTCGCTTTCTATATCCCAGCCGTCGGTAAAGGACACTTCTTCGTCCAGGAGCCATACGGCGTCGCCCCTGTACGTGTATGAAGTGTAGTCGTCTTCCATGGCTACCCGCCAGCAGTTGTCTTCATCGTATGCGCGGAGGTTAATTCCTTCTTCGTCAAGGCCTCCGTTTATCATCAGGTCGTCATCTCGTTCAAGCGTAACGACAACGATGGCCTCGTCGCCGACTATGATCGTATCCCATACCGACATTTCCGCGATGTCCGCTATATCATAGCAGTCCTGCGAATATACCGAAAGTTTGAGCATGCCGTCCCCGATGTCGGAAGGGTCAAACGCCACATAATAGATGCCGTCCTCGGGCTGTGAAAGATCCATTTCGACATACATGGGCCTTATGACCTTGGTCTCAGCCGCAGCGATGCAGCACAGCAGAAGCACGGCAGCGATAAGTGCGCATAATACTCTTTTCATTTTGATTTCCTCCGTGAAAACAGCCGAACCGGTATTCCTTTATTATTCTTTGACCGGATATATTATACCATTTTTACGTCCGAACGTACAAGCCCGTTTCGGCACAAAAATGCCGTGCATATACGCACGGCATTTCGTTCAGTTTTTTACGGTGAGTTATTCGGCGCTGCGCGCTTTGGAGATCAGGTACAGCAGTTCGGTCTCTTCGTTGGTCAGATCATTTAGCGCCTGTACTGTCTTAAACGCCATGTCGAAGTCAGCCGTTCCCCTGTTCTCGCTGTTCCTCAGCGTCATGCCGAACTCGGCTATCGCTGCGGCCAACCTGACATTCCTTAAGGCTTCGCCCTCCGCGCTCATCTCGGGCGTCACGGCCAGGCTCATAAGATCGCTTTCGTCCTTCTCCGGCTGCTTGTAGCGCAGGGAGACCGTGGCGATCTCCTCGATCCCGCTGGACGACCTCGTCTGATACTTAAGACCGCTTTCGTCGGACTTTCTGCCCGTCACTCCCGCGATCTCGGCGTTTTCCGCCGGGATCAGTTCGTACAGCGCCACGACCGTGTGGCCTGAGCTCATTTCGCCGCCGTCCTTGGTGTCGTCAGCGAAGTCCTCGTCGTTAAGCGCGCGGTTCTCGTAACCTATCAGGCGGTAGGAAGCCACGTAATCGGGGTTGAATTCCACCTGTATCTTCACGTCTTTCGCGACTGTAAAGAAGCTGGCGCCCATTTCTTCGACCATGACTTTTCTGGCTTCGTTTATGCTGTCGATGTATGCGTAAGTGCCGTTTCCCTTGTCTGCAAGCATTTCCAGCTTGGCATCCTTGTAGTTTCCCATCCCGAAGCCCAGCACGCTCAGGAACACGCCTGTCTGCTTTTTCTGCTCGATAAGTTCTACGAGTTCCGCTTCGGAAGAAATGCCCACGTTGTAATCGCCGTCCGTCATGATAATGACGCGGTTGTTGCCGCCCTTGACAAAGTACTTTTCCGCCAGGTCGTATGCCATGTTGATGCCGCTTTCGCCGTTGGTAAAACCGCTGGCGATCAGGGCGTTGACCGCGTCCATGATCCTGGTGTATTCGTCGCCGGACGCACCTTCCAGGGCGATCCTCTCCCTGCCGGAATACGTTACGACGCTCACGCGGTCGCAGGCTCTCAGGTTTTTGACCATCAGAGAGATCGCGCGCTTCGCAAGGTCCAGCTTGTCAGGGGAATCCATGGAGCCGCTCACGTCTATCAGCAGCACCAGGTTGGATGCGGGCAAGTCTTCGGTCTCGATCTTCTTCGCCCCTGCAGCCACGAACATCAGCGCGGCGTCCTTATTCCAGGGGCAGGGAGCGATCGACGCGGACAGTTTTATGTCGCTGCCGTCCTCGGGATTCAGTCCGGAATAAGAGAAATAGTTTATCATCTCTTCTATCCTGACCGAGCTTTCCGGCAGCTTTTCGCCCTCAAGCAGCTTGCGGCGCAGGGTGGAATATCCGGCGGTATCCACGTCTATCGCGAAGGTGGAAAGCGGCGAAGTGGAAACGTTTTTGAATACGTTTTCGCTTATGTGGGCATACTCCTCGGTATTGAAACCTTCGGGGAACAGGCTCTGCGTCGGCATCGGAACTGGCATCGTGCCGTACATGGCCTTATAACCCATCGAAGGCATGAAATACTCGGCTTCCTCCGCGCTGTCTTCGTACAGCGCATCAAAGTCATACATCCCCGTCTCCGCCGGCTCGTCGGCGGTATTGAGCGCGACGTTCACGGTCGTGTCCGCGGTCTTGGTCTCCGGGAGCTTTGGGGCGATCTTTTCGTTTACCGGTTTATAGATATGCGGCAGCGCCAGCGCCAATACGAGCACGAAAGCCGCAACCGCCGTGAGGGATGTCAACGCCGGCAGCCACTTGAACCGTTTTGTACCTTTCCCCTGCAGTTTTTCCATCGTCTTCTCAGTGAAGTCTTCGGAAGGATCGATCTTTTGCATAAGATCCGTATATTTGTTGTTTTTCATATTATGGCCTCCATTTCCAGTTTCAGAGCCTGACGTCCCCTGTCCAGCCACGTGCCTACGGTAGCCGGCTTGGTCTTGAGTATCTGCGCTATCTCCTGCAGCTTGTATCCTTCATAGTAATACAGATGCAGCGTAACGCGGTATTTGCCCGGAAGCGACTTCATCGCTTCCAGCACACCTTTGTCCTCCTCTGTCGCGCCGATCTCCTCAGGCAGTTGCTGAGTCCGTTTTCTGAACGGAGCTCGCAGCAGGCTCAGACATTTGTTTACGGTGACCCGTATCAGCCAGGCTTTTTCGCTTTCATTGGAATCGAAGTCCGGAGCTTTTTTCATATACGCCATGAACGCGTCCTGAACACAGTCCTCTGCGTCGGAAAGATTCAGGGTATAGCTGTACGCCAGTCGTACCAGCTCCTTCTGCCATCTGATCAGCGCTGCCTGGGCGCGGGCAAGTCTTGTCTCCTTATCCATTTTCTAACCTCCTTCACTTACTAAACGCCCCGGAAGCGCCGTTTTTTTTCAAGCAACGATTATTTAACAAAACGCGGCCTGTCACACGACAGGCCGCTTGCTTTTAGAGATCAGTTCATCGTTATCTCGGTGATGCACGCTTCGGAATTGGTCACGGGATATACGTCGCGGATCACGAATTTGAAGGTCTTTCCGTACCTGGCGCTTCCGAAAGATACATACTGTTCTTCCCTCGTGTCGTAAAGCTCGTAAGAGCCGATCAGGTTGTTGTTGCAGTATACATCCAGCGTCTTTACGCGGCTGTGCACGGCCCAAACGTCGGTGTTGCCGGAAGTCTTGTTGTAGCCGTTTATGATGTAGAAGCCGTTAAAGCTCTTCGCGCTGCCCAAAGCGAGCTGTATCCACTGGCCCACGCTGCAGTTTCCGGTATCCGCGGCAGCCCACGCGGTGGAAGACACGCCGTCAAAAGCCCTGGCAGGGTCAACGGCAGGGTTGTTCTGAGCGATGGAGCCGCTTGCGGTCACGAGGCCGCCCTGCTTCCAGTTGAGCGCGCCGGAATACTCGCTAATGAACATTGCGTACCTGCTGGATATCCAGGCAGTGGTCTTTTTATACTTGACTTTATACCACTCTATGCCGCGCTCGTCTATCGCGCCGTCGCCGTCGAATTCCCATTTACTCGCGCCGTAGGCTACTTCCAGAGATTTGGTCGAGAGACTGGGACCTTCGTGCAGCCACTCGTTTCCGTCCACCACGACCAGCATCTCGCCGGCAGTATGGTTGGACGCGTTTCCTCTGAAGCTGGACCTGCTGGCAGGCAGCCACCCGGTCATATCTTCATACTTGACCTTGTACCAGACAGAGCCGTTGGAATCTTTCGTATGCTCAATATACTCATAACCGGTCTCTTCGCCCAGCGTCGCGAGTTTGGAAGCGCTTGAAGAAGCGGCGCTCCTTAAAGGAGTTTTATCCGAAGTCACTACTACCCTGCCGGAGAAGGCTGGCAGCTTGGGCTGCGCGTGCTGAGCCGCGCCCGCCCAGGTTGTGAGCTTGCCGGAACTCTGTATGGAGACATCCGCGCTGCTGCCGCTGTAACCCGGGTTAGGCTCGTTGTTCGCGGCGGAATTGAATATCAGCCTCACGGCGGCACTGCCGCTGGCGGTCCCCATGGTGGAACCCGAAGCTATGCCGTAATAGCTGTAACCGTTCAGAGCTTTTATATCTTTGATTTCATAGTAAGAGCCGTCGCTGAGTACCGCGCTGAAATAATTCACGTCGTTGGCGACCATAGCGCCGTTTATGTACACGTCAACGGTGCCCGCGTTCTGCGCGCCGCTCACGTTCTGGCCGTCGATCAGCCAGTTGATCTCAAGAAACGCGTTGGTCGCGGTGTCGTAGGAGTTGAACTCCTTAAATACGGGATGGATATAGCAGGAACAGCTGTACCTGCTCACCTCGTGGCTGGTGACCCTGGTAGCGCCGTCGTTGGCGGCTACGTAGGTGATACGGTTGGAATTTACGCCGGTAACGATGCCTATGTGGCCGTACTGACCCGCGATGCCCACATTGGCGCCCCAAACCACTATATCGCCCGGCTTGGGAACGAGGGAGCGCGTCCAGCCGTCGGGAAGCTTCGCGTTCACATATGCGGAAGCGTAGCCGTCTATCGGCTGTTCGCCCAGATAGTCAAAATAATACTTTATCAGATCCACGTCCTGGCAACCGTTCACCAGATCGTAATCTTCCATCCAGCCTTCGTTAAGTCTGTCCTGTGCCCAGGCGACCGCGTCTTCCTGTCCGTCAGCATAACCCGACGGGATCAGTGCGAAAGCCAGCACAAACGCCAGTATCAATGCGAGACTTTTTTTCATATTTTCCTCCTATTCGATCGTAATCTCTATTTCATCCGAAAGCGACACCATTATACCGTTCTCGGAATCGAAAGTACAGTATACCTGCATTCCGGCTTTGTCAAGCGCTTGCAGCAGCAGCGCGTCCGGAGTGCCCGGTTTGTCGTACGGGTCAGTGCTTATCAGCGCGACTTCAGCGTTCAGTTTCGCCAGATCCATATACATGCACACGTCGCTGTCCGCGTGATTGGGCACTTTGAACACGTCGCATGCCGGAAAGCCGCCCGCATTCAGCAGGCTTAATTCTTCCTGTTTTTCCATATCCCCGGTAAGAAGCACCGTATGGCTGCCCGTGTCCAGCAGCATCACAAGGCTGTTATCGTCTTCGTCCGCAGCGTTACGGGTCAGCGGGCCTATCACCGTGAACAGCCCGTCCACGCTGTCCCCCGCATTCAGCCAAACTATCTCCGCGTCGGTCTTCTTAAGCGCCTTCACCAGGGGATGCTTGTCTTCTTCGTCAATATAATACGCAGGAGCGAACCATCTGGCAACGCTGACACTGCTTTTTGCCAGTTTTTTCAGTCCGCCCGAATGATCTTTATCCGTATGCGTCAAAAACACGCCGTCAAGCTCGCTTATGTTCAGCCTGTTCAGCGCATTAAGCACGCTGTCGAACGCACCGCTTTTGCCAGTGTCTATCAGATAGTATTTATCCGAGGCATGCACGATTATGGCGTCGCCCTTGCCGACGTTGATCATATACAGGTAATCTCCGTCGGAAGCGTGTCCCGCCGATGATATGAGCGTTATCAGTGAAAGCAGCAGCGCTGCGAGTTTTCTGATCATTCTGTCACCTCTCGACCTGCTTAAGCTGTGACTTAAGCGCATAGCCGTACCTTCCGGTCCTGGCGTCCCTTACGAACGCGAAAGATTCGCCCGCGTTCCAATCGACCACCTGCGCGGTCTGCCCGGGGTTCATTTCCCCCAGCATAACCGAACCCGAAACGGGCATGGAGTACAGCGTGCAGCTTTCCGCGGCCACACACATTTCCGCTTCGGCTCTAAACGCCGCCTCGGCGGTCAGAAAGCTCTTGAATACATACCCGGCGGTGTTTTCCGAATCCACCACCAGAAGCATGTCCTCGGTCGCCTCTCCCACCGCCTTGATCACGAGATCGTTGTAAAGTATCTTTATCGGCGCTTCGTCAGCTCCAGCCCTTTGGTACATGTACGCCACGCCGCCCAGGAAAGTACTGGTAACGCGGTAACTTCTGTAATACGGGTTGCCGTAATCGTAAGCCTGCATGAGCGCCGTCTTGATTATATAGCCCGTTTTGCCGTCCGGTCCTTTGACGTAGGCGTACGTTTCGTGAATATTGTAGTCCAGCATCCCGACCTCGGCGCCCGTCGTATATGCGGACAGTATGGCGCTTTTGTCGGTAGGTTTCGCGTAGAGATATGTGTTTTCAGCCCATGAAATGACGGTGTATCCGGTCAGTTCCCCGGTCGTTTCGCCGGCAGCACCGCAGACGCACATCGTAAACGATGTGACTACTATCAACAGCAATGCCGCCAACCGCTTCATTCACGCACCTCCCGCTTGCGTTGGTTTAGACGCATAAACGGATCATTTTGTTCCTTCCCGTTTTTGCTTGACATTTTCCGGGTACGCGGATATAATAATTCTGTTCGCGCTGAAGTGGTGGAATGGCAGACACCGGGGACTTAAAATCCCCTGCCTCAAAAGGGCGTGCGGGTTCGAGTCCCGCCTTCAGCATAAAACCGGCCTTTGGCTGGTTTTTTTATATCTCCAGAATACTTTCCAGCCTGAAATCCGTGCCGTCGCAGGAGACCTGATGATAGCGTACGCCGTTGTGTTCTCCTCTGAACGCGCCTTTCAGTGCCGAAGCGTGTAGGTGACCGTAAACCACATGGTCTATGCCGCTATTCTCGATCAGTTGTGTAAACGGCGTGTCGGTCCGGGCGGCGCTCAGAGGCGGATAGTGCATCATGCAAATCTTCACGCCGCTGCCCAGCCTTTCGGCATACTCAAAAGAGAGTTCCAGGCGTTTCAGTTCTCTGTAATAGAGCTTCTCGTCGCCTTCCTCCCAGCCTTCTTCCCTGTCCTTCCAGCCGCGGGTGCCGCACAAAACAACGCCGCCCAGCATGAGCGCATCGTTCTGCAGCGCGTACATGCCCGGCTTGAGCGCATCCCTTACCCGGCCTATACTTGACCACCAGTAATCGTGATTGCCCCGCAGAAGCACCTTTTCGCCCGGCAGGGCGGCGATTTTTCCGATATCCTCCAGCGCGTCCTCAAGCCGCATCGCCCAGCTCAGATCTCCCGGCAGCAGCACTAAGTCGTCTTTGCCGACCCGGTTTGTCCAATCTTCGCAGATGCGTTCAAAATGGCCATCCCATTTTTCGCCGAACACATTCATCGGCTTGTCCGCCCCGCCCGGAAGATGCAGGTCGCTTATGGCGAAAACCTTCAACTTTTAGACCTCTTCGCCCGCGTCCTCTACACCGAAGTAGTCTTCTTCGCCCTCAAAATCTTCGTCGTCAAACTCGTCGTCGGAGTAGTCTTCGTCCATTTCGATCTCGTCCATTGAGCTGACCGCTTCGTTTTCCAGATCCCTGGCACGGGCTTCTCCGTCCGTGTTGTCGTTCATCGATTCATTCCTGCGCTGCATCTCCTTAAGGCAGAAGGCGCAGACTTCCTGACCGGGCACTACCGGGTTTTCCCCGCATTCAGAGCACAGTTCCAGCATTTCATCCGGCTCTTTTTCGCCGCGGACGTCTTTTCTGCACACCGCGCACATGGTCTCGTTTTCATTGATATAATTCAGTTCGCATCTGGGACATTTTATCAGTTTCATTCTCATTCCTCCCCGGAAAACAAATCGCATATATAATACACAAAAAGCACGGCATGAAAACCCCCAAACCGCACTTTTCTTGTTATTTTTTTGTTATACAATGTTCAATTCTCTCATCAGTTCCCCGAGGCGGGCCGCTTCCGCCTCGTAGACAGGCTTTAACGACGGCGTATAGATCAGCGACGCGGGATGATACATGGGATACAGATCTGTCCCCGCGTATTTGATCAGGGTGCCGTGCACGTCACCTATCCTCGCCTTTGCGCCCAGCAGCGCTTTAAGCGGGGTATTTCCGAGCGTAACTATGATCCGCGGAGCGACCTGCCTTATCTCTGCTTCAAGCAGGGGCAGGAAATCGGATATTTCGGCGTTGGTCGGCGGCCTGTTTTTGACCCTGCCGCCTTTTCCAGGCTGAGTCGGACGCAGTTTGACCGTATTTGTGACATACAGCGCGCTTCTCGGTATGCCGCCCAAAGCCAGCATCTCGTCAAGGTTTTTGCCCGCCTTGCCCACAAACGGCCGATGCAGCTTCTCTTCCTGTTCTCCGGGAGCTTCTCCTATAAGCATGACATGCGAACAAACATCTCCTTCGCCGAGCACGAACTCTTTTCCAGGATATTTGGTTTTAAGTCCCTCCAGCAAAAGCCGCATTTCATCCATTATCCTGTTTTCCCTCAAGTTCGGCGAGTTTCAGCTTTATCTGCTTAAAGTCTTCCCATGCCTCTTTCTTTTTTGACGGATCCCTCAGCAGCGCACTTGGATGATACGTGGGCATGAACCACACGCCTTTTCTTTCCGTCCAGATACCACGCGCGCGTGAAATTGGAGTTTCATCGCCCAGCACGTACCTTAGCGCCACTTTGCCGAGCAGCGCGATGACTTTAGGCCTCACCAGCACAAACTGCTTGCGCAGATAGTCCATGCACGCCGCCGCTTCGTCGGGTTCGGGGTTGCGGTTCAGCGGCGGGCGGCACTTCACCACGTTTGCTATGTATACTTCCGTGCGCTCCATGCCCAGGGCGTGGATTATCGTGTCCAGCAGCTGTCCGCTGGCTCCCACAAATGGCCTGCCCTGCAGATCTTCGTCCCTGCCGGGTCCTTCGCCTATAAGCATAAGGCGGGCATTCGGATCGCCTTCGCCGGGCACGACCCTCGTCCGCCTTTCACACAGCCTGCACTTTTGGCAGCTTTCTATCTCGCTTATCAGTTCCTGCCAGGATGTATGCATCCTCAGCCCCCGTTCATATGTATGGAATGCTCGAAAATGTCAAAGAACACTCCGAAAGTGCTTGGGATATCGTTCTTCAGCCACCTGTATAGGTCAACGAGCAGAAACACGCAGCCAAACGCCAGCGCCACGCAGAACAGCGTCCACAAAAAATCCACGAGTCCAGCAGCGATCTGCAGCCGCATGCGCTTTTTGCGGTATTCTCTTTTGGTTATCAGCTTCGCCATCTATACGTAATCCTCCCAGGCGGGTTCCTCCCTGCCGGTCAGTTCTCCCTCCTGTTTTAGTCCGCGGAAACCCTGCTGCCTCAGTGCTTCATACAGCACTATGTTCACCGAATTTGCCAGGTTGAGGCTCCTCGCCTCGCTGCGCATGGGGATGCGCACGCACCTGTCGTAGTATTTCTTCAGGAGCTCTTCGTTGAGCCCCCGGGTCTCCTTGCCGAATACCAGATAATCGTTCTCGCCGTATGCCGGTTCCGTATAGCACCTTGCGGCTTTGGTGGACAGAAAATACATGCTTGCCCTGGGGTTCTTCTCTAAAAAGTCGCCCCATTTCTCATACACAGCATACTCCATAAGCCCCCAGTAGTCAAGACCCGCGCGCTTGAGGTACCTGTCGCTCAGTTCAAAACCCAGCGGTTTTATCAGATGCAGCTTTGCCCCTGTCGCGGCGCATGTGCGGGCGATATTGCCCGTATTCTGAGGGATCTCCGGCTCGACCAGAACTATATTCACACTGTTTCTCCCAATACGAATCTTTCGATAGCCCAGGCGGCTCCGTCGCTTGCGACGTCGGGCGCGACTGCGTCGGCTGCATCCTTTGTCCTTTGGGCACCGTTCATCATGGCGACTTTGATCCCCGCTTCCGCCAGCATGGATATGTCGTTCTCCCCGTCACCCAAAGCCATGACATCTTCCGTGGAGACGTTCAGGTACCGTTTTAACGCCTTCAGCGCAGCGCCTTTTCCCGAACCGCCGGGCATTATTTCCAGGCTGTGCTTAAACGCACTGTCGCTGGGCAGCCCCATGCGGTCGAATTCGTCTCTCAGGGCTTTAAGGATTGCCGGATCGTCCGAATACGCCTCGAATTTATACACGCCTTTTTTGCCTTCCCGGCGCATGCGCTCAAGTTCGTCAATAATGGCGTATTTCCGGCCCGGCTTGGCTTCCGAAACGCTTACACAGGCGGAATTCATTCCGTTTCTTTCGCTCAACCTGTACACCGTCAGCCCCGTGTAGGACGTCATAAAGCAGCCCGACGCGATCAGCTTTTCCATCACGTTCTCAGCCAGCCCCTCGTCCATAGTGTTCTCATAAACGCAGGACGGCCAGGAATGCATGTCGAGCCGCCCGCCGCCCGCGCTGATCACGGGACAGTCCAGTTCCATTTCAAGAGCGGGAGTGATGGCATTGTAAAACGTCCTGCCGCTGGCAAGGGCAAATATCACGCCTTTTTCAGTAAGACGCTTTATCGCGGATTTTGTTCGGCAAGAGAGCTTTCCGCCCGCCGGGACCAGCGTTCCATCAATGTCGGAAACGACGAGCTTTATCATCTTTCGGCCGCTTCCCTTACGGTGCGCGCAACTTCTTCCGCCACGCGCGGATCGAAGGGATCCGGCATGATCTTTTCCGCGCACAGCTCGCTTTCACTTACCAGCGCGGCGATCGCCCGCGAGGCTGCCAGCTTCATTTCCTCGGTGATGTCCTTTGCGCGGGCTTCCAGCGCGCCTTTGAATATCCCGGGGAAGGCGAGCACGTTGTTTATCTGGTTGGGATAGTCGCTCCTGCCGGTAGCGATAACGGCCGCACCGCCTTTTTTCGCTTCCTCCGGCATGATCTCGGGCGTGGGATTCGCCAAAGCGAATACTATCGCGTTGGGATTCATTTGCCTGATATTGTCGGACGTAAGCAGGTTCGGAGCGCTTACGCCTATAAACACGTCCGCGCCTTTTATCGCGTCTTTCAGCGTGCCTTTGAGTTTTCCGCGGTTTGTCAGTACGGACAGTTCCGCCTGCTCCGGGTTCAGCCAGGTTTTGCCTTCGCATACAAGTCCCATTTTGTCCGACAGGATTATGTCGCCCGGCGCGAAAGACAGCATCAGCCGGCAAATCGCAAGCCCCGCGCTGCCCGCGCCGCTTATGACGACGCGCGTGTCTTTCCAGGTCCTCCCCGTAAGCTTGAGCGCATTCATAAGACCCGCGCACACCACGATCGCGGTGCCGTGCTGGTCGTCGTGGAAAACGGGTATATCGAGTTCTTTCCTCAGCCTGCGCTCGATCTCAAAACAGCGGGGCGCGGAAATATCCTCAAGATTTATGCCGCCGAACGCCGGGGCGATCAATTTTACCGTCCTGACGATCTCATCGGGATCCTTGGTGTCCAGGCAGATCGGGAAGGCGTCAACGCCCGCGAAACGTTTGAACAGCGCGCACTTGCCTTCCATTACCGGAAGACCCGCGCCGGGACCTATGTCGCCCAGACCCAGCACGGCGGTGCCGTCGGTCACCACGGCGATCGTATGGCCCTTTATCGTGTATTTATATATGTCTTCGGGGTTTTGGTGGATCCTGCGGCACGGTTCTGCCACGCCGGGAGTATAGGCAGCGGAAAGCTGCTCGCGGGTGTCTATTTGCACCGCGCTTTCGACCCTGAGCTTGCCCCTGTTTTCTTCACACAGTTTAAGGCTTTTAAGCGAATAATCCATTTTACTCCTCTTCCTGCGTCAGCACCGCATTCTTCACGCCGAACAGCCGTCCGATGTCAGCTCCCGCCAGGTCATCCCTGTCGGTGCAGGTGATTATCGTCTGGACCCCGCTGAGTCTTTTCACCAGCTGCCTGCGGCGTTCGGGATCCAGTTCGCTCATCACGTCGTCCAGCATCAGTACCGGCGCTTCCCCCGTGTCCTCCCGCATGAGCTCTATCTCGGAAAGTTTTAACGACAGCGCGCAGGTCCTTACCTGACCCTGGGAGGCGAAATACCTCGCGTCGTCTCCGTTTATAAACACGCCCATGTCGTCGCGGTGCACGCCTATGCTCGTCACCTGGCGCTTTATGTCGGAACCGCGCCTTGAGATCAGGTCGTTAAGATACGCGTTTCGCGTCTCTTCTGCCATGGACAGCAGACGCGCGCTGGGCTCGTACGTGAGTTCCAGGCGCTCGTTCCCTCCGGATACATCCATGTGCACCTCCGAGGCAAATGCCTGAAGCTTTTCTATGAACCATTTCCGAAGATGCATTATCTCGGAACCCGTGAACGCCAGCACGGAGTCCCATGGATCAAGGCTCTCCTCCGTCTGCGCGCCGAGGGAAATGTCCTTAAGCAGCGCCGCGCGCTGTTTGAGCGCCCGGTTATACCTTTGCAGGGAATAATAATACCTGGGGCGCAGCTGACTGAGTTCCATATCGATGAACCTGCGTCTCTCCGCCGGTCCGTCTTTGATCATGCGCAGATCCTCGGGACTGAACAGCACTCCCGTGATGTGCCCCAGCATCTCGCCGCTGCGGCTGACCTGCGCGCCGTTGACCTTTACCCTGCGCCTGCCCAGCTGGCTGATAGCCACTTCCACCTCGTGGTTGCCGTCGTTTCGGACGCCGCACACCTTTACATAGCACTCGTCCTGCCCGGAACGGATCATTTCCTTGTCCCGTGGCGTACGGTGGCTCCTGCCGGTGCAGCACAGGTGGATGGCTTCCAGCACGTTGGTCTTGCCCTGAGCGTTGGCGCCCGCCAGAACTGTTACGCCTTCGCAAGGCCGGATGTTGGCCTGGGTATAGTTTCTGAAGTTTTTAAGCGTTATGCTCTCTATGCGCATCTCAGCTCTTTTTGCGGGCTTCCAGCTTCTTGCGCGTCTCCGTCGCCAGCACCTTTTTGCGCATGCGGATGGACTTGGGCGTTATCTCGACCAGCTCGTCATCGTCGATATAGTCCATAGCCTCTTCCAGAGTGAGGATGCGTATGCCGGTGACTTTCAGGGCTTCTTCGGCGGCGGCGGAGTTGCGGATGGAGGTCAGGTGCTTTTTCTTGCACACGTTCACATCGATGTCGCCGGGGCGGGAGGATTTGCCCACTATCATTCCCGTGTATACCTTGGTGCCGGGCTCAATGAAGAGTTCGCCCCTGTCCTGTATATAGAACATGGCGTAGGAAGTGGTCTCGCCGGTCTCCCAGGCTACCAGTGATCCGCAGGAACGGGAAGGAATGTCCCCTTTATACGGCTCGTAACCGGAGAACACCGCGCTCATGACTCCTTCGCCGCGGGTATCGGTCAGGAACTCGCCCCTGTAACCGAACAGACCTCTGGACGGCACGTTGAACTCCAGGCGCACACGGTCCATGCCTTCCATGCTGATGAGCACGCCCTTCCTGCGTCCGATCTTCTCTATCACGGCGCCCGCGTACTCGCTGGGCACGTCGCACACCAGCTGCTCCATGGGCTCGCACTTGACTCCGTCGATGTCCTTGTAAAGCACGGTAGGCTTGGTCACCGCGAACTCATAGCCCTGGCGGCGCATGGTCTCGATAAGTATGGAAAGATGTAGCTCGCCCCTGCCGGAGACCTTGAAGGTGTCGGTGGTCTCGCCGTCCTCGACCCTTAACGACACGTCCGTCTGCATCTCCTTGAACAGCCTCGCCCTCAGGTGGCGGCTGGTCACGTAAGTGCCCTCGGTGCCGGCGAAAGGCGAATCGTTTACCACGAAGTCCATGCTCACTGTGGGCTCGGATATCTTGACGAAGGGCAGCGGGTCCGCCATTGCCACGTCGCAGATGGTGTCGCCTATCGCGAGGTCTCCAAAGCCGGTCACGGCCACTATGTCGCCCACCTTGGCAGCTTCGCAGGGTATGCGTTTCAAGCCGTCAAACTCAAACAGTCCGCCCAGGCGCGCCGCGGGAGACACGAAGCTCTGCCCGTATACGCATCTTACAGCCATCTGGCCCGCCTTTATGGTGCCGCGTTCTATGCGTCCGATGCCTATCCTGCCCACATAGTCGTTGTAGTCGATCGTGGAGATAAGCAGCTGCAGGCTGGCTTCGTCATCGCCGCTGGGAGCGGGGATGTGCTCAAGTATGGTGTCGAACAGCGGAATAAGGTTTACCGCCGGAGTATCCAGGTCAAGCGTGGCGACGCCCGTTCTGCCGGAGCAGAACACTACGGGAGAATCCAGCTGCTCGTCGCTGGCGTCCAGCTCCAGCAGCAGTTCCAGCGTCTCGTCCACCACTTCGCGGCAGCGCTGATCTGGCCTGTCCATCTTGTTTACCACGATGATGACAGGCAGGGAAAGCTCCAGCGCCTTTTTAAGCACGAAACGGGTCTGGGGCATCGGACCTTCAAAGCTGTCCACCAGCAGCAGCACGCCGCCCACCATTTTGAGCACACGCTCCACTTCGCCGCCGAAATCGGCGTGACCGGGAGTGTCGACTACGTTGATCTTCACTCCTTTGTAGTGGATGGCTGTGTTTTTGGACAGTATGGTGATGCCGCGTTCCCTTTCCAGGTCGTTGGAGTCCATCACGCGGTCGGTCACCTGTTGGTTTTCCCTGAACACGCCGGACTGCTTGAGCATCTCGTCGACCAGTGTGGTCTTGCCGTGGTCTACGTGGGCAATGATCGCTATGTTCCTTAAGTCTTCTCTAACGATTTTCAATTTATTTATCCTCTTTTCCCCATCGTCAGTATGTGCCGACTTCTTTGTATGTCCTGATTATCTCCGTAAAGTCTTTAAGGCTCACCTGGGCCGGAATGGAATGGTCCGAAGCGAACACGTAACCGCCGTTTTTCATCATGACGGGCACCAGTTCCCTGATCTGCGGCAGTATCTCTTCCGGCTTGTGCCAGATCGCGGCGTTGGTGCCTCCGTGGAACAGCATCCTGTCCCCGAACTCCTTTTTCAGCTTTTCCGGCTGCATGCCCGCCTTGACTTCCATGGGATTTAGGCCGTCCAGCCCCATGCTTGCCAGCTCGGGCACCAGAGGCATTATGTTCCCGCAGGAGTGCAGCCTTACGTAGCAGCCGTGGGCATGTCCCCAGTCAATCGCCCGCTGATGGAATGGCTTAAGCAGTTCCCTATACGTGGACAGGGAGAAGAACTGCGTGCCCTTGTAGCCCATGTCGTCAGGCCAGGACAGTTCGTCGAAGGTGTAGCCCGCTTCCCACAGCATATCCATCAGCTTAAGGTCGCAGTCCAGCTCGGTCTCAAACATGTCCATCACCCATTCGGGTTCGTCCTTCATGGCGAAGAGCATGTTTTCCGTGCCTACCATACCGGAGTGTGTGATGTCGAAACCGAACCACAGTCCGCCGATTATCCAGCGCCCCTCGTCCCGCCACTGCCTGTAATTCTTCTGCAGGCGTTCCCAGGGGATGCGTTCCCGGGTCGGGGTTATGCGGTCCTTGATCTTTCGCCACTCGTCGGGCGTGGTCACCTGAAAGCCCAGCGACTCGGGCGTAGTGGTATGGTGCTTGAAATTCCTGCGCGTGGCGCCCCAGGCTGTGGTCGAAACGATGAACTCATCGGTCTCCTCGATTATCCTTGACGGCAGCCTGGGAGAATTGTCGACACCGAAAGACGCCGTGCGATCCAGGTCGAAATACCCGACATAGTCCTTGGTCGGCAAGCCTTCGGAGATCCAGCGCTCCAGCGTCTCCTGCCACGGATAGTCCATGTAGGGCACCCTGTCCGCTTCCCGGTGCTGGTACATACGGGTAAAGCGTTCATGAGTCGTCACGAAGTCTACCTCCCGAAATCCTCTATCGCGTCGGCTTCGGCTCTGTCCGCGGTCTCGTTGAGTTCAAGCCCCTTGTTGTTCTCGCAGCACAGGCGTATGGACCACTCGTTCACAAAGAACAGCACATCTCTGCCCGCCCGGTCTACCGCAGGAACGGTCGTGGACGGCAGCCGCAGTTTGTCTACAGGCTTGGGCGATGTCTTTATCCACCTCACATATCTGTAAGGCAGCGTCTCGCGGCTCAGTTCCACGCCGTACTCGCTCTTTAAGCGATACTCCAGCACGTCCATCTGCAGCACGCCCACCACGCCGGCGATCATTTCCTCGCGCCCGATGCCGGGCCGCTTGAACGTCTGCACCGCGCCTTCCTGGGACAGCTGGGTTATGCCCTTTAAGAACTGTTTGCGCTTCATGCTGTCCACGGGGCTGACCCTGGAAAAGAATTCCGGAGCGAACAGCGGAATGCCCGAATATCTGACGGGTGCGCCCGTGCAAAGTGTGTCGCCCAGGCGGAAAATGCCGGGGTCGAACAGGCCGATAATGTCTCCCGGATAGGCCAGGTCCACCGTTTCGTGCTCCTGAGCCATGAACTGCTGCGGCTGAGCCAGCTTGATCTTTTCTCCGCTGGAAGAATGCCACACCGTCATGCCCTTCTCGAACACACCGCTGCACACGCGCATGAACGCCAGACGGTCCCGGTGGGCAGGGTTCATGTTGGCCTGGATCTTGAATATGAAACCCGTGAATTTGTCGCTGTCGGGCGCGATCTCGCCCTGATCCGAAACTCTCGGAGTGGGGCTCTTGGTGTAGCTCAGAAAGCGCTTCAGGAAAGGCTCCACGCCGAAATTGTTGAACGCCGATCCAAAGAACATGGGCGTGAGCTGGCCGCTAAGTATCTTGTCAAGATCGAACTCGTCCCCGGCGACGTCCAGCAGTTCCGTGTCCTCCATGAGTTTGTCGTAGTACGACTGCCCGATCGTTTGCGGCAGGGCCGGGTCGTCGATGGAGATCGACTGCACGGAAACGAATTTCTGCCCGTGGTTACCTCCCGTATACAGTTCCACCATGCGTGTGTCCCTGTGATACACGCCCTTGAAGTCGTCGCCGTGCTGGCCGATGGGCCAGGATACGGGGCAGGAACGAATGCCCAGCACCGTCTCCAGTTCCTCCATAAGCTCAAAGGGATCCTTGCCCGCGCGGTCCAGCTTGTTCACGAAAGTAAATATGGGAATGGAGCGCATGCGGCACACCTTGAACAGCTTTATCGTCTGTTCCTCGACACCCTTGGCGCAGTCGATAAGCATGACCGCGCTGTCCGCCGCAACGAGCGTGCGGTAGGTGTCTTCCGAGAAGTCCTGGTGTCCGGGGGTGTCCAGTATATTGATCCTGTAGCCGTCAAAGTCGAACTGCATTGCGGAAGAAGTGACGCTTATTCCCCTTTGCTTTTCTATCTCCATCCAGTCGCTGGTGGCGTGTCTGGCGGCTTTGCGCGCTTTGACCGAACCCGCCTGCCTTATGGCGCCGCCGTATAAAAGCAGCTTTTCCGTCAATGTGGTTTTGCCCGCGTCGGGGTGGGATATGATGGCGAAAGTCCTCCGCCTTTGTGTCTCAAAACTTAATTCGGGATGAGCCACGCTCCGCTCCTCCTTATGCATACAAATCAACAGTATATTTTATTACATGAGCGCCGTTTTTGTCTATCCGATTTGTTCTGTTTTTTGGTTAATATTTCCGCATTGCCGTCCGAACTTGCCAATCGCCCCGGGATGTTGTATAATGGCTCCATTAAATTGGGGGTATGTATGGCAAAGCAGATCGCGGTAGGCGTACTGGCTCACGTTGACGCGGGCAAGACCACGCTGACCGAATCCCTGCTGCTGATAAGCGGAGCGATCCGCAAGGCGGGCAGGGTCGACAAGCGGGACAGTTTTCTGGATACCGAGCCGGAAGAACGGCGGCGCGGTATAACCATTCTTGCCAAAAATGCCATATTCGATTATAAAAACACCCATTTCACGCTTATAGACACTCCCGGTCACGTCGACTTTACCGGCGAGACCGAACGGGCGCTGAGCGTGCTGGACGCGTGCGTACTCGTTATCAGCGCCCCCGAAGGCGTGCAGGCGCACACGCTAACGCTGTGGAAGCTGCTGGAGATCTACCGGGTGCCCACTTTCATCTTTGTGAACAAGATGGATATGCCCGGCGCAGACGCCGACCGTGCGCTCCGCGATATCCGTGAGCGCCTTTCCCCCCTAGCCGAAAAGTATGACTCCGCCCGCTTCCTTGACCTGGCTGCCGAAAGCGACGACGAAGCGCTGAACGAATATCTGGAAACCGGGAAACTGGACGGTGCGGTCATCTCGCGCGCCGTCACATCCCGCCGTCTGTTCCCCGTTTGCTTCGGCAGCGCGTTAAAACACGAAGGCACTGAACAGCTCCTGGACATACTTGACGCCCTGTCCTCGCCTCCGCCTCTTTCGGACGCTCTCGCCTTCAAAGTATACAAGATCCAGCGGGACTCAAAGGGCGAACGCCTGACTTTCATAAAGCTGACAGGCGGCAGCCTGCGCGCCCGTGACAGTATTAAAACTCCCGACGGTGAAGAGAAGATCACTTCCATCCGCCTGTATTCGGGCGAAAAATACGTGCAGACGGAAAGCGTTTCGGCGCCCTGTGTGTGCGCCTTATGCGGCATAAAAGGACTGAAGTCATCGGACGCTTACGGCGAAGGCGCCGTTTCCGCCCCGATAACCGAGCCTCTGTTCGCGTGGCGCGTGAAACTTGACGACGCCACCGACCCTCACGAGGCGCTTAAGAAGTTCCGCATACTTGAAGAGGAAGACCCGCTGCTGGGCGTAAAGTGGAACGAGCGCAGCGCACGCATCACCGTGCAGGTGATGGGAGACGTGGCGCTGGAAGTGCTCAAAAGCACCCTTTTACAGCGGTTCGGTCTGAACGTGAGCTTTGAAGAAGGCTCTATCATATACAGGGAGACCGTCGCTGCCCCGGTCGACGGCGCGGGGCATTACGAACCCCTGAGGCATTACGCGGAAGTCCACCTGAGGCTCGAGCCCCTGCCACAGGGTTCAGGCATAGAGCTGGAAAGCGAGGTCAGCACCGACGACCTTGCCCTGTCCTGGCAAAGACTGATATTCACCCATCTCACCGAAAGGCGTTTCGCAGGCGTGCTCACGGGTTCTCCCCTGACGGACGTGAGATTCGTGCTTACGGCAGGAATGGCGCACCTTAAGCATACCGAAGGCGGCGACTTCCGCCAGGCCACCTACCGCTCCGTCAGGCACGCCCTCATGAAAGCTCAGAACGTGCTTTTGGAACCGTATACGTATATGACCGTGACCCTGCCGCAGGAGTATTCCGGGCGCGCGATGAGCGACATCAGCCGTATGGGTCAGACATTCCAGAGCGAAACGAATCCCTCCGGAGAGTGCGTCATCTCCGCCTGCGTGCCTGTCAGTCTCGCCCATTCATATCCGCGGGAAGTCAGCATCTACAGCCGCGGGCTCGGGCGCGTCAGCGAGTCTTTTGCCGGCTACAAACCCTCCCCTGACCAGCAGGAACTCGTAGCTGCCTCCGGCTACGACCCGGAAAAGGACATCGAAAACTCCGCCGACAGCGTATTTTGCTCGCACGGCGCAGGCGTGCTGGTAAACTGGAGGGATGCGGACAGCCACATGCATATACAGCTCGGTTCCCGCCGCGTCTCTGCTCCCGAATCAAGCCCGAAAGTTCCCGCGCAGGGCTCGGATTTGGATGAGCAGCTCAAGGCGATATTCGAGCGCACCTACGGCAAAGTCTCGCCCCGCGCCATGGACAAACCGCGCACCGTCCCCGCCCCGGAACAGCAGGTGATATCCATACCCAAAAAGCCCGAATACCTGCTGGTGGACGGATATAACATCATTTTCGCATGGGACGAATTAAAAGAGCTGGCATCCTATGACGTGGAGATCGCCCGCCATGCGCTCACCGACGCGCTGGACAATTACGCCTCCCACCGGGATATCCGCCTGATACTGGTGTTTGACGCCTACAAGGTCAAGGGAAATCCCGGCAGCGTCGAGCATTACAGCAGCATAGATATCGTATACACAAAAGAAGCACAGACCGCCGACAGCTATATCGAGAAGCTCGCACACGACCTGAGTAAGGATTACCGCGTAAGGGTAGCCACCGGCGACGGACTGGAGCAGATGATAATCCTCGGCGCGGGCGCGCTTAGGATGAGTGCGCGGGAACTGAGAAACGAGATCAATGTGTCTAACGAGGAACTCCGGGGTCTGATAATGAAGCTGTCGCAGAACCGTTCCCGCGCCAGTGTGAAAGACGCCTTGGCGAGCGCTTACAGGGAGAAGCGGGACAAATGAAACGCAAAGTGATAATACTGGTTTTACAGTTCTGCGCATGCCTGCTGATCTGCCTGGCGGTGTTCGTGCTGCGCCCGATATGGCGGGGCATGGACGTCATAAGGTGGATACTGCCGCCTCTCGCGGCGCTGTTAAGCGCGTTTTTCGCCGTAAAGCTGAAAGTTAATCCATATCTGGCCTGGCTGCCGCCGCCGCTCGCGCTGACCCTTGCCGGATTTATCGCCTCCATGGGCATCGCGCCTGAAGGCGGGCTTATGCTCCTATGCGCGTTTATTGGCGTGACGGGCGCCGCCGCGGGCGATGTTTACAACAAACGAAAGGTCGGAAAATGAGCCAGAGATCGATGCTTGACCCATACAACGGAATGATCCGGGAAATGTACTCCAACGCGTTCGTAATAGCCGGCACCGAACAGGCTGCCCGCGAAGCCTGCGCGCTGGTCATTGCCCTGTATCCGGAAGGCTTAAGCCCTAAAGCTGCACTCAGGTATACGCGTCAGGAAGCGTTCAAGCTGAGCTCGCAAAGCGAGACCTCCTACGAATTCTTGGACAATTCTCCCGCCCTGTCTGGAGAAGTCTCTCTCGTCCGCAGAGCCGCCATACTGCTGGAAGGCGCGGGACTTTCCAGAGCCAAAGCCGCAAAGATAATGGCTTACCCCGTCAGCAAGCTTAACAGTCTGTACGCCCGCGCCGTAAGCCTCTCGGGCGCAAACGGGCTTAAAAAAGAGTGCAGGCAGGAAATGCACGAGATCGGCGCCTCACTGTCCCTCTCTTCCCTTAAAGCCGAAGTGCGCCGTCAGAACGCGCTGATAGATGCCAAGGAAAGCTCCGGGGGCAAGCACGGAAGGCTGGCTTCTCTCCTGATTTTTCTGCTGTTTCTGCTGTTTATAGGCGCGCTGGTGTGGCTGGCTGCCTCGCTTCTGTCGTATTACAGGAGCCTGCGCCTGGAAAACGCCGAGACCGCCGCCCTTATGGAGGATATTTATGCCCGAATACTCCGGAAGGGTTGACAGTTTAATATTCCGCAACGACGACAACGGCTACTCCGTGCTGGTCATAAAGCCGGAGCACGGCAAGGCGTTTACATGTTTCGGCACGCTCCCCTTCGCCGAAGAGGGCGATCTTGTAAAGCTCGAAGGCGAATGGACGCATCATCCGGATTACGGCGAGCAGCTTAAGGTGAGCCGCTTTTCGTTCGATATGCCCGCCACATCCGCAGCTATCGTCAGATACCTGTCTTCCGGCGGCATCAAGGGCATCGGCGAAGACACTGCCCGGCGCATCGTAGAGCATTTCGGCACCGATACGCTGAAGATAATGTACGAGCATCCCGAGAGACTTACGGAAGTAAAGGGCATCGGCAAGGTAAAAGCCGCCCAGATAAGCGCAGACTATCTCGACAAGCGGGGCGGGCAGGAGATACTCATGTATTTCCTTTCCCTGGGCATCTCCCCCGCCGTATCGCTCAAAATATACAAACAGTACGGTCAGAACGCGGTCCTGGTCTGCCGCAGCGACCCATATCGCCTCGCGGACGAGATCCGCGGCGTAGGCTTTCTGACCGCCGACTATATCGCCGGAAACCTGGGATACGCGCCCGACGACCCGCGCCGCCTGCAAAGCGGCATAAGGTATGTGCTGAACGAAGCGTTAAACGGCGGCGGGCATACGTTTTTGCCCATGGAAGAACTGCTTTCCGCCGCGGAAAAGGCGCTTAAGGTGCCTTCCGAAAGCCTGGCTCTGCGCGTCGAACAGATGATAACGGAAGGCAAACTCGTCAGGGACAACGTGGATGGTTCGGACGCAGTGTTCCTTAAAAACGTGTACGACTGCGAGCAGGATATAGCGATCCGTCTGGTGCTGCTTGCGCACAGCGCGGGACAGGAGTATTCCGAATCCGTGCCTGAGACTCTGTCCGACGGCACCGTGCTGTCCGAAGCCCAAAGGGAGGCGCTGAAAAAAAGCCTGTCCAACCGCTTGTCCGTGATCACCGGCGGCCCCGGGACCGGCAAAACCACACTGATCAGAGGCATACTTGAATGCCTGCCTGCCCGGGAGAAGGTCGCGCTGTGCGCGCCTACCGGACGCGCCGCAAAACGCATCGGCGAAGCTGCCGGCAGGGAAGCCAAAACCATACACCGCCTGCTCGGATACGCTCAGGGGGAGGAAAACGCGTTCAACGTAAACGAAGACTCCCCTCTCGACGCCGGCACGGTCATCGTGGACGAAATGTCCATGGTGGACATTTTCCTCATGCGCGCCCTGCTTAGGGCGTTTAAGCCTTCCGCAAGGCTCATACTCACGGGAGACGCGGACCAGCTGCCTTCCGTAGGCGCCGGAAACGTGCTTAAAGATATAATCGCGAGCGGCGCCGTCGCTACCAGCCGCTTGAGCGAGGTGTTCCGGCAGGGCGGCGGCAGCAGCATCGTCACCAACGCTCATCTGATCAACAAAGGCGAAATGCCCGTGATGAACCTTAAGAACAGTGACTTTTTCATCACCAGGTCTCCCGACGCGTCCCATGTTCAGGAGAAAGTAATAGGTCTGGTCACCCGTCGACTGCCCGCATACAAAGGTTTCGACCCCGTGCGCGACATACAGGTCATGAGTCCCATGAAACGGGGCGACACTGGTGTGTACGCGCTGAACCTTGTCATGCAGAGCAAACTCAATCCGCCCGCCGGACGCACGGGCATCAAGCGCGGGGATATCACGTTCTACCCCGGCGACAAGGTCATGCAGATCAAAAACGATTATTCCCTGTGCTGGACCCGTGACGGCGAGGACGGGCAGGGCGTGTTTAACGGTGACATAGGCTATGTGACGGATGTGGATGCGGACGACAAGACCGTTACCGTGCGCTTCGAGGACGACCGCGAGGCGGTCTACGAGCGCGACATGCTGGAAGAAATAGAGCTCAGCTACTGCATAAGCGTCCACAAAAGCCAGGGCAGCGAGTTCGACTGCGTGGTACTGCCGCTGCTTAACGGTCCCGATATGCTCATGACCCGCAACCTGCTGTACACCGCCGTGACCCGGGCCAAAAAGCTGGTAGTGATAGTTGGCAGGGACGACTGCGTGATTCGCATGGTCAGAAACAACCACATCGAGCGGCGATATTCATCGCTCTGTTCGAAACTCAGGCTGTTTTCATCCGCTTATGAACAGAAAAATCGCTGAATACGCGTTTTCGCCCAGGTCCGTATGCATGGGCTGTCTGAGCCTTTTCGGTGCCGAGGAAGGTTTTATGTGTTCCTCCTGCCTGGAAAAACTTAAGCCGTTATACGAGACCGGAAAATCGCATAAATCCATATGCCGCGAATGCGGCGAGGTGATCCGGCATGGCGTCTGTCGCGGGTGCGGCTTAAAGTCCCCCGCCTCTTTGACCGCCGTGAGCGCGTACGAATATACCGGCGTTATACGCGAACTGGTGCACCGCTTAAAGTTTGACGGCGTGTTCGCCCTGAGCAAATGGATGGCAGGCGAAATGCTGTTCGCGCTGGATACAGTCGAAGACTTTGATTTCACTCTGATCGTTCCCGTGCCCATGCACCCGCTAAGGCAGCTGGCAAGAGGATACAATCAGTCGAAGAAACTGGCCGCGGAGCTGTCCCGCCGTTTAGGTATACCCCTGTCGGATGCGCTTAAGTGCGGAAGAAATGCGCGAAGCCAGGTAGGTCTTTCCCCTGCTGAACGCAGAACGAACCTTAGGGACGCCTTCCGCGCCGCAAGTGCTGTCAAGGAAGAAAGAATACTGTTGGTAGACGATGTACGCACCACAGGTTCCACAGCCTCCGAATGCGCGAGGGCGCTTTTAACCGCCGGCTGCGAGAGCGTCACCGTGCTCACCTTCGCCAGCGCCACAGAAAAAGAAAAAGCCCCATTCAGTGAACAGAGCGATGCGGGTAACAGGACTTGAA
>JAIKYG010000078.1:0-22879 GCA_024683475.1 Clostridiales bacterium | reverse complement strand
GATCAGGGTGCCGATGCCGGCGCCGCACAGCGCGGCGGCGGGGTCGAACTTGATGGCGCCGTTGGTGTAGCCGGTCATGATCATGGGCACCAGCAGGGTGGCGGCCATGATGGCGATCATCTGCTGGAACGCGAAGACGATAGTCTTGCCCAGACCCGGACGGTCGTTGATGTCGTAAATGAGTTTCATGTGGACTCTCCTTTAGTTAGATTGTGAGAGCGGGCAATCAAAAAACCTTGCCAGAGCTCCGATCTTTATCTGAGCATGGCAAGGCTGTAATCGCATTTACCGTGTGTGGACTGCGCTCTTGCCAATATCTCGTATTGGATTAAAGATTGCTTCCGTTTTCACTTGGGATATTGTATAATAGGAGCTGACGTTTGTCAAAGGGAGATTGTGTTAAAAAAACGGCTGCGCTTTCTCCGCGCGGCATCGGGAGGAACATATGATAAGCACCGAAAGGCTCGTTTTAAGGCGGGTGCGCGCCGAGGACTGGAAGGGATTGCAGCTCATCTGGGCGGACGCGGCGAAAAGCAGGTACGCCAGGTACGACAAGCCCAACGACCTGTCCGACGCAGCCGTGCAGAAGCGGATCGCCAGGTGGGCTTCCTTCGCGGACAGCGACGGGCACATGTTTTTCGCGGTATGCCTTGGCGAAACGGTGATCGGCTACGTGGCGTTCAATAAAAGGGAAGAGGGATACGAAGTCGGCTACTGTTTCCGCTCCGATTTCCACGGCAGGGGCTACGCGCGCGAGAGCCTTTCGGCGCTGACGGAGCTTATGAAGGCAAAGGGGACGAAGCTGATCACGGCGGGCACCGCGCTTGCCAACGCCCCTTCCGTAAGGCTGCTGGAGCGCCTGGGCTTTGTGCTGACCGGCACCGAGCAGGTATCGTTTTATAAGGATGAAAACGGCGATGACATCGTGTTTGAGGGCGGGATATACGAACTTAAACTGTAGGCAGGCATAAAAGGGGGACGCTCTCCGAATGGGAGGGCGTCCCTGTTTTCATGCGTTTGTCAGATATCCAGCGTCTTTAGGTAGTCTATGGACATGCGGGCGGCCTCAAGGGGCGTGCGTCCCCTGCTCTCGTCCTGCTCCACGACGACCCAGCCCGCGCCCGCCTGCTTCGCGGCGGCGCACACGGCGGGGAAGTCCTGGCAGCCGTAGCCCACGGGACGGAACTCGAACTCGATCTCGCCCTCCTTGGCGCTGTCGTCCGCCATGCCGATCAGGGCGTAGGGGTTCTTGCCCTCGGTCTTCTTGCCCACGTAGTCCTTAAGGTGCACGATGGGCGCGCGGCCCGCGTACTTGAGCACGTAGGCGGCGGGGTCGGCGCCGGCGTACTTGGCCCAGCAGGTGTCCACTTCGGTCTTAAGGTACTTTTCGTCGATGGCGTCGTAGATGAAGTCCAGCCCGTACTCGCCGGAGATGGCGGTGAACTCAAAGTCGTGGTTGTGGTACAGAAGGGTGATGCCCGCCTTTTCGCACAGCTCGCCGAACTTGCGCATCACGGCGAGGGTGCGGGCGAACTTCGCTCCGCCGGGGCGGCTCTCCGCGTCCGTGTAGGGCACGGCAATGTACTCGCAGCCCAGCAGTTTGTAATCGGAGATCACCTTGAACATGTCCTTTTCGATCTCCGCCAGGGGCACGTGGGCGGATATGGCGGGGATGCCCGCCTCGTCAAGGCACGCTTTGAACTCCTGGGGAGTTTTGCCGTACAGGCCCGCCAGCTCCACAGCCTCGTAGCCCATGGCCTTCAGCTGCTTAAGGGTGCCGAGAAGGTCCTTTTCCGCGTCGTCGCGGGCGGAATAGATCTGATAGCCGATTTTCATTGGTTTGCCTCCATTGTAGGACAGTCGATTGTCGGACAGTCGATGATGTGGTGCGACCCACCCCGAAGGGTGGGTCTTAAGACAGGTTTTACGCCTTGCTTTCGGGCGCCTTTTTCCGGGTGGCGCGTTTCTTGGGCGCTTCCTTCGCAGCCTCTTCGGGCGCCTTGGCTTCTTCCTTAGCCTCTTCCTTGGCCTCGAGCTTCACGGCTTTGGGCTTGCGGGGCCTGGCTTCCTTCTTGGGAGCGGGCTCGGCTTTGGCTTCGGTCTCGGCCTCAGTCTTGGCTTCGGCGGGAGCGGCCTTCTTTGCCCGGGGCTTTTTGGGCTTGGGCGCGGGCGCTTCCTCTATGGGCTGCGCCTGGGCGACGCCGCACAGCTCGCCGAACAGCTCCAGATACTTGTCCGCGCTCTTGTCCCAGCCGTATTCGCCCCACATGGCGCGGCGGGCCAGGAAGTCGAACTGCTTGCGGTTGTTGTAGTAGATGCCCGTGGCGCGCTCGATCACGTGCAGCATGTCGTGGGCGTTGTAGTTGAAGAAGGTGAAGCCGTTGCCGTCGCCGGTGTACTCGTTGTAGCTGAGCACGGTGTCCCTGAGGCCGCCGGTCTCACGGGCGATGGGCAGCGTGCCGTACCTCAGCGCGATCATCTGGCTCAGGCCGCAGGGCTCGAACATGCTGGGCATCAGGAACAGGTCTGCGCCGGCATAGATCTTGTGGGCGAGGGCGTGGTTCATCTGGAAGGAGGCGGCCAGGCGCCCGGAGTACTTCCAGCTGGCCCAGCCGAACAGGTCCATGTACTTGCTTTCGCCCATGCCCAGCACCACCATCTGGGCGCCGGTGTTCATTATGCCGTCCAGCACACGCTCCACCAGGTCCAGGCCCTTCTGGGCGGACAGGCGGGTGACCATGGCGATCAGGGGCGCGTTCTCGTCCTGCTTGAGCCCCAGTTCCTTCTGCAGCGCCAGCTTGTTGGGCAGCTTGTCCTCGAAGGTGTCGGGGGTGTAGGTCTTCTCGATGAAGGGATCCCGGGCGGGATCGTACTCCACGGTGTCGATGCCGTTCAGTATGCCGCTTAATACGCTCTGGCGGGACCTCAGCAGCCCGTCCATCCTCTCGCCGTAGTAGGGAGACAGGATCTCCTGGGCGTAGGTGGGGGACACGGTGGTGATCCTGTCCGCGAACACCAGGCCGCCCTTTATGAAGGAGCACTGGCCGTAGAACTCCAGGTTGTCGCTGGAATATGCCCAGTCGCCCAGGCACAGCAGCTCTTCCGTGGCGGAGATGGGGTACAGGCCCTGGAACTGCAGGTTGTGGATGGTGAAGGTGGTCTTGATGTCCGCGTACAGGGGCAGCTGCTTGTACTGCGCCTTGAGCAGCACCGGGATCATGCCGGTCTGCCAGTCGTGGCAGGAGAGCACGTCGGGGATGAAGTCGATCTTGGGCAGGGTCTCCAGCACCGCCTTGGCGAAGTAGGCGAACCTTTCGCCCTCGTCTCCACCCCTGCCGTAGATGTAGTCACGGCCGAAGTACTGCTGGTTGTCGATGAAGTAGAAGGTCACCCCGTCCTTTTCCAGGGTCTCGATGCCTACGTACTGGTGCCGCCAGCCCAGGTCTATGTAGAAATAGCACACGTGGCGCAGCTGGTCCTTGAACGCGGCGTCCATGCCCTTGTACAGGGGCAGAATGACTCTTATGTCTGCGCCCTTCTTGGCGATCTCCTTGGAAAGCGCGCCCACAACGTCGGCCAGGCCGCCGGTCTTTATGAAAGGCACGCATTCGCTGGCAGCGAATAATATTTTCATGGTAAGGTTCTCCTTTGTCAGATGGTAACGTTTTTGCCCAGCACGATGGGGTAGCGGCGTGAACCGATCAGGCGCGCGCCGGAGAGCACGGTGACGTCCTTGTCCAGGATCACGTTCTCAAGCTCCACGTCCTCGCCTATGTAGCAGTCCTGCATTATGATGCAGCCCTTGATGCGGGCGCTCTTGGCCACTCTCACGCCCCTGAACAGCACGCTGCTCTCCACTTCGCCCTCGATCACGCAGCCGTCCGCCACCAGCGCGGAGGACACCTTGCTGCCGGGCAGGTACTTGGCGGGGGCGTCGTTGCGGGTCTTGGTGTAGACGGGGTTGGTGTCGAACAGCTCGCGCCTGACTTCGGGATCCAGCAGGTCCATGTTCAGGTTGTAGAAGGAGTTCACGGTCTCCATCCTGCGGCAGTAGCCCTTGAATTCCAGGCCCACCACCTTGAGCGTCTTGTCGTAGACCGCGTTGCGGATGATGTGGGAGTACAGGTCGTGATAGCCGTGGGAAGCCGCCACGTCCACCATGTGCATCAGCAGGGTGCGCTTTATGAGCAGCACGTCCATCAGCACGTTGGGGCAGGTGATCACGTTGGGATTGATCTCTATGTCGGTCACGCGCTTGGACTCGTCCACGTTGATGAACGCCCTCACGCTGTCGGAATAGCGGGAGTATTCCCCGTTCACGGGATCGAAGCGGGTGTACATGAGGCTGATGTCCGCGCCCGTCTCCCGGTGCAGGTCCATGAGCTCGTCGTAAGTGGTGTTGTAGATCAGCCTGCCGCCCACGATCAGCACGTATTCCTGGCCGGAACGGCGCAAAAATTCCATGTTGTCCTTGAACGCGTCAAGTATGCCCTGGTAGCCCTCGTCGCCCGTGCGGTTGGGGATGAGCAGGTACAGGCCGTTGTTGCGGGTGTGCAGGTTCCATTCCTTGCCCCGGCCCAGATGGTCCATAAGGGAGTGGAAATTGCCCTGCATCATCACGCCCACCTTGCGGACGGAAGAGTTGACCAGGTTGGACAGCATAAAGTCCACCAGGCGGTACCTGCCCGCCACCGGCAGCGCGCTGACGGAGCGGTTCGAGGCCAGTTCGCGCAGGGAGAATTCGTCCTTCGAGGTATAGATAACGCCAACTACGTCCTTCATACTGTTTCCCCTCCGCCAAGTGTTTCTTCATTGACCTGCTGGCCGGCTTTGACCACCGTGAACGGCCTTAGGTTGGTGCCGTGGCCGATCAGGGCGATGTCGCCCTCGCTTTCGCCCACGCGGCAGTTTTCGCCTATCACGGACTGCTCGGCGATTATGGAGCGCTCGACCACCGCGCCGGACCTGATCACGCAGTCGGGCATGATGGCGGAATCCTTTACCACCGCGCCCTCTTCGACGATTACGCCGCTGGAGAGCACGCTGCCCGTGACCTGTCCGTACACCTGGCAGCCCTCGGTGAGCAGGGAGTTCTCCACCTTGCCCTTGTCGCCCACGAAGTGGGGCGGCATCACGGGGCTCTTGGCGTAGATGGGCCAGCGCTTGTCGTTTAAGTCCACCTCGGGGGGATTCTTGAGCAGGTCCATGTGCGCTTCCCACAGGGAGTGGATGGTGCCCACGTCCTTCCAGTAGCCGTTGAAGCTGTAGGCGTAGAGCCGCTTTTCCTCTTTGAGCATGGTGGGGATTATGTTTTTGCCGAAGTCGTTGTGGCTGTTGGGATCGGCGTGGTCCTCCACCAGGTATTTTTTGAGCTGGGAGTAGGTGAAGATGTACACGCCCATGCTGGCAAGGTTGCTCTTGGGCTGCTTGGGCTTCTCCTCGAACTCGAAAATGCGGCCGTCCTCTTTGGTGTTCATTATGCCGAAGGAGGGCGCTTCCTCCCAGGGCACGGGGCGCACGGCTATTGTGATGTCCGCCTGCTGCTTGATGTGGTAGTCCAGCATGGCGGAATAGTCCATCTTATATATATGGTCTCCGCTGAGTATCAGCACATAGCGGGGGGAATACTGGTCTATGAACGCCAGGTTCTGGTAGATGGCGTCGGCGGTGCCGGAATACCAGCGGCCTTCGGAGCCCTGCACGTAGGGGGGCAGCACGAACACGCCGCCGTCGGTCAGGTCCAGATCCCAGCTCGCGCCGGAACCGATGTAGCTGTTGAGCTCCAGGGGCTGGTACTGGGTGAGCACGCCCACCGTGTCTATGCCGGAGTTGGCGCAGTTGGAAAGGGGAAAGTCGATGATCCTGTAGCGGCCGCCGAAGGGAACGGCAGGCTTTGCGGTGACCCGGGTCAGCAGACCCAGCCGCGAGCCCTGTCCGCCCGCCAGAAGCATGGCCACTACCTGTTTGGTTCTCATATATACATACCTCCTTTTTATGTAAAGGGGATTACTTCACTTTAATTATACATTAAGTTTCAAAAAAATGCTACCCGAAAAGGCGGTTTTTTTTACATTTGAAGAAATTTATTATTTGACGCGGTTGCGGGTTGCAACTATAATTAAATAAACCGCTTATCAAACAAACAAAACCGCGGTAAAATCAGGAGGAAATATATGACTCTCCCCGGAAAAATCGCCATATGTCAGCTGGAGGAGGACAATCCCCAGCGCGCCTACTTCAGGCTGCGTCCCGTGCTGGTAAACGACGGCGCGGGCTTTTTGGACGCAGAGGAGTGCGCCCGTGAGTTTCCCGACGAAGGCTATATCCGCATAGTGCCCGACAAAAACGAGGCGCTCAGGTTCAAAAACCGCATGCGCGCACTGAGCGGCTACTGCCTGATGGACTTGAGCCGCTTTCCCGGCGAAAGCGAGAAGATCCGCCCCAACAAAAACTACAATCCCGAAAACGGCGAGATAAACCGTTTCATAGTGTATTCCGACGTGATAGGCGCCTGCGGCGAAACCAGGCTCATGCAGGTGGTCGAGACCGCGGCAGCCGGCGGCGCGGCGCTTAAGCAGGGCGAAACGGTGTACACATCCCGCGTGCTGCTCAAGGACGGCGACAGGCTCAAAGGCCCCTTCGTGCCTTCCCGGGACGAAGAGACGGGCGAAACGGCGCTTGCTCCCGACGAGGCGTGCGAGCAGCTCGACCTGCCCTGCGAGGGGCTCAAGACCCTGACACGTGACGGCCGCGAAGTGCTTTTGTACGTGTCTGATGAGCTTGCCCAGCCCAGGCCCGTGGAGGAAAAGCCCGCCCCCGAAAGCGCCCCCGCGCCCGCGCCCGCAAAAGAGGAGAAGCCGGCGGAGGAAAAGCCCGCTTCTCCCGCCAAGGCGGAAAACGGGGAGCGCGCCGCCCGCAGGAAAAGCGACGCTTCCGTCGGCCAGACGGGGTTAAATCCCCGCAGGGGCCGCAGCATATTCGAGATAGTCGACGAGCAGTGGAAGCAGAGCCGCGTGGAAAAACTGGGCGCGTCGGTCAGCGACTCCGCCTGCCTGAACGCCGCCGTTTCGCCCGTGGACAGGGCGGTGGACGCGGTAAAGGAAGCGCTGGAGCTTAAGGACGCCAAAGGCGCGCTCGCAAGGGGACTTAATGCCGTAAGCGGCCTTAAGGAGCTTCTGGGCGTGTCGGGAGAGGGCGCGGCGGATACCGCCAAAGCGCGCGACAGGGTGCTTGACGAACTGGAAGGCGAGCGTTTAAAGCTCTTAAACGAGATAGACAAGCTCAAAAACCAGAAGCTCCAGAAGCAGGGCGAGATAATGGAGGAGACCCGCCTCGCCCACCGTGAGGAGTTCGCCCGGCTGGAGCAGGAGACCGCGCGGCTCGACCAGGAAAAGGAGATCCGCCTGAGGGCGGCGGAGAGCGCGCGCCAGGCGCAGAGGGAAGCGGAAAGGCTGCTTTCCGGCGAAGGCCAGGCGAAGCTGGACGGAGAGTTTCTGAAGTTCGCCATGTTCAGCCGCGCCGCGGGGCTGATACGGGACGGGGTGCAGGCGCAGGAAGGCGCGTTCACCGGCGTGCCCGAGACCCAGGAATTCACTCCCGCCCAATTGGTCAGCGACCTGCGCAGCCGCTTTGAGAAGATGGGCATGGCGCTTACGAACGACGAGGCGCTCAGCCTGCTCATCGCCGTTAACGTGGGCGGCATAGTGCTGGTGTCCGGCGAGCCCGGCTGCGGCAAGAGCGCGTTTGCGGACGCGCTGGCGGACGTGCTGGGGCTCACCCAGGAGGGCGCCGAAAGGTACGTTAAGATAGACGCGGGCACCTCGGACGCGCGCAAGAGCGCGGCGTTCACCGCCCTTATGCTGGCCGACGACCGGCTGACTCCCCGGCTGGTCGCGATAGAAGACGTCAACGCCGCCCGAAGCGACGACCAGAGCCGCGGCATGATGGATAGCGCCTTCCGCCTTAAGGAAAAGGGCGTCACCGTGCTTATGACCTGCCAGGACGCGGGCTACGGCTATCCTCTTGACCCCAGGCTGCTGGACAGGGCGTTCTTTATCCGCCTTAAGCCCTACGCGCCCGAAAAGTGGACGCGGCTTAAGCCCGTCAGGGCGTCCGCCGCTGCGCCCCGCCTGGACGCTTTCACGAAGATGTTCTCCTCTTCCGGGGACGTCAGCGGCGAAAACACGCTGCGCATGGAGACGCTCATAAAGCAGCTCAGGGACAGGGGCGTGCGCTTCAGCCGCAGGACGCTGTCCGACATGTACGAGTTCTGCGCCGCCCTGGAAGCGCTCATGTCCGGGGACAGGAAAGAGGCGCTGGACCGGGCGTTCGCGATGCGCGCGCTGCCGGGCATACTCTCTTCCGCCCCCGCGGGGCTGATACGCGAGCTGCCCAAACTCATTTGGGACATGCCCATCAGCATAAGCCTGCTTAACGCCCCCATAGCGCTCACTGAACTGTAGACTTTATAAACACGGCGGCCGAAGGAAAATGCCTTCGGCCGCCTTTCTGCGCGCTTAAAAACCTGCGGATGCCTATTCGATCCCCGTGAGGTCGAACCCGTCCAGCCACTTGACCGCCGCCTCGCACACGCCCTTCAGGCACTCTTCGTCAAAGGGAGTGGCCAGGTCCGCGTGCCTGAGCAGCTCGGTGAAGGTGCGGCTGCCGCCCTGCTTCGTGTAGGCCATGTAGTGCTCCCAGGCGTCACGCGGGTCCTTCTGTATCATGGCCCAGAACTCCAGCGCCACGGTCTGCGCCAGGCAGTAGTCGATGTAGTAGAAGGGGCTTTCGTAGATGTGGCTCTGCCGCTGCCAGCCCTCGCCGTCGGAGAAGAAGGGGATCTCCCCGTCCAGTTTGAGCCAGGGCTGGTATATGCCCAGCAGCTTTTTCCACGCCCCGTGGCGCTCGGCGGGCGTCATGTCCGGGTTTTCGTATACGATGTGCTGGAAGTGGTCCACCATGGTGCCGTAGGGGATGAAGGTGATCGCCCCCGCCAGGTGGCTGTACATGAACTTGCGGGCGTCCCTGCCAAAGAAGCCCTCGGCGTTTTTCCAGCCGAAGAACTCCATGCTCATGGAGTGAACTTCGCAGGCTTCGGCGGTGGGCTCGGCGTACTCGGTGGGGACGCGGTCGCGGTTCAGCCAGTACTCGAAGGCGTGCCCCGCCTCGTGGGTGACGACTTCCACGTCGCCCTGGGTGCCGTTGAAGTTCGCGAATATGAACGGGACCTTATAATACGACAGGTCGGTCTGGTAGCCGCCGCCCTCCTTGCCCTCGGTGGAGAGCACGTCCATAAGCTCGTTGTCCAGCATCATGCGGAAGAACTCGCTCGTCTCGGGGGAGAGGGCGTCGTAGAACTTCTTGCCCTGGGCGAGGATGTCGTCCGCGCTGCCCTCGGGGCGGGGGTTGCCGCTGCGGAAGGTGAGCGCGGCGTCCGCGAAGGACAGCGGATAGCTCTTGCCCAGGCGCTTTGCCTGTTCCCGCATGATGCGGTCCGCCACGGGCACCAGGTATTTCTTCACCGCGAAGCGGAACTTTTCTATGTCCTCCTTGGTCCAGCAGTTGCGCTGCATGTTGTAGTAACCGAGCTGCGTGTATCCGCCGTAGCCCAGCTTTCTGCCCATGGCGTCCCGTAAATGGGTGAGCTCGTCGTATATGCCGTCGAGGCGCTCCTGGTTTTCCTTGTACCATTGTCCCTTGGCTTTCCAGGCGGCCAGGCGGCGCTCGTCGTCGGCGTCGGTCTGGAAGGGTTCCAGCTGGGACAGGGTGTACACGCCGCCCTCGAAGGGTATCTGCGCGGAGGCGGTCAGTTTGCCGTACTCGGTGGTCAGCTCGTTCTCCTTCTGCATGTCACCGATTATCTCGGGGGAGAAGGTCTTTTTGCGGATCTCGGCGTTTAAGAACAGCAGGCTGCCGAACTCCTTTTCGAACTCCGGCCTGAAGGGGGAAGAGAGCAGCGTGTCGTTCCACGCCTGTTCGTACTCCTCGAACTCGGGCTCGACTTCGTCCCAGAACTCGATCTCGCCGTCGTAGAACTCGTCGCGGGTGTCGATGGAGTGGCGCACGTAGGCGAGGGTGCCCATGGTGTCGACTTCCTTTTCCGCTTCCTCTTTTTCAAGGAAGACGCGGCGGGCTTCCTCATAAGAGGCGGCGTTTCTGAGCTTTTCGGTGAACCGGGACAGCTCCGCCTTCACCTGTTCGGGGTCGGGGCGTTTATAGGGCATCTCGGAAAATTTCATGGTATGTCTCCTTTCGGTTCGCGTATGGTTTTATTCGGGCGCTATTCAGCCTTTTTCGGCGCGAGCGCGCCAAGCATGCCTGTCAGCTGCCGCGCCGCTATCCGGGCGTCCATGGATACGGTGCGTTCGTCCGTTTCGACGTATGCGGAAAAGTTGCCCGCAAGGGACAGGCTATACCCGTCCTTGAGCTGCGTTATCGCCGCCAGGGTGAGGTACAGCGCCGCGGCGCGCTTCTGGTGGTAGGAGGAGGTGACCAGGGTGAACTGCTCTATGCCGTGCTCCTTCAGGATGGCAAAGGTGTTCACGGCGTTGTCCGCCGTGTCCATGGCGCGTTCGTCGGTGAAGATGCGCGCGGGGTCTATGCCGCAGGTCTCGGACAGGTACTGTTTCATCAGCCCCGCCTCGATGCGGCTCAGCGGGTTGTTTTCGCCCGTGGCGCCGCCGGAGCACACGAGTATCGAATCCGGGAAGGCGCTGGCGGCTTCCGCCGCGGCTTCGCAGCGGGCTTTCAGTTCGTCCGCCATCTCCCCGTTCTCCAGCTTAAAGCCCAGCACCACGAAGGCGTGCCTGCCGGACACGGGCAGGGAGGCGGGGTCGTCCTGTCCGCTGATCAGCACTTTGAAGGCGGGGTCCAGGTAAGTGCTTTCCCAGATATCCGCGACGGCGTCCGCAATGGGGTCGTCAAGCTCCTCCAGGTCCTGTTTGACCATGGACCGGGCCAAAAGCAGTTTGTATCCGGCGTCCGCCTCTTCGGGCGAGTTTTCGAGCGTCCACACGGCGAGCAGGTCGTCCATAAGTTCCTTGTAACCGACGGGCGCGGCGGCGCCCTGTTCGGCTAAAGCGGCGCAAAGCAGCAGCGCGAGGCAAAGCAGCATCGGGAGCATCCGTTTCATAAATCCGTACCTCTTTCGGCGCGTTATGTGCTATTATAGCATGTACCGCCCGCGAAAAAAACCGTCCGGGCGAAAAAACGCCAAAAAACCCGGGCGGCGCGGGGCGCGTATTCCAAATCTTTGCCGCGTGTGGTATAATCGGGCCGTACGGACCCCTTAACGACACATAAAGGCGGGGCTTGATATGAAAAGAGCGCTCATACTTCTTTTGTGCCTGTGCCTGCTTACGGCGCTTGGCGAAACGCGCGTGCTCGTGGTAGAGACCACGGACATCCACGGCTATATAATGGACGTGTCCGCGGGCAGCTACGACCGGATCCAGTACCGGCTGGCGCGCATCGCGTTCCTCGTGAACCGGGCACGCGAGTCGGGTGAATACGACGGCGTGCTGCTGCTGGACGGGGGCGACCTGTACCAGGGGGCGCCGGTGTCGCTTATGACGGGCGGCGCGGTGATACGGGCGGAGCTGGACAAAATGGGCTACGACGCGGTGGGTCTCGGCAACCACGAGTTCGACTGGGACGCCGCGGAGTACGCGGGCGATCAGGAGGGCACGCTGCCGCCCTACGAGCTGGGCGACTGCCTGGGCGACCCGAAGATCCCCGTGCTGGCGGGCGGCCTGTACGAAAGGGCCACGGGACAGAGGGCGGCCTTCACCCGGGACTACGCCGTGGTAGAAAAGGCGGGCAAGCGCATCGCGGTGATAGGCTACATCCCCGACTACCGCAATTCGATCATGACCTCGAAGATCGCGCCCTACTATATCGACTCCTCCATGCGGTCGCTGGGCGCGCTGGTGCGCCGCGTGAACGAGACGGAGCGCCCGGACGCCACCGTGATCCTCGCCCACTGCGAGCCCATCGCCGTCGCCGAAGCCATGGACCCGGCTGAGGTGCAGCTGGTGTGCGGCGGCCACTCCCACGACATCAAAACGGGCGTGGCGTCCAACGGCATCACATACATACAGGGCAACTGCTACGCCTACGGCTTCGCTTCCGCGGTGCTGGTGCTGGGGGAGGACGGCTCCGTGCGGGCGGAAGACCCATCCTATACCGACGTGTATTCCGACAGAAGCGCGCTTTACGACACCCCCGAGACCGCCCCGGGCCTCGACCCCGATATAATGGACATCTCCCGCGCGTGCTGGGACGCCATACAGGAGGGCATGAGCGAGGTGCTGGGCTATATCGAGACGCCCGTCGTGGGCAGCCGCGCGGTGGGCGCGTCGAGCGCGGGCAACTGGATCACCTCCCTGATGCTGAGAGCCACAAGGGCGCAGGGCACCGTGGCGGCGTTCTACAACTCGGGCGGCATCCGCGCGAGCTTCAAGCTCGCCAGGGGGGAGGCGTCCCGGGCGGTCACCGTGGCGGACGTGTACTCCATGCTGCCCTTCGGGAACAAGCTGCTGGTGTTCGACATAAGCGGGCAGGAGCTCGCCCGTCAGCTGGCAAACGCGCTTAAGCAGCCCAACCACGGGGACCAGGTGTCCGGCCTGACCTTCACCTATTCAGCCGCGGGAGACCCGGGCGCGGACAGGGACGACAGGGAGTACACCGTGCTGACTATCACCCTTGACGACGGCACCCAAGTGGACTTAAGCGGCACGGACCCCGTTTACCGGGTGTGCACCTGCGACTTCAACGCCACCGTGCCGGGCAGCGTGTTCGCGGGCAAGGCGCCCGTGGTGCCGGAGGCGGACGCGCCCACCGACAACGAGGCGGTCATAAAGGCGCTCAGGGAACTTGCCGGGGAAAACGGCGGCTATATCCCCGTGGACGAAAGCCCCCGGGGCACGGAGGTCGCAGCGGAAGCAACGGAAACGGAAAGCACCGGAACCGAAAGCGGGGAGGCGGGCTGACATGGAATATCTGGATATAGTGGACGAAAACGGCCTGCCCACGGGCCGGACCGTCGCGCGGGACACGGCGCACAGTGAGGGCATACGCCACCGCACGGCTCACGTGTGGATAGTCAGGGGGGACAAAGCGCGCCGGGAGGTGCTTTTGCAGAAGCGCAGCATGGAAAAGGAGTCCTTTCCCGGCCTGTACGACACCTCCTCCGCTGGGCACATACCCGCGGGGGACGAGCCGCTTATGTCGGCGCTAAGGGAGCTTAAGGAGGAGCTGGGCATAAGCGCCTCCCCGGAGCAGCTGCGCTTTATAGGCAGGTTCTCCATCGATTATGTAAGGGACTTCCGCGGCCGCCCGTTCAGGGACAACGAGGTGACCTGGGTGTACATGTACACGGAGCCGGTGGACGTTTCCGCCCTGACGCTGCAGGCTTCGGAGGTGGACGATGTCCGCTGGTTCGGGCTTGAGACCGTGTGGAACGAGATACAGCCGGGGGAGAGCGCGCGCTTCTGCCCGCCCCTGCAGGGGGTAGCCGTGTTAAGGGAACACCTTAAGACGCAGCCGTAGCCTTCCGCAAGCAAAGCCGCCGCGGGGATCGTCCCGCGGCGGTCTTTTCGTTTGGCGGATGGGGCATGCGCAGTCGTGTTCCCGTTCCGTGTCTCTGAGGTTATGTTCCCCCTGCTGTCATACGTGTACGCCAGGTTGAACGCGTTCGCGCCGCTGCCCTGGGTGATGCTGGCGACCGGCTTGATTTTGTCGTTTTCATAGGCGTGTATAACTCTTTTCTATGAGAACATTTCTTCAATACATTCTAAGTTGTTTCTTACGGTTTCGTTGTAATCTATTGCCTTCTTGTACGCCTTACAATAGTTTTCATAATTGCTTTTAGTCTTACCGTTTGAGATTATGGTATCTAGCCCTGAAACACATAGCCTATATGCGTCATATCCGTACTCCGCCACTGCACTGCCGCTGTTGTCTAACAGCCCCAGCACGTCGCCCTGCAGGTTATACACGTACCCGTACATGTTGCTGCCGTGCTTAACCATCGCGGGCTTACCCTGAGCGTCATAGTAGAAGTGTAAGACGTCGACTGTGTTTTGGACATGATCGGTAAATATCTGTTCCACGACCTTGTCGCCGTTAAGAATGTACTCAGTCGTCCCTGTTACAGTACCTCCCAGCTTCTTTACCTTCTTCGTCCTGATCCCGGCATGGTTGTATGTGAACTCTATCTCTGCAAGGTCAGCGCCTGTCCCGTGGCTCAGCTTCTTTAGCTGGCGTCCGGCTTCCCAGGTATATGTCCACCAGCCGTCGTTCGTCAGATTGCCTATCGAGTCATATGTGTATGTGGCATTGTCAAAGACCGTGAGCTTGTCTTTCAAGTTGCTGTCAGTATACCCGTACATCACTCCGTTGTGCTTCACCATCGCCGCGCGCCCCTGCGCGTCGTAACAGAAGCGGAGCACACACAGTATACTTTATTTCGCGGAGCTTATCAAGCTTTTTGCGCCTGCGGGGCGCGGACCGGGGGCGCACACCGTCAAGGCGGGTCGGCGGGGGCGGCGTTGCGGGGCGCGGGGCGGAGAAGCGGCATTTTCCGCAAAAAGCGGCCGCCGCGGGGATCGTCCCGCGGCGGTCTTTCAGTTCAGTGGATGGGGTGTGTCAGACGTCGCCTTCCGGCTCGGTATCGGCATGGGCTTCTTCCGGCTCAAGGGCATGACCGTAGATCTCTTCGCCGTAGCTTTCGTACAGGGTGCCGTCGTCGCCGTAATAGTAGGATACTTCGTCGTCGTAGCTCCTGGGCACGTAGGAGTCGGTGTAGTAGGTGGAGCCGCTGAACATCACGCGGCTGCGCTGGGTCTGGATGCTGTTGGAGCCGCAGTCGTAGATGGTCACGTTGTCGAACCGGGTGCCTTCGCAGTCGCTGATCACCGCGGCGTAGGAGCTGCACTCGTAGATCTCGCTGTTGTTGATGCGGAGATCCACGCTGCCGAAAGCGTTCACGCCGTTCACGCCGCAGCCGTAGAGTTCGCAGTTGTCCAGCGTGCAGGCGTCGCAGCCCAGGAAGGAGACGACGTCGCCGGTGCAGCTGCCCGCGCCCCTGATGTGGCCCAGCACCAGGTTTTCGAGCGTGACGTTGCTGCAGTACTTGAAGGCCATGACGTCCGCGGAGCGGGGCATGAGCTCCACGTTCACCTTGCCGGGCGCGCCGATCAGCTTAAGGTTGTTTACGCCTATCAGCACCAGCCCGTAGCCGTCGTAGCACTGCGTCCAGTAGTAGTTGGAGGCAAGTCCGCTGCCGTAGGCGGAGGCGGAGGAGAGCTCGAAGGAATCGCCCTCAAGGTAGATCACCGTGTCGCTGCCCAGGCAGGCGAGCAGCTCGTCCACCGTGGAGACGTGGTACTCGGTGGTGCCGTCGTCCAGCTTTTTGCCCTCGGGCTTGTCGGCGGAAGGCGCTTTTTCGCCGGAAGAGGTGAACTCCTTGTACTGCATGTTCTCAAGCGCCTCGGCGTCCAGCGCGTTGTCTTCCAGGTCGAACACGTAATTGATGTCGGGACCGAACCAGTTGAACTCACTAAGGTTGTTGTCCTTGAATTCGCAGCCGTCCACCGCGATGCTGTTGCCGTAGAGCCTGAAGCCGGTGGACACCTTGTTGCCGTACACGCGGCAGCCGGCGATCTCCACGCGGTTGGAGTTGGAGCAGTCCACCAGCGCGCCCACATAGTTGTCGTGGATGGCGGTGTTGTACACGCCCAGGTAAGTGGTGTTGTAGGCGGTGATCACGTACGATCCGGGATAGCCGTCGTGGGCCTTGATATTGCGGAACTCGCAGCCGTAGAAGGTGATATCGGAGCTGTTGGCGACTTCGAGCGCGGCGGTAGTGCATTCCTTGATCACGGTGTTCTCGCAGCGGATCTTCCAGCACTCGTTGGCCTGTATGCCTATGGTGCCGCAGCCGAAGAGCACGCTGTCGTTGATCGCGACGCTGCGGCAGCCGTACATTTCGATGACCGCGCCCTGGCAGGCGTCGGGCAGGATGGTGTGGCCGGCGGTGATGCCCTGTATGGTGAGGTTGTTGGTACCCAGCAGGCGCAATACCGCGGCGTCGCGGGGACGGGTGACGATGCTGACGCTTTCCGCGCCGCCTTCGCCCTCTATGGTCAGGTTATTGACCTCGTTCAGCACCAGGGACCAGCCGTCGCCCCAGGTGTTTTCCCAGTAGTAGCTGTCGCCCTGGTCCCTGCCGTAGCCGGAGGCCAGGCTCAGGTCGTAGGTGCCGGGGGCGAGCACTATTTTGCGGTTGCTGCCCAAGGCTTCGATGAATTCGTCCACGGTGGACACGTTTATGGTCTCAAACGGGGTCTCGGCCTCGTTTTTCGCGCTGTCGGCGGAGGAAGCCTTCGCGGGGCCCAGCACGAACGCGCAGCCGAATATGGCCATCACAACGGCGAGGCTCAGCGCCAGCGCCTGTTTTCCGAGTTTCTTAAAAGTCATTATCTGTACCAGCCTTTCTTTCAGATCGCGCTTCTGGGTGGTGAAGCTCACGGCTATCACCCGCCGGGGAAGCGCCCTGTCCGCGGCGAGGTTTAGGAGAAGTTCGCCGTAGGACTGTTTGTCGTTCCGGCCCATGCGTTTGAGCAGCTTCTGGTCGCAGCTCAGTTCGCAGTACAGCGTGGTCTGGGAGCGGAACAGGTATACCAGGGGATTGAACCAGTGCACGGCGTACACCACGGTCTGCAGCCATTTGAGGGCGAGGTCGCCCCGGCGGTAGTGGGTGAGTTCGTGCCTTAATATGCGGTCGAGGTCGTCGGAAGAGTATTCCCGGTCGGGCAGCACTATCACGGGCCTCACCAGCCCCAGCAGCACCGTGGTGCTCACCTTGTCGGAGCGGTACAGCGCGGGGAAGGGGGAGGCGTTAAGCGCGTTTAATACGGAGCTGTCAAGGGGCCGGGCGGGCTTTAATGTCCTGTACAGCAGGCGGCGGAAGCGCCCGAAGCTTATCACTGTGCCCAGGAAGCTTAAAAGCGCGCCGCTCAGCCACAGGTAAAACCAGAAGTCCGGGTCTTTGTAAAAGGGAATGCGGGGGGCGGGGGCGGCGGAGCCGGTTATATTGCCGTTATTCGCCGATACCGCGACCACGGCGCCCTTGGAAGACGTCTGCGCGGGCTGTTCCGCCTGCTTGCGCACGTTCTCTATCGCGCTTTCCCAGGTGAGCGTGCCCTCGGTGCGGCTTAAGGGGGAGACGTACAGCCCCGCCCTGCCGTCGGTGCTCACACTGCGGACCGGTTCGGGGGCGGCTTCCTTAATGAAGGACACGCCTATCACGCCGTTCAGCGGCAGCGCAAAGCGCAGTATCACCAGCGCCCAGCACAGGTACACGAAGCGGCTGGACAGCTTTTTGCCCGCCGTCTTCGACACCAGCAGCACTATCAGCCCCAGCGCGCTGCCCGCTAGGGTGAGCGACAGCACGGTATACAGAAATTCCGCCATATCAGTCGCCCTCCACCTTGAACATCGCCCTTAATTCGTCTATGTCGGAGCTGCTTAAGCCGTTGCCCTTCACCAGCGCCGCCACCAGTTCCTGGGCGTTTCCTTTGAACAGGCGGTTGACCATGTCTCCCGCCGCCCAGGCGTTGTATTCGTCACGGCTCATACAGGGCAGATAATAAAACACTTCCCGCTTCTCCTGCTTTACCGCGCCCTTCTCGCACAGGCGCCTTACCAGCGTCTTTACGGTGGGATCGCTCCAGTCGAAGCGCGACTGCAGAGTTCTGCGTATGTCCGTGAGCGGCAGGGCGTCCCCCGCCTCCCACAGCACCTGCATGACCTCGAGTTCCGATGCTGAGATCTTCTCGGCAAGATTCTTCATGGGGTACCTCCTATAGGTGACGCGTGTCATCTGTGTATACTATAACACCGGAGGTGACAGCCGTCAACTGCCTTTTCTGCGATTAATGCAAACATAACAAAAACCGGCGGAAGGCCGGACCGCGCCTGTTTTCGCGTCCGCGCCCGCCGCCGGCGGGAAAAGTCAGTCGTAAAGGGGGATCAGTCCCCGGCGTCCTCGTCTTCGGAAGCGCCGAAGGTCTTGATCATGCTTTTCAGGTAGCCCATTATCTCGTCCGCCTGGTCGGGCACCGCTTCCCTTAGCGTGCTTTCCAGCGTCTCAAGGTCGAGCTCGCCGCTTTGCACCGCCTCGAACAGCGCCTCCATCAGGTCGAAGCCGTCGTCCTCGCCCTCAAAGCCGAACTCGGTGTCGTACCAGGTGCCGTCGGGCAGGTAGTTTAAGTCCGTCACGTTGGGGGAGAGCCCCGCGTACACCGCGCTCTTCACCGTGAGCGTCTCGTAGTCCGCCTTGCCGTCCCACAGCGCCTGTATGTCCACGCTTTCGTTGACAGTGAGGTCGTAGTCGTACATGCCGAACGCCATCGTGACCACGAACGCCTCGCTTCCGTCGTCGAAGGAGAGCGCCTCGAAGCCCTGCTCCTCGAGTTCGCCTATCGTTTTGCCTATTATCTGAGCCGTCTCCTCTTCGGTCATCGACTGCTGCACGATCTCCTCAAGGTAGCTGACGGGCAGCGTCCTTACGTAATCCTCGTACGCCTCGACCGCCGCGGACAGGTCGTCGCTTTCGTATATCGCATCTTCCAGCTTGAGCGCGGTCTCGTCCAGCTCCGCCGCCACGCGGTTCAGGGCGCCGTCAACCTCCACCACCGCCACGTAGTAGCCGCAGGAGGTGCCTTCAAAGCCCGTATAGCCCTCGTCCGCCAGCGCCTCGCGCATGTCGGAGAACAGGGGCTCGAAGCCGGGCAGCCTTTCGAACACCAGGCCGTCGCCCGCGCCGTCCTTTTCGTCCTGCCAGGTCAGGCGGTCGTTTTCGTCGATAGCAAACGCGGCCTCGCCGTCCCCGTACACTTCGTCGGAAGACACGAATTCGCCGTTGTCGTCGAACACGACCTCCCGCCTTACGCCGTAGGGCAGGGATGCCAGCGCGCCGGTCTCGCTGTCGTACAGGCAGCTGTATTCCCACTCCGTCTGGCCGTCGTCGCGTCCCTGGATTATCAGCACGCGGAAGCACTCGTCGTCCCAGTCCATCAGTATGAACGTCTCGCCGTCCTGCCAGTCGCCGATGAACTTTTCCGCGCCTTCGGGCACGATGTCGCCTTCCGCCAGCACGGTGAGGGCGATAAGCAGCGCCAGCACGGTCAAAAGCAGTTTTTTCACGGTCTCTTCCTCCTCGTTTAGCTGTAAGAGCGGTTTTTGCCGCGGGTGTGTCATGTCCTGTACCCGTATTTTACATTATTTTAGCGCAAATTACAATAGACGCGCCCAAAAAGGCGGCGGCAACGGGGCGGCGGGCGGTATTGAAAGCGGGGGCGGGCTGATGTATAATACACAAAACGGCTTTACGAAGGAGGCGCGCCATGAAGCAGGCAGCAAGACAGATACTCGCCCTGGCGGCGGCGCTGCTTGCGCTGTTCGCCCTGTGCCGCCTGACCTTCAGCCGCTCCTACACCGCGCGGGTGGAGCTGTTCGGCGCCGCGAAGGAGGGCCTGCGCCTCGAGGCGGAGGACCCGGGCATAATCTCCGTCTCCGACGTCCATACCCAGGACGGTAGCGTCACTTTCACCGTGCGTCCCGCGGGCAGGGGCGAAACGGCGGTGCGCGTGGTGGGGGCGGACGGGCAGACGCGCGCCTACCGCATGTACTCGGTGGACCGGCTGGGCACGGTGTACGACTGGCAGACCCGGGGCTTTACCGGCGACACGGTGATGCTGGTCTCCTCCGCGCTGTTCTGGTTCCTGATAAGCGCCATAATGCTGTGGCACTATTCCCGGGCGAAGGGCCCCGGGTACTATTCCCAGGCCTCGGTGTATTTTTCCGGCTTCTCGATATTCTCCCTGGTCACGGGCGGGATGCTGCTGATGGTGACGGCAAGGCACCTGGCGGATCCCCTGAACTTCAACATGTACGCCGCGCTGGACGCCATAACCCGCGCGAGCGCCGGCTTTATGACCGTGACCATACCCGTGATCCTCGTTTTCGCCCTCGCGCTCGCGGTCAGCAACCTGGTGCTGCTTAAGCACGAGCGCCCCTCGCCCCAGAACGCGCTGGGCCTCGCGGTGAGCTTCGTTCTGATCGCGGGGGAGGCGGTGTGGCTGTTCCTGATCACCCGCGACTTCATGGGCTCGGAGTGGGAGGGGCGCGTGCGCGGCACCCTCGAGAACAGTTACGCCACCGTGTTCGTTTACTTCGAGTGCATGCTGGCGGGCTCCGTCATCTGCGCGGTCACCGCGGCAAGGCGCCGTCCCGCGTTCGGCAAGGACGCCATAATCATACTGGGCTGCTTTTTCAGGCCCGACGGCACGCTGCCGCCCCTGCTCAAGGGCCGGGTGGACCGGGCGCTGGAGTTTTTCTGGCAGCAGAAGGAGCAAAGCGGCAAAAGCGCGGTGTTCATCCCGTCCGGCGGGCAGGGCAGAGACGAACCCATGCCGGAGGCGGAAGCCATGCGCAGGTATCTGACCCAAAACGGCGTGCCGGACGCGTCCATCTTCCCGGAGACCGCCTCAAAGAACACCGAAGAGAACATGCTGTTCTCCAAAAAGATCGCGGACAGGGTCGCCCCGGGCGGCAGGGTGCTGTTCGTGACCACCAGCTACCACGTGTTCCGCAGCGGCATCTGCGCCCTGGCGGCGGGGCTGGAGGCGGAGGGCACGGGCGGCAAAACCGCCTGGTGGTACTGGCCCAACGCCTTCATGCGCGAGGTCGCGGGGCTGATGAAGAAGCACTGGAAGGAGGAAGCCGCGCTGCTTTTGCTGCTGATCGCCTTCTTCGCCGTCATGTCGATGCTGTTGTAGCTGTCAGCTTTTAGCTTTTAGCTTTTAGAAGCGGCGCAAGCGCCGCTTTTGTTGTGCGTGCGATGTGTCTCTCTCTGCGTCCGTCGTTTCCTGCGCCGCAGCGCATTCTCGCAGCTAACAGCTAAAAGCTAAAAGCTCGCTCCCTCCGCCCCTCACTCCAGCCTCTTGTTCCTCCCCGGGGCGCTGCCGATATACAGCCTGTGCGCCCGCGCCATTTCCGCTATGCGGGAGGAGGCGGCTTCGTCCAGCTCCAGCATTTGGTTCAGCGAAAGCTCCCCGCTTAATATCGTGGGGAGCTCGTTTTCGTACCTGTGGTTTATGATGTCGAAGGTGAGCTTGACGTCCGCGGGGGAGGGCTCGGTGCCCTTGACGGGCTTGAACAGGTCGTCCAGATACAGCGCTTCGCACTCCCTCAGGCGCTTCAGCTGCCTTTCGAAGGCGTCGCCCTCCTCGGTCATGGCGCGTTTTAAGCGCGTCATCTCGTCCCGCAACAGGGCGAACTCCACCGCCACGCCCCTTTTGAGCAGCTCGCCGCACACCGCCGTGCACAGGTGGGTCTTGCCGCAGCCGGGCTGTCCGCACAGCAGCAGCCAGTTTTTCCCGTTCCAGCCCTCGGCGTAGCCCTTCGCGGTGGCGAGCATCTGCTTCTGCCAGTCCTCCTTGGCGTCGAAGCTTTCGAAGGTGCGCGTCTTGAGCGCGTGCACGTGGCCGCTTTGCCTGATGCGCGCCAGGATCTCCCGCACTTTCATGCACTTGCAGGGGCGCACGGGGGTGTAGAGGTTGCCGGTGGAGTCGTCCACCTCCTGAAAATACCCCCGGTTCATGCACAGGGGGCAGTCGTAGCCGTCCTGCTCGTTCAGGCGGTCGGGGGTGGAGTTGATCATCTCCGCCTTCTTCCTTTCGGCTAAAGCGGGGTCAGACGGTGATGTCGCAGTCAAAGCGGCCCGGAGCATTTCCAGCCCTTTCGCGGCAGTAATGTTTATCGCTTCCATCGTGTCTCCTTTCTTCCATCGAGCGGATGTCGGTGATGTGTCAGCTGTCAGCCATTAGCTTTTAGCTTTTAGAGCGGCGCAAGCGCCGCGTCGTTGGTCGTTGGTCGTTGGTCATTGGTCGTTTGGCTGACGCCAAACAAAGTTTCCCATTGGCACGCCTGTCCTTCTCCTTGCGTCATTGTGCGCGAGCAGTAGTGAATGGAAGTCCAGTGGACTTCCAGAGCAGCGAGCGTTCCGTAGCCGTGGCAATCCGTACCCCCATCAGTAAAGAGCGGATTGCCACACTCGCTTCGCTCGTTCGCAATGACGCGGCATTCTGCCGCGCAAAACGTGTCAGACTGCCCATTCGCGTAAGCCTCTCACAGCTCGCAGCTAACAGCTAAAAGCTAAAAGCTAAAAGCTTCGTCCCCCCTCACACCGTGATGTCGCAGTCAAAGCGGCTCGAAGCATTTCCGGGCCTTTCGCGGCCGAGATATTTATCGCTTCCGGCGTGTCTCCTTTCTTCCATCGAGCGGATGTCGGTCATGTTCTTCGCGCCCAGGGCGATGCGTTTGTTCAGTATGCCCCGCACGTAGGCGTAGAACTTTTTGCCCGAGGCGAGCGCCTCGTCCACCGCCCAGACCACGGCTTCGCCGCCGAGTTTATCGGCGAAGACCTCCAGCTCCTTCAGGTTGTTTTCGCTGAGTTCGATCCCCTGACGTAAGGCGTAGGAGACGGATGAAGAGGTCATTGGTCGAAGGTCATTGGTCGTTGGTCGTCCGGCACAGCCGGACAAAGGATGTGCGCTGACGCGAATGTCCGGAGTATCTGCAGCGGAGGCGGTCATTGGTCGGGGAACGGCGGTCATTGGTCGAAGGTCATTCCCTTTAGCGTCAGCGTCCTTCGTTTCGTTCTCCCCGTCAACATCATTTTCAGAAAAAGCACCGCCGCCCGCGCCCGCGCGTTCTTGGTGGCTGTGTGCTTTATTATTCTTTTCTTGGTTATTACGTTCTTGGTTATTTATTATTCTATATAGACCCATGTTTTCCGTGCCTGGCTTTTCCG
>JAIKYG010000058.1:0-7581 GCA_024683475.1 Clostridiales bacterium | reverse complement strand
CCTGCATCGAATGATGCATCCATCCTCTCTGATCCCTGGATGGTACAGATCATGCCCTGGGCAGTAGCGCCTGCTATGGAAAAGCCTGGCCTATCTCTGTCACAGACGATCACAAGTATCTCGTGCCATCCGACAGGCTGGTACATGGAAGGTGAAACAGTGACATATGAGTTGGCTGTCACCAACGAAACGCCGAACGATATCTCTGATATCAGCTTGTTTGAAAACCTCGTGCCCGGTACCGGCTACTGGAAGACACTGGCTTACCTGCCTGCGGGAAAGACAGAGCATCTCACCTACACTTATATCCCCACGAAGGAAGATTGCAGCTTATACCACCTGTTTAACGCTGCCTCCGCTTTCTGGAAGGATCCTGAAACAGAGGAATATCGCACCGCTGTATCTCAGACAACTCACGCAAGTCTCCGAACGGCAGAGGATGCAGCCGAAGAAAAAGAAGAACCCGATGGCGTCACGGTGATCAAGGAACTCGTCAGCAAGCCTGCTGACCCGCTTGGCCGTTTCGCCGTGGACGAGATCGTCAAGTTCGACATTACAATCACCAACAACACGGACTATACCCTTTCGTACATGGGGCTGTACGATCTGCACGCCTCCAATGCCGCCAGTTACATGGGATCGCTTACCTTGAAGCCTCACGAGTCGAAAACCAGGGCGTTTACAATTCCCATAAAAATGGATGAAGAGGGAATACACTACGAAATCGGCTTTCACGATCATCTGTTCAACAGAGCGTGGGTCAAATATACCGATCCCATAACAGGTAAACAACAAACAGCCAACTCCAACCTCGTCTTCGTACCCATCATGCCCATCGACAAAGTCACTGTGCAAAAGACGGTCCTCAACAGCGCCCAACGCTCGGACGGCCGCTTTACTCCTGGCGAAGAGATAGTGTTTGGAATCACCCTCACCAACACTGCTCCATACAAGATAGAAGAAGTCCGGATTTACGACGGCCTCGATCCGGAAACCTGCTGGAAGATCTTGGATCTCGAGGCCAACGAAACCTTCATGTTGAAATACAAATATGCCCCGACTCTTGAAGAATGCCAGACCGGTTTTCTGATCAATACTGCTACAGCAGTCTGGATAGATAATGATAACTGGAACCGTGACGACTTCTTCCGTTCCGAACCCGTCCGGGTTGAACTCACGGATGAGCCACTCCCGGTCAAAGAATCCTGCAAGCGCACGCTCATATCTTCCTTTGGAGACGCGGTCGTATGGCGCGTAGATTGCTGCAGTCGTCATTCTCAAATGCTTGCGCAAAGCCTTTCGGTTGAACGTGATGATCCTGCGATGGAAATTGCCTGGATCAGAGAGATCGATTCACTCTATAACACGATGGCAGCTACTACTGGAAAAAGTGCAATTGTATTGGCAGCCCGGAATGCCTGGCATGCGCGACATGAAGCTCTCCGCGGCGTGTGCGAGCTGAACGACAGCGAGCCTACGGCATGTGCTGATATCCTGCTTCAGGATACTGTCCTTCACTGCACGGAACTGTGCTCCCTTACGCGCGGCACGTTGTCGCCAACGGATCCGGGCGATCTTTTACCCTGTACAGGAGATGAATGCTCCCTGTTACTGCAAATGGATGAAACTGGCTTTACGCTCACTCTCGACTCCTGCGCCGCCCATACATTCGCGCACGATCTGTCTTCTTTGCTTGCCGAAAGCCAGAATCAGCTTTCTGATTTCATGACCGCGCGAAGCGACGAAGCTAAGGCAGCCATGAGCGTCCTGGACACCGCTCAATCAGAATGGTTTGCTGCCTACAGGGCACTCCTGGGCATCTGCTACAGTTTTGATTTTGCAGACGCGATCCTTGCTTCATCCATCCGCATGGCCATGTGGCAAATCTGCGGGCTCCCGTTACCGTCCTGACGCTTCCTTTCCGGCAGCGTCCGCGTTGTAAAGCCCGATCCGGTATGTACTGCTGGGTCGGGTTTTTTGCTGCAACTATATGGGGTATTCGGGAGCAGGGTAGGGGAGTGATTGGCGATAGAATGCTATTGTGTTTCCCAATAGCATAGATTCCAATTAACTCGTATATGCTGGCTAGCAGGAAAAATGGTGGTAAGGTGCTCTTACTCAGTCATCAGCTCACATCGAATGAGAAAAGATGCACAGCATCGCTCCCCAGGTACTGAGTGGCAGAGGGCAGGAGTCAGGTTTACTGGTCATAAGGCTGTTCAATATGTTATTGTTATGGTTGTTTAGCACTTTTGTTGCACTATGCAGCAGCTTGATGTATAATACCTAACAAAAAAGCAGCCCTTTGAAGGCTGCCTCCCGCTCGAAGAATGTCGCTCATTCTTCGTCCCTAATTGGTTGCACCATTTTCAGCAAAAATTGCTTTCCTGCCTCATAGCTTGCCGAAAGCCTGCCGTTTCAGAATATAATCTTCAAAAAATCAACGCAACCCCACCCGATTGAAATGAAGCGTAGCTTCATTTCAATCGAGCGGCTGCGTAAGCAGCCGCATTTTTACAGTATGAAGCGCGTGAGATCGTTGGACTTTTCTGTGCCCTCGAGCTGCTTTTTGATGTATTCTGCGTTTACGAGAACGTCGATTTCAGGCGCGTCTCCGCCGCCGGCGTTGAAAGCAATATCCGAAAGTATCTGCTCGAGCACGGTGTGCAGCCTGCGCGCGCCTATGTTTTCGTTGTTCTCGTTGGTGGTAAACGCATAGTCCGCTATGAGCTCCAGAGCGCTGTCGTCGAACTCGAGATGCACGCTGTCCACGGCGAGCAGCGCCTTGTACTGCTTAATCAGCGCGTTGTGGGGCTGCGTGAGTATGCGCTTGTAATCCTCGCGCGAAAGCGGCTTAAGATCAACGCGCACAGGGAAGCGTCCCTGCAGCTCAGGTATAAGGTCGCTTACCTTACTTACATGGAACGCGCCCGCCGCTATGAACAGTATGTGATCCGTGCGCACGGGGCCGTACTTGGTGCTTACCGTGCAGCCCTCCACTATGGGCAGTATGTCTCTCTGCACGCCCTCGCGGCTTACATCGGGGCCGTGACCGGAGGAGCCCTTGCCCGCGACCTTGTCTATTTCGTCGATAAACACGATGCCGTCCTGCTCCACGCGGGTGATCGCGTCGGTGTACACCTTGTCCATGTCGATAAGCGTGTCCTCTTCCTCGGCGGTCAGTATTCTTCGCGCTTCGCTTACCGTGACCCGGCGCAGCTTGGTTTTTCTGGGCATTATGCCGCCCATCATGTCGTTTATGTTAAGGTCGGTCCCGGGTATTTCAGCGCCTATCGTGCGCTCCTCGACCTCGATTTCGACCAGCTCGTTTTCAAGCTTGCCTTCGGCGAGCATCGTGCGCAGATCCTCGCGCCTGACGGAGAGCTTTTCCTTCTCCTCGGCGGGGAGCTCTGGCTCCTTGCGCGTGTTTCCGAGTATTATGTCTATGGGATTTGTCTTTTTCTTTACCGGGTGCAGCATGAGCTCCACCAGGCGGTTGTTTGCGGCCTGCACCGCCATGTCGTGCACCTGCTCGGTCTGCTGCTCCTTGACCAGACGTATGCCGGCCTCGACGAGGTCGCGTATTATGGAATCCACATCGCGTCCCACATATCCGACCTCTGTGAATTTTGTAGCCTCGACCTTCACGAAGGGCGCGTCCACGAGCTTTGCCAGCCGGCGCGCGATCTCCGTTTTGCCAACGCCGGTGGGGCCGACCATGAGTATGTTCTTGGGCGTGACCTCTTCACGTATGTCCTCGGGCAGCTGCATACGGCGGTAACGGTTTCTAAGCGCGACCGCTACGGCCTTTTTGGCGTCGTCCTGACCTACGATGTACTTGTCCAGCTCTTTGACTGTCTGCGCGGGCGTCAATCTGTTCATCATACCACCTCGACGATTATATGGTCGTTAGTGAAAACGCAGATGGAGGCGGCGATGTGCAGCGCCTTGTCGGCGATTTCGGGAGCAGTGAGAGGCGTGTTTTCGACCAGCGCGCGCGCCGCGGCCAGAGCGTAATTCCCTCCGGAGCCGATCGCGAGCACGCCCTCGTCGGGCAGGATCACCTCGCCTGTGCCGGATATGAGCAGCAGCGTGTCCTTGTCCGCTGCGATAAGCAGCGCCTCGAGCGAGCGCGCTTCCCGGTTCATGCGCCAGCCCTGCGCGAGCTCGACGGCTGCTTTTTCGAGATTGCCTGAATACTGCGTAAGGCTCGCTTCGAATTTTTCGCTCAGCGCGAACGCGTCCGACACGCTGCCCGCGAAGCCGATCACGACGTTTCCGTTGTATATGCGCCGCACCTTGCGGGCCGTGTTTTTCATTATTACGTTTTCGCCCATCGTCACCTGCCCGTCTCCTGCGATGGCGGTAACGCCGTCGCGTTTGACTGCGCAGATCGTGGTTCCCCTGAATTCAGTCATTTGGACCTCCGTGTTTAAATAAGCTGTTGGGTTTGTATTATGTTTTCAAGCTCGCTCAGCGAGCGTTTTGCGGTTTGTTCGTAACGTTCCTTTTTGCTGCGGATACGGCTTTCAAGCGGCGGCAGAAGCCCGAAGTTTGCGTTCATGGGCTGAAAATCAGAGACGGGCGTCATTACATGGCCTGCAAGCGCGCCCAGCAGCGTTTTGTTTCCGAAATCCGGTTCGGGCTTCCCCTTCAGGCGCTGCGCCAGCGCGACGCCGGACGTGAGTCCGCTCGCTGCGGATTCCATATAGCCCTCGACGCCCGTCATCTGTCCCGCGAAGCGGAACAGGGGCCGTCCCTTTACCTGATAATTCGCGCCGAGCACGTCCGGGCTGTTGAGATACGTATTTCTGTGCATCACGCCGTAGCGCGCGAATTCGGCGTTTTCAAGCCCGGGTATCATCGAAAACACGCGCTTCTGCTCGCCGAATTTGAGGCGCGTCTGAAAGCCCACGATATTGTACAAACTTCCGCTCAGGTTGTCGCGCCGCAGCTGCACTACCGCGTAGGGGCGCTTGCCTGTGTGCGGATCGACGAGCCCGACGGGCTTTAAGGGGCCGTAGGCGAGCGTTTGCCGCCCGCGGGATGCGAGTATTTCGACGGCGATGCAGCCCTCGAATACCGCGTTTTTGTCGAAATCGTGCACCTCTGCGGTCTCTGCCGATACGAGCGCGTCGTAAAATGCGTTGTACTCTTCTTCGCTCATAGGGCAGTTCAGGTAATCGCCTTCGCCCTTGTCGTAGCGCGACGCGGCGAAAATCCTGCTCATATCCAGCGAATCGCGCGTGACTATGGGCGCTTCCGCGTCGAAAAAATGCAGGGCGGAAAAGCCGGGCAGTTCCTTTATGCGCGACGAGAGCGCCTCGTGCGTGAGCGGGCCTGTGGCGATTATCACGGGCTCGTCAGGTATTTCGTCGACTCTTTCCCGCTTTATTTCGATCAGAGGGTGAGCGCTCAGCATTTTGGTGACATAATCCGAAAATACGTCTCTGTCCACCGCGAGCGCGCCGCCTGCGGGTATTCTGGCGGCGTCTGCCGCTTCGAGTATCAGGCTGCCGAACAAACGCATTTCCGTCTTCAGAAGCCCGGACGCGTTGGAGAGATAATCCGCTTTCAGCGAGTTTGAGCATACCAATTCTGCAAAGCCGCTTTTTTGATGCGCGGGGGAATAGCAAAACGGCTTCATTTCGTAAAGCTCAACGCGTATACCGCGCTTTGCGAGCTGCCAGGCGGCTTCGCTGCCGGCAAGCCCCGCGCCTATCACGCGTACGGTATCAGCCATTATCCTCGTCTCCGCCGCCCGCTTCGACGCGCATGCGGCAGGCGTCGTTCGTGCACTGATGGAACCTTATTCCGTTTTTGCCGAATTTAAGCACCATGCTGCCGCCGCAAACGGGACATTTATCGGTGACGGGCATGTCCCAGGATACGAAATCGCATTCCGGATACTTTTCGCAGCCGTAGAACTTTCTGCCCTTTTTGTTTATGCGTTCTATAAGCCGCGCTCCGCATTTCGGGCAGGGCGCTTCGATGTAGGTGAGCAGCGCCTGCGTATAGCGGCACTCCGGAAAGCGCGGACAGGCGAGGAAGCGGCCGTAGCGTCCGCGCTTGTAGACGAGCATGCTGCCGCAGTTGGGGCAGGGCACGTCTGAAACCTCGTCCTCGATTTTCACCTTTTCAAGCGTGGCTTCGGCAGCCTCCAGCTCCTTTTCGAACGGGCCGTAGAATTCCTTGATAACGCCGTGCCAGTCGAGCTTGCCTGCCTCTATGTCGTCCAGGCGCGTCTCCATGTCGGCGGTAAACTGCTTGTCAACTATATCAGGGAAGGAGCGGGTCATAACGTCGGTTACCACGCTGCCCAGCTCGGTCGGATACAGGCGCTTGTTTTCCCGCGCGACATAGCCGCGCTGGAGTATCGTCGAGATCGTGGGCGCGTAAGTGGACGGCCTGCCAATGCCCTTTTCCTCCAGCGCCCGTACCAGCGACGCCTCGGTGTAGCGGGCGGGAGGCTGAGTGAAGCGCTGCGAGGGAATCATTTCGGTAAGCTTTATCTGTTCGCCCTCCGTGATCTTCGGTATGCTGCTGTCCGCCTCGTCTTCACTGTCGTCACGGCCCTCCTCGTAGACCGCGGCGAAGCCCGCGAAGCGCTGCTTCTGGCTCGTGTGGCGGAAGCGTATGCCGTCCGCCTCAAGGTCGGCCTGCAGCGTATCGAATACCTGCGGGGTCATCTGACTGGCGATGAAGCGCGCGTAAATCAGCTTGTAGAGCTTAAACTGGTCGTTCGTGAGGGAGGACTTGACCGCGTCCGGAGTCAGAGTCATGTCGGTCGGGCGTATCGCCTCGTGCGCGTCCTGCGCGCCGGAACGGGTCCTGTACACGTTCGGGCTCTCGGGCAGGTATTCGGGCGCGTATTTTTCCGCGATCAGCGTGCGCGCAGCCGACAGCGCCTCATCGGATATGCGCACGGAGTCCGTTCTGATATACGAAATGAGACCTATCGCGCCCACACCCTGCACGTCCACGCCCTCGTAAAGCTGCTGTGCGATCTGCATGGTTTTCGAGGCGGTGAAATTCAGCTTGCGGGACGCCTCCTGCTGCAGGGAGGACGTGGTAAACGGCGCGGCGGGGTATTTTTTGCGTTCGCCGCGCGTCACGCTCACGGCGGTAAAGCTCAGGCCCTTGCACCTGTCGGTTATGCCGCGCGCGTCCGCTTCACTTTTAAGCTCCGTTTTTTCGCCGTTCAGGCCGTAAAAGCGGGCGTGGAACGACGATTTGCCCTTGAAGGAAGCGTCTATCAGCCAGTATTCCTCGGGCGTGAATTCGTTTATCTCCTGCTCGCGTTCGCAGACCATAGCGGTCGCGACGCTCTGCACGCGTCCCGCGGAGAGGCCCTTTCTTACCTTTATCCAAAGCAGGGGGCTTATCTTGTAGCCCACGAGCCTGTCCAGCACGCGCCGCGCCTGCTGCGCGTCCACGAGCCGTAGGTTTATTTCGCGCGGCGCCTTGACTGCCGCCTTGACCGCGCCTTTGGTTATTTCGTTGAACTCGATGCGGCATTTCTCCGCAGGGTCGATGCCCAGCATTTCGGCAAGATGCCACGAGATCGCCTCGCCCTCGCGG
>JAIKYG010000032.1:0-9244 GCA_024683475.1 Clostridiales bacterium | reverse complement strand
TCGTGCGATCTGATATATACTAAACAGCACAATCATATACGCAGTTCAGGTGTCCGGGGGCGCATGCAGCCCGGGTGAAAAGGGAAGCCGGTGCAAGTCCGGCGCAACAGCCATTACTGTGATTGGCTAAGGTCTACGCATTCGCCATTGAGCCATGCTTGAGAAGGCGCGCGGGCCGCGGGTAAAGCCGAGCCATAAGCCAGGAGACCTGCCGGAACTGTCAGAGGCATTGATTTCTTGGGCAGGGGAGAAGGACAGCCGCAGAGCCTGGGCTCATTCAAGAGCCCGTATTGCGCTTTGTTTGCGTCCCATTCCGTACGGAATTGGGATTTTTCTTTAGCTTGCCCGGAAAAATAAACTTCATAACGGAGGCATTCCCGATGAAACGTTTCCCGGCGGCGCTTATCCTCATCATCGCGCTCATCCTTACCTGTCTGCCCGTATCAGCGGGGGCAGAGGTTTAAATCACTACTGCGAGTTCCAGAAAAGGTGCATACCTTTCGCGGCGGGTCTGCTGTACGAGAACGACATGGAGTATGAGGTCGCCGCGGCGCTTGCCCAGACGGTGGTGAGCTGTCCCGGGTTCGGAGCCGTGCCCGGGGAAGCCGTCAAGCGGGCTTAAGAGGTAATACTTTCCTGTGAAGCCGTACTGGCCGCATCCGCAGCCGGCGAAGCGAACCGGGAGCTTTATGAAACCGCCCGGCAGCATAACATGAATATTGTGTTCTCCGCGGGAGAACTGCAATAGAATAATAACTGGAGGGAAAACACATGAAAAAACTGTTGGCGATCCTGCTGACGTTCGTGCTGCTGCTTGGCTGCGCGTGGGCCGAGGAAGAGGACGAAGAGAACTACGAGACCGGCGACGCCACTCTGGATCTGGTGCGCAACGAGGACGAGATCGGCGAGAAGGAACTGCTGGTAGTATCCTTCGGCACCAGCTTTAACGACAGCCGCCGCCTGACGATCGGCGGCATCGAGGCGGCTATTGACGAAGCCGTGGAAGCCTTCGCCGTAAGGCGCGCGTTCACTGCCCAGATAATCATAGACCACGTGGAGAGGCGCGACGGCATCCACATCGACAACATGAAAGAAGCGCTGGACCGCGCTGTTGCCAATGGCGTCAAGATCCTGGTCGTGCAGCCTACCCACCTTATGCACGGATTTGAGTACGACGAGCTGGTTGAGGAGCTGGCGGGTTATGCCGACGCCTTCGAGCAGATCGTGGTCTCCGAGCCTCTGCTCACCACCGATGAAGACTTTGATCGCGTGGCGGACATCATGATCGATATCATCAAGGATTATGACGACGGCAAGACCGCCATCGTTTACATGGGCCACGGCACCGAGCACGAGTACAACAAGATCTACGCTCAGATGCAGGACGTGCTGGCGGAGAAGGGCGCTGCGAACTATTATATCGGCACCGTGGAAGCCGAGCCTTCTGTCGACACGGTGCTTGAGGCGATCAAGGACAAGGGCTACACCAGGGTCGTGCTCAGGGACATGATGGTCGTGTGCGGCGACCACGCCAACAACGACATGGCGGGCGACGAAGAGGATTCCTGGAAGTCCATCTTCACTGCCGCGGGCTATGAAGTGGAGTGCGTGCTGGAAGGTCTGGGTCAGGTGCCCGCCATCCAGCAGATCTACGTGGAGCACGCGCTGGAAGCCATTGCCGCAATTGCCGAATAATCACATAGGAAACGATCCGCGGGGCGGCCCTTGGGTCGCCCCTTCACGAGGCTGTATGGCCCCGATACGGGAGGATGAGTGTGTATGAAACGTATGGTCTGCCTGCTGCTGATGCTGGTGCTTATCGGCGGGTGCGCCGAAAGCGTGCCGATAGGCACCGTGGCCACCGAGGAAGAAATGACGGATGTGAGCGAGCTTGATACGGAAGGCCTTTTCCCGGTAACGGCTGATATGCTCAACGAAGGCACATACAGTGTGAAGGTCGACTCGTCCTCCGCCATGTTCAAAATCGTGGACTGCGCGCTCACGGTCAAAGACGGGCAAATGAGCGTACGCCTGTATATGAAGAGCAGTGCGTACACGTATATGTATCCCGGAACCGCGCAGGAGGCGTCCCAGACACCTCAAAACGAACTGAGCGCGCTGAGTGAAGACGATGCCGGCCGGTATTTCGAACTGCCGCTGGACGCGCTGGACAGTCCGTACATCTGTGCCGCGCTGAGCGACAGGAAGCAGGCCTGGTATCCCAGAACACTGGTGTTCAGGTCCGATTCCCTGCCTTTGGAAGCGTTTAACGCCGAGAAACTGATCACGGCCCGGACTCTTGAGCTTCGGGACGGCAAATATGCTTGCGAAGCGGTGCTTGAAGGCAAGGGCAGGACCACTGTCGAGTCTCCTGCAGTTATAACGGTACGAGACGGCGAATGCACCGCGCGCATCGTGTTTTCCACCAAAAAGATCGACTATATCATAGTGAACGATGAAAAATATACGCCCGTTTCCGCGGAAGGCGGGGCGGCGTTTGACATACCGGTTGCCGTGTTTGACCGGAAGATCGCCGTTACGGTGGATTCCACGGCGATCAAACCAGCCACGGAGGTGGCTTACAGCGTAACGTTCTTTTCCGGAACGCTTTGCGCCTTAAGCGAATAAAAGAGACGGTGCCATGCCATAGAGGAGGCTGCCGGATGAAAAAACTGCTCTCGTTTGTACTGATACTGGCTCTGTTTGCGTGCCTGGGCGCGTGTCCGGCGCTTGCCGAATCGGAGGACGGAACATACGTTCCGGAGGAATTCGTGTTTGAAGGTGGCACAGGCAGGGTGACGATCTCCTGCCCCGAGATCACCGTTAAAGATGGTGGAGCCGAGGCCAAACTCGTGTTTTCCAGCAAAAACTACACAAATGTCAGGATAGGTGAGGCAAACTACCCCACCGAAGTGACGGATGAAGGCGCAGTTTTCACCGTGCCGGTGCGCCTGAACCGCGCGTTTGCAATATATGCCACTACCGTGGCGATGAGCGCGCCCCACGAGATAGAGTACCGGATATATATCGCCCTGGGCGGCGGCGCTCCTGCGGGACTCAAATGGGAAGGCAGCATGAAGCTTAAGTACGCCCGGGGCTTCTGCGCGGACTATTACGAGGGCGGATATGTGCTGATAAGCGTGGGTGACAGCGAAAGCTATCTGGTAGTTCCCGAAGGCAAAGAAACGCCGGAGGTCCTGCACCCGTCCGTGACGGTGCTTAAGCAGCCGCTTGACTGCATCTACCTTGCCGCCACTTCCGCCATGGCGCTGTTCGATTCCATAGGCGCGCTGGACGCCATCCGGCTTTCCGGCACTCAGAAGGACGGCTGGTACGTGGAAAACGCGGTAAAGGCCATGGACAGGGGAGATATATTATTCGCGGGCAAGTATTCAAATCCGGATTTCGAGCTGCTGATAAAAGAACACTGCCGCCTGGCGGTGGAATCCATGATGATACTCCATACTCCGCAGGTGATGGAGCTGATCAGGCTGCTGGGCATACCCGTGTTCATAGACCGTTCCAGCAGCGAAGAGCATCCCCTGGGAAGGCTGGAGTGGATAAAACTGTACGGGCTGCTCACGGGGCGCGAAGCCGAGGCGGAAAGCGTGTTCGAGACCCAGACCGCGCAGGTGGAACAGCTGGATGCTTCCCGGAACAGCGGCAAAACAGTGGCGTTTTTCTCTGTAAAACCCGACGGCACGGTCACTGTGCGCGGTTCGGAGGATTACATCGTCCGCTCCATAGAACTGGCGGGCGGAAACTATATGTTCGAGTCTCTGGAGGGACAGGAGACCAACGCTTCGGTAAGCGTGACGATGGAGACGTTCTACATTACCGCGAAGGACGCGGACTATCTCGTATACAACTCCGCCATAGAAGCGCCGGTGGAGAGCGTTCAGGAGCTCATCTCCATGCAGCCGCTGCTGGCGGATTTCAGGGCGGTCAGGGAAGGCAATGTGTTCTGCACCCGTAAAAACCTGTACCAGGCCACCAGCGGCATAGGCACTTTTATCGGAGACCTGGTAAAAATGCTGTCAGGAGAGACTGAGGGAATGACGTTTCTGTATAGAATAAGCTGAGAGGGTCATAAGTATGAATAAGCTTTATGTGGTTGGCATCGGCCCCGGCAGCCCGGAAGACATGACTCTTAGGGCGGTGAAGGCGCTGGAGGCTTCCGACGTGATAGTGGGTTATCAGGTGTACAACGAACTGGTTAAGCCGCTGTTCCCGGACAAAGAATACCTTCAGACGCCCATGCGCCAGGAAACGCTGCGCTGCCAGATGGCAATAGATTCGGCGCTGTCCGGAAAGGTGACGGCAGTGATCTGCTCAGGCGATGCGGGGGTGTACGGCATGGCGTCCCTGGTGCTGGAACTCAGCGAAAGCAATGAGGACCTTGATGTGGAGATAGTGCCCGGCGTGACCGCGGCTTTAAGCGGCGGTGCGCTGCTTGGCGCGCCTCTGGGCCACGACTTCGCGGTGATCTCGCTGTCGGACGCGCTTACCCCATGGGAGACCATAGAAAAGCGGCTGCGCCTTTCCGCACAGGCGGGTCTGTGCCTGGCCATATACAATCCCGCCAGCAACAAACGTCCGGATTACCTTAAGCGCGCCTGCGGGATACTGCTTGAATACCTGCCGCCTGAGACTGCCTGCGGCGTGGCCGCGAACATAGGGAGGGAAAACGAGTTTTCAAGGACGATGATGCTTAAGGAACTGGAGGATTATCCTGCGGACATGTTCACCACCGTGTTCGTAGGCTCGCCCTCGACGCGCATAAGCGGCAAAAAGCTTATCACGCCCCGGGGCTACAGGTCGAAAGAGGATAAAGAAACATGAACAGGCTGTACGTGATGACACGGACACCAAAAAGATGATAATCGCCAGACTGGTGAAGCGGATCGAGGCCGACACAAATAACAGGATCACCTTACATTTCCGGATCGATATGAAGCAGTACACAGGTCAGGTAGCCTGAGAAAAAGCACAAATATGACGGGTGTCCTGAACACCCGGATGGAAAAAAGAAGAAAGCCCCTGAAAATCAAGGACTTTCTTTTGTGATGGTCGCAACAGGACTCGAACCTGTGACCCCCGCGATGTGAACACGGTGCTCTGAACACCTGCTAGACTAATCTTGACGTTTATGGATGGCGGTCACGAAGTCAAAACCGCCAATATTTATTGAGCTTTTGCGTTTTTTTACTTCGTCCGTCTAGTGCTCAGAATTTGGGTGTTCACTGGGTGTTCATGCGAAAAAGGTGTTCATTCAGTGATTTGTTCAAGCTGGTTTTGTGGGATTTACTGCTCAAGAGGAGCCGCTTAATGTCTTCAATTGCTGTCTCATCAATAAACGCATTTGTGTATCGAACTGGCGCACGCTGCAACGCGTATGCTCTTGCAATCTTTATGCAATCTTTATGCCGGCACGTATATCTCTTATGCCATACTAACGAATTATACCGTATAATTATCCTGCATTCAGGCAGGAGGAGCTTTTATGAGCATATTTGGCAGATACAGGGTGAGCACATTTCAGATCATAGCATTCGGTTTCTTCGCTATGATCATGATCGGCACCCTGCTGCTGATGCTCCCGGTTTCCAGCATAAGCCACCAAAGCGCGGGCTTTGCGGACTGCCTGTTCACCGCGACATCGGCAGTATGCGTGACCGGGCTCGTGGTTCGGGATACCGCGACGTACTGGTCGCCTTTCGGACAGGCAGTGATCCTTCTGCTGATACAGATCGGAGGCATGGGCGTGGTGACCACTGCCGTGTCACTCGCGTTTATTTCCGGACGCAGGATAGGGCTTTTGCAGCGCAGCGTGATGCAGGAATCCATTTCGGCTCCGCAGGTCGGCGGGATAATACGCCTTACCAGATTCATCGTCTTGACTGCCCTTGCGATCGAAGGCATCGGGTCCGCGCTTCTGCTGCCCGTGTTTATACGCGAGCTCGGCGTGGGGAAAGGCGTATGGTATGCCGTGTTCCATGCTGTCTCCGCGTTCTGCAACGCGGGCTTCGACCTGATGGGAATAAGCGGCGAATTTTCATCCATGACAGGATACGCCCAAAATGCTTTAATTAATGTTGTTATGATCCTTCTGATCACCATAGGTGGGATCGGCTTCCTGGTTTGGAACGATATCAGGCAAAACGGCAGCCATTGGAAACACTACCGCATGCAGAGCAAGCTGGTGCTGAGCACATCTGGCATACTGATTCTGCTGCCGTTTCTATGGTTTTCATTGCATGAGATGAAAGGCGTACTGGTGCAGGACAGGATACTGCCGTCGCTGTTTCAGTCTGTCACGCTGCGCACGGCGGGATTCAATACCGTTGATCTGAACAGTATAAGCAGCGGCGGTCACGGGCTTATGATACTGTGCATGCTCATCGGCGGGTCTCCGGGATCGACTGCGGGCGGCGTTAAAACCACCACGATCGCGGTAATGCTGCTGACAGCCCGCACGGTTTTCTGCCGGCGCGAAGAAGTATCCTGTTTCGGAAGGCGGATCGGCGCGGACACCGTAAGAAGTGCGGTAGCGATACTGACCATGTATTTAATGCTGTTTTTCGCAGGCGGCATGGTGATAAGCATAGTGGAAGGATTACCGCTGCTGACCTGCCTTTTCGAGACGGCTTCGGCATTGGGCACCGTTGGGCTGAGCCTGGGCATAACCGCGCGGATCGGCATGTTCTCCCGGGGCATCCTGATAGTATTGATGTTCCTGGGCCGGGTGGGAGGACTTACCCTTATTTACGCGGCGCAGGCGTCCAGAAAGTCGGCCTGCAGCACTTTGCCGCTTGAGAAGCTTACCGTCGGATAAGAGGTGTTTGGGCATGAAATCCGTTTTGCTTATAGGACTTGGAAGATTTGGCCGCGGCGTGGCGGAAAAGCTGAATGAGCTAAACCATCAGGTCATGGCGATAGATAAAAATGAGGAACGGGTAAACGAGATACTGCCCGTGGTGACTGACGCGCAGATCGGAGACGCGACGAATGAAGCGTTCCTTCGCTCGCTGGGCGTCGACAATTATGACGTGTGCATCGTTACTATCGGCGAGGACTTCGAAAGTTCCCTGGAATCAACGCAGCTGCTTAAGGAGCTCGGCGCCAGGAAAGTGGTCGCGCGCGCTTCCAGCGGGGTGCACCGCAAATTCCTGCTCCGCAACGGTGCGGACGACGTGGTCTACCCGGAGGGGCAGCTGGCGGCGTGGACGGCTATCCGCCATACGACCGATCATGTTCTGGATTATATCGCACTGGACAGCGAGTATTCCATCTACGACCTGTCGGTCCCCGCAGAGTGGCATGGGAAGACGGTAGGTATGCTGGATGTCCGCAGAAAATACAATCTGAACCTGATCGCCGTGAGGGAGGATGGGAAAACCAGCATGGCGGTAACGAGTGACACCATGCTTAAGGAAGACCAGACGATACTTGTGCTGGGCAAGTGGAAAGATATACAGAAGTGCTTCAGGATCTGACGTGCGTCACCTTTTGTAAAACGCATCGGGGCTATGGATCAGAACGGGGGGTCGCTATGTCAAATCTGTTGATTGGTTTGTCGCTTGCAATCTGTGTTATAATGTTGTACCAGGTCATGGGAAAGATCGATGAGTTTTTAAGACACAATTTGATGAGCAGCGGAAAAGGATTGGAGATATATCAGCATGAGCCGTCAGGAGATCGCCGCCGGGCAGGTAAAACACATTCTCGTTTGCCTGTCCTCTTCCACATCCAACGCAAAAGTGATCCACGCCGCATCCAAGATCGCTGAGGCTTTTCAGGGAACGCTGACCGCTTTGTTTGTCGAAACGCCGGCATATGCCCTTATGTCAGACGAAGACAGGAAGCGTTTGCGCAGCAATATGGACCTGGCGGAAAAACTTGGGGCAAGACTGGATACGGTCACGGGTGACGATGTGCCGTATCAGATCGCTGAATACGCGAGAGTATCCGATATTTTCTGCATAGTGATCGGTCAGACAAAAACGGTCGCCGGGCTGCTGAGACGCAGAAAGTCGCTGACAGACCGTTTGGTCTCCTATGCGCCGGATCTGGATTATTTCATCATCCCGGATAATGGAACAAAGATGTATGTCGCCAAAAGGCCGGTCAGGAGCGATCGGAAGCAGATACTCGCGGACAGCGCTGTATTTTTGCTTTCGCTGATTGCGTGCACGCTGATAGGTTTTTTGTTTTCCCACCTAGGTTTTACAGACGCAAACATCATCATGGTCTACCTGCTCGGCTTGCTGGTGGTTTCCATCAGCACGACGCACCGCGTTTTCAGCATGGTGTGGTCCGTGATAAGCGTGCTGCTGTTCGATATACTGTTCACGACCCCGCAACTGACCATTTACGCGTACGAAACCGGCTACCCCGTGACGTTCATCACTATGCTGATCGCAGCTTTCTGCATCAGCACGCTCGCCATAAGGCTCAAAACGAACGCCGGTCAATCAGCGAAGGCTGCCCAGCGGATGAGCGTTGTTCTTGAAACGGATCGGCAGCTGAACAAGGCAAAGTCAAAGGATGAGATACTGTCGGTCCTTGCGAACCAGCTGACTCAGCTGCTCAAACGCAGCCTTGTGATCTATCCGGCTGAAAACGGAGTCCTCGGGGATCCCGTGTTTTATCCCGCCGCCGACGATACCGTGCCGTACAGGACCAATGAAGAAAAACAGGCTGTAGAATGGGCTTTAGAGCACCACAAGCGCGCCGGAGCCACTACGGAAGTCTTTCCGGAAGCGGATTATCTTTATTACAGCATGCGCGTGCAGGATCATGTATACGGTGTAGTCGGGATCGCCGTCCACGGATCACCTCTGGATGCGCCTGATCAAAGCATGCTGGGCACAGTTGTGGGCGAGTGTTCCCTGGCGCTGGAGAACGTGAGAAATGCCAGAGAAAAAGAAGAATCCCTTGTGCTGGCGGAAAACGAGCGGCTGCGGGCGAATCTTTTGCGTGCTGTCTCCCATGACCTTCGCACACCGCTCACATCTATCATGGGAAACGCTGACACGCTGCTTGCCTGCGGCGAAATGCTGAATCAGGAGACCCGCAGACAATTATACACGGACATCTATTCGGACGCGCAGTGGCTGACCGGCATGGTGGAAAACCTGCTGTCTGCCAGCAGGATGAGCGGCGATAAACTGAATCTGAACATGACAACGGAACTCATTGACGATATGATAGGTGAGGCCATAAGGCATATGGGCAGGAGGCT
>JAIKYG010000024.1:0-3323 GCA_024683475.1 Clostridiales bacterium | reverse complement strand
CGAGATCCACGCGGGACGCAATGCTTTCGGCAGCGAGTGCGTTCCCTGGCTCACCATACGGGGAGAGACGGACGATGTCGCCAACCGGGCAGGCAACGTGATCGGCAGCTACCTGCACGGGCTGTTCGACGACGGCCAGTTCTTCACTGCGCTGGCCGGGCACGTGCGCAAAAGCAAGGGCATAAACGAAAAAGAAGCCGAAACTCTCACCATGGACGAGTTCAGGGAAAAGGAATTCGACCGCATCGCGGACATCGTGCGCGCCAGCGTGGATATGGATACGATCTATAAGATCATACGCGGGGAAGTGTGACATGCCTGACATCATTTTCGCGCTTATACTGGGTTACGGGCTCGACCTGATCCTGGGCGACCCGGAATGGCTGTACCATCCCGTGCGTCTGATAGGCAGGTTCATCTCCTTTATGGAGCAAAAACTGCGCTCCAGGGGCGGCAACTTCAGGAAAAGCGCCGTGCTGCTCACGGCCTCGACGGTGCTGGTGTCGGCAGCTGCGGCTGCGCTGATCATCCTTGCCGCCGGCCTTTTCGGCCGCTGGCCGCGGCTCATCTGCATGGCGCTTATGGACTGGATGGGCATCGCCGTGACTTCCATGGCCAGGGAAGCGCGGGGCGTAAAGCGCGCGCTTACCGAAAGCGTGGAGGCTGGAAGAAAGCAGGTCAGCCGCATCGTTGGCCGGGATACGCAGGACCTGAGCGCAGAAGAGATCGTAAAAGCCACGGTGGAGACCGTATCGGAAAACACCACGGACGGAGTGATCTCGCCCCTTATCTACGCCGCGCTGGGCGGACCGATACTGCTGTGGGCATTCAAGGCTGCCAGCACGCTGGATTCCATGGTGGGCTATATGGACGAAAAATACCGGGATATCGGCTGGTCGAGCGCGAGGCTTGACGACGTGCTGAATTATGTACCCGCCCGGATCACAGCGCTTTTGATGTGCGCGGCTGCGTTTGTTTCAGGCCTGGACTCAAAAAACGCGCTGCGCATCGTCAGGCGCGATCACGCCAACCACTTAAGTCCCAACTGCGCCTGGAGCGAAGCCGCGGCGGCAGGCGCAATGCATATCCGGCTGGGCGGCACGCATACCTATTTCGGCAAAACGGTGGTTAAGCCCACCATAGGAGACGCGGACAGACCTGCCGTTCCGGAAGACATAACCAAAGCAAACCGACTCTTATATATAACAAGTCTGCTGGCGGTATGCGTTATTGCGGCCATCGGCATGATCGCAGGGTGACAATATGCTTTCATACACTATAAACCGTCCCGATACTGCTGCCATGAAAGCGGCGAAGGCCCGCTGGGACGCGGTAGCCAAGCCGCTTGATTCGCTGGGGCTTCTTGAGGATGTCATCATCCGTACAGCCGGTATTCAGGGCACGCCGGACGTGCAGCTTAAGCCGCGCTGCGGCCTCGTTTTCTGCGCCGACCACGGCATAGTGAAGCAGGGAGTGTCCCAAACTGACCAAAGCGTTACCGCGCTGGTGGCCCGCGCCATAGCCGAAGGCACGTCCAACGTGAATATCATGGCCGCCGTGTCAGACACGCCCGTGTACGCGGTGGACGTGGGCATGGTCACGGACGTGGACGAGCCCGGGCTGATCCGCAAAAAGACGCTGTACGGCACGCATGACATGTCCACAGGGCCTGCCATGACACGAGATGACGCGATCTTTGCGATACAAGCGGGCATCGACACGGTGTGCGAGATGAGCGAAAAAGGGATAAAGCTTATCGCTATAGGTGAGATGGGCATAGGCAACACCAGCGCCACGGCCGCAATAAGCTGCGCGCTCTTAGGCATGAGCGTATCTGACGCCGTTGACCGGGGTGCCGGGCTGAGCGACGAAGGACTGGTCAGAAAACGCCGGGCGGTACAAAGCGCTTTGAACGTCAACAGACCAGACGCGAATGACCCGACAGACGTGTTAAGCAAAGTGGGCGGGCTGGAGATATGTGCCATGGCGGGGGCGTGCCTGGGCGGCATGAGCTGCTCCGTACCGATCATCATAGACGGCGTGATCGCGGAGGCGGCGGCGCTGGCGGCGTACAGGCTGTGTCCCGCATGCCGCGAATACATGTTTGCTTCCCACATCGGCAAAGAGCTGCCCGCGGCGCTGATACTGGAAGAACTGGACATGAAGCCCCTGATCTGTGCCGAGCTGGCACTGGGAGAGGGCACGGGCGCGGTGGCGGTGCTGCCCTTATTCGATATGGCGCAGAAGGTGTACGCGGGCGTGCACACGTTTGACGGACTGGGCATGACCGCATACAGGGAGAAAGGCGGCGCGGTATGACGGCGCTGATCACCGGCGGCAGCGGCTGCGGAAAATCCACCTACGCCGAAAAACTCGTTACGCGTTTGCCGCAGGAAAAGCGAGTGTATATCGCTACCATGCGGGTGTACGATGAGGAATCGGTCAGGCGCGTGGCGCGCCATCGGGCGCAGCGGGCGGACAAAGGCTTTGTGACTCTGGAATGCCCCATGGATCTTTCAAGCACCCAGATCGAGCCGGGCAGCACGGTGCTTCTGGAAGATATTCCCAATCTGCTGGCCAACGAGATGTTCGACGGCGGCAGCCCGGAAAGGATACTCCCGGCGATATGTGACTTGACAAAAAAGTGTGCTCATCTTATTATCGTTACCAACGACGTGTTCTGCGACGGCGTGATCTATCCCGAATCCACGCAGACCTACATTGAAAAATTAGCTGAACTGAATCGCAGGATCGCCGGCCTCGCCGATTATGCGGCGGAGGTAGTATATTCAATACCTGTTACGCTGAAAGGAAATGCGCCATGCGAATGATACGATCGGCTGTGATCGCGTTTTCCACGTATTCGCGCCTGCCCATGCCGCAAGTGGAGTGGTCTGAAGAAAACCGCAGGTACGCCATGTGCTTTTTCCCTCTGGTGGGGATGGTCATAGGCGGCCTGATCTGGCTGTGGCTGTGCGCGTGCGGCTGGCTGGAGCTAAACGCGCTGGTGAAAGGTGCGGTGGGGGCGGTGATCCCGCTTCTCGTGACCGGCGGCATCCATATGGACGGGTTTATGGACACTACGGACGCGCTTGCCTCCTGGCAGCCCAGGGAAAAGAAGCTGGAAATACTCAAAGACAGCCATACCGGCGCCTTCGCGGTGATGGGCTGCGCGGCGTACATGCTGCTTTTGACGGCGTTTTTATCCATGGCAAAGCCGAAAGTCGGCGCTCAGGTAGGTGTATGCTTCGTACTGTCCAGGGCGCTGAGCGCGTGGGCGGTCACTTTTTTCAGATCTGCCCGGCCGGACGGTATGCTGGACA
>JAIKYG010000064.1:0-66794 GCA_024683475.1 Clostridiales bacterium | reverse complement strand
AGTTGGTAGAGCGCCACCTTGCCAAGGTGGAGGTCGCGAGTCCGAGTCTCGTCTACCGCTGTTTTTATTGGTGCCATAGCCAAGTGGTAAGGCAAAGGTCTGCAAAACCTTTATTCCCCGGTCCGAATCCGGGTGGCACCTGCAAGCCGGGCATGGATCCGGCTTTTTTTATGCCCATTATCAGGAGGCGGCATGCTGGATATACTCATCAGCGGCTTCAGGATCGGCGAGCTTACGAGCGAAGCCATTGACACGCTGAACAAAAGCGGCAACATAATACTGCATACGGAAAGGTGCGAGCTTGCCGAATGGCTTTCTCAAAACGGGAAAGCGTTTGCGAGCATGGACAAACTGTATGACCGGGCGGAGGACTTCGACAGTCATGTCAGGCTGGTCCTGGACGAGCTCGAAAAACAGGAGACGGGCGTATTCTGCGTGATGAGCGCGTGGGATGAAGCTGCCAAAGCGTACGTGCGCAGGCATCCGAAGGCAAAAGTAGTGGGTTCGGGCAGTTTCGCGCCTCTGGAGATACGCGCCCAAAACCGGCTGACCTGCCTGTGCGCGCAGGTCGTGGGCGATGCGAGACTGCCCGCGCTCTCCGGCGTGATCGTGACGGAGATAGACAGCCGGGAACTTGCAGGAGAGGTGAAACTCGCCCTGCTGGACGCGTACGGCGACGGAGCCGAAACGTTCTTTATGGACCCGGACGGCCGGGTCATCGCCTTGCCTTTGGAGAACCTGGATAGGCTTAAGAATTACGACCACCGCTGCGCCTGTCTGGTGAATCCTCCCGCCGAGGTCTACAGGCATGATCTGGAGAGCCTGGAAAAGCTGGCAAAGACACGGAATCTTAATGCAGAAAAACCCGCTGCGGATATAATGCCGCTTGCCAAATCGCTGGCAGATGTGGTAAAATATATATTTGTATGCCGCAGACACGGTTATGATCCCGAATGGGAAATATTGGACGCCGCGGCGCAATCATTAACAAAGGAGAACAATCAATGAATAGAACCCAGCTTGTAAACGCACTAAGTGAGAAGACCTCGACCAGCAAGAAAGTCGCCGGCGAATTTGTTGCCGCTTTCGAGGAAGTTATACAGCAGTCACTGACCAATGGCGACGACGTGCGCCTGATGGGCTTCGGCACTTTCGGGACCAAGCAGACCAAGGAGCGCACGAGCCGCAATCCCGCCACCGGCGAGACCATCACCGTTCCTGCCCAGACCAAAGCCTACTTCAAGTTCGCCAAGACTTTCAAGGTGAAATAATAATGACCAGGACTTCCGGCGCGGCTCCCTCTTCCGAGGGGCTGCGCCTTGATAAATTTCTGAAAGTATCGCGCCTTATCAAGCGCAGGAGCGTAGCCAACGACGCCTGCGACACGGATCATGTGCTGCTTAACGGAAAGCCTGCCAAGCCGGGAGCTAAGCTGAAGGTGGGGGACGTCATAACCCTGCGCTTCGGAGAAAGGCTCACCGACGTAGAGGTGCTTTCGCTGAACGAGCACGCCTTCAAGCAGGACGCCCAGAACATGTACAGGGTCATCAGGCAGGATTAAATGACTTACTGCGTACTGGTAGCCGCGGGCAGCGGCGAAAGGGCCGGACTGGGCTACAATAAGGTGTTTTACCCCCTGGCGGGCAGAAGCGTGCTGTCCCGCAGCCTTGACGCGCTTAAGCAAAGCGGCATGATCGACGGCGCGGTGCTGGTGATAAGCGAATCCGACGCCGAAAGGTACGCCGCGCTGGAGCTTGCCGAAGGCAGGAGCCCGCTGATAGATAAGGTCGTATACGGGGGAGATACCCGCTTTCACAGTGTATTTAACGGGCTGAATGCGCTGCCCGGGGACGCGGATACGGTGCTGGTGCACGACGCCGCCCGGCCTTTCGTGATCACTGAGATAATCGCGGGAGTGATCTCGGACGCGGAAAAATACGGTTCGGGCGTGATATCCTGCCCGGTCACCGACACAATAAAGCTTGCCGACGGCGAAAAAGTGAGCACGATAGATCGCTCCAAGCTCTTTGCCGTGCAGACGCCCCAGGCGTTCAATGCCCGGATGCTGAAAGACGCATACGCTGCCGCGGATCCGTCAAAGGGATTTACCGACGACGCGTCGGTATTTGAAGCCGCGTACGGAAGCGTGCATCTGACTCGCGCCGACAGCGCAAGAGGCAACGTAAAGCTTACCACACGGGAGGATCTGGAGATGGCGGAAAAGCGGTTTTCGGCTGACAGCAGGGTAGGCACGGGATATGATGCCCACCGCCTTGTCGAGGGCAGGAAGCTCATCCTCTGCGGGGTGGACATACCGTTTGAAAAAGGACTGCTGGGCCATTCCGACGCCGATGTCGCGCTGCACGCGCTTATGGACGCGCTGCTGGGCGCGGCTGCGCTGGGCGACATAGGCAAGCATTTCCCGGATTCCGACCCGCAGTACAAGGACATTTCGTCCCTTGAACTGCTTAAAAAGGTGAGGCAGCTGCTTGAACGGAACGGTTTTGCGGCCGGGAATGCGGATGTCACGATAGTGTGCCAGAGGCCGAAGCTCGCGCCGTTCATGCAGGCGATGCGGGAAAACATAGCCGAGGCACTGGGTATGGATATAGACCGCGTGTCGGTCAAGGCCACGACCACCGAAGGAATGGGTTTTGAGGGCGCGGGGGAAGGCATTTCCGCCCAGGCTGTCGCGCTGGTGAGAGGTGCAAGATGAACAGGATAGCCAGTTTTTCCGTGGATCACGATTATATAGTCCCGGGCGTGTACGTTTCGCGTATCGACGGAGACGTGACCACATATGACCTGCGTACCCGCAAGCCCAACACGGGCGACCTTATGGACAACGCCTCCATGCATTCGGTAGAGCACATGTTCGCCACCTTTGCCCGCAATTCTTCCATGGGCGACAGGATAGTCTATTTCGGTCCCATGGGCTGCCAGACGGGCTTCTACCTGCTGGTGAGGAATGCTGAGCATGCAGAAGTGCTGGACCTTATCAGGACCGTGCTCAAGCAGATACTGGGATACGAAGGGGAAGTGTTCGGCGCCTCACGCAAGGAATGCGGGAATTATATAAATCTTTCGCTTGAAAAGGCCAAGACCGAAGCGCGAAGGTATCTTGACGCCGTGGAAGGCTGGAACGAAGATATGCTGGCATATCCGAAGGGGGACACATGACAGGTATAATCGCCGCCATGGAGGCGGAGCTGAGCGGGCTCAAGGAACGCCTGGAGCTTACGAAGACCGAGACCATATCGGGGCGCACGTTTTACAGCGGCAGGCTGCTGGGCAAGGATGTGGTAATGACGGTGTGCGGCATAGGCAAGGTGAACGCCGCGGTGTGCGCCGAAGCGATGATACTTAAGTACCGGACGGGCGAGATAATCAATACCGGCGTGGGCGGAGCGCTCAAAAAGGGCGTAAGGCTGCTGGATACGGTGGTGGCGTCATATGCCGTGCAGCACGACGCGGATACCACCGCGCTGGGCGATCCAAAGGGAATGGTCTCCACGGTCAACCTGGTGCGCTTTCCCACGGACACGGCGCTTAACGCGCGGCTCATAAACGCCATAGAAAAGGTGGGAGGGCGCGCAGTGAGCGGCGGCGTCGCCACGGGCGACCAGTTCGTCAGCTCCGCAGACGTCAAAGCTGCGATAGTAGACAACTTCGACTGCTCCGCCTGCGATATGGAGGGCGCGTCGATCGCCCAGGTGTGTTTCCTGAACGACGTTCCCTGCGCCATACTCCGCTCGATTTCCGACGGGGCGGACGAGGACGCGAACTTAAGCTATACCAGGTTCATGGAGATCGCCGCCGGCAACTCGGTGAACGCGCTGCTGCAGTATCTGAAACAAGAATAATAACGGTCTGTCCCGGTTAAGGCTTCGTAAATTAATACGGAGCCCTTGTTTTTTGTCTGTGGATAAGCTATAATAGTCAAAAATAGTCAAAGTTGATATGGAGGCGCAGTATGGCGGCGCTCAGCGACAATATAGAAAGATTTATAAAAGAGCTGTTGCAGGAAGATACCCGCATAGAGCTCAAGCGCAACGAGCTGGCGCAGTATTTCGGCTGTGCGAACAGCCAGATAAACTATGTGCTGGCAACGCGGTTTTCCATGGACAGGGGCTACCTGGTGGAATCACGCCGCGGCGGCAGCGGCTATGTGCGGGTTATCCGCATAAGCTCTTCCGACGCGGACCTGCTCGAAACGCTTCTGGATCGGGTCGGTACGTCCATAGACGAGGAGAGCGCCGAGGCTATCATCCACAGGATATACGAGCTTAAGCTCATCAGCCTTAGGGAAGCCAAACTGCTGGTGGCCTGCGTGTGCCGCCAGGCGCTCAATCTGCCCACCACGGCAAAAGACGCGTTAAGGGCGTCCATACTCAAAAACGCTCTGGTCCAAGTGTTCAAGAATCTCCGGGAGGAAGGCTGATGCTGTGCGAGGAATGCGGGATCAACGAAGCCACAGTTGAAATAAGGATGTTCGGCGCGGACGGAGAAGCTTCCGTAAAGCACCTGTGTCAGGAGTGCGCGGAGAAGCTCAAGGGCAAACTGCCCCAGATCCACGCGGTGGACATTTCCGATTTTCTGGGTGCGATCCTTGAAAAGATACATCAGGTCAGGACCGAGTCTCAGGACGAGCAGTACGACGGGGAGTGCCCCGAATGCGGTACGACCTGGGCTGAGTTCAGGCGGACCAATACTCTGGGCTGCCCTGCCTGCTACAAGGCGTTTCGTGAGCCGATAGAGGAGTATCTGGTAAAGCGCAACTTCAATGCTGTATACGTGGGGGACGCGCCTTCGGGCAAGTCTGCGGAGAACCGTGAAGTATACAGGATAATCAAACTCAAGGAGAGCCTTAAGGAAGCGATCGGCCGGGAGGACTATGAGCAGGCGGCGCTTCTGAGAGACGAGATAAGGTCATTGGAAAAAGCGCTGGAGGAGGAAAGCAAGTGAAGGGCTCATCCTCTGACAGGACAGTAAGCGCGGCACTGCTCAGCGGAGCGGTGCTCATGCGCAATTATGCCGACAATCCGTTTCCGTCCGGCATGACCGAGGAACAGAAGGCGGATATGGAGGACAGGGTCATTTCGGCGCTGACCGCGGACTTTCCGGGACTTATCAAGGGCAAGATGCGGGACTCGGAAGACGAACCCAAAGCGCTTGACGAACTGGCGGCAGACACGGTTTTTCAGGCGGAACAGGAAAAGACGTACGGCACGCGGCTGATACTGGACACACGCCATCCGATCCGCGCCACCGTTGACCGCAGGGAACACCTGCTGCTTGCCTCGACTGCACCGGGGGCGGATGTGGACCGGGCGTATTCGCTTATAAAGCCCATGGAGAAGGCGTTCATGAACGGCGGCGAGCCCGCCTTCGACAGCAACTGGGGTTATCTGACGAGCACGGTGGTCTACTGCGGCAACGCGTTCTTCGGCTGGTGCCTTATGAACCTTAAGGGCATATGGCAGCTGGAGAGGAACAAGGATATCGTAAAGAACCTGAGCGGTCAGGGCTTCGTGTTAAGGCCGCTGTTCCCGAAGGAAAGTGGGAACCTGCATGTGCTTTACAACAAGCGGCAGCTGGGCGCCGCCCCGGCGGACGTGATAAGGGAACTGGAAAGCAAGGCGGGGGAGCTTTCGGATATGGAAGCGGACTCCCTGGAAGAGCTCATATACGACGACGTGGACGGGTTTACCGACGAAGTGACCAGGGCGCTGGGCGTGATGCTTAACGCGAGACTTATGAGCTACAAGGAACTGCTCAGCCTGTATACGGTGCTCAGAGCGGGGTTGCTTACCGGCTTTATGGACGGCGACTGCGGGCGGCTGGACGCGTTCATACAGAAAATGAGCCCCCGGGCCATATACGAAAATCTGGGCGTTATCGACGAAAGGGAAGAGGAACTCACCCGGGCCGAAAAGGTCAGGAGCGTCATCGCCCAGGAGATCAAGACCAATATTTACTGACGGAGAAACGGATAATGATAGCAAGATGCAACGAGCACGGCAACCGGGCGCTGGAGTACGCCCAGCGGGAAGCTGCCATGATGGGCAGGGCGTACATAGGTACGGAGCACCTGCTTTTGGGCGTGCTGAACGACCCGGGCAAAGCGTCCATTGTGCTGGAAGGAATATCCCTTGAGGATGCCAGAAGCGAGATAATCCAGCTGGTGGGCAAGGGCGACGACAAGGTGGAGCCGGGCAATCTGTCCTACACCATCCGTTCCAAAACCGTGATGGAGGCCAGTGCCCGGGAGGCCAGGGAACTGGGTCAGGATTACATAGATACCGAGCATATCCTTTTGGCGCTCATGCGCGAGAGGGCGGGCGTAGCTGCGCATACGCTGGTAAGGATGGGTATCGACCTCAACAAAGCCCGCGAGGAACTGATAAACGCACTGGGCGGCAAAAAACCCAGGCAGTACGCGGGCATAGACGACAACAGGGCGCAGGGCGGCGGAAAGACGCCCATGCTGGACAAGTATGCCCGGGATCTGGTGCAGGAAGCGCTGGCCGGAAAACTGGATCCGGTCATCGGCCGCGAATCGGAGATGGAGCGCATCATCCAGATACTCTCCCGCCGGACCAAGAACAATCCCGTGCTGATCGGCGAACCCGGCGTGGGCAAAAGCTCCATAGCGGAAGGGCTTGCCCAAAGGATCGCCGAGGGCTGCATCCCGGAAATACTTAACGGCACCCGCATCATGTCCCTGGACATTCCCGGGATGCTGGCGGGTGCGAAGTACCGCGGCGAATTCGAGGAACGCGTCAAGAGCATGATAACCGAGGTCAAGGAAGCCGGCAACATCATCCTCTTCATTGACGAAATGCATACCATGGTAGGCGCGGGCGCCGGAGAAAGCTCAATAGACGCAGCGGCCATAATGAAGCCGGCGCTGTCCAACGGAGACATCCGCTGCATAGGCGCCACGACGCTCAGGGAATACCACAAGTACATAGAGAAGGACGCGGCGCTGGAAAGGCGTTTTCAGCCCGTCAACGTGGGCGAACCCGGGCTGGACGAGAGCATAGAGATCCTTAAAGGCCTGAGGGAAAGGTACGAAAACCACCATCACGTCAAGATCACGGACGACGCGCTGGAAGCGGCGGTGAGGCTGAGCGACAGGTATATCTCGGACCGTTTCCTGCCCGACAAAGCCATAGACCTGGTGGATGAGGCGGCTTCAAGAGTGAGGGTCAGGACGTTCCTTGCTCCGCCGGATATGCTGGAACAGCAGAAAAAGCTGGAGGAACTCGACGAGGAGATCCGCCGGGCGGTATTCGACGAGAACTTCGAGCGGGCGGCAGACCTGAGGGACAGCAAAAAAAACCTGACCAACGAGATGGAAGAACTCAAAAAAGACTGGGAGACCCGCCGTACCCAGAAAGTGGAGACGGTGAACGAGGACGAGATCACCCAGGTCGTCAGTCAGTGGACGGGCATACCCGTGTCCCGCATGACCCAGGACGAGGCGGAGCGGCTCCTAAATATGGAAGAGATACTGCACCGCCGCGTGGTGGGGCAGGATGAAGCGATAAAAGCCGTGAGCAAGGCGGTGCGCAGGGCGCGGGCGGGCCTGAAGGATCCCAGGCGCCCCATAGGCTCGTTCATTTTCCTGGGCCCAACGGGCGTGGGAAAGACGGAGCTTTGCAAGGCGCTGGGCGAAGCGCTGTTCGGGGATGAGGACGCGCTGATACGCGTGGATATGAGCGAGTACATGGAAAAATACTCCGTGTCCCGTCTGATCGGCTCTCCGCCGGGCTATGTGGGCTACGACGAGGGCGGGCAGCTGACAGAACGCGTGAGGCGCAAGCCATACAGCGTGCTGCTGTTCGACGAGGTCGAAAAGGCGCATCCGGATGTGTTCAATATCCTGCTGCAGGTGCTTGAGGACGGACGGCTCACAGACGGCCAGGGCCGTGTGGTAGACTTTAAAAACTGCATAATCGTCATGACTTCCAATGCGGGCGCCCACAAGATAGGCACGCGCAGATCCATGGGGTTCGGCAGCACCACCGACGGGGAAAAGACCTATGAGGACATGAAAGAGACCCTTATGGGCGAAGTCAAAAAGCTGTTCAGGCCCGAGTTCGTGAACCGCGTGGACGAGATAATCGTGTTCCACGCCCTGGAGAAAGAGGACATTGACAAGATCGCTCTGCACATGATGAACGACGTGGCCAAGCGCATAAAGGAGCGTGGCATCGAGCTGGAGGTGACCAGCGAGGCGGCTCAGGTGGCGGCAAAGGCGGGATACGATCTGCAGTACGGTGCAAGACCCCTGCGCAGGGCCATCCAAAGGCTGGTGGAAGATGCGCTGAGCGAAGAGATCCTGTCCGGGAATATCCAGCTGGGCCAGAGGGTAAGGATGCTGCCGGATGGCGACAAATTAAGATTCGTGCATACCGAAGTGTGATCGGAGGCGGATATGAAAATCATTGGCAGCGTGTACAAGATCGGCCACGGGCCTTCATCGTCCCATACGGTAGGTCCGTATCGCGCGGCAGTGATGTTCGGGCAGCGCTATCCGGACGCGGATGAGTTCAGGGTCACGCTGTACGGCTCCCTGGCGCTTACGGGCGAGGGCCACTCCACCGCAAAGGCGATAATGTCCGCGCTGCCAAACGCCAAAGTGAAGAGCGACCGCCGCACCAGGAAACTGCCCCATCCGAACACCATGCTGTTTGAGGCGGTGAAGGACGGCCGGGTGATAAAAAGCCAGAAGGTCATGTCGGTAGGCGGCGGACAGGTGAAGCTGGAAGGGGAGAGCTCCCGGGACGAGGACGATATCTACGAATTGGAGAGTTTCGGCGCCATAGCGGAATACTGCCGCGAAAAGGGGCTCACGCTCAACCAGTATATCGCCATGAAGGAGCCTGAACTCAAGGAACACCTGCGGGTGATCTGGCAGGCGATGCGCCGGGAAGTGGAAGAAGGCCTGAAGCGCGAGGGAGAACTGCCCGGTGAACTGCACCTGAAACGGAAGGCGAAGCTGCTCTACGAAAAACGCTGTTACAACGAGAGCGCGGACGTTACCATGAACCGGCTGGTGGCGGCTTATGCCTATGCGGCCAGCGAGCAGAATGCGTCGGAAGCGATCGTCGTGACCGCGCCCACCTGCGGCGCGTGCGGCGTGATACCGGCTGTGTTTTACTACATGCAGAACGACCGGGGCTTTCCGGAGGAGGAGATCCTGGACGCGCTGGCGGTGGCGGGGCTGCTGGGAAACCTGATACGCACCAACGCGTCTATCTCCGGCGCGGAATGCGGCTGCCAGGCGGAGATCGGCTCCGCGTGCTCTATGGCCGCGGGCGGGCTTGCGGCGCTGTACAAGCTCTCCACGGACCAGATCGAGTACGCGGCGGAGATCGCCATGGAGCATAACCTGGGCCTCACCTGCGACCCCATTTGCGGCCTGGTGCAGATACCCTGCATCGAGCGCAACGCGGTCGCCGCAATGAGGGCCATGAGCGCAGTGAATCTGTCCAGATTCCTGTTTCAGACGCGCAAGATATCTTTTGACGAAGTCATTTCCACAATGTACCGTACCGGGAAAGACATGAACGTGAAATACCGCGAGACCTCCCACGGGGGCCTGGCGGAGATGTACCACTCAAAAACGGACGCATAAAGATGACACAGACCAAACAGACCGCTTCGGCGGTCTTTTTTTTTATGCACAGATTTTTCCACAGGCGAAAAAACGAAGCGGTCGGACTGACGAACGGAAGAGGCCGAGCGGGCGGATTTTTATCCACAAAAAAACAAATTTATCCACAAACGCCTCTTGTGGAAAACCATCTATTTTCCGGAATACAATATTTTTTTATGCGATTAACACAGAATTAACATTTTGATGCGTGGAAATACAGGGAAATATCTTCCACAAATGTGGAAATTTGTGGTATAATATTCCACACAAAGAAGGGAGGAGGGAGCTTGATGTCGGAATTCAGCGGTAGAAGTTTTCTGACGGTGGACTCCAAGGGCAGGCTTTTCCTTCCGCAGGGGTACAGAGATCTGCTTGGGGAAAACTTCGTGATTTCCCTGTCGGAGGATCTGAAGACCCCGGCTTTTTATACTGCCCGGGACTGGGAGAAGAAGAGCGAGCTCCTGAGGCGCATCCCGCAAACAGACAGGAGGGCGCACGGGCTGCTCAGGATGATCTTCTCATCCACATTCCCGGATTACAACACCGACGCCCAAGGCCGCGTGCTCATTCCGCAGGCGCTGCGCCAGGCTTACGGCCTGAACGAGGGCAGCGAAGCGGTGCTGGCAGGCGTGGGAGCCACGCTGGAGATCTGGAACGCCCAGGCGTTCAACGCCAGCCTCTCCGCCCTTGACGGCGAAAACGCCGGAGAAGCGCTGGACTACGTATACGACACATATTTTTCCACAGGCATTCAGGTTAGCAAAGGAGACGGGGAAGCATGAGCCAGAGAAGGATAAACGGCCAGGGGACCAGGCCGTATGTCTGGAATGACAGCGTAAGGCGCACCCGTGCCGCGGGCAACAGGATGTCTGCGTCCGCCAGAGCCGCCCGGGAGGCGAAGCTCAGGAAAGAAAGACAGAAGAGGACCATGGCTTTCTGTTCCGTCGCCGTCCTGTTCGTCGGGGTAGTGGTCTGGTTTGCACTGGTGTGGTCCCGCAGCGCGAGTCTGGAGGGACAGCTGGCGGCGGCTGTGGAAAAAAGGCAGGAACTCAGCGAGACCATAGAGCGCAAAAACCTGATACTCGAAAACGAAAAATCCAATCGCGTCATATGCCAGGTCGCCGAGGAGAAGCTGTATATGCAGCGTCCCGCGGCGGTAAAGACGGTAAGCATATACCTGCCTCAGCGCGCAGGCAGCCAGACTGCCGGAAGGTAAGAAAGAGGGACTATGAAACTCAGAGAGCTTGCGGCGGGGCTGCCCTTCCCGTATGAAATAACAGGCGACGAAAACACTGAAATATCGGACGTTTGCACGGACACAAGGAGGCTGACAAAGGGCAGCCTGTTTGTGTGTGTAAAGGGACTTAAGACGGATTCCCATCTGCTTGCGCCGCAGGCCGAGCAGGCGGGCGCCGCCGCGCTGGTGACCGAGAGGAAACTGGACACGGCGCTGCCACAGATCCTGGTAAAGTCCACACGCGAGGCGCTCAGCTACCTGGCGGCAACTTTCTACGGATATCCTGCCAGAGAGCTCAAACTGGTGGGCATAACGGGCACCAAGGGCAAGACCACGACCTCCTTCCTGCTCAAGAGCATACTGGAAGCGGCGGGACACAAGACAGGTCTTATCGGCACCGTATGCGTGCTTATCGGCGACAGGGAGTACGAAGCGGGCCTCACCACGCCCGATCCCATAGAGTTCCAGAAGATACTGTCCCGCATGAGGGAAGCGGGAATTGAATATGTGATAATGGAAGTCTCCGCCCATGCGCTGGACATGCACCGCATAGACGGCACCCGTTTTGAGGCGGCAGCGTTCACCAATCTTTCTCAGGATCACCTGGACTATTTCGTCACGATGGAAAACTACCTTGACGCCAAGCTCAAGATAATCCCCATGACCGACAACATGGTGGTGAACGTGGACGACGCCAGGGTCAGGCATGCGGTCGAAGCGCTGGGCGTAAAGTATCTGCCCGTAGGGATAAGGGAAAAAGCCAACACCTACGCCAAGGGGATCGAAGTGACGGAAACGGGCGTGCGCTTCCTTCTGACATTCCACAAGCGTTTCAAGGAAGAGATCAACCTGCGCCTGAGCGGGTTATTCAACGTATACAACGCGATGACGGCTGCCGCGCTGGCAGATGCGTGCGGCATCGCGCCGGAGCATATCAAAACGGGACTCGAGGCCATATCCAACGTGCCGGGACGGGTCGAACTGCTGGACACGCATACTCCCTACCGGGTGATACTGGACTATGCCCACTCTCCGGACGCGCTGGAAAACGTGCTTAAGTCATTAAAGCAGTCCACAAAGAGAAAGCTCATAGCTGTGTTCGGCTGCGGCGGCGGCAGGGACAAGACCAAGCGTCCCATCATGGGTGAGATCGGCGGCAGGCTGGCGGATTACAGCATCGTCACCAGCGACAACCCCAGGGACGAGGAGCCCATGGAAATAATAAAGGCGATAGAAGCAGGTATCAGCGCGGTAACGCAGAATTATGAGATAATAGAAAACCGCAGGGAGGCCATACGCCGTGCGCTTACGATGGCGCAGAGCGGCGACACGGTAGTGCTTGCGGGCAAGGGTCACGAGACTTATCAGGAGATCAAAGGCGTAAAGCATCCCTTCGACGAAAAAGAGATAGTCAGGGAACTGCTTAAGGAAATCTGAGCAAGGATATCAAATTATGAGATTATTCGTTATCGCGGCGCTGGCAGCGCTGCTTTGCGCATTATGCGCCCAGTATGTACTTGAGCCTATACTTAAAAGGCTGTCCGCGAGGCAGACGATAAACGAACTGGGACCGCAGAACCATAAATCAAAGCAGGGCGCGCTGACCATGGGCGGCATGGGTTTTCTGCCCGTGGGCGCGCTGCTTACCATACTGTTTTCACTTATCTGGAAGGGCGGCATACCCCTTCCTTTGCTGTTTTCAGTGGTATGCATGCTTTTGTTCGGAGCTATAGGTTTCTATGACGATTACCTGAAGGTCGTGCGTCACAGGAGCGTGGGCCTGAGCGCGAAGCAGAAAATGCTGCTTCAGCTGCTGGCGGCGCTGATAATGACGCTGATCGGGCTTAAGGTCAACATATACGGCGCGAAACTCAGCCTGCCCTTTACGGACACGAAGCTGGACAGCGCGCTGGTGTATCTGCCTCTGACGCTGTTCGCGTTCGTGGCGGTGGACAACTCCGCCAACCTGCTGGACGGCTTGGACGGGCTGTTAAGCTCCAACAGCGTGATCGTGTTCCTTTCAATGACCGTGTTCCTTGCGGCAAACGGGGTAAAGACCGGGAGCGACGCTCTTTTGTCGCTGGCGCTGTTCGCGCTTATAATGGCCTGCGCGCTGATAGGGTTCCTGGTGTACAACACCAACCCCGCGCGCATGTTCATGGGCGACGTGGGGTCGCTGGGCATAGGCGGCGCGATCGCGGGCATGGCGGTCGCAAGCGGCTGTACGCTCATGCTGCCGTTTATGCTGGTGACCATGGTGATATCGAGTCTGAGCGACATACTGCAGCTGCTCTACATGCGCCGCCACAAGGGCCGGAAGCTGTTCAGGATGTCGCCGTACCATCATCACCTGGAACTGGGCGGCATGCCCGAAACGCGCATCGTGGCGGTATACAACGCAGTTACGCTGGCGGGCTGCGCGCTGGCGCTGATATTGTTTTTAAGGGTGTAAAATATGAACAGCTTTCTTGTATGGGGCATGGCGAAAAGCGGAGTCGCCGCGGCGGGTCTGCTGGCCGGGTCAGGCAAACGCGTGATAATAAACGATCTTAAGACTGCCCGGCAGCTGGGCGACAGTCTGGAACCGTTAAAAGGGCTCAGGATCGAAAACCGTCTGGGAGAAAAACCGGAAGGGCTGCTGGAAGGCATCGATACGCTGGTGATCTCTCCCGGTATCCCGGCGGATCATCCCGTGGCGGTAAAAGCGCGGGAAATGGGCATAGAGGTCATAAGCGAGATAGAGCTGGCATATCGTTTCTCAAAGGGGCTGCTGGTAGGCGTAACGGGCACCAACGGCAAGACCACCACGACCACTCTGCTGGGTGAGTTTTTTAAGGCATGGGGCAAACGCACCTTTGTTGTGGGCAACATAGGCGAGCCGTATGCCGCTCACGCGCAGGAGACTGACGAAAACAGCGTGACCGTGTGCGAACTTTCCAGCTTCCAGCTTGAGACCGTGTCCAGCCTGAGACCCGACATTTCGCTGATCCTCAACCTGACCGAGGACCATTTGAATCGCCACATGACCATGGAGAACTACGCCCGCATAAAGGAACGAATCTTTATGAACCAGGCGGGCAACGACGTGTGCGTGCTGAACTATGACGACCCGGTCACGCGGGAAATGGCGAAACGCGTAAACTGCCGAGTACTGTTTTTCTCCAGACGCGAAAAACTCAGTGAAGGCGCGTATGTGAAGGACGGCAAAGCGGTGTTCGCATCGGGCGGCGCCGAAGAAGAAGTAATAGGTACGGAAGAGATACTGCTTCCGGGCACCCACAACCTGGAAAACGTGCTGGCTGCGGTATGCGCGGCAAAGGCTGCGGGGGTCCCCGGGCAGATCATACGCGAAGTGCTCAGAAGCTTTAAGGGCGTCGAGCACAGGATAGAACCCGTGAGGGAGCTGGAAGGAGTCAGGTACATAAACGATTCCAAGGGCACCAATCCGGACAGCACCATAAAAGCCGTGGAAGCCATGACGAGACCGACGGTCATACTGCTGGGCGGCAGTGAAAAGAACTCCGACTACACCCAGATGTGCCGCGTCATAATGGATTCCACGGTCAAATACGCGGTGCTCCTGGGAGATACCGGGGAAAAGATAGGCGAAGCGCTCAGAAAAGCGGGCTTTGACGCCTGCGAGTATGTGGGACACGATTTTGAGAAGGCGATACTGACGGCGAAAAGCCGCGCGCGGGACGGCTGGAACGTGCTTCTGTCACCCGCATGCGCCAGCTTTGACATGTTCAAAGACTTTGAGCACAGGGGCGAGGAATTCAAGCGCATAGTCGGCGAGCTGAAATAAGCGAAAACTGCAGACGACAAACAAATATCGACGACCGGAAACGGGTTGTCGATTTTGTGTCTGAAAGCGAAGGGGAGGGCAATATGGGTAAAACCGCCGAAAGAGACGGACGTACCGCAACAATAGTGATCGTGGCGTGCATAGTGCTTATAGCGGCGCTGCTGCTCATCTACGCGCTCCCCGCCAGCCGGGTCAAGACCGTGCATGTGAGCTATGTGGGCGCCGCGCGGGACAAAGCCGCGGGCATGGGACTGACAGACACGGATTTCGTGCGTGCCAGCGGTGTCACGGGGCAGAAGAGCGGCAGCAAGAGCGAGTGGGAAGACCAGGCAAAGCATGGCGTGGCGTCCCTGGGCTATTTCAAGCTTGACGAGGTCAGATTAAGCGGCAGCAGCGCGAATCTTATAATCAGCGCGAGGACGCCCCTTGCCACCATTTCGACCGCGGGCAAGTATGTGACGCTGGACGAGGACAAATACGTGCTGACCATTTCGGACAGGCTGACAGGCACGGAACCCATAAAGGTGTTCGGCGCGGAGCTGCGGTATCCCGCTCAGGGTGAAGTGACAACCGGCGTAAATTCAAGGCTGGACGACGCGCTAATCATAGCCAAGGTCATCCGCGACAACGGGCTGACCGGCGTGTTTACGGAAATATCCATGCTGGACAACCAGGAAGTAAGGCTCGCTACATATAAAAATGTGCCGGTTAAGATAAACCTGCGGTTTGACGTGGCGACTTCGCTCGACATTGCCAAAAGCATGCTTGACAAGGGCGTGAACGACGGCAGCATAGAGGTCGCGGGTGAGAACGGCTTCCACAAACCGGCTCCGGACTTCTTCCAGTCATCCAACGGCATGTAGAAAAATTATTTGTAATACTTTTGAAATATTTCCATAAAACATATTTACAATTTCTGCCCCGGGGAGTATAATACCCACATAGTGAATAGGGGCACAGGCAGATTTGCCGGGAGAAGCAAACAATAGATGAAGACGAGGGTAGCGGCTATCGAGTTCGGCACCTCGAAAATAGTTACCGTTATTGCCCAAAGCAGCACCAGAAGCAATCATTGTCAGATAGTGAGCTGCGGCAAGGTGAACTATGCCGGATACGGCTCGGGGGACTGGACAGACTGGGATAGTTTAAATAAAGCCATATACAACTCCATTATAGCGGCGCAAAGCGATGCAGGCACGCCTATAAAAGATATATATATCGGCGTTCCCTGCGAATTTATGCATGTAAGGTGCGCCGAGGCCGAGGTGCCCATAAAGGGCGAAAACGGCCGGGTCAGCATAGAAGACATTCAGGCAGTGGAGGACATGGCGGCGGACGTCATGAACTTCAAGGATTCGGACGACTACGTGATCCACCGCTCGCCCGCCTGGTACAGCGTGGACAGAGGCGCCAAGACCATGGAACCCCAGGGCATGAAAGGCAATTACATTTCCGCCAGGGTATCGTTCATAATCGCGAGCGCTGACTTTGTGGACGACATGCGGGACATCATGGGGCACGTGGGCATCACCATAAACGGTTTTCTGTCCCCCGCTTTGGGCGAACAGCTTTTGTCCACCGATCCCGCCGAGCGGGACGCGGGCTGCGTGTTCATAGACGCGGGCATGTACAACACCGAGATCTCCGTGCTCAGGGGCGACGCTATAGTGCATCACGCGGTGCTGCCTGTGGGCGGAAACGACATAACCAGCTACCTTGCGGACGAACTCGAGATCCGTTATGACGAGGCGGAAGAATTGAAGCGCGCGGTCGTGGTGGGGGAAAAGTCCAAATCCACGCTGCTGAATCCCCAGGGGAAGAACAGCGCGTTAAGCCAGTACAAACCCGAGGTAGTGTGCAAGCTGGTGGAGGTCGCGCTGGAAAAGACCGCCAACGTGATAAGAAAGGTGATAGAGAGCGCCAAGAGTGAACTGGCTCTTAAGAGCGTCGTCTACGTGACGGGCGGCGGGCTGGCATGCCTGAGGGGCGCGGCGGATTACCTGGAAAGCTACCTGGGCAGGAAAGTCAAACTGGTGGACGACCTGCCGACAAACAAACTCAAAAGCCCGGAGTACGCCAGTACGCTGGGGCTGGTGGATCTGATATTCGACTCCATAGAGCAGAGATATGACGAACAGCAGACGCTGCCTATGAGAGCTCTGGATACATTCAAGGGACTCTTTTCCAAGAACCGTACCGATGAAGACGAAGAATAGCAAGAAATTATAGTTTAGGGGGATGCCTTGTGCTGCAGTACGATTTTGACACAACCAATTTTGCCTCTATAAAGGTAGTTGGAGTAGGAGGCGCCGGGACCAACGCGGTAAACCGCATGCTGGACAGAGGCCTCAAGGGCGTGGAATTCATAGCGGTGAACACCGACAAGCAGGCGCTGGAGCTTAGCAAAGCGGGCGTAAAGGTCCAGATCGGCGAAAAGCTGACCAAAGGCCTGGGCGCAGGCGCGAATCCGGACATCGGCAAGCGCGCCGCGGAGGAAAGCCGTGAGGAGCTGCTCAACGTCATCCAGGGCGCGGATCTGGTGTTCGTGACCTGCGGTATGGGCGGCGGCACCGGCACCGGCGCGGCTCCCGTGATAGCGGAGATCGCCCGCAACCAGGGCATTCTGACCATAGGCGTAGTGTCCAAGCCTTTCGTTTTTGAAGGCCGTCAGCGCATGAAGAACGCCGAAAAGGGCATTGCGGAGCTTAAGACCAATGTGGATACGCTGGTAGTGGTGCCCAATGAAAAGCTACTCACCTTCGTTTCCGAAGCTACCACCATGGAAGACGCCTTCCGTGACGCGGACGACATCCTGCGCCAGGGCATACAGGGCATCAGCGACCTTATCGCGCTGCCTGCCATGATCAACCTGGACTTCGCGGACGTCAGGACCGTTATGGAGAGCAAGGGCCTTGCCCACATGGGCATCGGTACCGCCAGGGGCGAGAACCGCATGATAGAAGCGGCGGAAGACGCCATACAGTCTCCCATGCTGGAGACCTCCATCGACGGCGCCAGGAGCGTGCTTATCAACATCACCGGCTCCCAGGATATGACCCTGTTCGAGGTCAACAAGGCCGCCCAGCGCATACAGCAGGCAGCTGACCCCGAGGCCAACATCATCTTCGGCGCGGGCATAGACGACAGCCTGTCCGACGAGGTGCGCATCACCGTTATCGCCACCGGTTTTGAGAAACCCGCCGCTCCCCAGAGGGAGGAAGGTTTCACTGCCCTGAGAAGGCCGCATGCCGTGGACGGCGAAAACAAGCCCCGCACCGGCCTGCAGCAGCCCCTGATGGGTGATGAGGATGTACGCCGGGTAAGAAAGGTCCCGCATCCCGCCGCTGCCGGAGAGAACAGGCCCACACAGCGTCCCGCGGCGCCCAGACCGGGCAGCTCAACCGTGCCCCAGCCGCGCCGTCCGCTGCAGAACACTCATGTTCCCGAGAAGAAAGTTCCCAGGCCTCAGACCGCCGCTCCCAAGAGGGAAGCGCGCAGGGGCTTCCAGGCGGACAGCGTGAACTTCAGCCTGGACGACGAATAATACAGTCTGACCGCATATGGCGGGGGAGGATTCCCTCGCCTATTGTAATGGAGGAAAAACCATGGACATCACCAGGATCGACAGGAATTTTCTGCGGGGCAGCGTATTCGAAGCAAAGGATTTCGAGTGGTATGACGTGCTTGAAAAGCCGTTTGAAATCAGGGGTCTTGCGGTGCATGAGGGAGAAAAGTTCTGCCGTCTGCCCTTGACGCTGCTGCCCAGGCTGTCCGACGGCGTAAACACCCTGGCCTGGCACACCGCGGGCGGACGCGTGCGCTTTGAAACGGATTCGGCAGCGCTGGCGTTCAGGGTCAGAAGCCTGAATACGGGCATGATGAGCCATATGCCGCTGACCGGCAGCGCGGGCATAGACGTGTATTCAGACGGTGTTTTCGTTGCTTCCGTGCGTCCCGCAAACGACAGGGGCGGATATTTCGAAGGCACTGCGAACCTGGGAGAAGGCCTGCATTCGGTGGAGGTGAACCTGCCCCTGTACAACGGTATCACAAACATGTATGTGGGTGTGCCCAGGGGAAAAAGCGTGTCTGCACCCAAAAAGTACGGCATAGACGTGCCCGTGGTGTATTACGGTTCTTCGATCACGCAGGGCGGCTGCGCCTCACGTCCCGGCAACAGTTATCAGGGCTTCATATCCCGCTGGCTGGATTCTGACCACATCAACCTGGGCTTCTCTGGAAATGCCAAGGGGGAAAACGAGATGGCGGAGTATATCGCTTCGCTCAGGATGAGCGCGTTCGTGCTGGACTACGACCACAATGCACCGAACCCGGAACACCTTAAGGCTACTCACGAAAACTTCTTTAAGACGATCCGCACCGCACAGCCGCAGCTGCCCATAGTGATAGTGTCCAGACCCGACTGGGGACACGACGCGGAAGATGCGAAAAAAAGAAGGGCGGTCTGCCGCCGGACTTATCTGAATGCCCTGAAAGCGGGAGACAAAAACGTGTTTTACGTCAACGGGTACCGGTTGTTTGGCGCAAAGGACAGCGATGCCTGCACCGTAGACGGCACGCATCCCAACGATCTGGGCTTCTACAAGATGGCAAAGACCATATATCCCGTGCTGCGCGCCGCGCTGGAGACGAAAAAATGACCTTTGAGGAATACAACGCACTTTTGAGCCTGATAATGGACACGGCAAAGCTCATGCTGGTCTCAGGCGCGGAGGTCTATAGGGTAGAGGACACTGTGACGCGCTTGGTCTGCGCTTACGGCGGGACCAAGCCCCAGGTCACTGCGGTGCCCTCCAACATAATCGTGACCTGCGAGTTTGAAGGCGTGGAGCACTGTTCCTCGCGCAGGGTATCAGAAAGCGAGACCGACATGGAACTGCTTGACAGGCTCAACAACCTGTCAAGGGAACTGTGCGCCGAAACGCCGGACATTTCCAAAGCCAGGAGCATGTTCGAGGCGGCAGTCACCAAGAAAGAGCGCACGACCCTGCAGCTGTGCCTGATCTATGCGTTCACCAGCGCGGCGTTCACCATGTTTTTCGGCGGCGTGTGGCTGGATGCGCTGGCAAGCATGCTGATCGGCGGCTTGCTGTACTGGGTCAAGCGGGCGATCACTGCCCAGGGCGTCGGAAACAAGGTATTCGTGGTGCTGCTGGGCGGCGCGTTCGCGGCGCTGACGGCTGCGGTGAGCGTGAGGCTGGGTCTCGGCAGGGACGCGGACAAGATCATTATAGGCGTCGTCATGCTGTTGGTGCCGGGTGTTGAGCTGCTCAACGGCTTCAGGGATTTTATATCGGGCGATATACAGGCGGCCGTAATGCATATTTCGGAGGCGCTGTTCCTGGGAATAGTGCTGGCGCTGGGCGCGGCGGGCATGCTCACCGTAGCGGGCAAGATAGGGCTGTAGGTGGTGCCTATGCTGAGTAAATGGATCTTGCCGCTCGTCTGGGCTGCTTCGGGTTCGTTCGGATTCGCGTTTATATACCATATGCGGGGCAAAAAGCTGTGGTACAATGCTTTGGGCGGCGCGATGACATGGCTGGTATATCTGCTGAGCATGGATACGGGGCTTAACGAAGGCGTATGTTACGCCATCGCCGCGGCTGTGGGTACACTGTATTCCGAGATCATGGCCCGTGCGCTCAAGACGCCGGTGACCACCTTCGTCATCGCCGTAAACATTCCCATGGTGCCCGGCGGCTCGATGTTTTACAGCTTACTGGGGCTGCTGGAGAACCACATAGACGTATTTGTCCAAAAAGGAAAATATGCCCTGGGCGTATCGGTGGCGATAGCCATGGGCATATTCGTGGCGACTATGGCGTTCAGACTGGCGAAAAACGCGTTTTCCCGCAAAAAAGCTTATTGAACTATGGGCATTTCCACGCTTTTGGCCATTTGGACTATCTGGGATTCCAGGGAGATGGTCACGTCGTTTACCAGCTGAGTGACGAACTCGGGCTTCTGCATGGTGCGCACCAGTTCGTCTTCGATGCTCTTGCGCTGTTTTGAAGAAGAAAGGCTGCTTTTCAGGGATGAGCCGACCAGCTTACGCATAAGGCGGGGCAGGTCGGCTTTTCTGACCGCATTGTCCACGGCCTTTTTGCCCACGAAACCGACGATCAGCCCGATAATCGCGCCTGCCAGCAGGCCGACGGGGCCTTCGGTCAGCAGCGCCACGGAGCCGCCTCCGCAGAGCACGGCGGTGACGGAAGCGGAAACTATGTATGTCAGAGTGGAGATGAACCGGTTCTCCATCATTATGTCCATCTTTTCGGGACCCGCCAGGTAATGCACCGCGCTTAAGGACATGGACGACCTGTCCACGCTGTGGGCGCGGCAGATCTCGTCCAGGCGGGGCTGCAGACGACTGAACAGCTGACGGCACCAGTCGCTGACCACGGGTTTCAGTTCCTCGATCCGGTCGAGCGACTTTAGCAGTTTGTCCGTGCCGTCGATTATCGGGGCATCCAATTCGTCTATCGTGCGGATCTCGCCCTTTTTCCATCTGTCCAGCGCGTCCATGACCACGTCGTTGATTATCCGGCCGGACAGGGCGCTGGCCATTGGCACGGTGAGCCAGGACAGAGATTCTTCCACCAGTTTTTTGATCTCTCCGCTTTTGAAGAAAGCGTCTATATCCTCGTAAAAATCACTCAGCCGCTTGTCCACGCGGCCCGCGTAAACCAGCCCCTTGGCGATGGAGTACTCGGGTTCGGGACACAGCACGATGGTGGCGTCGGGGAATTCCTGGGCGCAGGCGGTCTTGAAAAAGCCCATGCGTGACGCGCCGCCGGTAAGTATCACCAGTTCCGGCGGATTCTCGCTCGTAGCCAGCCGGGCGTGCCGCATAAGGTCGCTTAAACACTCCTGGAAGGTGGCGCCGTGCAGCTCGTCCATGGGCGTGGATATGATATTGAGCATCTTTTCCTCGTCCAGCTCGAACTTGAGTTTAACGGGTTCGTCGTAGTATATGGTCTCCGACGCTACGCAGGGAGTGGTCTGCCAGCGGGCCTCGTCGAGGAAATACTGCTCTTTCAGCCGCCTGGCGCCGATCTCGCAGCGGTTTTTCCAGGAAGCGGATTCCTGGAACACGCTCAGTATCTCGTCTTTCCGGGGGCTTTTGCTGACTGCCTTTTCCAGCATGCACGCCTCTATGAGGCCGCCGCCCAGGGATACGTCCCCGAAAGTGCCGATGTCGGACTCCCTGCCGTTGATTATGTAGGCAAAATCGGTGGTGGAGGAACCGATATCTATTATGAGCGCGTTTTTGCTGAGCAGTTCCGGCGCGACGGACAGGCTGTGGGAGTAACGGGCGTAAAAGAACGCCGCGCGGCTCTCGGACACTATATGCACGTTTGAAAAGCCCGCCTTGCGCATTATTTCGGCGTAGCGTTCCCTGTCGTTGGGTTTCCAGCCGGCTGGGCAGCCCACGGTCACGTACGTTTCCTTGCCGAACAGCTCCGGGTCTTCCTTTTCCAGGGCGGCTTTTATGCCGTAGGCGAAGCGTTCGATGTCCCTTTCCGCGTCCAGAGTGGTAAGGTAGCGGCTTTTGAAGCGGCTCCGCAGGTGCACGACCCTGGGGTCGAGCAGGGCTTCTTCGCCGACCTTGACTGTGGTAGAGCTCATGCCCACCACGGATATTATGCTTCCCTGCCCGTTTATCGGCAGGATGACGGGCTCTATAACACTGTTTTCTTCCAGCAGCGCGACGCAGCTTTCCCCGTCGCCTATGTCTATACCGATGTAGCGCATTGCACTTCTCCGTTCTCGGCGATATTGAGTATGGCCATGCCCTTGGCTACCAGCTGCCCCTCCTTGACCACGGCGGGCACTATCGTGCGCGTCTCGCGCTTGGTGGGCATCACGTCAAACAGGGCCTGATTGTCCTGAGTATATTCGAGGAAGTCGTAGCCCTTGCTTATTGACAGCGTGGTGATGGCGGTCATCAGTTCGTCCGGCACACTGGACGGGTCTTCACGCTTGAGGCTTGCGGCAAGGGTGATGATCCTGAGCATGGAATCGTCACCGTCGGTGTTTTCGGTGGGTATGGACAAAAACGCGTCAAGATCCCGGTCTATGGCCTGCATGCGCCGCTCGGCAAGGGACAAAAGCGCGTTCATGTCCACCGATTCGGCGGCAGTGACCTGAGCGTCTTTGCGGGGCAGGAAGTAAGCGACCAGCCCCAGCGCGGCGGAAACGATCACGAACAGCGCCCAGACGATCTTCTTTTCCTGCCACATCATGTATACTGCAGCCAGGGCTATAAGCACGCTCAGTGCGGCGAAAAGCAGATTGACGGTAAACAGCTTGCCCTTCTGCCGTCTGAGCTGCGGGGGATTCAGCGTGTCGAAAGCGGATATCATGCCGCCTTCGTGGGAAAACAGTATGCTGCCCAGCTGCTTGGCGTTGGACGTGGGCAGCTGGGAAAGCGTGAGAGCCTGGGTCTCGCTTATCATGCCGTTCAACGTTTGCGCCGCTTCGCTGGGCGGCAGGGTGTCGGCTATGCGGCTGCTTTCCCTAAGCGCTCTGAAATGCTCTGATGCAAGTGCCATTTTTATACTCCGTTATCATGCGCCGGAAACGGCGCGGTCATTACAACTACCCAACTATATTATACCACATTTCGTATTCCGTTTCAACCTTGGGGCTAAGGGGAGCTTCGTCATCGTGACAGGTTTGCCGGCAAGGGAAATGCCTGATACGGATAAAGCCCGAAACCGGAGTTTCGGGCTTTATGTAAGTCTTTTGTATTTCTCAAAATATAAAAGGGCTTGCGGATCAGCACGCTTCGCCTTTGAGCAGTTCGTCGCTTACCTTGTCAACGCCCGCGCCGACAAGCGCGGCGCTGCGGGGAGCGGCAGCAAGGCTTGCCGCGAGGGAATTGACTTCGTCCAAGGTCACCTTTTTGAAGCCCGCGCTCATCTCTTCCAGCGACAGGGTCTGGTCAAGCATAAGCAGCCGCCGTCCTGCGAGTTTCATGCGGGCGGAAGACTGTTCCATGCCCATTATGAGCTGGGACAGGGTCTGCTGCTTGGCCATCTCGAATTCCTGGGAAGTAACTCCCTTTTCGGCGATTAGCCGGATCTCGGCGTTCAGCAGTTTTACGACTTCGCCGGCGTTGTTCGGGCTCGCTCCCGCGTACAGGAAGAACATGCCCGCGGGGAGGGTGGAGCCTATGGAAGAGTACACGCTGTAGGCGAGACCGCGCTCTTCGCGGATAGTCTGGAACAGCCTGCTGGACTGGCTGCCGCCCAGGATCGACGAGAGGATGCTCCAGGCGTAGTTGTTTTTGTCGCCTGCCTTTGGGCCGGGGAAGCCGATGCAGATGTGGATCTGCTCGATATCCTTGCCCTTGCGCAGTATCCGGGGAGCGGCTTTGGGCGCGCGGAACACCGGGCGTTTTTTGCCAAGGGGCTGCCACGCTCCGTACAGGCTGTTTGCCTGGGCGATGAAAGCGTCCCAGTCGTAGTTGCCGGCGATCGCCAGCACCGCGCCTTCGGGACGGTAGCGCCCGGCCATGTAATCGGTTATGTCCTCCCTGGAAAAGCTCTTCACGTTCTGCGCGGAGCCGAGCACGGGGCGGCTTAAGCGGGAAGAGGGGAACTGTGCCTGGTTAAGCAGCTCGAACACCAGGTCATCGGGCGTGTCTTCCGCCATGGAGATCTCTTCGAGCACCACGCCTTTTTCCTTTTCGATGTCCTCGGGGTCGAGACGGGAATTCAGCACCAGGTCGGAGATCATGTCCATCGCCAGCGGGATATGCTCAGTGAGCACGCGGGTGTAGAAACAGGTGTTTTCCACGTCCGTGAACGCGTTCAACAGCCCGCCTACCGCGTCCATTTCCTGAGCGATCTGTTTTGCGGAGCGCTTATAAGTGCCCTTGAACAGCATATGCTCGATAAAATGGCTGATGCCGTTTTGCTGCCTGGTCTCGTATATGCTGCCGCTGTCTACCCAGAGCCCCAAAGAAGCGGTGCGTATTCCGGGCATGGGCACGCCGATTATCCTCAGTCCGTTGTCAAGTGTAAAGCGCTGAAACTCCATTTTACCTCCGATAATACTAAAGACAGCCGCGTGAACGGCTGCCTTTATCAGAAATCCGGTTTATTCCCTGCGGCCGCCGTTGCGGGAATCCCTGCGGGGAGCAGGACGGCGCACGGGCATGGCATCGTTGTCGTAAACGATGTCGTTCCTGACCAGGTTGATGCGGCCCTGAGAGTCGATCTCGGCCACGCGGCATTCCAGGGTGTCGCCGATGTTGACCACGTCTTCGACCTTCTCAACGCGCTTGTTGTCCAGCTTGGAGATGTGGATCATGCCGTCTTTGCCGGGAGCGTACTCCACGAAGGCACCGAAGGACATGATGCGTGCGACCTTGCCGGTGAACACGTCGCCCACCTTGAGCTCGCGGGCGATGCCCTCGATCATGCTCTTGGCGCGCTGTGCCATCTCGGCGTTTTCGGTGGCGATGTATACGTTGCCGTCGTCCTCGATGTCGATCTTGACGCCGGTCTCCGCGATGATGGAGTTGATCATCTTGCCCTTGGGGCCGACGACTTCGCCGATCTTATCGGGGTTGATCTTGAACTGGATGATCTTGGGAGCGTACTTGGACAGCTCGGGTCTGGGCGCGGGCAGGGTCTCCAGCATCTTGCCCAGGATGTGCATGCGGCCGTCGTAGGCCTGAGCCAGCGCTTGGCGCAGGATGGCCTCGTCGATGCCCTTGATCTTTATGTCCATCTGGATGGCGGTGATGCCCTTGGCGGTACCGGCCACCTTGAAGTCCATGTCGCCCAGGAAGTCTTCAAGACCCTGGATGTCGGTGAGCACGGCGACCTTGCCGGTGTTCTCCACGTCCTTGATAAGCCCCATGGCAACGCCCGCTACGGGACGCTTGATGGGTACGCCGGCGTCCATGAGCGCCAGAGTGGAGCCGCACACGGAGGCCTGGGAGGTGGAACCGTTGGAGGACATGACCTCGCTGACCAGCCTCAGGCAGTAGGGGAACTCCTCAACGGAGGGGATCATGGGGCGCAGCGCCCTTTCAGCCAGCGCGCCGTGGCCGATTTCGCGGCGGCCGGGGGTGCGCAGGGGCTTGGCTTCGCCGGTGGAATAGCCGGGGAAGTTATAGTGATGCATATAGCGCTTGGTGGTCTCGGGAGTGATGCCGTCCAGCAGCTGCACTTCGCTCATGGGAGCCAGGGTGCAGATGGTCATGACCTGGGTCTGGCCGCGGGTGAACACGGCGGAACCGTGGGGACGGGGCAGCACGCTGGTCTCGCACCAGATGGGGCGCACTTCGGTGAGCTTTCTGGCGTCGGGGCGGATGCCTTCGTCGATTATGCGGCGGCGCATGACTTCCTTCTGGATGGAGTACAGCGCGTCGCCCACTTCGGCCATGCGCTCGGCGTACTTCTCGGCAAAATGCTCGTTGACTTCAGCCTTGACCTGCTCTTCGCGCGCCTGGCGCTCGGTGCGGTCGAAGGTCTCGAACATCCACTTTACTTTATCGTAGGCGTACTCGCGTACGTCGGCCTTCACGTCATCACCGGGCAGCTGCAGGGGGAACTCCTGCTTGGTCTTGCCGATCTCGCTGACGATGTTCTCCTGGAACTCGACGATGCGCTTGACCTGCTCGTGGGCGAAGAGGATGGCCTTGAGCATGACTTCCTCGCTCACTTCGTTGGCGCCCGCCTCGACCATCAGCACGGCTTCCTTGGTGCCGGCTACGGTCAGGTCCAGAGTGCTGACTTCGCGCTGCGCCTGGGTGGGGTTGATGACGAACTCATCGTCCACCAGGCCGATGTTCACCGCGCCTACGGGGCCAGCGAAGGGGATCTGGCTCACGCACAGGGCGGCGGAAGCGCCGATCATGGCGGGAGTTTCGGGAGAGCAGTCGAAATCGACGCTCATAACGGTGGCGGTGACCGCCACGTCGTTCCTCATTCCCTTGGGGAAGAGAGGGCGCAGGGGACGGTCGATCAGGCGGCTGGTAAGTATGGCCTTTTCGCCGGGACGGCCTTCGCGCCTGTTCCAGGAACCGGGGATATGACCCACGGAGTACAGTTTTTCCTCATAGTCTACGCCAAGAGGGAAGAAGTCGATGCCGGGACGGATAGTCTCGCTTACGGCAGCGTTGACCAGCACGGCGGTGTCGCCGTAGCGCACGAAGGTGCTGCCGGCGGCCTGTTCGGCGTACTTGCCGAACTCCAGAGTGAGCGTACGTCCGCCCAGCTCCATAGAATAGCTCTTGAACATGTTTTTCCTCCTAATAATTGTCTGGATCGTCAGGAGAAAACAGCGCCGTAGCCTTGTCCCCGCAGGGATGAAGCGCGGCAAACGGCTCTGTCGCGCTTCATCCCTACAGCGAAACTGTCTCTCCTCAGGGAATGCGCCGTCCCAATGAAGAGACGGCGCAAACGAGCGCAATTACTTGCGCAGACCGAGTTTGGCGATTAACGCGCGGTAGCTTTCGATGTCGGTGTTCTTGAGGTAGTCAAGTAGACCCCTGCGCTGACCGACCATCAGCAGCAGACCGCGGCGGGAGTGGTGGTCCTTTTTGTTGAGCTTGAGGTGCTCGTTGAGGTGGTTGATGCGGGCGGTGAGCAGCGCGATCTGCACCTCGGGGGAACCGGTGTCACCCTCGTGACGGCCGTACTCGGCGATGATGGAACTCTTGTCGATAGTCATGGTGTATCCTCCCATACTTCAAATTCCCTTAAACGCAGGGGGACGTCGGGAACTCGTCTGCCCGCGCATAAGGATGTGTCGGCACAAAACCGCACTTTGTATTATATCACAGGTCCAGCCGTGAAAATCGCATTTCAGGTAAATTCTTGGCTGTATCGTATGTTAAATTTATAAAAATCAAGCTATTATGTGATGCTTGAGATATTTGTAATATTTTTGTCATAAGGTTGAAATCAGTCGTAACATATGGTACAATGAAGGGACTCTGGGAAAGTATGAGCGTAAGATATATGAAGTTTATTGCCTCGGCAGCTTTCGGCATGGAAGGTCTGACAGGAAGGGATCTCAAACGGCTTGACATAAACAACGTGGAGGTCATGAACGTGGGCGGCGCCCGTTTTGAGGGCAGCTTTGCCGACGCCATGAAGGCGAGCCTGTGGCTCAGGACCTGCGATCATATCTATCTTGAAGTGGGCGAGTTCAAGGCGGTCACCTTCGATGAGCTTTTCGAGGGTATAAAGGCGCTGCCCTGGCAGGACTATATCGGCAGGGAAGCGGCGTTCCCGATCAGGGCGAACTGCGTGAAAAGCGTGCTGATGAGCCCTTCGGACGTGCAGAAGATCACCAAAAAAGCCATCGCTGACAGGCTGTGCGCCGCCTACGGGCTGCGTGTCATGCCGGAAACGGGCCTGAAGATGCAGGTGGACGTGAGCATCAGAAACGACATAGTGAGCGTGTGCCTTGACGCCAGCGGGGAACCCCTGTCCAAGCGGGGCTACCGCACCTGGAACGGAGAAGCGCCTCTCAGGGAAACGCTGGCTGCCGCCATAATCCTGCAGAGCGGATGGCACCCCTGGCAGCCCCTGTACGACCCCTGCTGCGGCACGGGCACCCTGCTTATAGAGGGCGCTTTCATCGCGCTCAACCGGGCGCCGGGGCTCAGAAGGGCGTTTGCCATGGAGGCGTGGCCGTTCGTGGACAAAAACGAACTGGATGCGGTAAGGCGCGAGGCGCAGAGCCGCTACGACGAGTGCTACAGCAGAGAGAGCCATATCGCGGGTTCGGATATCGACCCGGAAGCCGCGGAGCTTGCCAGGCGCCACATCAGGCAGGCGGGTCTGGGAGACAGGATAGAGATAAGCGTTGCGGACATGCGCGACGTGACCCTGAAGGGCGAGCCCGGCATGATAGTCGCCAATCCTCCTTACGGAGAGCGCATAGGCGACATACGCGTGGCGCACGCGGTGGCGCGGCAGCTGGGCGAACTGGCCAGGCGCTGCCCGCTTTGGAGCGTGACCGCGTTCTCAGCTGATATGGGCTTTGAGAGGGAGTACGGCCAGCGCGCCGCCCGCAGAAGGCGGCTGTACAACGGCAGGATAGAGTGCGAACTGCATATGTTCGAGCCCGCGAAGCAAGCGGGAAAGCGTGACAAAAGGTGAAACCGGTATTTAACCGCCCGCCGCTGGTCCCAAACGAGACAGCGCTTTTGAGCCCGGGCCGCATACGCCCGGAAGGCTGGCTGGGGGAAGGCGCGAAAAATGCCCTGGCAGCGCTTAAGAGCGTGGCAAACGCGGTTTCAAAACTGGATATCGACTTGCGGGTCTGCACGTTTTACAGGGATCTCGGGCTGCTTGCCGGCGTGCTGTCCGATGCGGAAGGCTTAAAACAGGTCGGAGAGTTCATTGCCCGCCTGAAGAGTTCCCGCAGAGAGGACGGCTTTTTCGGTCCTGATACGGACGGGGATCTGACGCTGCAGTTCGAGTGCCTGAATCTGCTGTACGAATACTTTACCTGCACATCGGACAAAGCGCCGCTGGAAATGATCGACGGCTTTTTGAGGTGGGAGTACCTTAACCTGAAAAAACGGCCGCTCAGGGGCGTTTCGGCGTACCGCGCGGGAGAAAACATATACATCGCCCTGAAAATATACAACCTGAGCGGGCAGAAGTACCTGCCGGAGCTGTGCGCGCTTCTTAGGGAACAGTCTTTCGACTGGGTGAGCGAGTTCAACACTTTCCCGCAGATACGCCCCATATCCCAGGTGATATCCAGGAAAGAACTGGAACAGGGTCTGAACGAAGAGAACACCAGGGGAAAAGGGTATTACACGAACCTCTTTGGACGCGCCCACGGCAAAAACGTGGCCATGGCGCTTAAGACCCCGGGACTTATGGGCCTGCTTAGGCCGGGTTTCAGGGAACAGCAGGCGTTCAGCGCGGGCTGGAGCAAGCTCATGCGGCTGCACGGCACGCCCGGCGGGATGTTCTCCTGCGACGAGCTGCTGGACGGCGCCCGGGATACGGGCACGCTTACGGATGCGGCGGCAGAGACGCTGTGGTCGCTGACTGTGCTGAATGAGCTTGACGACGGCAGCAAAGACATTCCGACCGCGTTCGAAAAGATCGCCTGCAACATGCTGCCCGCCATGTTTTCCCGGGACGGGAGGGCGGCGCAGAGGATACAGAAGTGCAATCAGCTCAGCATCCGCGCGGGAAGCGAAGGATATTTCAACGCTTCTGAAGCGGGCAACAGCTTCGTAACGGTGGACGACGACCCATTCGCACTGAACGGCATCGCGCGGGGCTGGGCGTTCGCCTCGCAGGGACTGTGGTACCTGACCGCGGACGGCGGGCTCAGGGCCGTAAGCTACTTTCCCTGCCAGGTGGCGGCAGCTATGGACCGGGTGAGGACGCGCATCAGGGTGGAGGGCGGATATCCCTTCTCCGATGAGGTGAAAATAACCGTAAACGCCGAAAAAGAAGTGGAGTTCCCCCTGTACCTGCGGGTGCCCGCATGGGCGGAAAACCCGGTGATCTGCCTGCCCGGAGGGGAAATAATGGCGGTCAAAGCGGGGGAGACCACATGCTTAAGGCAAAAATGGGACAAGCTCAGCGAAGTCAGGCTGGTGCTTAATACCAGAGCGCGGCCCAGACCGTTCCCGGGAGGCAGCGCGGGGATCATGTACGGTCCCGTGATAATGGCGCTGGAACCCAGATCGGAAGGCGACGGCGGGAAGCTTAAGCTTGCCCCGGACGCTCCCACCAAAACGAATTTAGGGACGGATGCCGAAAGCGGCATACAGACCCTTGTAAAACTCAGGGATGAGTCAAATCTGCAGGTGACGCGTTCGCTAGTGCCGTACGCCTTCACCGAAAAACGAATTTGCGCCTTTGAACAGGTCAAGACGGAGGATAATAATGCGTAAGCTGTTAGCGGTATTGCTTATAATCATGCTGGCGGGAGCGGTGGTGCTGTATCCCAGCCGCGAGTATTCCTACGCTCAGGAGATGGCGCCGCTGATAACGCCGCAGGTCACTCCGGTAGCTACGCCCACCCCGGTGCCCACGCCCACTCCCACGGCAACTCCGGTCCCCACTCCCACGCCGTCGCCCACTCCTACGCCGTATATGGTCAAGGTGAGCGCGCTGTATGAGGGCATAAGCGACGAAAACGGCTCGAATGACGTGAAGCGCCTGCAGAACCGCTTGAGCGAACTGGGTTACTTCTTCGGGAACGTGGACGGCAAGTTCGGTCCCGAGACTTCCAGCGCGGTCAGGTATTTCCAGAACGTGAACGGGCTTGAGGTGAACGGAATCGCGGACTTCAGGACCATAGACTATATCTATTCCGACGACGCGATAATGGATCCTGCTCCAACGCCCACTCCGATAGCCCAGGGCGTCCAGGGAGACGACGTGCAGGCGCTGCAGGAAAAGCTGATACTGTACGGCTTCCTCGAGGGTGAGGCGGACGGGCACTTCGGTCAGAAGACCGACGCGGCAGTGCGCCTGGCGCAGGAATACGTTAAGGACATGAACGAGCGACGCCTGCAGGCGCATCCTACCGCCGAACCTTCTCCCACGCCGATCTGGATCACTCCTTCGCCCACTCCCAGGATAACTCCGACCACCAGCGTGAACCCGGAGACGGGCATGACGGAACTGGATTTTTCCAACATGCCGACGCCCACTCCCGCGCTGCGCTTTGCGCCCAGTTCCACCCCGTGGGAAGCGGACGGCATCGCAACCAAAGCGCTTATAGACGCGCTGAACGACAAAAACTTTGAGACCTGCTACACGGAAGTCCAGAACGGCGACAGCGGCACCGAGGTAAAGCGCCTGCAGAACCGGCTGGTCACCCTGGGTTACCTGCGCAGCGCGGACGGCGTGTTCGGGTCCAACACCGAAAGGGCGCTTAAGTACTTCCAGTACAGAAACGCCATGCCGTCTTCCGGCGTAGCAAACAGAAACACTCTGCTCAGGCTGTATTCCAACAACGCCAAGGGTTCCGATACCGTGGTCACGGAGTACAAGATCACCGTATCCACCTCCAGACAGCGGGTGTACGTGTACAAGTGGACCGGCCAGGGCTTCGACAAGAATCCCATAAAGACGTTCAAGTGCTCCACCGGCACCAACGATAACCCCACGCCCAAGGGCACCTTCTGGAACACGGGCAGGATAGGCGGCGAATGGTACTATTTCAAGGACTTCGACTGCTGGGCCCGCTACGCCTGGGTCATCAATGGCGGCGTGCTGTTCCATTCGGTCATATACGGTTCCAAGAACACCAACAGCTTAAGGAGCGGCACGGTCAGGCAGCTGGGCAGCAAGGCGTCTCACGGCTGCGTGAGGCTGGCGGTGGAGAACGCCAAGTGGATCTACGACAACTGCACTGCGGGCACGCCCGTGACGGTGGAATAACATATGAAGCATAAGGTAAAGTCGGTCGAAGAAGGCTCCATCGCCTGGCAGCTGGGCGTCCGCCCCGGGGATACGCTGATAAGCATAAACGGGGAAGAGGTCATAGATTTTATCGATTACCAGGCGCTGTCCAGCGAAGAAAACATCGTGCTTACCATGGAAAGCGCCGGGGAGATCACGGACTATTCCTTCCAGAAGGATGCCTACGAGCCCCTGGGGATGGAGTTTTTCTGCGACATGCTGGGCAAGACGCGGGACTGCGTCAACCACTGCCGTTTCTGCTTTGTGGACCAGCTGCCGCCATGCGCCCGTCCTACCATGAAGGAAAAGGACGACGACTGGCGGCTGAGCCTGATGATGGGCAATTTCATAACGCTAACGAACGTATCCGACGCGGAGCTTGACAGAATAATCAGGCGCCGCGCTTCTCCGTTATATATATCTGTGCACGCCACGGACAACAGGGTCCGCAACGACCTGGTGCGGCCCTTGACAAAGTGTGATATAATGGAAAGGTTGCAAAAGCTCAGGGCGGGAGGCATATCCTTCCACACGCAGGCGGTGGTGTGCCCCGGAATCAACGACGGGGCGGTGCTTAAGCAGACCATAGACGACCTGCTTTCCCTGTATCCCGCGTGCCTGAGTTTTGCAGTGGTGCCCGTGGGTCTCACGCGCTTCAGATCCGGACTGGACGATCTAAAAATGTTCGACCGCGCTTCGGCAAAGGCGCTGCTCGACCTGGTAAATCCCATACGTGCGTTCTGCAAGGGCCATTTCGGCTCCAATTTCATCTTCCCCTCAGACGAGATGTACATACTGGCGGGCGAGGAGCTTCCGGAGGATTCCGAATACGAGGACTACAGCCAGATAGACAACGGCGTGGGTCTGTGCAGGAGCCTGATCACCGAGTTCGAGTACGCGTATGAAGACCTGCCACGGAAATACAAGCGCGCCACACCGGGAGGCAGGAAGATCCTGTCCGCGTGCGGCGTGTCATTTAAGCCCATCCTGGAAAAGCTGCTAAAGGAACACCCCGTAAGCGGAGTAAACATCAGGGTAAAGGAAATAATAAACGATTTCTTCGGGGATACGGTAACGGTGTCGGGCCTTATAACGGGCAGGGATCTGATAAGCCAGCTGGAAAACGAGGACTGCGAAGCGGTGCTGATCACCGAGACCATGTTAAGGCACGAGGATATGCGCTTTCTTGACGACATGCTTCTGAGCGAAGCGGAGGAAAAACTGGGCAAGCCCATAATTCCGGTGGGCAGGACCGGTGAAGAGCTTCTGGAAGCGATAAAGGCGTTCTCGGACGCCTGAAAGGACGATATGACCTTAAGCGACAGAATAGACCTGCTTATGCCGAAGGTGCTCAAACCTTCAAGGTATATAGGCAACGAGTTCAATTCCATAATCAAAGACCCCGACAGCGTTCAGGTCAGGTACGCTCTGATGTTCCCGGACGTGTACGAGATAGGCATGAGCAACCTGGGCATCAAAATACTGTACCACACGCTGAACCGGCGGGAGGACACCTGGTGCGAAAGGGTGTTCACCCCCTGGCCGGACATGATGGAACAAATGCGGCAAAACGATGTGCCGCTTTTTTCCATGGAGAGCCGCACGCCCGTAAAGGAATTTGACGTTTTAGGCATCTCCCTGTCCTACGAAATGAGCTACACCAATGTGCTGCAAAGCCTCATGCTGGCAGGACTGCCCCTGCGCGCCGAAGAAAGGACGGGCGGGCCTATAGTCATCTGCGGCGGCACCTGCGCGTTCAATCCCGAGCCGCTGGCTCCGTTTGTGGATCTGTTCACGCTGGGAGACGGGGAAAACTCTATCCACCAGTGCGCGGACCTGATTAAGGACATAAAAAGCAAAGGTCTGGGCAAGGCCGAATTCCTGAGACGCGCAGTAACGGAAGTGGACGGCGCGTACGTTCCGTCCTTTTACGACGTAAGCTACAACGAAGACGGCACAGTCCGTGCGGTCACGCCCAAGGCGGGCACCGGCGCTCCGGCTTTGGTCAAAAAAGCGCTGGTCAACGACCTGAACGCCGCCGATTATCCCGAAAAACTGATAGTCCCGTATTCCGAAGTGGTGCATGACCGCATAATGCTGGAGATATTCCGGGGCTGCACGCGGGGCTGCCGCTTCTGTCAGGCGGGCATGACCTACCGCCCCGTAAGGGAAAGAAGCGTCGAAAGGCTCATGGAGCTGGCGCGGAAACTGGTGTCTTCCACGGGCTTTGACGAGATCTCCCTGATGAGTCTGTCCAGCGGCGACTATACCTGCCTTAAGGAACTGGCGCATCAGATGGTGGAGGAATTCGCTGCCAGGCGGGTCAAGATATCCCTGCCTTCCCAGCGAATAGACGCGTTTTTGAAGGACACGCTCAAGGAGACCCAGAAAGTCAGGAAGACCGCTCTGACCCTGGCGCCGGAAGCGGGCACCCAGCGTTTGCGCGACGTGATAAACAAAGGCGTGACCGAAGAGGACCTGATGCGGGCCGTGACCGACGCTTTCTCCGAAGGCTGGAACGCGGTCAAGCTCTACTTCATGATGGGCCTGCCCACAGAGACCGACGAGGACATACTGGGCATTGCGGACCTGGCGGAAAAAGTCAGGAAATGCTATTTTTCCATTCTCAAGGACAGGCGCGCGCCGGGTCTCAGGATCACGGTGAGCGTGAGCGTGTTCGTGCCCAAGCCCCATACGCCCTTCCAGTGGTGTCCCCAGACGGACGAAGAGACGGTAAGGCGCCGCCAGCTGCTTTTAAGGGACGCGTTAAGGGCCATAAAGGGCGTGGACTACAAATATCATGAAATGGACGTGAGCCGCCTGGAAGCCGTGTTCTCCAGGGGAGACCGCCGTCTGGCGGATGTGCTGGAAAAGGCGGTCAAAAAGGGCTGCATGTTCGACGGCTGGAGCGAGTGGTTCAAAAAAGACGCCTGGGACGAGGCCTTTGAGGAGTGCGGTCTGTCACCCGAATGGTACAACTTAAGGGACAGGAGCCTGGACGAATGTCTGCCTTGGAACCATCTGGACTGCGGTGTGAGCCTGGCTTACCTGAAAAGCGAATATCAGAAAGCCATGAAAGGCGAGATCACCCGCGACTGCCGCAAGGGCTGCAATAACTGCGGACTTTTGCGATATGAGGGGGCGTGCAGGTGAAACTGGTATACGTGTTCTCAAAAACGGGACGTTTAAGGTTCGTGTCCCACCTGGACCTGCAGCGTTTTCTGCTCAGGGCGCTCAACCGCACCAGCCTCGACCTGGCTTTTTCCCAGGGCTTTAATCCACATCCGCTTCTGTCCCTGGCCGGCGCGCTGGCCATGGGTTACGAGAGCGAGTACGAGGTATTCGAGGTAAGGATAAACGGAGAAATGAGCAGGGAAGCGGCTCTTGAGACCATGCGCGCCGCGCTGCCGCCGGATCTGTACATAAAAGACGTGAAACTCAGGCCGGACAATCATCCGTCCATGATGTCGCTGGTGAAAATGGCGGATTATACCGTCAGCTTCACATGTGATCTTGACGCGATAAAGCGGGGAGCCGAAGCATTTTGGAACAGCTCCTGCGTGATGGGAATGCGCAAGACCAAGTCCGGAGAGAAGGAAGTGGACGTGCGCGCGCTGTGCAAGGGGCTTGAAATACTTGAAAACGGAGTAAAAGCGCGGCTCATGCTGACCGAGGCGGAGACGCTGAAGCCCGACCTTTTGGTGGACACGCTGTGCCGCCTGGGCGGGTGCGAGGTGCCCGAATACCGGGTCATGCGGAACTCTCTTCTGGGTACCGACGAGAGCGGGACGGCGGTCCCGGTAGCGGAGCTGTAAAGTGGACAGGACGCTGCTGCTTGCCGGCGAAAACGGAAAGACCTGCGCCGCGCTCATAGAAGACGGCAGGCTGGTTCAGTTTATCAGGGATGCTGACAGACCTGCGCAGGGTAGCGTGTACCTGGGCAGGGTCCAGCGGGTGCTGGAAGGGCTGGGCGGCGCGTTCGTGGACATAGGTCTGGGAAAAAACGGGCTTATAAGCGGGCAAAGCGACCTGCCGAAGGCCGAGAACGGCGAGATATCCGTAAAGCAGGGCATGGAACTGCCCGTGCAGGTGTTAAAAGTGCCTGGCGGCGATAAAGGCGTGCAGGTTAGCGCGAATATCCGCCTGGCGGGACGGTGGGTGGTCCTGGCGCCGAATTCCGGGCATGTGGGTGTGTCCAAACGCATACCCGCCGAAGCCGACAGAGAGAGGCTTAAGACCCTGGGAGAAAGGCTGCGCCCCGAAAACACGGGACTGATATTCAGGACCCAGGCGGCAAACGCAACGGAAGAGGAACTGGCGGGGGAGATCGGTTATCTGGACTCCCTGTGGCGCAAAACGGCGGCCAGGGCGCGGTGTATAAAGGCGCCCGCGCTGCTTTGGGACGGGTCTGAAGCGCTGGCAGTGGCTGCGCGGGAGATCCCGCTCGATGCCCAAACGCGGATAATAGCCCGCGATCAGGCGCTTCTGGATGAGCTGGCAAGCCTGTACGGAGGAAAACTGCCCTGCGGCTCGTGCGTGGAAGATGACGACATATTGACCGTGTACAGGGTGCGCGCCCAGCTGGAAAACGCGAATAAACGCCGGGTGAACCTGAAATGCGGGGGATATCTGGTGTTCGACGACACTGAAGCCATGCGTGTGATAGACGTGAACAGCGGTTTTTTCGCCGGCAGGGACGCCGAGGATACCGCGTTCAGGCTCAATCTTGAAGCGGCGGACGAGATCGCCGTACAGGCGCGGCTGAGGAATCTTACGGGAATAATCGTGATCGATTTTGTGGATATGAAGAATAAGGCGCACAAAGACGGCGTGGAAGCGCGCTTAAGCCAGGCATTCGAGCACGACACGGGAAGGGTGACCATATATCCCCTCTCCCAGTTGGGTCTGTGCGAAATGACCAGGTCCAGCCGTTTCGGCGCGGCATCGGTCGGAGAAGAATAAGGTGGAAAAGGCAAATAACAACCTGGAAGTGGCACGGCAGTACGCATTCTGTGAAGAGATAGCGCGGCTGAGGCTCAACAAAAAATACTTTATCGTCACAATGGGCTGCCAGATGAACGTCAGGGACAGCGAGACCATGTGCGGCTGGCTGTCGCTGATGGGTTTTACCGAAGCTGGCTGCCGCGAGGATGCGGACATAATCATATACAATACCTGCTGCGTGCGGGAAAACGCCGAGAATAAGGCGCTGGGCAATGTTATATGGCTCAAGGAGCTGAAAAAGGACAAGCCCGGGCTCGTGATAGGTGTATGCGGCTGCATGATGCAGGAAAAGGGCGTGGCGGAAGACTTAAAGCGCAAGTACCCGTTTATCGATCTGGTGTTCGGTACCCACAATGCCTCGAACTTCCCGGAGTATTTAAGCCGCGTTCTGTTGGGCGGAGAAAGGGTATTCGAAGTCTGGGACAGCCAGGGCAGCGTGACGGAGGGTCAGCCCGCAAAGCGCTCTTGCAGCTTCAGCGCGTTTGTGAACATCATGTACGGCTGCAACAACTTCTGCACCTACTGCATAGTGCCATACGTGAGAGGCAGGGAACGTTCACGGCAGCCCGAAGACATACTTGACGAGTGTGCAAAGCTTAAGGATGCGGGGGTCAGGGAGATAACCTTGCTGGGTCAGAACGTCAACAGCTACATGGGAGGCGGCAGCGCCTTTGCCGAACTGCTCAAACGGGTCGACGCGCTGGGTATCGAACGCATCCGTTTCATGACAAGCCATCCGAAGGACATTACCGACGAACTCATATCCTGCTTCGGAAGCCTGAAACACCTGTGTCCTCAGCTCCACCTGCCCATGCAGGCGGGCGACGACGAGGTGCTCAAGCGGATGAACCGGCATTATACCATCGACGCGTACATGGACAAGGTGCGCCGCGTGAGGGAAGCGTGCCCCGAGATAGGTCTGACCACGGACATCATAGCGGGCTTCCCGGGGGAGACCCGCGCCCAGTTCGAGGGCACGTTAAGAGCGGTCGAGCAGGCGCAGTTCGATTCGGCGTACACGTTCATTTATTCGCCGAGGGCGGGCACCAAAGCCGCGGAATACCCGGATCCCGTGCCTATGGAGGAGAAGACCCGGTGGCTGGAGGAGCTTATCGCGCTGCAGCTGGGGATCACCGCCCGCATGCTCAGGGAACAGATCGGCAGGACGTTCCCAGTGCTGGTGGAGAGCGTGTCGTTAAGGAGCGAAAGCACCGTGGGCGGCAAGACGCCGCGGGGGCTTATGGTGAACTTCCCGGGCGGCAGAGAGCTTATAGGCAAAACCGTGAACGTGAAAATAACGGATGCCGGCAAAAACACACTGAAAGGCGAGCTGGAGGCATAAATGAACGAAGTCTTCAAAAAGACGCGGGAGCTTGCGGAAGCGCTGCTTGAGAGCGAAGAGTACAAAGCCGTAAAGGCGGCGGAAGACAAGGCGTTCGGCAACAAGGAAGCCGCGGACACCGTGGGCAGATATCTGGAAGCCAAGAAGCGGATGGAAGAGATCATGTCCGAAAACAGCAAGGACTGGGGCGAAGTGCAGCGCCTGACGGACGAGATAGACAATTGCACCAGGGAAATGGCCCAGATCGAGGACCTGGTGAACCTGCACGCCGCGAGGGACAGGTTTTCCGGGCTCATTAACGACATAAACAAGGTGCTGCAGCTCATAATTACGGGCGAGATCAGCGATGAAGACGGAGAATGCACCGGTTCCTGCTCCAGCTGCAAGGGCTGCTCCGCCAAGGTGAATTAAAGGATCAAGGGTGAGAATATGGCGCTCAGCTCCATGATGAGGCAGTACCTCGACATAAAGCAGAAGCACGAAAACGAGATACTTATGTTCCGCGTAGGGGACTTTTACGAGATGTTCTTTGATGACGCCGTAAAAGTGTCCCGGGAGCTGGAGCTTACCCTTACGGGCAAGGACTGCGGTCTGAGCGAGCGCGCGCCGATGTGCGGCGTGCCTTATCACGCGGTAGACGTTTACGTGGCGAGACTGATCGAAAAGGGCTACAAGGTGGCCATATGCGACCAGCTGACCGACCCTGCCGAATCCAAGGGGCTGGTGGAAAGAGACGTCACCCGCATAATCACCGCCGGCACGCTTACCTCTCCGGATATGCTGACTGACAGGGAGCCCAACTACCTGCTGACAGTGCATATAAAGGGCAAGGATGCCGCAATAGCCTATTGCGACGTATCCACCGGTGAGTTTTTTGCCGGGGAGCTTAAGCAGTGGGAGACGACGCTGGCTGACGAGGCGGCGCGCATATCTCCCAGGGAGCTTATCGCACAGGATAACGAGCTGATCAGGGAGATCTGCAGGCGCCAGGAGATCGCGTTTACTCCGGAGGAACCCAAAGAAGGCGCGCAGGCGGCGTACGGCAAGCTGGTCAGGGCGCAGTTTGGGGCGGATAAGGCCGGAGACCTGTCCAAAACAGTCATAAACGCGGCGGGCATGCTGCTTAATTACCTTAACGAGACCCAGAAGACCGCGCTGACACATATAAGCGACATAGGCGAATACCGTCTCAGCAGGTACATGGTGCTGGACCAGAGCGCGATCACCAACCTGGAACTGGTAAAAACTGCCCGTGGCGGTACCCGAAAGGGTTCATTGCTGGGCGTCATAGACAAAACCATGAGCGCCATGGGAGCGCGCCTGCTCAAAAGCTGGACCGAGCAGCCCCTGCTTGATGAAAATGAGATAAACCACAGGCTGGACGCGGTGGAATATCTGACGATGAACCCTATCCTGCTTGAGGACCTGCGGGATGCGTTCAAAGCCGTTACGGATATCGAAAGGCTGCTAAGCCGCATCGCGATCTCAAATGTCACCCCCCGCGACTGCCTGAGCCTGGCTTCCACACTCCAAAGCGTGCCGGGCATCAAAAAACTGCTTTCACAGGCGGGCGGCCTGCTGGGAGAAGCCGCGGGCGAGCTTGATCCTATCGAGGATATTTCCGAACTGATACAGAACGCCATAAGCGAAGACGCGCCGGTGCTTATCAAGGACGGCGGTATATTCAAAAAAGGTTTCAACCCCAAACTGGACGAGTACAGGGAGGCGTCATTGGACGGCAAGAACTGGATCGCCCGGCTGGAGCAGCGGGAGAGGGAAGAGACAGGCATCAAGAACCTGAAGATCGCCTACAACCGGCTGTTCGGGTACTATATAGAGGTTACCAAGAGCTTTTACGACCTGGTGCCCATGCGCTATGTCAGAAAACAGACGCTGGCCAACTGCGAACGCTTTACCACCCAGGAACTGAAGGAACTGGAAAACACCATATTGGGCGCCCAGGACAATTCCATAAAGCTGGAATATGAGCTGTTCCTGGCGGTAAGGGAAGAACTTAAAGGCCGCCTCGAACGCATAAGAGCCACCGCGAACGCGCTTAAGACCATAGACTGCCTGCAGTCGCTGGCCAAGTGTGCGCTGGCGGGAGGCTACGCGCGCCCGACGCTGAACCATGAGGGCAGGTACGAGATCAAAAACGGCCGCCATCCCGTGGTGGAATGCGCGATGGGACGCGGGGAATACGTGCCCAACGACCTTACACTGAACGCCGAAGGCCGCGTGATGATCATCACAGGCCCCAACATGGCAGGCAAATCCACGTTCATGCGCCAGAACGCGCTGATCGTGCTTTTGGCGCAGATGGGTTCCTTCGTGCCCGCGGACAGCGCGGATATATCCATCACGGACAGGATATTCACCCGCATCGGCGCCAACGACGATCTGTATGGAGGCCGCTCCACATTCATGGTGGAGATGGAGGAGATGAGCGTGATACTCAAGCATGCGACCTCCCGATCCCTGGTCATACTGGACGAGGTAGGCAGAGGCACTTCCACTTTCGACGGTCTGAGCATCGCCTGGGCGTCGGTGGAATATCTGGCCGGTGAAAAATGCATGGCCAGGACGCTGTTCGCCACCCACTACCATGAGCTGAGTGTGCTGGAAGGCAAGCTGGAGGGCGTGGTCAATTACCGTGTCACGGCTACGGAGAGGGGCGAGGACGTCATTTTCCTGCGCAAGGTGGTGCCCGGCGGCGAGGATAAGAGTTACGGTATCGCCGTCGCGAAGCTGGCAGGACTGCCCAAAGGCATCGTGGCGCGGGCGCGCCAGATAATGGCGAGGCTGGAAGTGGACGACGAGATCAACGGCTCACTGGGCGAAAAGATAATCTCCAGGAAACGCGGGGCGGATATGCAGCTGTCCCTGGACAATCTGGGACCGGTCGAACTGGTGGACGAGATAAAGGCGATGGACGTGATGAGCATGTCCCCCATAGATGCGCTCAACACCTTGTATACCTTAAGCGAAAAAGCGCGGAGGCTGTAAATGGCTATACGGCTGCTGGACAGGGACACGATAGAAAAGATCACCGCGGGCGAGGTCGTGGAACGGCCTTATTCCGTGGTCAAAGAACTGGTCGAGAACTCCATAGACGCGGGCGCGACCAGCATAAACGTGGAGATAAGGGAAGGCGGAAGCGAGCTGATAAGGGTCAGCGACAACGGCTGCGGCATTAACGCAGGGGAAGTCAAACTGGCGCTCCAGTCCCATGCCACCAGCAAGCTTACCAGCGCGGACGAGCTGTCAAGCGTGGCCACTATGGGCTTTCGCGGCGAGGCGCTGCCTTCAATAGCCGCAGTGAGCAAGCTGACCATCGTGACCAAGACGCGTGACGCCCAAAGCGGCATACGCCTTGTGTGCGAAGGCGGGGAGATAAAAGACATACGGGATGAAGGCTGCCCCGACGGCACGAGCGTATCGGTGAGAGACCTGTTTTACAACGTGCCCGTCAGACGCGTGTTCCTGAAAAAGCAGGCGTACGAGCAGTCGCTGATAGCAGAGCTGATGCAGAAACTGGCGCTGGGAAATCCGGGCATACGTTTCCGGCTGAGCGCACAGGGAAAGACGCTGTTTTCGACGTTTGGAGACGGGAATATAAAAAATGCCGCGCTGCAGGTGTTCGGGGCTGAATACGCCAAAAATCTGAGATTGGTGGACGAGTCGGAGGGCACGTTTTCCATAAAGGGCATGGTCGGCATAGGCGAGGAGAGCGCTCCCACCCGCGCCCGTCAGGCGTTTTTCCTGAACGGCAGGCTGGTGAACTGCCGCATGCTGTCCCAGGCGCTGGAGGAAGCGTCCCGCGGGCTGGTCATGGTCGGACGCTATCCTTCCTGCGCGCTGATGGTGACTTTGCCCTACGGGAACGTGGATGTGAACGTGCACCCGGGCAAACTGGAGGTGCGCTTTAAGGACGAGGCGGCGTTTCGCTTGAACGCCCAGACGCTGCTCACCAGGGCGCTTGGCAAGTACAGGATGCTTTCTCCTCTGGCCGAGGCGGAGCTCGAGGAAGCGCCCGCAGGCGAGGTGGCGTTCACTCCCGCGCCGCAGGCAGAGGCGGCCGAAGACGAGCGGTCCGGCCTGGATTACCTTAAAAATCTGGATATATACAAGCCCGACGAGAAGAAACAGTTCGAGGTCAGGGAAAGCTATTCCCTGCTGGACATGCGCATGCCGCCCAGACCGGCACCTGTGAAGGAGGAACCGCCTGAGCAGACCGCGTTCGTCCCGCCGGAACCTGTGAGCAGCTTTAAGCTGCTGGGCGTGTATCTTAACACATATATCCTGCTGGAAACGAACGGGCAGCTGGTGATGATAGACCAGCACGCCGCTCATGAACGCCTGAATTACGAAAAATACACCAAAGCGCTCAGCGAAGGGACTGCCAGCCAGAAGCTGCTGGTGCCCATAGTGATGGACCTGAGCCCGAGGGAGATACGTACCCTGGAAGCCGGGAAAGACGAGCTGGAAAAAGCCGGCTACGAGATCGAGCTGTTCGGTGACACCAGCGTGAAGGTCACCGCCGTGCCTTTCATTTACGGCGAAAGCGATCTAAGGCCGCTGTTTGTGGAAATGATAGATTCCCTGGACATGCTGCGCCGCGCCGAACAGGACAGGCGTCTGGACGCCATAATCCAGGCTTCGTGCAAGCACGCCGTCAAAGGCGGCGAAAGGCTCACGAATGCGGAGATAGGCGCGCTGATAAAGCAGCTTAACGAATCCTCCGCGCCGCCCACCTGCCCCCACGGAAGACCAATAATGAAAGTGTTCACCCAAAGACAGGTGGAACAGCTGTTCAAGCGCATACAATGAGCACGCTGTTTGGAATAGTGGGGCCGACCGCTTCGGGAAAGACGCGTCTTGCGGTGATGGTCGCCCAAAGGATAGGGGCCGAGATCGTTTCCGCGGACTCAATGCAGGTGTATTCGGGCATGGAGGTGCTAAGCGCACAGCCCACCGAAGACGAGGTCCAGGGCGTACGGCATCATCTGATCGGTTTCGTGCCGCCGGGCGAAAAGTATAACGCTTCAAAATTCAGCCTGGACGCGCAAAAAGCCATAGAGCGCATACGCGAAGAAGGCAGGCTGCCGCTGCTGTGCGGAGGCAGCGGACTGTATGTGGACGCGCTCACAAAGGGCATGAAGCTGGCGACCGAAGTGGACGAGGAGACCCGCATGAGGCTCAAGCAGATCGCCGCCCGGCCGGGAGGGGATCTGGAACTATACCGGGAACTGCAGAAGGCGGATCACGCTTCGGCAGAGAAGTATTCGCCCCGGGACACGCGCCGCGTGATACGCTCGCTGGAGATCTTTTACGCTACGGGGAAACCCAGGGGAGAGATGGAAAAGCGGGACGCTGAACGCGCGGATGCGATCAAAACCTGTCTGTTCGCTCTTAGGTGGGAGCGCAAAACGCTGTACGGCAGGGTGGAACGGCGCGTGGACGAAATGCTGGAACGCGGGCTGGTGGACGAGGTCAAGCGCCTGTCCCGGGCAGAAGCGCCCGTGCAGGAGACTGCCGCCCAGGCGATAGGCTACAAGGAGATCAAACAGGCGCTGGACGGTGAGATAACGCTGCCTGAAGCGGTGGAAAAGGTCAAACTGAATTCCCGCCATCTGGCCAAACGTCAGGAGACCTGGTTCAGGCGCGATGAAAGGGTAACGTGGTTCGATACCGACGGCACGAACATGGAAAAAATAGCGGATATCATCTCACAAACCATACTGGAGGATAAGAGTGGACGCGCATAGTTTTATTAAACAGACCGAGGCGGAATTAAGGCCGGTATTTGAGGCATTTGACGAGACCGAAAGCATAAACACGGAAAAAATACTTAAAGAGTTCAAAGACCACAGCGTCTCCGCGAGGCATTTCGCACCGACTACCGGGTACGGCTACGATGACATAGGCAGGGATACGCTGTCAGACATCTTTGCCAGGGTGCTGGGCACGGAAAGCGCCATAGTGCGCCCTCAGATCACCTGCGGCACCCACGCCCTGTCCGCGTGCCTGTTCGGCATACTCAGGCCCGGGGATACGCTGGTGTCTGCCGCGGGCAAGCCGTACGACACGCTGGGCGACGTTATAGGCATAAGCGGCGCAGCGGGGATGGGCAGCCTTAAGGACCTGGGCGTAAATTATCGCCAGGCGGAGCTCAAAAACGGAAAGCCAGATAAAGAAGCCGTCAAACGTCTGCTGGACGGGACGGTAAAGCTGGTGCTCATACAGCGCTCAAGGGGCTACGACTGGCGCGCGTCGCTGAGCGTGGAAGAGATAAACGAGCTGATCGGGTTCGTACACGAAAACTGTCCCTCCGCCAGCGTTATGGTGGATAACTGCTACGGCGAGTTTACGGATACCGTCGAACCCAAAGCCGACATAATGGCGGGCTCGCTCATAAAGAATCCCGGCGGCGGGCTGGCGCCAACGGGCGGATACATCGCGGGGAAAAGCGAACTGGTGGAAAAAGTGTGCTGCCGGCTCACCTGTCCCGGACTGGGCGGCGAAGTGGGCTCCTACGCGGGCAGCTACCGGCCGTTCTACCAGGGGCTGTTCATGGCTCCGCACACGGTCAACCAGACGCTGAAAACGCTATGCCTGTTCTCAAAAGCGTTCGAAAAACTGGGTTACGACGTGCATCCGAAAGCGGAAGACACAAGAAACGACATAATACAGGCGATAAAGTTCAACGACAAGGAAAAACTCATCCGCTTCATGCAGCTGGTGCAGGCGAATTCTCCGGTAGATTCCGAAGCGGTCCCGGAACCCTGGGACATGCCGGGTTACCAGGATCAGGTGATAATGGCGGCGGGTACCTTTGTGGCGGGCGCGTCGATAGAGCTTTCCGCCGACGCGCCGATACGTCCGCCGTTTACCGCTTACATGCAGGGCGGGCTGTCTTTCGCCCACGGCAAACTGGTGCTGGAAGCTATCCTTAATGACGAGGCGTTCAAACTATGAAAATGTGCGTGCTGGACGAAACAAAGATCTGCGACAACTGCGGTGAATGCGAAAGGTGTGATCTGGATCCCTCAAAGAAGTGCGACAGCTGCATGAAATGCGTGGTCAGCGAGGGAGCCGAATACCGCGCCATAAAGATAGACGGGATTCAGCTTCCCGATTCGGAAAGCAACAGCGGATCAAAATAGGGCTGCGGGCTCAGTTCCGTTTCATCAAACAGACTTTCCAGAATATCCTCATATTCACGAAGCGTCTTCGCCTTGCGGAGGCGCTTCAAGTATTTTTTGCTGCCAGAAAGCGTCATGCCCATATAACTGAGTATCTCGCACAAGCGCCCGTGCAGGGCGTGAAAGGGCATCGACACGGAAAACGCGGCGAGCAGTGCGTCGGCAAAGCGCCTGAGCCGTGCCTTGTCAAGTGCCCCAAGACCGAGTATCTCTTCCGCCAGCGCGGGATTTGCGACTATTCCTCTGCCCAGCATTATGCCTTCGGGCGGTTTGGGCAGCGCCATGATCTCATCCGCATCCGAAGGGGTGAATATGTCCCCGTTATAGATCACGGGGATGTTTGAGGCAGGCAGTGAAGACAGTATCTCCCTGTGGCATACGCCCTTATAAAACTGGCTGCGGACGCGGGCGTGAATAATTATCTCCGAAAAAGGATATGAAAACAGTATCCCGCTGAGCTTTGGCCACTCGTCGGGACTGTCGTAGCCTATGCGGGTCTTTACCGAAACAGACGCGGGGAGGGGAGAAGAAAACAGCCCATACAGAAAGCGGCTGAGCGCGTCGGGATCCCTGAGCAGCCCCGAGCCCTTGCCTTTGGCAGTGACCGTGCCGGAAGGGCAGCCCAGATTAAGGTTGATGTCGTTTATCCCACGCTCAGACAGCTTCAATATGGCCTGCTTCATAGAGGAAGGCTCTTTGCCCAGCAGCTGCACGGCGCAAAAGCCCGGGTGTTCTATCGCATAGGCGATAAAGCCGTCTTCCTTTTTGGAAAGGTTGAAGCCCTCCGATACGCTGATAAACGGAGTAAAATACTTGCCGATGCCCGAAAAAAGAGCCTTGTGAGCCGATATATACGCAGTGTCGGTGATGCCTTCCAGCGGTGCGAAACAGAGTTTCATCGGGCTTCCTTTTTCTGGATGAGCACGGCGAAAATAATGATCGCGCCGGTAAACGCGTCAGTCAAAAACGCGTCGATGCCGACCAGCACCAGCAGGTTGTTCATTATGCCGATGATCAGCACGCCGAATACCGTACCGAGTATCTTTCCCCGTCCTCCCGCCATGGAGGTGCCGCCCACGACCACGGCGGCGATGGCGTTCATTTCATAGCCGCTGCCGGCGCTTGCTACGTCCACGCCCCTTAAGCGGGCAACGGAAGTGATGGCAGCCACCGCAACTATCACGCCCATCAGTATGTACACCGCCAGCTTCGTCCTGTCAACGTTTATGCCGCTGAGCCGGCTGGCTCTTTCGTTCGAGCCCACCGCGTAGATGTGCCTGCCGAATGCGGTGTGCTCGCTTATCACGTACATTATCGCGGCGAGTATCAGCCAGTAAATTATGGGCAGGAGCATCTGTCCGCCGATTATCTCCCTGTTTGCCAAAATTTGGAATTCCTTGGGCACTTCGGGCTTGTAGCCCTTGGTGAAGTACTGGGCGGCGGAGCGCACGATGTTCATTATACCCAGCGTGAAAATGAACGGTGGGATCCTGCCCTTGGTTATGCCAAGCCCGGATATAAGCCCCAGCAGCGCGCCGCAGAGCAGGCCCGCGCCTATGGCGATAAGATAATTCGGAGTGCCGGTAATGCCCGCTCCCGTCAGAAAACCGCCTTTGGAGATGTCCAGGCACACCATCACCACCGTGGCGACGCCCGCCAGATTCGAGCCTACCGCCAGGTCTATGCCGCCGGTGATGATGACGAATGTCATGCCCAGGGCGATCATGCCCACGGAAGAGTTGGAACGCAGTACGTTGAGCGCGTTGATGAGCCAGTTGCCGCCCCAGTCGGCATAGGAAGCGTATTTGAAGCCCAGCGCGTAGATCTGGATGACCATCATTATTATAAGGGCTATCAGGGTCGAAAACAGGGGCTTGTTCTTCCAGAGATACACGAATCTGTCCGGGCACAAAAGCAGTATCAGGCCCGCTGCCAGGCACAACAGCGCGGTAAATGCGAAGCCGATGGGGAAGGTGCCCACAGTATACACGATGGTGTCCTTAAATGGCAGTTTGGCTTCGCGGCTGAGCTCCGCGGCTTTTGACGCGATGCCGTCGGCTTCAAGGGCTACCCGGCGGGTCTCGTTTTCGAGGGAAACCGCATATGCGGCCAGGGTCTCAAGCGCGTCAAGCGCGTCCGCGGGAGAGGTGACAGTATGTTTTTCGGGTTTGTCGATGCCAAGCTCTGGCGCGGTCAGCCCGGCGTCGTCATACGCGGAGATCACGCCGTCCGCGGCGGTCTTCAGCTTGCCTTGGGCGCTCTGCACGCTTTTGTGGGCGGTGTCGTACACGCTTTTAGATTTGTCAAGCAGCTGCTGGCGCGCGGCGTCGGTTAGCGCAGTGAGGGCATCGTCGTCGGATGGAGCGGAAGCTTCCGCAGTGTCCGACATCCTGAGCGCGGTGTCGGTGAGCGCGTCTCCGGTAGAGGCGGTATCGTATTCGGATATCAGCTTTTCAAGCTGCGTTTGAGCTTTTTTTACGTCGTCGGAAGCGCTTTGTGCGGCGCTGACGGCGGCTGAGGCTTTCTTCACGGCGGAAGGCGCGGTCTTTGAGGCGGAACGGTTCACGGAATCTATCCGGTTTTTGGCCGTCATGGCGCTTTGGTATGCCGCCTTGCCTCCGCCGGAACCCAGCACGTGGCCGAACACCGCCACGCCCGCCAGAAGCAGCGCCAGAATAATGCAGCAGATACCGCAGATTACATGTGCCCTTTTATGTGCCTTCATACTAACCTCTTAAGTCGACTGTTTATGCCTGTTTCGCGCCGGTGGCCAGCAGCATGATGTTGTTTTCGTTCAGTTCGCTGCCGCTCAGCTCGCCTGCGATGTGTCCGTGATACATTATATACGCCCTTTCGCACAGCCTGATGATCTCCTGCGCTTCGCCTGAGAGCACCACTATAGCGCAGCCTTCCTGAGCGAGACGGCAGATAATGCCGTAAATATCCTCTTTTGCGCCTACGTCCACACCATGAGTGGGATTGTCGAATATCAGCACCCGGCTGTGGGCGCTCAGCCACCGGGCAAGCACGACTTTCTGCTGGTTGCCGCCCGAAAGGCTCAGTATCGAATCGTTCAGGTCGGCATACTTTATGTTCAGCGCTTTTGCGTTTTCCAGCATCAGGGCTTTTTCACGGCGGTGATCGGTAAACACCGGGCGCCTTAACTGCTCATAAACGGCAATGGAACCGTTTTCAAGTATCGTAAGATCTTTTATGATGCCGTTTTCCTTGCGGTCCGGGGGTACATAGCCTATGCCCAGGGACGCCGCTTTGTGGGGGGAAGCTATTTTTTCGGGTTTTCCGCCCAGAAGGATGTCTCCGCTTTTTACGGGAATAAACCCGAATATCGCCTGAAACAGTTCGCTCCTGCCGTCGCCCAAAAGGCCGGTGAAGCCCAGTATTTCGCCCTGCCGGAGGCTGAAGGATATATCCGTAAAACAGGGGGGAGAGCTGAGGCTGCGCACCTCCAGGGCCGTATCGCCCAGGGGATGCTCCCGTTTAAATTCGTTTCCGCTTAATTTGTGGCCGACCATCAGAAGCGCCAGCCGGGTCTCGTCGGTGCCGGATATATCTCCGCTGTCCGCTACGCGGCCGTCCCTTAAGACGGTGTAGCGGTCGCATATTTCCATGACTTCTCTGAGCTTATGGCTTATGAAAATGATGGAAACGCCTCTGCGCTTAAGGGAGTGCATGAGCTCGAACACCCGGGCGATCTCCTTTTCGCCCAGTGAGGTGGTAGGTTCGTCCATGATTATGACGCGGGCGTTGAACAGCAGAGAACGGGCGATCTCCACTATCTGCTTGCTGCCTGCGTCGAGTGTCCCGACCAGTGCATCGGGGGAGATGTCAGCGCCGATGCCGGAAAGCACTTTTTGCGCTTCCTGCCGCATTTTGCCTTTGCTCAAAAACGCGCCGCGTTTGATCTCCTCGCCTATAAACAGGTTTTCGTATACGCTTAAGTCGTTTATCAGGTTGAGCTCCTGGTGGATGAAGGCTATCCCGTGCTTTATGGCGTCGCCGGGGGAAAGGATGTCGGTCTCGCTGCCGTCAAGCAGAATACGTCCGCCGTCCGCCCTGACTACGCCGCCCAGGATGTTCATGAGCGTGGACTTGCCCGCGCCGTTTTCACCCAAAAGCGCGTGGATCTCCCCGTCAGCCAGAGAGAAGTCCACGCTGTCCAGCACCAAATTGCTGCCAAAGGCTTTGTTTATTCCTTTAAGCTCCAGGGCCATTGAAAGCTCCTTTTTCCATAAAAGGGCCATGGCGCGAGCGTCATGGCCCTGTGATCAGATGACGATTAGTAGGGAGAATCGGGATTCAGGAAGTCGACCACGTTTTCCCTGTCCACGATGTTGGTGGGCAACACCACTACGTGCTCGATCTCGTCGCCCTGCAGCACGGCGATAATGTTGTCGATGCAGTTTACGATCATGTCGGGGGAATAGGTGGCGGAAGCTACCCAAATGTCCTTGTAGGCGTCTTCAGTCATCATCTTGAAGTATTCCTGGCATCCGCCGCCGCCGGTGATGACCTTGATGTCGGTGCGTCCGCTCTCCAGTATGGCCTGCAGCGCGCCGATGGAGGTCTCGTCGTCCAGGGAGAACACCGCGTCGATCTCGTCATACTTGGTCAGCGCGTCGGTCATGTCGCTCAGAGCGGTGGCGCGTACGAAGTCGGTGGAGACTTCGGCGATGACTTCCAGGTCGGGAGCGTACTCTTCGATGTAGTCGTAGAAGCCCTGGCAGCGGTCGTCGTTCACGTTGCCCGCGGCGGGCTTGCACAGCACCAGCACCTTGCCTACGCCTTCGAGTTTGTCGGCGATGTAGCGGGCGCCTTCATAGCCCATGCCGTAGTTGTCGCCGGTCAGCAGGTACATGTTGTCGGCGTATTTTTCGTCAACGTTTATGATCATGTCGAAGTTGGAAATAAGTATGCCCTTTTCCAGCGCCATCTCGGCAGCGGTCTCTACGCCCTTGAACTGGGGCCAGACCACTATCGCGTCCACGCCCAAGCCGATCAGCTCTTCAATCTGAGCGGACATCTCTTCGGCATTGCCGGACGTCAGGAAGCGGTAATCCACGTCATATTCCTCTATGGCCTGCTGGGCGAAGTAAGCGACGCCGGCTACCCAGCCGTGGGTCTCGGAAGGAGCGAGAACGCCGATAAAGGGCTTGTCGTCCTCCGCGATGGCGCCGAAAGCGGCCAGCGCCATGACCAGCGCGACGGCGAGACAGAGCAGTTTTTTCATGACGAATACCTCCGTAAACAGTTTTATGTGATTCGGTTCCCCGCCCTGCGGGGGCTTATAATATTATACCATTTCTCCCGAAATACTGTCTATATCTGACCGGCAGAAAAATAAAAAAAGTTTTGCCCGGCTTTAAACGCTTTCGGCCAAAATGCATTGTAAAATAACTGTTTCAGGCTTGCAATCCGGACGTTATTGTGATAGAATCAAACGCAAATTTCCAAACGCTGTGAGGAAGAATCGGCGGGACTGTTCCCCCTAAGCGAGCCGGGTCTGGTGCAAGCCGGCGGGGCGCGCCCGTGCGTCTGGCTTCCGAGCGGGAGCTCCGAACGGAGTAGGGGCTCACGGCTATGCCGTTAAGCTGTAACGAGGTGGGAGGCAGTTATGCCTTTCAATTCGGGTGGTATCGCGTATTTATCGCCCCGGAGTTTTCCGGGGCATTTTGTATAGCAGGAGTGCAGTATGAGAAAGATCTATCTGGCTGAATCGACTCTGTCCGCAAGCGCCGGGATGAGCTTTGGACGCCGGCTGGAGTGCGCGAGGCTTTTGGACGACGTCAACGTAGACGTGATCTGCGTCTGCCCGATGGGCGCGGAGAAGAGCGACGAGATACTGATCAAGACCATTGCCAGGCAGACGAAGAACGCGGTGGTCTCCGTGCCGGTCACGGACGGGGAATGCGAGAAGGCGTTTTCGGCGGTGAAGGATGCGTCCAGACCGCGCCTGAACGTCAGGTATCCCGTATCGGTGGTGGGCATGGAATATTCCATGCACCTTAAGCCGGACAAAATGCTGGAAAAGATAAGCGCGACGGTCAAAAGCGCCAGGGAACTGTGCCCGGATGTGGAGTTTACCGCCCTGGACGCCACCCGTTCCGAAAAGAGCTTTCTCGAAAAAGCGCTCTGCGCCGCAAGGGAAGCGGGAGCCGCCACTCTTACCGTATCGGACGAAGCGGGCGAGATGCTGCCGGACGAGTTCGGCAAATTCGTCGCCGGCATACGTGAATACACGGGTGAAGCGTGTCTGGGCGTAATAGTTTCGGACAGGCTGTCAATGGCGGAAGCCTGCGCCTTCGAGGCCATTCGTGCGGGCGCGGACCTGATCTACACCCGCTGCGCCTCCGGCGCGCAGCCCAGGCTGGACATAATGGTCGATCTTATCACCGCCCGCGGCGAGAGCTTCGGCGTGAAGGCGGACGCGGACGTGACCGCGCTTAAGCGGGCGGCGCAAATAATCGCCTCCAACGAAAAGGCCAACGATCCGGAAGCCGCCGTGCGGCCCGCGCCCAGGGCGGAGGAGCCCAAGACGCTGCTTACCGCCCAAAGCGACATCCAGGAGGTGGCGCGTGCATCGACGCTGCTGGGCTACGAACTCAGCAAGGCGGACATAGCAAAGGTGTACGAAAGGTTCATGGGCATCGCCGTGAAAAAGCCGGTGGAACTCAAGGAACTGGACGCCATAATCGCCGCGGTGGCGCTGCAGGTGCCGCCCACTTATACCCTGGCGAGTTATGTGGTTAATTCGGGCAATATAATCACTGCCACCGCACATGTGGTGCTGGACAGGCAGGGCGCGCGGGTGGAAGGCATCTCCACGGGCGACGGCCCCATAGACGCGGCGTTCCTGGCCATAGAAAAGCTGATCGGCCACCATTACGAGCTTGACGACTTCAGTATCCGCGCGGTAACGGGCGGCCAGGAAGCGGCGGGCGAGGCGTTGGTGCGGCTGCGCGACGAAGGCAGGCTGTTCTCGGGCAGAGGCATCTCCACCGACATAGTCGGCGCAGCGATCCGGGCGTACATAAACGCTCTCAACAAAATCGTTTACAGGGAGAATTAAATAATGAAGCTGTCCGTCTCTACCTCCGGCTGGAGGGAAATGGGCTGGCCGGAATATGAAAACCTGGCTAGGGAGCTGAAATACAGCGGGATCGAACTGCATGACGCTCTGAATCCGGACTTCGCGGACATGGTGCGCATGTGCGAGGACGCCAGCAGGCTGGAGCTTCAGGGCATCGGCATAAGTTGTGTGGACGCGCTGTGCAATCCTGCGGACTCGGGTGCTTATGAAGCCTGCGTACGGGAGCTTAAGCAGCTTTGCGAACTGGCGAAAAAGCTCAGATGCCCCTTTGTAAGGCTCAGGGCACGCGATACGCTTGAAGACGCGCAGGATCAGGCGGACAACATCAAAAAGGTCATAGACGCGCTGATCCCCGAGTTCTCCGCTTCCAGCATAACGCTGCTTGTCGAGACGGCGGGCATATTTTCAGACACCGAGCGGCTCAAAAACCTACTGGACGAATACGCGCTGGACTGCCTGCAGGCGCTGTGGGACGCCCACAACACCTTCCGCTTCTCGGGAGAGACTCCCGAAAAGTCAATCACGAACCTGGGCGCTTACGTAAAGCACGTCCACATTAAGGACAGCAGGCTGAGTGGAAGCCGGGTGGAATATGTGCTTCCCGGAGAGGGCGATTTGCCCGCGAAAGAGATATTCGAAGCCCTGAGAAGCATATCTTATGCCGGATATATTACCCTTGAGTGGGACAAGGCGTGGCTGGACGGGCTGGACGACCCTTACGTGGTTTACACCCAGTTCAGGGAATTCGCGTCCATGTACCGGCCCAGGTCCTACACGGACGGAGCGCTGTACACATCGGTGGACGGCAAGGGCAGGTACGTGTGGAAACACGACGAGCTGATAATCGAAAACTTCCCGCAGGTGCTGGACAGGATGGCCGAAACGTTCCCGGATCAGCTGTGCTTCAAGTATACCACGCTGGATTACACCCGCACTTATTCCCAGTTCAGGGACGACGTGGACAGGTGCGCACGGGCGTTTATCGCCGTGGGCGTGCGGCCCGGCAGCAAGGTGGCGGTCTGGGCCACCAACCTGCCCGCATGGTATATCAGTTTCTGGGCCGCCACAAAGATAAACGCTACCCTGGTGACCATGAATACCGCCTACAAGATCGCGGAGGCGGAGTATCTGCTCAGGCAGAGCGACACCCACACCCTCATAATGATAAACGGGTACAGGGATTCCGACTATGTGGACACCATAACCCGCCTGTGCCCGGAACTGGAGACAAGCGACCCCGGCAAAGGCCTGCACTGCAAGCGCCTGCCGTTTTTAAGGAACATCATCACCGTGGGCTTCAGGCTCAAAGGATGCCGCGAGTGGGAAGAATTCCTGCAGGAAAGCGAAAAGGTGCCCATAGAAGAGGTGAGCCGGCTGTCCTCCCTGATAAAGGGCGACGACGTGTGCAACATGCAGTACACTTCCGGCACCACGGGTTTCCCCAAGGGCGTCATGCTTACCCACCGGGGCGTGGTGAACAACGGCAAGTGCATAGGTGACCGCATGGACCTGTCCACCGCGGACCGCATGATGATACAGGTGCCCATGTTCCACTGCTTCGGCATGGTGCTGGCGATGACCGCGGCGATGACCCACGGCGCGACCATGTGTCCGCTGCCGTACTTTTCCCCGAAACCCGCGCTGGATTGCATAACCAGGGAAAAGATAACCTGCTTCCACGGCGTGCCCACCATGTTCATCGCAATGCTGAACCACGCGGATTTCGCCAAGACGGACTTTTCCCATATGCGCACGGGCATTATGGCGGGCAGCAACTGCCCCGAAAGCGTGATGCGCGAAGCGGCGGACAAGATGCGCATGACCGGCATAGTGTCCGTGTACGGTCAGACCGAGTCTTCCCCCGGCTGCACCATGAGCCGCTGCTACGACGACAGTCTGGACGTAAGGACCACCACCGTGGGCTGCAACCTGCCACAGGTGGAGTGCAGGATCGTCGATCCCGCTACGGGAGAAGAACTTCCCTGCGGACAGCAGGGCGAGTTCGTGGCCCGCGGCTACAACGTTATGAAAGGCTACTATAAGATGCCTTCCGCCACCGCCCAGGCGATAGACAAGGACGGCTGGCTGCACACGGGGGATCTTTGCATAAAGGACGAAAACGGGAATTACAGGGTCACCGGGCGCCTTAAGGACATGATCATCCGCGGCGGCGAGAACATTTACCCCCGCGAGATAGAGGAATTCCTTATAACCCATCCGGCGATCAGCGACGTGCAGGTCATAGGCGTGCCGGACAAGCAGTACGGCGAAGAGATAATGGCCTGCGTGATACTCAACGAAGGAGCGAGCCTGAGCGAAAAGGAGGTCAAGGACTACGTGCTGTCCTCCATGGCGCGGCATAAGGTACCCAGGTACGTGTGGTTCATGGACAAATTCATCATGAACGACGCGGGCAAGATACAGAAATTCAAAATGGTAGAAAAGGCCTGTGAGGTATTCCATCTGAGCAGGGAGTAGGGAGGAGAAAAAATGGAAATCAGCGTAACGTTGAACACTAACCCCAAAGCCAAACCCCAGGACGAGACTGCGCTGGGTTTCGGCAAGATTTTCACCGACCACATGTTCCTTATGAACTACAATCCGCAGCAGGGCTGGCATGACGCCAGGATCGTGCCCTTCGGCGAGATCAGCCTGTCTCCCGCATCCACGGTGCTGCATTACGGCGCCGAGATCTTCGAAGGCATGAAGGCGTACAGGCGCGCGGACGGCGAGATACAGTTCTTCCGTCCCCAGGAAAACTTCAAGCGCATGAACAACTCCGCCGACAGGATGTGCCTGCCCAAGCTGGACGAGGAATTCTGCCTGAAGGCGCTGAAAAAGCTGGTCAGCATCGACAAGGACTGGGTGCCTCATACCCAGGGCGCGAGCCTGTATATCCGCCCCTTCCTGTTCGGCAACGATCCGTTCCTGGGCGTGCATACCGTGAGCAACTGCATATTCTGCATCATCCTGTCTCCCTCCGGAGCCTACTATAAGGAAGGCATCAATCCCGTCAGGATCATGATCGAGACACAGGATGTCAGAGCGGTCCGCGGCGGCACGGGCTACGCCAAGTGCGGCGGCAACTACGCCGCGTCCATGCGTGCGGGCGAAAAGGCGGAACAGCAGGGCTATGCGCAGGTGCTGTGGTTGGACGGCGTGGAGCGCAAATATGTCGAGGAAGTCGGCTCCATGAACGTCATGTTCAAGATCAACGGCACCGTGGTGACCCCGAAACTCACCGGTTCCGTGCTGCCCGGCGTGACCCGTAAGAGCTGCATCGCGCTGCTCAAGGACTGGAGCGTGCCGGTGGAGGAAAGGCTGATAAGCGTTGAGGAACTCGCCAAAGCGGTCAAGGAAGGCACGCTGGAAGAAGCCTGGGGCACGGGCACCGCGGCAGTGGTGTCGCCCATGGGCGAACTCAACGTGGACGGCGTGAGCTATGTCGTAAACGACGGCAAGATCGGCGCGCTGACCCAGAAACTGTACGACGAACTCACCGGCATACAGTGGGGCGTGAAGCCTGATAAGTTCGGCTGGATCGAGCCCCTCAATTAAGCCGGCTAGATGAAACGGGTAACTCTGTTTGCCGGGCATTACGGCAGCGGAAAGTCCTCTCTGGCGGTGGAATATGCTTTGAAGCTCGCTGCCGGGGGAAATAAGACCATTCTCGCCGACCTGGACATAGTAAATCCGTATTTCCGCAGTATGGACAGCCGCGCGGAGCTTGAAAACGCGGGCGTGAACGTGATCGTGTCCCCTTACGCGGGCAGCAACGTGGACGTGCCTGCCCTGCCCGGGGAAATGTACAGGATCGTCGACGACAGGACCTATAAGGCTGTTGTGGACGTGGGCGGCGACGACCGGGGCGCGCTGGCGCTGGGAAGGCTTTCGGGAGCGTTAAAACAGGAAAACGACTATGAAATGCTGCTCGTGGTCAACTTCTTGCGTCCCCTGACACAGACCACGGAGGAAGCCGCGCAGGTGATCGGCGAGATAGAGCTGGCGGGAAGCCTGCCGTTTACCGGCATCATCAATAATACGAATCTGGGCGAACTCACCACCAGAGAGCATGTGTTCCGGGGGCTCGAGAAGGCGGAAAAGCTTTCCGAAATGTGCGGACTTAAGCTGCTGGGCAGCACCGTGAAACAGGAGCTGCTGCCGGAGATCGGGACCGAAGGCGTGTTTATACCGATAAAAATCCGCCACCGGGCGGACTGGGCGATTTTTTAGAAAGAGGTGTTTAGCTTGGCTAAGGTTACATTCAGGACCGAACGCTGCAAGGGCTGCGGGCTGTGCGTGAACGCGTGCCCCAAAAAGATAGTGGAGCTTGACAAGACCAGGCTCAATTCCCAGGGGCATCATCCCGCTTATTGTGTGGACGAAAGCAAATGCGTAGGCTGCGCGTTCTGCGCGACCATGTGCCCCGACTGCGTGATCACAGTGGAAAGGTAGGCGTTAAAATGGCGGATAAAGTGCTGATGAAGGGCAACGAAGCCCTGGCGGAAGCGGCCATAATGGCGGGCTGCCGGCATTACTTTGGTTATCCCATCACTCCCCAGACGGAAGTGGCTGCCTACCTCGCCAAGCGCATGCCCAAAGTGGGCGGCACGTTTTTGCAGGCGGAGAGCGAGATCGCGGCCATAAACATGGTGATCGGCGTCGCCAGTGCGGGCAAACGCGTGATGACCAGTTCTTCCTCTCCGGGAATTTCTCTTAAGAGCGAAGGCCTGAGCTACCTGGCGGGCTGCGACCTGCCTGCGCTGGTAGTGAATGTGCAGAGGGGCGGTCCCGGTCTGGGCGGCATACAGCCCAGCCAGTCGGATTATTTCCACGCCACCCGCGGCGCGGGTCACGGCGACTTCCATATGCTGGTGCTGGCTCCCGCTTCCGTGCAGGAGATGGCGAGCCTGGTGTTCAAGGGCTTTGACCTGGCGGACAAGTACCGCATGACCACCATGATACTTGCGGACGGCACCATCGGCCAGATGATGGAACCTGTGTCCCTGGACATGGGCGAAGTGAAAGCTTACGACAAGCCCTGGGCAGTCACGGGTACCGGCGGGATCAGGAAGCACAATATAGTGAACTCCCTGTCCCTGCTGCCGGAAGAGCTGGAACAGTGGAACATCGCCAGATATCAGCGTTACGCTCAGATTGAGAAAGACGAAGTCCAGTACGAAAGCTTCCTGACCGAGGACGCCGACATCGTGTGCGTGGCTTTCGGCGTGGCGGCGCGCGTGGCGAAAAACGCCATCGTGGCGGCCCGCGCCAAGGGCATCAAGGCGGGCCTCATCCGTCCCATAACCCTGTGGCCCTTCCCCAAGGAAGCGCTCAAAAAGGCGGCGGAAAAGGCCAAGGCGTTCGTGTCCGTGGAACTCTCCATGGGCCAGATGATAGAGGACGTGGAGCTGGCGATCCGCTGCAAGCGCCCCGTGCTGTTGTGCTCCAGGGTGGGCGGAATGATCCCCACGCCGGAAGAAGTGCTCAGCAAGATCGAGGAAGCTCAGAACGCCGGGAGGTGCGAATAATGATTGTGTTTGAAAAACCCCATGCGCTGGCAGATGTCAAGCTGCATTACTGCCCCGGCTGCACCCACGGCATCATCCACCGCCTGGTGGCGGAAGCCATAGACGAACTGGGCATAGAGGGCAAGACCATAGGCATCGCGCCTGTCGGCTGCTCCGTGTTCGCTTACAATTACTTCAACTGCGACATGGTAGAGGCGGCTCACGGCCGCGCTCCGGCGGTCGCTACGGGCGTAAAGCGGGCGAACCCCGAGAACATAGTGTTCACCTATCAGGGCGACGGCGACCTGGCTGCCATCGGCACTGCCGAGACGGTGCATTCCGCCGCCAGAGGCGAGAACATCACGGTCATCTTCGTCAACAACGCGATCTACGGCATGACGGGCGGCCAAATGGCGCCCACCACGCTGCCCGGGCAGGTCACGCAGACCTCGCCTTACGGGCGCCAAGTCGAGACGGTAGGTTACCCGGTACGGGTGTGCGAGCTGCTCAGCAACGTGACCGGCGCGACTTATCTTGAGAGAGTTGCCGTAAACAACGTGAAGAACGTGAAGGCGGCCGGCGCGGCGATCAAAAAGGCGTTCAGGTATCAGATGGAGGGCAAGGGCTTCTCGCTTATCGAAGTGCTGTCCTCCTGCCCCACCAACTGGGGTCTCACTCCCGACAAGGCGCTGGAGTGGCTGAACGACAACATGATCCCGTACTACCCGCTGGGCGTGTACAAAGACAAGTTCGCCAAGGAGGCTTAATATGACTACGAACATACTTATATCCGGCTTTGGCGGGCAGGGAGTGCTGTTTACCGGCAAGTTTCTGGCGTATGAAGGGCTGGTCGAAGAAAAAGAAGTGACCTGGCTGCCTTCTTACGGTCCGGAGATGCGCGGCGGCACCTGCAACTGCGCGGTGATCATATCCGACGATCCCATCGGCAGTCCTCTGGTAACGGCTCCCGACGTGCTTATCGCCATGAACACTCCGTCCGTGGACAAGTTCGAGGGCGCGGTGGCTCCCGGCGGCATGATGTTTTACGATTCGTCGATGATCGACCAGAAGATCAGCCGCGAACACATAAAGGCGTTTGGCGTGCCTGCCACTCAGATGGCGGCGGACGCGGGATTCCCGACCCTCGCCAACATGATAGTGCTGGGCAAGCTGCTCAAGGAAACGGGCATGTTTGCTCCCGAGACCATAGACAAGACGCTGGAAAAGGTGGTCTCCGCCCGCAAACGCGATCTGCTGGAGCTCAACAAGACCGCTATAAAAATGGGAATGGAACTGTAAAACGTCAGCCTAAAAAACACCCGCCGCGTATCCGCGGCGGGTGTTTTGTTTATGAGCGGCGCCCAAAGAACGAAATGCTAAATGTCTTCTTCCAGCAGACCCCGAATGACGGTTTCGGGTGAAAGCGGGGGCTGGTGGCCTTGCAGGCAGATGTCCGGAGCGAGCGTGCGAACGGTTTCGGCCAGTTTGGCGGCCTTAACGGGGTCTGCCGTCCAGTCCGGGAACGTCCCGTATGCGCAATCGCCGAGTATCAGCGCTTTTTCGCCCGGCACTTCCACCAACGTCGAGTCATCCGTATGCGGTGCCTCCACCCGGAATATCCTGATGGGGCAGCTGCCGGCGTCCAGCAGCATTTCGCCGCTGAAGACTATATCCGCAAGCGTGACTGTGACGGGCTTGCCACCCGCATATTCCAGCCTTATGCTTTCGTCCATTGCAAGAAAGAAACCGGTACCCTGCCTGCTGAGCCGGTCCCTGAAATCCGCCAGGTAACGGTTCGTCTTTTCGTTGGCTATACACAGCCCGTGCACCGAATGCATGCCGAAAGTATGATCCCAGTGCCAGTGGGTCAGCACGGTCAGTTCCGGCAGGGGAAGGGAGGCAGCCTCAATCGCCCGGTAGAACGCCTGCGTATGTTCACGGGAATGTCCGGCGTCCACAGCCAGGCTCCAGCGGTCACCCCTGATATAGGCGAGGTTGGGTCGGTCGCGTTCTTCTTCATACGGGAAAACCCAGATGCGCTCGGTTAGTCTTGTCAGATCCATGCTGTTCCGATTCCTTTGGTCCAAATATAAAGCGGCATTATCGAAAAGGGACCGATTTTCGCCTTTTTGGAGGAGAAAACCGGTCCCTCATGGTTTTAGATAACGGGAATTATATGCCTGCTCCCGGATTTACTTCGCCTTAATGGCAGCCTGGGCGGCGGCCAGACGGGCGATCGGTACGCGGAAGGGAGAGCAGCTCACGTAGTCCAGGCCGATCTTGTGGCAGAACTCAACGCTGGAAGGATCGCCGCCGTGCTCGCCGCAGATGCCGATGTGCAGCTTGGGATTTACGGGACGGCCCAGCTTGATGGCCATCTCCATCAGCTTGCCTACGCCGTTCTGGTCCAGACGGGCGAAGGGATCGCTCTCAAGGATCTTGGCGTCGTAGTAAGCGCTCAGGAACTTGCCGGCGTCGTCGCGGCTGAAGCCGAAGGTCATCTGGGTCAGATCGTTGGTGCCGAAGCAGAAGAAGTCAGCTTCCTTGGCGATCTCATCGGCGGTGAGGGCCGCGCGCGGGATCTCGATCATGGTGCCGACCTCATACTCCAGCTTCTCGCCGGAAGCGGCGATCTCGGCTTCGGCGGTCTTTACGACCACGTCCTTGACGTACTTGAGCTCTTTGATCTCGCATACCAGGGGGATCATGATCTCGGGCTTGATGTTCCAGTCGGGATGCACCTTCTTGACGTTAAGCGCGGCGCGGATCACGGCCTTGGTCTGCATGGCGGCGATCTCGGGATAGGTGACGGCCAGACGGCAGCCCCTGTGACCCATCATGGGGTTGAACTCATGCAGGGAGTCGATCAGAGCCTTGATCTCCTCAACGGGTTTGCCCTGTACTTCGGCCAGCAGGCGGATGTCGTCTTCCTCGGTGGGCACGAACTCGTGCAGCGGGGGATCCAGGAAGCGGATGCACACGGGATAGCCTTCCAGCGCCTCATAGAGCTTCTCAAAGTCGCCCTGCTGATAGGGGAGGATCTTTTCAAGCGCGGCTTCGCGGCCTTCCTTGGTGTCGGAGCAGATCATCTCGCGGAACGCGGCGATGCGCTCTTCCTCGAAGAACATGTGCTCGGTGCGGCACAGGCCGATGCCTTCGGCGCCCAGCTCGCGGGCCTTGCGGGCATCCGCGGGGGTGTCGGCGTTGGTCCTGACCTTGAGGGTGCGGAACTTGTCCGCCCAGGCCATGATGCGGCCGAACTCGCCGGCGATGGTGGCGTCCACGGTGGGGATGATGCCGTCGTAGACCTTGCCGTTGGAGCCGTCGATGGAAATGAAGTCGCCCTCTTTGAAGGTCTTGCCGGCGAGGGTGAACTTCTTGTTCTCTTCGTCCATGGCTATATCGCCGCAGCCGGACACGCAGCACTTGCCCATGCCTCTGGCAACGACTGCCGCGTGGGAGGTCATGCCGCCGCGCACGGTCAGGATGCCCTGTGCGCTCTTCATGCCGGTGATATCCTCGGGAGAGGTCTCAAGACGCACGAGCACGACCTTTTCGCCTCTGGCAGCCCACTTTTCGGCGTCCTCGGCGGTGAACACGATCTTGCCGCAGGCAGCGCCGGGAGACGCGCCCAGACCCTTGGCGATAGCTTCGCTCTTCTTGAGAGCGGCGGGGTCGAACTGGGGATGCAGCAGGGTGTCCAGGTTTCTGGGATCGATCATGGCGACCGCTTCTTCTTCGGTCCTCATGCCTTCGTCGACCAGGTCGCAGGCGATCTTGAGGGCGGCGGGAGCGGTGCGCTTGCCGTTACGGCACTGGAGCATGTAGAGCTTGCCGCTTTCAACGGTGAACTCCATGTCCTGCATGTCGCGGTAGTGCTTTTCAAGTATGTCGCATACGCGCTCAAAGTCGGCGTAAGCTTCCGGGAATTTCTCGGCCATTTCGGCGATGGGCATGGGAGTGCGGACGCCCGCGACCACGTCTTCGCCCTGGGCGTTCACCAGGAACTCGCCCATCAGTTTCTTTTCGCCGGTGGCGGGATCGCGGGTGAAGGCGACGCCGGTGCCGGAGTTGTTGTTGAGGTTGCCGAATACCATGGGCATTACGTTGACGGCGGTGCCCCAGGAATAGGGGATGTCGTTGTCCCTGCGGTATACGTTGGCGCGGGGGTTGTCCCAGGAACGGAACACGGCTTTGATGGCGCCCATCAGCTGCTCTTTGGGGTCGGAGGGGAAGTCGCTGCCGATCTTGCTCTTGTACTCGGCTTTGAACTGAGACGCCAGCTCCTTAAGGTCGTCCGCGGTGAGCTCTATATCGTACTGGATGCCGCGCTTTTCCTTCATTTCGTCGATCAGCTGCTCAAAGTACTTTTTGCCGACTTCCATGACTACGTCGGAATACATCTGGATGAAACGGCGGTAGCTGTCGTATACGAAGCGGGCAAACTTGGGGTCGGGGTTGCCGGCGATCATGGCGGCGACCACGTCGTCGTTAAGACCCAGGTTCAGGATGGTGTCCATCATGCCGGGCATGGAGGCTCTGGCGCCGCTTCTTACGCTGACCAGCAGGGGGTTTTTGAGATCGCCGAACTTCTTGCCGTTGATCTCTTCCATCTTGGTGATATAGGTCATTATTTCGGCCTGGATCTCGGGATTGATCTGACGGCCGTCTTCATAATACTGAGTGCAGGCTTCGGTGGTTATGGTAAAGCCCTGGGGGACGGGCAGGCCGATATTGGTCATTTCGGCCAGGTTGGCGCCTTTGCCGCCCAGCAGGTTGCGCATGGTCGCGTTTCCTTCGGTGAACAGATATAAATACTTGGTTGCCATGGGTTTCCTCCCAAAAAATGATTTGTGTCTAAACTCACAAACAAACATTATACACCCATTTTATTGGGTTTTCAAGCAAAAATGCGATTATTTGACGTTGATAATGTTAAAAAAGGGGACGAAACCCTTTTTGTGAGGTTCCGTCCCGCCCGCGGGACATAAAACGTCCCGATGTACGCAGCCGTTTATTCGCGCGTTGATTGATTTCAAAACAGAAGGCTAAAGATCATTTGCTATACGCGAAGTCGTAGGCTTCGCGCACAAAGCTTTGAAATTCATCGTCCAGCTCATCCGGGCTGCTGACGACGAAATGGTGCGTCCATCTGCCCGGATACGCTTCGACCTTCATGGCGGCGCGGTCGGAGTCCAGACAGTAGGGGAGACAAAGGGTTATCACAATGTAGCCTTCCGGCAGGTCGGCTTTGCGCCTGACCGCCGCAAACGAGACGCAGGCGAAAACGTGCCGGTTGAAAAAAGAGATCTGCGTTTTGCGGACGCGTTTGTTCACAACGGGCAACGCAGTGTCCAGAAATCTCTCGAACTCGAGAAAGATGGGCAGCGCCGCGCTGTGCCCCTCAAAAAACATGAGCGTGTCGGTATCGGTCATAAGCATTATACGCTGCTGCGGCTTTCTGCCGCTTCGATGATCACGTGTACGCTGTCCCCGTCGCCTTTGCCCAGGCGTGACCTTATGGACTTCAGGACACCTATGATATAGCACACGGAGCCGTCGGGGCTCTTTACGCCCATATTCACTATGCTGCCCTCGTAGGGGATCCCGTCGAACTGCGCGCGAACTTTTATGCGGCCTTTCCCGAATTCCTTTCGGATATCCAGCGGGAATTCCACATAGGCTCCGCCGTTATCCGCCTGTTCGCGGATGACGGCGTCGTATTCGTACCGCACCGTCAGACTTTGATCCCGTCGAGTTCTTCGGTCAGGCGGCAGATCTCGTCAATAACGGAACCGATATAGTCGATGGTGGCGTTTAACGGACCGTCGGTGGTGATGTCGAAGCCCGCGATCCTTGCCAGACCAACTGGGTCCTGCGTGCCGCCGGCGGAGAGGAACTTTTTCCAGTCGTCCACGGCGCTTTGGCCTTTTTTTTCTATACGCAGCATGGCCTGGGTCGCCACGGTGAGCCCGGCGCTGTAGGTGTAGGAGTACAGGCCCATGTAGTAGTGAGGCTGGCGCATCCAGGTGAGTTCCGCGCCTTTGGGGATATCCACGTCTTTGCCCCAGAACAGTTCCAGGTTTTTGCGGAACAGGTCGCTAAGTATATCAGCGTTCACGCTGCCGCCGGCGTCTATGATGCGGTAAACTTCCCTCTGATACCAGGCTTCCCGCAGGTGGGTGACGAAGTTGTGATAGTAAGTGTTGCTTATCAGGTTGGACAGGACCCAGCGGCGGAAACGCTTGTCGCCGCTTGTATGGGTAAGGTGGCGGGCAAGCAGCAGCTCGTTCATGGTGGAAGGCGCTTCGACAAGGTACATGGAAGGATCTCTGTCGTAATAAGACTGCGCCCTGTCGCCGTACATGGACTGACCCGCGTGCCCCAGTTCGTGGGCTATGGTGAACACGTCGGACATGCGGTCGTTCCAGTTGAGCAGTATAAACGAGTTTTTGCGGTACAGGCCGGAGCAGAAGCCGCCTGTGCTCTTGCCCATGTTCCGGGCAAAATCGATCCAGCGCTCGTTATACGCCCTGTCAACCATCTGCACATAGTCTTCGCCCAGTATGGACAGGCCTTCCCGCACGTATTTGCGGGACTCTTCTATGGTGACTTTGGGGTCGTACTCCGGGTCCACCGCGATCTTAAGGTCCGCGAAGGACACCTTGTCCAGTCCGTGCTTTTTCTCCAGCAGTTTGGCGTAGCGGCGCATATGCGGCGCGAGTTTTTGAGTGATCAGGTCGATCTGGCGGTCGTACATTTCCCGCGTGACCTTCTGGCGGAACAGCAGGCTGTCGAACACGTCGCTGAATCTTCTAAGCTCAGATATGGTCTTCTCCTGCGTGACGCAGGAGTTGTACGCCGCCGCGGTGGTGTTTTTATACTTTTCCAGTGTGCCGTAGAACGCGCGGAACGCGGCGCGGCGCACCTTCGTATCGGCTTCCAGCTCATAATCGTCCTCGAACAGAGAATAACCCAGAGGGTATTCCCTGCCGTCCACGGTAAAGGGCTCGAAGCTGATATCAGCGAGCTTCATGGTGTTATAGACGTCGTAGGGCAGACTAAGCGCCCTGTCCAGCGCGGCGAGCGTCTTTTCCGTTTCGGGAGAGAGCATGTGCGCCTTTCTGGCGATAAGATCCTGAAGGTGGACGCGGCAGCCTTTGGCTAAGCTCAGGGCTTTATCCAGCTCTTCGTCGGGCGCCAAGATTATCTCGCTGTCCACAAAGGACATGGAGCTGAACATGCGGGTGGTTTCGTCGCTGACTTTTTCATCCCGTTCCCTGAGCTTGTTGTCGGTATAATCAGTTTCCACGGCAAGCCCTGAGTAAGACCAGATGCGGTCGATCGCCTGGAGTATGAGCTCCATGTCGTCCAGACATTTCACGATCGTTTCAGCGGTATTCAGTTTTCCCGAATAAGTATCGCAGAACTGCTTTACGCCGATTTTTGTTCTTTCAAGCTCCTCCCACATGAGCTTTTCTTCCGGATAGATGAGGGAAAGATCCCAGGTCTCCCTGACGGGCACATCCTTGCGGGCGCACAGCTGCATACAGATACCTCTTTCTGCCGGATGAGGCTCACAGTCCCGCCGCTCCGGCCTGCTATGAAACACATATTACCCGATGGGCGGGAGATTTTCAAGACGGTAATCGTAAATAAGTGAAAAACCGTGCGGACACGCCCAATAAAACAATTAACATGCAGATGCTTGACACGGTAAAAGCGTCTGATATAATCATTAGCCGATAACAAGCCTTATCAAGAGTGGTTGAGGGACGAGCCCTGTGAAACCCGGCAACCGGTTCAAACCGGTGCCAATTCCCGCAAGGCGCAAGCCTTGGAAGATGAGGCGGGGATCTGTATGTGAAAACCCGCCTGTAACGGCGGGTTATTAGTTTATTACGGAAGGATTTCTGAACCAAATGAGAAAACTGTTTACCAGCGAATCCGTCACCGAAGGGCATCCCGATAAGGTGTGCGACCAGATATCGGACAGCATACTGGACGCCATACTTGCCAAGGATCCCAACGCCCACGTGGCCTGCGAATGCTGCGCCACCACGGGGCTCATAATGATAATGGGCGAGATCAGCGCGGACTGCAACGTGGATTACGCCGCGATCGCCCGCAAAAAGGTGCTGGATATCGGCTATACCAGAGCCAAATACGGTTTTGACGGGGAAAGCTGTTCTGTGCTGGTGTGCGTGGACAAGCAGTCTCCGGACATCGCCATGGGCGTTAACAATGCCCTGGAAGGCAGAAACGAAAACCTCAGGGACACCGGCGCAGGCGACCAGGGCATGATGTTCGGCTTTGCCTGCAACGAGACTCCGGAGCTCATGCCCATGCCCATAGCTCTGGCGCACCGCATCACCCGCCGCCTGGCGGAAGTCCGCAAAAACAAAACGGTGGGCTATCTGCGCCCCGACGGAAAAGCCCAGGTGACGGTCGAGTACGAAGGCAACAAGCCGGTAAGGG
>JAIKYG010000063.1:0-9464 GCA_024683475.1 Clostridiales bacterium | reverse complement strand
CAAAAACGTGGTCACCTTCAACATGGACGAATACCTGGGCCTGCCCCGCGAGCACGAGCAGAGCTACTGGCACTTCATGTGGAGCAATTTCTTCGACCACATCGACATCCCCAGGGAAAACGTGAACATCCTTAACGGCATGAATCCCGACCCCGAGAAGGAGTGCGCGGATTACGAAAAGAAGATCGCCTCCTACGGCGGCATCGACCTGTTCATGGGCGGCATCGGCGTGGACGGCCACCTGGCGTTCAACGAGCCCTTCACCTCCCTGTCCTCCGTGACCGGCGTGCGCGCCCTGACCACCGACACCATGATCGTCAACTCCCGCTTCTTCGACAACGATCCCTCCAAGGTGCCCTTCAAGGCGCTGAGCGTGGGCATCAAGACGGTCACCGACTCCAAAGAAGTGCTGATCCTCATAAACGGCCACAACAAGGCCCGCGCGCTGGCTGCCAGCGTAGAGGGCGGCGTGAGCCAGAAGTGGACCTGCTCCGCGCTGCAGATGCATCCCGCAGCCATCATCGCCTGCGACGAGCCCGCCTGCGGCGAACTCACCGTGGACACCTACAAGTACTTCCTGGACGTGGAAAAGAAGGAGAGGCTGTGATCCTCTGACGGATACCGCCTTACGGTGCCGGGGCGCGGGGCGCTCCGGCATCTTTATTTGAGTTTTTACAAGTTTTTACGCCTGCAGACGCCGACTTTTGCCCCCGCGGGGCGGGCGGGACGGTTGCTTTTTGCGCGCGGCTGTGGTATTATAAAAAGGTTATGGAAGAAAGCTTGATCAGAGGCGCGATATTCGACCTGGACGGCACGCTGCTGGATTCGCTGGGCGTGTGGGGCGAGGTGGACCGGCGCTTTTTCGAGAGGCGCGGGCTCAAAATGCCTTCGGATTACCAGGCGGTGATAAAGGGCATGAGCTTTATAGACACCGCCCGCTACACCAAAGACCTGCTGGGGCTTAAGGAGCCGCCGGAAGAGATCGCCATGGAGTGGCACGAAGACGTTATCGGCGAATACGCCCTGTCGGTGCCGCTCAAGCCCGGGGCGGGGGAATACCTGCGAAGCCTTGCGAACAGGGGCGTGAAACTCGCCGTCGCCACCACTTCGCGGGAGGAGCTGTTCGTGCCCTGCCTTAAGCGCAACGGAGTGTGGGAGCTGTTTTCCGCCGTCGCCACCACGGACGAGACGGGGGAAAGCAAATCCACCGGCAGGGTGTACCGCCTGGCCGCGGAGCGGCTGGGGCTTTGTCCCAACGACTGCGCGGTGTTCGAGGACATACTTTCCGGCATAAGCGGCGCGAAAAAAGCGGGCTTCAGGGCGGTGTGCGTGTACGACCCCGTGAACCGGGACGAGTGGGACGCGCTCATGGCGGCCTCGGATCATTCGATAACGAGTTTTGAAAGGACGAAATTATGGATCTGACGGTACTTAAATGGTTCGAGGGCATACGCTCCCCGTTCCTGGACAAGGCGATGTCGGTCGTCACGTACCTGGGCAGCGAGATGGCCGCGGTGGGCCTGATCTGCATTGCCTACTGGTGCCTTTCCCGGCGCTTCGGCAACCGCATGCTCCTGACCATGATGAGCGGGCTGCTGATAAACCAGCTGCTCAAGATAGTCTTCACGGTGCGCCGCCCCTGGGTCAGGTACAAAGGCGAGTACAAGCCCGTGGAGAGCGCGCTTGACGACGCCGCGGGCTATTCCTTCCCCAGCGGGCACACCGCCAACGCCACCGCCGCTTACGGCGGGCTCGCCCACGAAAAGGACGCGAAATGGTACTGGAAGCTGCTGGCGTGGGTGCTGGTGGCGCTGGTGGGCATTAGCCGCGTGTACCTGGGCGTGCATACGCCCCAGGACGTGCTGGTGAGCCTCGTCATCTCCGTGGTGCTGATCTTCGCCATGGACCGCCTGGCCGCGTGGCTGGAAGCGCATCCCGAAAAGGACGTGTGGGTGATCGTGTGCGTGGCGGTAACCGGCGCGGCGACGCTTTTGATCGCGCTGTTCAGGTCCTTCCCCGAAGGCGACACCCCCGAGACGATAAACGCCAACACGCTGGACATATTCAAGATGATCGGCGCGATAGGCGGCATGGCGGCGGGCTGGCTTATGGAAAGGCGGCTGGTCAAGTTCGAAAAGCCAAAAAAGCTGCTTTACGGCGTGATCAGGGCCGCGGTCGGCCTGGTGATCGTGCTGGCGCTGCTGAGACTGACGAAATCGCCGCTTAACAGCCTGCTGGGAGAGCAGGCGGGCGGTATCGCCAGGTACTTCGTCACCTGCTTCGCGGCGCTGTTCGCGTGGCCCTGGTGCTTCGTGAAGCTTGAGAAAAAGGTCAAATAAATACCGAAAGGAATCAGAATAAAATGACACAGATGCGCACGCACAACCTGAACGAGCTGCGCCTGGCCGACGCGGGCAAGCGCGTGAGACTGGTGGGCTGGATGGAAAACGTCCGCGAAGTGGGGCAGAGCCTCGCCTTCGTGATACTCAGGGACTTTTTCGGCACTACCCAGCTGGTGGTTGAGGACGAAGAGCTGCTTAAGCAGGTGCTTGAGCTCAACAAGGAAAGCACCATCGCCATAGAGGGCACGGTGCGGGAACGCTCCAACAAGAACCCCAAGATCCCCACGGGCGAGATCGAAGTGGTGCCCGACAAGATCGAGGTGCTGGGCCGCTGCCGCTACAACCAGCTGCCCTTCGAGATCAACCGTTCCCGCGAGGCGGACGAGATCCAGAGGCTCAAGTACCGCTATCTGGACCTCAGGAACCCCCAGGTCAAGCAGAACATAGTGCTGCGCTGCAACGTGGTGAGCGCGCTGAGGAGCGCGATGCTTAACGAAGGCTTCCTCGAGATCACCACGCCCATCCTCACCGCGTCTTCCCCCGAAGGCGCCCGCGACTATCTGGTGCCCGCGAGAAAGCACCCCGGCAAGTTCTACGCCCTGCCCCAGGCACCCCAGCAGTTCAAGCAGCTGCTCATGGCCAGCGGCTTTGACAGGTATTTCCAGATCGCGCCCTGCTTCCGCGACGAGGACGCCCGCGGCGACCGCAGCCCCGGCGAGTTCTACCAGCTGGATATGGAAATGTCCTTCGCGGGAAAGGAAGACGTGTTCGGCGTGATCGAAAAGGTGCTGCCGCCCATTTTCGCCAAATACGGCAAGTATTCCACCGCCTCCGCGGCGCCCTTCAGGCGCATCAGTTACACCGACGCGCTGAGCACCTACGGCAGCGACAAGCCGGACCTCAGGATCGACCTGACCTGCAAGGACATAAGCCCCCTGTTCGCCGAGTGCGAGATGGAGGCGCTTAAGGGCCAGACCGTAAAGGCGATCGACATCAGCAAGTGCACCCTGACCCGCAAGCAGGTAGAAAAGCTGCTCTCCGACTGCGAAGTGCAGGCGGGCGTTAAGGGCTACTGGTTCAAGACCGACTCCGAAGGCAAGCTGGCGGGCGGCATCGCGAAGTTCCTTGTGGGCAAGGAAGAAGAGCTCGCCAAGTCCATATCCCTGGCTCCCGGAACCCTGGTGGTGGTCGCGGCGGGTCCCCAGGCCACGAAGCTCGCGGGCGTAATGATCAAGTTCTTCGGCGCCGCGTGCGAAGGTCACATGGACAAGGAAAAGTACGAGTTCTGCTGGATAATCGACTTCCCGATGTACGAGATCGGCGAGGAGAGCGGCGAACTGGAGTTCTGTCACAACCCCTTCAGCATGCCCATCGGCGGACTCGAGACCCTGGAAAAGGCCGAGAAGGGCGAGATCGATCCTCTGACCATACTGGCGGACCAGTACGACCTGGTGTGCAACGGCGTGGAGCTGTCCAGCGGCGCGGTGAGGAACCACGATCCCGAGATCATGATCAAGGCCTTCGAGATGGTGCGGCTGGGCGAGGACGACGTGAAGAGCAAGTTCCCGGCCATGTACAACGCCTTCTGCTACGGCGCGCCGCCACACGCGGGCATCGCTCCCGGCGTGGACAGGATGGTCATGCTGCTGGCGGGCGAGGACTCCATCAGGGAGGTCATCCCCTTCCCGATGAACAAGAACGCCCAGGACGTGATGATGGGAGCGCCCAGCGAGGTCACCCAGAAGCAGCTGGACGAGCTGAACATCAAGGTGGACATCAAACATTAAATAATATTTCAGGCGGAGGTCACACCTCCGCCGTTTATAAAGGTGCTTATGACCGAGAGACTGTATTACGACGACGCCTACCTGTGGAAGTTTGCTTCCGAGGTGACTTCGTGCGAACCCATAGACGATAAGACCAGCCGGGTATACCTGGAAAAGAGCGCGTTTTACCCCACCAGCGGCGGGCAGCCCTTCGATACGGGCACCATACAGGGCCGCAGGGTGACGGACGTGTACGTGGACGAATTCGGGGACGTGGCCCACGTCATCGAGGGCAGCGTCGAAGAGGGAATGCTGGCGGAGTGCCTGATAGACGTGCCCCGCCGCCTGGACCATATGCAGCAGCACGCGGGGGAGCACATACTGGCGGGGGTGATGTACCGCTTTTACGGCGCGTACACCACAGGGCTGCACCTGGGCGCCGCGGACAGCACCATAGACTGCGTGCTGCCGGACGGGCGCACGCACCTGACACAGGAAGAAAAGGCGTTCGTCGAAAGCGAAGTCAACCGCATAATCCGCTCCGACGCGCCCATAAGGTGCTGGTTCCCGGACGAGGAGGAGCTAAAGACACTGCCCTTACGGAAGGCGCCCTCGGTCACAGAGCACATCCGCGTGGTGCAGATAGGGCAGGAGGAGTTCTGCGCCTGCGGCGGCACGCATCCGAAAGCCACGGGGGAGATAGGGCTGTTCAAGCTCCTGGACGCCCGCCCTGACAAGGGCAAGCTGCGCCTCACGTTCGTGTGCGGGGAACGGGCGGTAAAACTGTATCACGAGCTGTATGAGGACATGCTTAAGCTCAGGGAGATACTGAACGTCCCGCAGGAAGGCCTGGCGCAGGCGGCGCTAAATGCCGTGGACAGGCTGAAGGACGCCCGCAGGGAGATAAACGCCGCCAAAAGCCGCATGGCTGAGGCGCTGATAAAGGGCGAGATCGCCAAAGGCGGAGCCGAAGTGAGGTACGTATTCAGTGACGTCGGTCCCGAGGGGCTGAAAGCGGCGGCGGACGCGGCGGTCAGCGCGGGGAAAGCGGCGTTTCTGATGGACGAGACCGAAAACGGGCTGAACCTTATGTTCGCCTCCCCCAAGGGCGGACCCGACGCGGGAAAGCTGCTTAAGACGTTCGCGCAGAAGTGCGGCGGCAAGGGCGGCGGCAGCCCGGAACTGGCCAGGGGGTTCTGCCCCGATAAAGCAGCGGCGAAGGAACTGGATTCGCTGGAAGTGTAGAAAGACATTATACCGCGTCATCGCGAGCGCACAGCGCGCGGCGATCCGTCCCGATACCCGCAGGAAACGGATCACCGAGCGGCGCTTCGTGACGCCCGCAATGACTGGGAAACGGCAAACGACGTGCATACAAAAGCAGGCGGCATGGTGATCCATGCCGCCTGCGCGTTTAGTGTAAGCCTATCTTTCGACAAGCAGGGTCTTGATCTCGAAGGGGCGGAAGCAGAGCGCGTACCTGCCGTCCTCATCCGGCGAAAGCACCTGCTTTTCCTCCTCCAGGAAGTTGGTCAGGCTCACTTTCTTGGCGCCGGCTATGCACACGCGGACTTTCGCGTGGCTGCGGCGGCTCTCGTACAGGCGCAGCGCGAAGGCGGAAGTGCCGTTTTCGGCGGGCTTCACTGCTTCGGCGATCACGCCCTCGCCCTCTATTGCGAACAGCCCGGGCAGCGCCGCCCTGCCGCCGATCTCCACGGGCAGGTAGTTGAAGTCGTAGGCGGGGAGGATGACGTTTTCAAAGTCTCCCGCGCCTTCGTGGGGCAGCAGGCTGTAGCGCATGAAGTGCACGCCCCTGTCGGTCACCGGATCGGGGCGCGCGCCGCCCTTTAACAGGCTCAGGCGCAGGTTGCCGCCCAGGCAAGAGATGCCGTACTTGCAGTCGTTGAGCACCGCGACGCCGTAATCCGCCTCGCTTAGGTCGCTCCACTTCATGTTGCACACCTCAAACTTGGCGGCTTCCACGGAGTTGTTGCGGGTGGTGGGGCGCTCGATGTGGCCGAACTGGATCTCGTTTTTCACGTAGGCGCTGCGGATGTCGGTGTCGAAGCACGCCTTGACCAGCCCGTGCCTGTCCTGCCAGTCCAGTTTGACTTCGTAATCGATGCGGCGGGAGGAAGCGTAGAACACCGTGTCCACGGCGATCTTCGATCCGCGCATCAGGGGATAGACCGCCCTCAGGCGCAGCTCCACCTGCCCGCAGGACACGACTTCGAAGCTTTCGGGCATGCCCAGGGGACGCAGCTTGTCGAAGCCGTCGTCGTCGATATCCCAGTTGTCCCAGGCGGCGGGCATTTCCTCGCCCGCTATGACCGTGCCAAGGGGCAGGCCTTCTTTGGAGCGGATCTCGTGCCCGTTTTTGACGTCGTACAGGCTGTCTATAAAGCCGTTTTCGGTCAGTTTTACGCGGTAGAAGGGCGTCTCGATCTCGTTGCCGTCTACCTTGAACGCGCACTTGGCGCTTTCGCTTTCGCCCTCTTCCAGCGTGAAGGCGGCGTTGGCGGGCAGCTTAGCCTTTACGGCGGTCTTCTTCTGCCCCGCAAGGTCGGTGTAGGTCTGGCTCTCGGCGTTTTTGAAGCTGTGTTCGCCGCATACGTCATACACGCCTTCGCGCCCGTAGGGCAGGGTGTTGATAAGGGACACGGCGCCTTCCGCCCCGTCGGAAAAGCTCTTTGCCAGGCGGGCGGTGTCCACCTTTACGGCGGCGATCAGCGCGTTCATTTCGGGGATCTCGGTCTCGTACACCTTGGGTATGCAGGTGCCGGGCAGTATGTCGTGGAACTGGTTCTTGAGCAGGGTCTTCCAGTACTCTTCCAGTTTTTCGTCCCTGGCCTTGCCGCACAGCGTGTACATGAGCTCCAGGTCGTGCAGCGCGATCTCCGCCAGGCGGTTGTTGCGCTTGACTTCGCTCATCTTGGTCAGCGTGCCCCGGTGGAGCTCCAGGTACATCTCGCCGTCGTAGGTGGGCAGGCGGTCTTTTCTGGCTTCCAGCGTGTGCATGTACTCACTGGCGGTGGAGGAGACCACCTTGGGCAGGCCTTCCATGCCCTTGACCCTTTCCAGATACTCCAGCATGCCGAAAGTGGGTCCGCCGCCGCCGTCGCCGAAACCGTAGGCGGCGAAGCGGGAATTTTCGGTGCGCCGGTCGAGCACCTTGGCGTAGTTCTCGGTCACGGTCCTGGGGTCGGGGATGGAGTGGGTGGCGTTCAAGTGGCAGATGACCTTGCTGCCGTCCAGCCCCTTCCACACGAAGCTGCCCGCGGGGAAGGTGTTCAGGTCGTTCCAGCTCATTTTGGTGGTGAAAAAGTACTTCACGCCGCTTTCCAGCATTATCTGGGGAATGGCGGCGTTGTAGCCGAAGGTGTCCGGCAGCCAGAAGGAGTCGGAAGTGTAGCCCAGGTATTTGCGGGTGAAGTTCTGGCCGTAGATGAACTGCCTGGCCATGGCTTCGCCGCCGGTTATGGAGCAGTCGCACTCCACCCACACGCCGCCGTTGGGCTCGTAGCGGCCCTCTTTGCAGCGCTGTTTGATGCCTTCGAATATGTCGGGATAGTAGCGGCGCATCCAGTCAAGGTGCAGCGCGGAGGATTGTATGAACCTGTAGTCCGGGTATTTTTCCATCAGGTTCAGCGCCTGGGAATAGGTGCGCGCGCACTTTCTTACGGTCTCGCTCACGGGCCACAGCCAGGCGGTGTCCATGTGGGAGTGGCCTATGGCGTAGATCTCGCCGCGGCTCAAGTCGCCCTTTGAGGAGTTGAACAGGGGCTTTAACGCCTCGGAGATCTTCAGGCAGGACTCGGTGATCTCGTCCCCGCCCGCGCCCACGAACTCCTGTATCACGTGGGGGAAGGCGTCCTTAAGGCACTCGTAGGCGTGCTGGGAGGCGTAATTGTCTTCGCTCAGTTTCGCCATCTGCAGCGTGCAGGACAGGTCGAACACGGCGTCCTTAACGGCCTCGTTCATAACGTAGAGCTTAAGGCCGTTATAGACGTGGGAGAACTTCGCCTGATCCACGTGCTCCTCGTCCAGGTCGATGCCTTCCCGGGGCTGGGTGCCCAGCACGGTGTGGCCCGCGTAGCACTCGAAGGCCAGGTCGATCTCTTCCCCGGCGCGGGCGTTGTAGTCCACGAACATCACGGAGTGATTGCCGCCGATAAAGCGGTGCTTGCTGTTTATAATGCCCCGGGGACTGCCGTTTTTAAAGCACAGTATCTCCACGGCGTCGGCGTCAGGCACCGCGCACAGCGTGCGGCCCGCGGCCGCTTCGGGCACGCGCACCCGGGCGCACAGCCAGAGGTTGGAATACTCCCTGCCCCAGCTTTCCCCGTCCTTTATCGGGCGCATCTCGCCGGGGGCGGGGGGACGGCGCAGGTGCTCCTCCGTTTCCAGCGCCAGCACGTTTTCGGCCTTCAGCAAAGGCGTGAAAATGTGGCGGCCGTAGAGCTCCAGCGTCTGCTCGATCTTGCCCAGAAAGCGCTGGACGTACTTGTCGAAAGTCATGGATCATCCTCCTTGACGGATTATTTTGCGCGGACGCGCCGCGGATGGTTCTAAACTTTATCTGCCGTTTGCGGCGTCCAGACGGCGGTTGCGGAAATACACGATCATGTTCAGGCTGACCATTACCAGGTTGAGCACGTAGAAACAAAGCACGTACCATTTCTGCGAAAACTCGGCCATGTAGCTTTTGGACAGCAGCTTGGCGGCGATGCCCGCCACGTAGCCCACGTCTATCAGCGCCAGGAACAGCAGGCTCTGCCCCCTGGCGGTGCGGCTTTTAAGGGCTTTGGACAGGTTGACGGGCCAGCTGGCTCCGAAACACAGCAGCATTACGATCTCAAACAGTTCGCTCATATGTACACCTCCGTAGGATATTGTACCATCTCGGTCCGGGAAACGCAAGGAAAAGCGGCGGACCGGCGCGAAAATGCTGTTGCTTTGACCGCCTGAAACCCCGCGCGCCGGGCGTCCGGTTCAGCCGGATAAGGCACGCACGGCGGAAAGCAGCTTAAATCTTACCACAAAATAACATTTGGGGCTTGCTTTTTGGAACGCAGGGGTGTTATAATACCCCTCAGCATGACGACACCGGATGCCGCAGGCTCATGCGGGCGACACTCCGGTTTGTACGGACTGCGAGTCTGTGCAAGAGAGGGGAAGAAAGATGAAGGAGAACATCCATCCCGCTTATGGCAAAGCCATAGTGCGCTGCGTATGCGGTGAGACCTTTGAAACCGGTTCTACCAAGAAAGAATTGCGCGTTGATATCTGCTCAAAGTGCCATCCTTTCTACACCGGCAAGCAGAAGGTCGTCGACACCGGCGGACGTGTGGACAAG
>JAIKYG010000050.1:0-3408 GCA_024683475.1 Clostridiales bacterium | reverse complement strand
GTTGTCGCCATGACTGACAACGATATTTTGGCTGGTTTTCCTGACGGAAGCTTTCGTCCGCAAGGCACATTGACACGGGAGCAAGCAGCAAAGATCGTCGTCTATATGCTCCTGGGTGCGGAACAGGCTGAGTCTCTGACCTGCGGTGAAGCGCCATATACCGACGTGAAAGCCACGCGTTGGAGCGCGCCGTATATCGCATGGTGCAGTGATGAAGCGATCCTGCACGGATACGGCAACGGTGTTTTCGGCCCTGAAGACACCCTGACCGGGATGCAGTTTGCGAAAATGCTGATGTGCGCGTTCAACGAGAGCTCGAAATCACGTTATACGGGCTCGAAGTGGGCAGAATCAGTGCAGGAGGACGGAACGCGTCTCGGTCTTTTCAAAGGCGACGCCGGAATGTGCTCCCATGGGCAGTTACAGCGGCAACAGGCGGCTTTGATGGCTTTCAATGCGGAACAAATGCCAGAGGATACTGGCTCTGTCATTACACCTGACGATCAGTTTTCTTCTCCGGCAGATACTCTTCAGGAACAGAACCATCCTGACGATCAGTCTCCGGATCCGACAGATACTCCTCAGGAGCAGGATCCTGACCCTGACTCCGGCGGCATCGATCCCAATGAAGGTGAATTGGATCTTTAACGTGTTTTGACTGTTTGGCAGGCGGCTATTTGCCGCCTGCTTAAACCTTTTTGCCTGATTGCACTTCTGAAAGAGGAACGGTTTGGAACAGACATATAGGTTTGCGGATAAGAATGTGCGGATAGTCCCGCTTTACAATGCGGTGCACGCTTTATGTAAGGACTATGCCGTTCCCACATCAGGGTATGATTTCGCAGTATGCACATCATCGACAGACATCGACTTCGAGCGTGAGCGGTCTGCCCAAACGGATGTGCTTGAGGGCAGGCCGGTGCGGCAGTCCTCCGACGCTTACCTGGAGACCCTGGCGGTATACCGCAAGATCGCGGAGAAGATGCCGGACTATGACACCGTCCTCTTCCACGGGTCCTGCGTGGCGGTGGACGGCGCGGGCTATCTCTTCATCGCCAAAAGCGGCACCGGGAAAAGCACCCACACCCGCCTGTGGCGGGAGCTGCTGGGCGAGCGGGCCGTGATGGTCAACGACGACAAGCCCCTGATCCGCATCACAGACGGCGGCGCGGTGATCTATGGCACGCCCTGGGACGGCAAGCATCGACTGAGCGCGAATATAGCCGTCCCGCTGAAAGCAGTCTGCATCCTGGAACGGGCAGCCGAGAACAGCATCCGTCCCATAAGTACGAAGGAAGCCTATCCCATGTTGCTGCAGCAGGTATACCGCCCCATGGACGGCGCGGCGATGAGCAAGACCCTGGTCCTCGTCGACCGACTGGCGTCGGCGGTAAAGCTGTGGAAACTGGGGTGCAATACGCAGATCGAGGCGGCTCAGGTCGCCTATGACGCGATGAAAGGACATACAGACCATGAAGCTGAACGATAAATTCCTGCTCCATAATGCCGGCAGCGAATCCATACTTGTCCCTGTGGGCGGCGCGGGCTTTTCCGGCGTGGTACGGGGCAACAAGACCCTGGGCGCCATCCTGGAACTGCTGAAGAAGGACGCCACGGAAGCGGAGATCATCGCTTCGATGAAAGGCCGCTTCGACGCTCCGGAAGGAGCTATCGAAAGAGACGTGGCGACGGTACTTGCGGAGCTGCGTAAGATAGGTGCCCTGGATGAGTGACGGTATTTCCTACGAGGAATATCTGGATAAGCACGGCACCCTGACTTACAGAAACGTGGGAGAGAGCATGCTTCCCCTGCTGCGTCAGGGTAAGGATCTGTTCACGGTGCGGAAAAAGGGTCCGGAGCGCTGTAAGAAGGGCGACGTGGTACTGTACCGCCGTCCGCCGGACAAATATGTGCTGCACCGCGTCATTGAGGTCCGTTCGGACGATTATGTGATCCTGGGCGACAACTGCATAGCAAAAGAGCAGGGCATCCGGGACGAAGTCATTATCGGAGTGCTGAGCGGCTTCGTCCGGAACGGGAAAGAGCACAGCGTCACCGAATTCGGCTACCGGGTCTATTCTGCCTTGTGGCTGCATACTATAGGTTTTCGGGTACTGCTGAAAAGAGCGGCCATCCGGGTCAAGAGGCTGATACGATGAAGGATACCGCGCTGAAATGGCTCTACGCCATCCCCGGCGGGAAAAAACTGTATATCGTGGCGCTGATCGTAGTGCAGGCATTGCTTGGCGCTTCCGGCGTCCTCTACGCGCTTTTCCTCCGTGATATCGTAGATGCGGCGGCAGTCGGGAACAAGGACGGCTTCTGGCGGGGAATGATCATGATCATCTCGCTGGTCGCCGTTCAGCTGGCTCTGCGCGCTGTCATCCGCTGGCTGACGGAGCTCAGTAAGTCCACCTTCGAAAACATTTTCAAGACGCGGCTGACGGAAACGCTTTTGCGCAAGGACTACCTGCGCGTCAGCGCTGTACATTCCGGCGAGTGGCTCAACCGCCTGACCAACGACACTGTGGTCGTGGCGAACGGCTATGTGGAGATCCTGCCCGGGCTGGCCGGCATGGTGGTCAAGCTCGTCAGCGCTCTGATCATGATCATCGCTTTGGAGCCGCGTTTCGCTGCCATCTTCATCCCCGGCGGCCTCCTGCTGGTGCTGTTCACCTGGCTGTTCCGCCGGGTCCTGAAACGTCTGCATAAGAACGTGCAGGAGGCGGACGGGCGGCTGCGCGTCTTTTTGCAGGAGCGCATTAGCAGTCTGCTGATGATCCGCTCTTTTGCCGCCGAGGACCAGACCGAAACGGAAGCGGCCGTGAAAATGGCGGAGCATAAAGCCGCCCGTATGCGCAAAAACCGCTTTTCCAATTTTTGCAACATCGGCTTCGGCGCCGCCATGAGCGGCATGTATCTGCTGGGCATCGGTTGGTGCGGTTACGGGATACTGATCGGCACGATCAGCTTCGGCACTTTGACCGCCATTACCCAGCTCATAACGCAGATCCAGACTCCTTTTGCCAATATCACGGGCTATCTGCCAAGGTATTACGCTATGCTGGCCAGCGCGGAGCGGCTCATGGAGGCGGAAGCCTTCGCCGATGACGCCGCATCCGCCATGCCCCTGGAAGAGGCTGACGCCTTCTATGATACCGAGCTGGGAAGCATCGGGCTGAAGGACGCCTGCTTCACCTATTATCCGGTTTCCGAGGGCCTGGGCGAGCTGGATAAGGACGAAATGCCTGTAGTCCTGCAAGATCTTTCGCTGGAGATCGGTAGAAGCGAATCCGTAGCTTTTGTGGGACAAAGCGGCTGCGGCAAATCTACGGCTTTGAAGCTCCTCATGTGCGTTTATCAGCCGGACAGCGGCGAAAGATTCTTTACAGACAGGAACGGCAGGC
>JAIKYG010000017.1:0-17793 GCA_024683475.1 Clostridiales bacterium | reverse complement strand
GCCGAAAATCACAGATTTGCCGTCACCAGAGCCATGCGACGGCCATTGGCTATGTTGGTGGAGCAAACCGGTTACACAGATACTTCCGAAAAAGCGCCTGTACCGCGGGTTCGGCGCGCTTACACTGGGTGGAATACTGGGCATTCCTGTCGCCATATTTGGTCTTATGGCAGACTGTGCAAATGCGGACCATCCCATATGGATGCTGATCGGAGCGGCGCTTTGCGCGGCGTTCGCGGGACTTTGCTTTAAAGCTTATCGAAAAAAGCATAGATAAGATAGTGACTGAGGGGTGAACATAGGACAACAGCAATTTGTCCACACCCATCAAGCACGTCGTAAACATCAAAAACGGGAAATAAATACACGCCGATGTGTATAAACGATTTAATAGAGAAAGCCCTCGAAAGCTTAAAACCTTCGAGGGTTTTTGATGACCGCATAACGACTCGAACGCAGCGCTATTACTCTACCCTCAGCCTCTTGGCGAACTCATGCAGGATGCGTGACTTTGCGAAAAGGCGTTCTTACGCTGTGCCCAACTGCCGCACTGCACCTTTGACATGAATGTTGGCGGACATATGGCTATGATACTGTAGGTTGAGTCAATGCCCAGTTCCCGGTCAATGCATCGGGAGTGTTTTTGCATCTCACTATCCTGAACCCATGTCAACGATCGTCGCTGATCTGTTTATCCGAACAGCCGTGCATTTCGTTCATGAGCTCTGCAGATCGTTCTTTCATCAGTTCAGCGGCATGGAGGTAACGCTTGCTCGTAACTTACAAAGTACTGCGACTGTAGCCAAGGCGGCGCTGTATTGGGCACACAACGTATTTATCATCATTTATTTATCGGCTTTTTTATAGCCGCTCTGAACTTGAAGAGCGGCATGTTTTCAGTTATAATAATCCTGAAAGATTTGTTCATTGATCTGACGGTCAGCGATAACCGCCGATTGGAGACACATAACGAATGAGATCAGGAGCTGTATCTATCCGGATGAGGATGCGGTAAACAGCATCTGCGCTCAGCCGAGAAAGAAGATTATAGTAAATAAAGGCGATCTATTATCAAGAATACTGTCTGAGGAAAAGGGAGCACATCTATGAACTTCAGCCGTTTGACCGAGTATCTGGACTATTTATACAAACTGAACGTGCCGGGTTGCGACCTGGCAGTGTATCGGGAGCATGAACTGATCTACCGCCATCAGGCAGGGTTCCGTGACCTTGCCCGGACAGCTCCCGTTCGGGGCGATGAAGTATATCTCATGTATTCCGCGACCAAGGTTTTCACCACCTGCGCCGCCATGCAGCTGATCGAACAGGGAAAGATGAACCTGGATGACCCGGTGGGTACTTACCTGCCCTCCTACGCCCATCTAATGGTGAAAGACGTGGACACCGTGCGTCCGGCAAAAACCGTGATGACCGTACGGCATCTGATGAGCATGCAGAGCGGACTGAATTACGATACGGAGACCCCTGCCATCGAAAAGGTCATGAAGGACAATAACCAGCGGGCTACGACCCTCCAGATCGCCGAAGCCAAAGCGGAAAGCCCCCTGGACTTCGATCCCGGCACGGATTTCCGATACAGCTTCAGCCATGACGTGCTGGCCGCTGTGATCGAGGCGGTCTCCGGTCAGAGGTTTTCCGTGTACCTTAAGGAGCATATCTGGGAGCCGCTGCACATTCATGGCATGGCCATGCGGATGAATGAGGAACTTCGCAAGCGCCTGTGCCCTTTGTATTACTACGATCGGGAAACATACTCTCTCAAGGAAAGGACCCGGGAAGCAATCGAAGAGAGGTCAAATCCGGAATTTGAGAGCGGCGGAGGCGGACTTATCGGCGGGGTGGAGGATTACATCACTTTCGCCGATGCCCTGGCTTGCGGGGGTACCGGCAAAGACGGCGCGCATATCCTGTCTCCCGAAATGATACAGCTGTGGAGCGCGAACCAGCTTTGCCCCAAAGGCCGCCGCTCTTTCGACGGCTGGCATCGGGTGGGCTATTCATATGGCCTGGGCGTTCGTACCCGTGTCAACGACCGCATCGGCGGCCCCGGCGCGCTGGGCGAGTTTGGCTGGGATGGAGCGGCGGGTGCATGGGTGATGATCGACCCATCCAACCGGCTGTCCGCCTTCTTTGGGATGCATGTGCTCAATTACGGATACAATTACGACGTGATCCATCCCACCCTGCGCGGGCTGATCTATGAAGGGCTATAAGCGCGTTCATAAACGCAGAAAAAGCCGTGCGCGGGGGTAATAATGGAGGAGACCTGAATGGGAAAGTACGTGATGTTACCGGGGATCATACTCATAGCCATTCTGCTTTTGTGTGGCTGGCAGCTAAGAAAAAATGCCGGGTTTACCATTGGGGCATTGTCGTTTTCCGATAAGGACATAACAAAGGGATATACGGTAACCATACAGAAAGAAGAAGGATCAGGACCGTTTAACCGCGTATCGTTTTCATACAGCGCCGGCGCGCCTTTTCGCGCCGTATTTACTTATCAGCAGGGCAAAAATACAATGGAGGAGGAACTGCTGCTCAGTGAAAAGGAGACGGCAGCTTCCATGCTGCTGAACGGTTTTCTGGAAAAAACAACGGCTTCACGCCTGACGGGCGTCCGCTTTGAACCGATCGTCCCGGACGCGCAGTGCGTACTCAGCCTTTCGGATTTCACCTGTGATGTACAGGAAGTGCCGGGCGATAAGATAGCAACTATCGAAAACGATCGTTATAAGGCCGGCGTGAAGCTTGAGTGGGGCGGCGGTCTGTGCTATTTCCGCGACAAGCAGAACACTGCTTACGACAATCTGCTCAACTGCCACGATACGGGGCGGTTGGTGCAGCAGTCCTTCTACGGGCCGATGGAGATCGAAGGGTATAATAACGGCGTTTTCATGGGCAGTAAATGGCGGTATAATCCAGTTCAGGGTGGCGATCAATATGGGAATACCAGCAAGCTGGTCGCTCTGGAGCAAACGAAGGACACGATCCGCGTCGTATGCCGTCCGCTGGACTGGGCGCAGAACGATATGCCAACGCAATGCTATTATACCAGCGTTTACCGTCTGACGGAAAACGGCCTTGAGGTGGAGAACACTGCGATCGATTTTCAACTGACGCCTTGGACGCCGTGCTCGCAGGAGCTGCCGGCGTTTTATACCCTGAGCGCGCTGAGCACATTTACTTTTTACGACGGCGGCGAGCCGTGGACAGACGGTGAACTGCGCGAAGAAAAGGACCTGGAATTCTGGGCCGGTAAGCCTGCTTTTGTATTGAAAAAAGGAAATACGGAAAACTGGAGTTCCTGGACCGATGAAAACGGGTACGGCATCGGGCTGTATTCGCCTGTTGCCGAAAGCCTTCTCGCCGGCAGGTATATGTACAACGGGACAAATAAGGCGGAAGACGACCCGACGAATTACGTCGCGCCGCTCGCGGAAACGCTTCTGGCTTTTGACGAACCGTTCACATACACTTACTATCTGACTGCGGGAACGGTGAATGAGATCCGGGCTGTATTCAAAAAGCTGCGATAAAGTGCGGCACAGTATCCCTGAAACGAAAGAGGTGCCGAAATGAAACAACTGATAGCTTTGCTTCTGCGCATTGTGCTGCTGCGCTATGGCGACAGGTGGTATATCAGCACGTTGAACAGTATTTCGGCGATCATCTGCAACGTGCCCCTTACGAACTGCGCGCTGTACAAATTGTCTGACCTGTGACTTTCCGCCGCAAAGCTTTGGCAGTTAGTCTGACAGCCCACGTGATATAACAAGTCTGATTTCGGAAAAGAGGAGCGATAACATGAAAGCACCTGCATCCTGGCTGAGCCGCCCGTTCAAGCCTTATGCCCGCATCAACGAAGCTTTTCAGCCTTTCATATCAAGGATTGTCCCGGACACGGGGTCGTTCACCCTGGAATGGATAGACAGGGGCTTTGACGGACCTCACATTCTTGAGGTCCGTCAAACGGGAGAGGACACTGCTGCGCGGAAGATCGAACCGGTCCTGCCTTCGGTCACCGTAAGCGGGCTTGATGACCTTGCGGATTATACCATCATCCTCAGCCGTGCGGGCAAAGAGGGTTCATGCACCAGGCTCGTGCGCACCGGCAGGATGCCGGGTGACGTCCCGGTGTGCTATCTGCACCCGGACGATGGAGAGTACGACTTTTCGGGCAGCTTTGTGGCGGGACCGTCGCTGGTCAAATGCCCTTCCGGCAGGCTGCTTGCCTCGCTGGACGTATTCAGCAGGCGCGAGGAGTGGGCAAGCCTGAGTCAGCTGTTCTATTCGGACGATGGAGGCGTGCAGTGGCACTGGATGGGGGACCTGTTTCCCTGCTACTGGGGAAGGCTGTTCGTCCACTGCGGCAGCGTCTATATGCTGGCGTGCACCAACGGCCACGGAAACGTGGTCATCGGGCGCTCTGACGACGAGGGCGAGACCTGGACCAATCCCGTCACGCTGTTTCCCATGTGCTACAAAAACGGCTACCACAGCGCGCCGGGCAGCGTGGCCGAATACGGCGGTCTTTTATATATCGCCATAGATACGGGAGGATGGAGCGACTGCGCGTTTCCCATGTCTGCGCTGACTGCCGATGCGGACAAAGATCTGCTTGATCCGGCAAACTGGGAGCTGGCGGAATTCACGGACTATGACCCGTCGTGGGCAGGCGCGCCGGAAGGCGCCGGGCCGGGGCTTGACTGTCCAGGAGCAGGCATCGAGGGCAACATAGTCGTCGACCGGGAAGGGAATATTCGCGCACTCTATAGGATGGATATCTCCAAGGCAGTCCTGAATACGGGCAAGGTGATCGTGTTTGACGTCGATAAGTCGGATCGCGGCAGTAAATACATTTTCAACGCGATCAGCGACTGTCCCCTGGGCAGCAATTCCAAATTCTGCGTCAAGGCGGATCCCGAGAGCGGGAAGTATATTATGATAGGCACGGAACAGACTCTGGGGAAGTCTCTGGGCCGCACGGTAATATCCATGGCAGTATCGGACGACCTGCACGACTGGAAAGTAGTAAAGCGCATTTACGATTACAGCGATATGGATCCCGCCAAGGTCGGTCTCCAGTATCCCGACTGGGTATTTGACGGGGAGGATATACTCATGCTGCTGCGCATCGGCTTCAACCAGGCGGACACACACCACAATTCCAACTGCATCTCATTTACGCGCATACGTGATTTCCGGCAGTATATCTGACGCGTATCGCCGGGAGCAAGTTTATATGACGGACTTGAGCACTCCCGACAGTGCGGCATACCTCCGAAGAGAGGTCTATTAGAACTATGATAGTCTATATGAGGTATAAGCTATGAAACGCATTCTTGTGATCCTGCTGATAACGGCGCTCGTGGCTGCTTTATGTGCGTATGTCAGCAAAGATGAAGATGCGGCTGAGATCCCAAATCCGGCTTCAACCGCGGATTCTGATATGGCAGCAGGGAGCACTTCATTTTCTTATACCGTCACTTTCGGCGCTTACGAACAGGACAACGACTTGACCAACGGCAGTGAACCGATAGAGTGGATCGTGCTGGACAAAAACGACAGGGGAGAGCTCCTGCTGATAAGCAAATACGGGCTTGACGCGGTCCCATACAACAGGGCGCATATAGATAGGACTTGGGAGAAGTCCACGATCAGGACCTGGCTGAACAGGGAATTCTGCAACTCGGCGTTCAGCGCGGACGATCAGGAGAGGATACTTACTGCGCATGTCACGGCTGACAAGAACCCCAGCTATGACACCGACCCGGGAAATGATACCGAAGACAAAGTGTTTCTGCTGAGCATAACGGAAGCAAGGAAATACTTTGACAGCGACAATGCCGGTATGTGCGTGCCCACGAAGCGCGCGATAGCAAACGGGGTGTGGGTCAGCGACAGCTATAACGTGAACGGCGAGGCGACATGCCTTTGGTGGCTCCGGTCGGCCGGCAGCGTACAGAATTACGCCGCGAATGTCTACTTTGGCGGTTATGTCCTCGACTATGGCAGTCTTATCAGCTCCCGCGACATTTGCGTGCGTCCTGCAATGTGGGTCCGGCTGGTCTTCTGATTGGAAGCAGGGGGACCTATCGCTTGGCTTTCCGCATGAAAAACGGCCGGCCGGGAACTGACTTTCCCCGCACCGACCGTGATAATGTGAACAAGGGGCTGCCCGAGCCTTCGCAGTCTCATAAACAGGCGTTACCGGCTTTCAGGGTGGTCGACAGCGCCTTTTTTCTATAGCCGCCGCTGTGAGACAGCGGCGTTGCATGCCCGGATCGCCGCAACTCCTGAAAAAGTTGCCTGAAATACCGCATCGATCGAAACGAGGAACGCCCCTAGTTCGGGCAAATGAGCCTGCCCAGGGAACTGCACATCAAAAACGGCCGCCTGTATCAGCAGCCCATCAGAGAATTGCAGCTGTACCGCGCGGACAAAGTTGAGTACTCGAACGTGACGGTGAGCGGACACCTTCAGCTGGAAGGCATTTACGGCCGCAACGTGGAGATGGAGATAAAGCTCCGTCCCTGCGACCGCGAAAAGCCTTATCAGAAATTCTCGCTGCACTTTGCCGAAGACGAGAAGTATCACTCTTCTCTAAGCTTCCGGCCTTACGAGTCCCTGCTGAAAATAGACCGGAAGTTTTCCGGTTCAAGGCGGGCATACATACACCAGCGGCGCTGCCAGGTCAAGGACAAAAACGGCGAGATATCCCTGCGCGTGATACTGGACCGTTTCAGCGTCGAAGTCTTTATTAACGACGGCGAGCAGGTCATGACCGCCACGATCCTGACACATGCCTCTGCCCGGGGCATCTCATTCGAATGCGATGGGCAGGCGGTCATGGATATCACCAAATACAGGCTGTTTGAGGAGGACTGAGCATGCGTCGCTTCGATGTGATCGCGCTGGGGGAACTGCTTATCGATTTTGCTCCCCATTCCACGAACGAAGGGGGATACCCCGTGCTCTCGGCAAATCCGGGCGGAGCACCCGGAAACTTTCTTGCAGCGCTGGCGAAAAACGGCTGCAACGTCGCGATGATCGGCAAAGTCGGCGACGACATGTTCGGACGCCTGCTTAAGCAGACCCTGGCTGACGCCGGGATAGACGCCGGGCTTGTGGCGGTCGACCCGGACCATTTTACCACCATGGCTTTCGTTTCCCTGTCACCGGACGGCAACCGTGACTTCAGTTTCGCCCGTAAACCCGGCGCAGATACCTGCCTCACCCCCGATGAAGTCGACGAGGAAACGATCGCAAACAGCCGCGTGTTCCACTTCGGTACTCTGTCGCTGACCGATGAGCCGGCGGCATCCGCCACACGACGCGCGCTGGAACTGGCCCAAAAGCACGATCTGCTGATCAGTCACGACCCAAACCTGCGCAAACCCCTTTGGAAAAGCGAAGTTTCGGCCAAGGCTGCCATAGAATGGAGCCTGTCACAGTCCGACATAGTCAAGATCAGCGACGAGGAGATCCGGTATATGTGGGACTTGGACCCGCAGCAGGGCGCCGAAAAACTGCTGAATGAGTACGGAGTATCCCTGGTGTATGTGACGCTCGGTCCCAAGGGCTGCTACGCCGCCACCAGAAACGTCCGCGTGACTGTGCCCAGCCTGACCGGGATACACGTGACAGACACTACCGGTGCGGGGGATATTTTCGGCGGCAGCGCCATGAGCCGCCTGCTCAAGCTGAACAAACATCCTTCCGAACTCACCGAAGACGAGCTGACCGGGATCGTCAGTTTTGCCTGCACGGCTGCCGGGCTTTCCACTCAGAAGCACGGCGGGATTACCAGCGTTCCCGCGCTGGAAGAAGTGCTTTCGCGGCAGAATAACTGACGCGCATTCTGGATCCATACGACTGTACCGGCGGGCTGCAGGTTTTGCGGCTCGCCACTATCTTGTGCGCAGGATATGATTACACCCGCTAAGGCGCGGCACGAGCGGGAGACTTTGCGCGCATATGAAAACCGCCCACTCCATTGGTGGATGATCCTTTTGCCCCGGAACGGCGCAGTGAATGGTTTTTTCGTTCGGCTTGTCCTTTCCTGCATGTTTACATTCCTGCCGTAATCAATTATAATTGGAGTGCCGCCGGTTTGCTTTTACTCACTGTCAAGCTACGAGTCGGACACATGTCATGCTGCCGATGATCGGAAGAGGTACCGATATGATCTGTCGGCAGGTTTGACTTGGGCGCGGGAAGCGCTTGGCGGCGCCGCATCGGCAGGAGCCGTATACACGAAAAAAGGCTTATTACCTCAGTTCGGTCACGCCCGGGAATACCCGAACGGACCGGAAATCAAATGAAAAACCATGAAGCCACTTATTTTCCATTGCGACTGCAATAACTTTTTCGCCTCGTGCGAGTGTCTGATAAATCCGGCGCTCAGAGACGTGCCCATGGCGGTAGCCGGCGATCCGGAGAACCGCGTGGGTATCGTTGTGGCCAAAAACCAATTAGCAAAGCTTGCCGGAGTCAAAACGACCGATACGGTCTGGCAGGCAAAAAAGAAGTGCCCGAACATCGTGTTCGTACCGCCGCGCCATCATTTTTACAAGAAGATATCGGATAAAGTCAACGCCATATACCATGAATATACCGACTATGTCGAACCGGCATCGATCGACGAATCATATCTTGATATGACCGGAGCGCCGGAGTATTATAAACTGACGGAGCGGGAGCTTGCCGATATGCTGCGGGACCGTGTGCGCGAGGAAGTGGGCATTACGATCTCCGTAGGCGTCTCGTATAATAAGATTTTCGCGAAGATGGGCTCGGATTATAAAAAGCCCGACGCTACGACTGTCATTACGCCCGAAAACTATAAGGACATCCTCTGGCCGCTGCCGGTTTCCGATCTGATGTTTGCCGGGAAGGCGACGACGGCGCTGCTTGAACAGAAAGGGATCACTACGATCGGCGAACTGGCGTCACAGCCCAGGGAAAGCATAACGGCGATCCTCGGACACGGAGGGGGCGGACTGTGGGACTACGCCAACGGTTTGGATGACAGCGCTGTCAGACCCTGGGGATACCGCGAAGAGGCCAAATCCGTCAGCCACGGCATGACGTTCAGAAAGAATCTGACAACGGAAGAGGAAGTCAAAACGGCCGTGTCGTACCTTTCCGACAGGGTGGCGATGAACCTGCGTGACAACGGTCAGAAAGGCAGCGTAATAAGCGTAAGCATCAAGGACCCGGACCTGAAGATAAAATCCCGCCAGACGGTCATAGACCACCAAACATGGCTGCAGCATGAGATCGCAGACGTATCCATGCTCCTTATAAGTGAGTTCTGGAAAATAGGGGAGACTGCTCCCATCCGTGCGATAACCATAGGCATAACCAGGCTGATACAGACAGACGAAGAGACCGAGCAGGTGGCACTGTTTGAAGATGAGGCCGAACAAAAACGAAAGAAGCTGGACAAGCTGGAAACGGCTATAGATATGCTGCGCAGGAAGACGGGTGGGAAAGCTGTCACGCGCGGGTTTCAGAAGAACGAGGATATCGGGATCAAATAGGGGCAAAAAACAAACCAAACCGGAACCGCCTAAACGGCTGAGGCGGGATAAAGAAAACACCTTTTGCGCCGACCATTTCTTTTCGGGAGAGATCCGCATGCAAATCCGGAACTTTGGTCCACGTGTGAGAAAAAACTGATTACGGGGTGCGAGGGCATGTATACAGAACTCTTTTTTGATGATTACCGCCTTCTGGGGCGTGCGGGGACGCAGCGAGGATACGGCGTGCCGGAGCTTGCAGCCGAGTATTACGATCCCGATTTCAGTACGGATTATTTTTCTCCGTGGGTCTTTGAAAAAGACGGGGAAACAGTCATGCTGTATCTGGGAAGAAACCGGCAAACGGGCAGGTTTGCGCTGCTGAGGGCGCATTCGACTGACGGCGTACATTTTAGTCCGCTTAAACAAAACGGCACGAATGAAGTGATGGCGCTTGAAAGCGGCGAAGAACCGATTGGCATCGTAGAGGATGCTTTTGCTCCGCCGGAAGAAAAGTATAAAATGATACTGACCAGGTATTACCCAAAGCAGTTCTGCGTACGCGCGCAGGTGTTTGCTTCGCCTGATCTTGCGGTATGGAATAGCTTCCCGGACGAGATTCCCGACTGGGGCTGTGAACCGGTGGGAGGCGTGTTCTATAACGCGAAAAGACAGTGCTATACCATACTGCGCCGCCCGACCTGGGGAAACAGGTGCGTCGGTTACAGCGACACAAAGGATTTTAAGCATTACACCCCTTTCGAGCTGTGTCTGCATCAGGACGCTTTGGACGGATCCCTTGACGAGATCTACGGCATGAGCGCGTTTGAGTACGCGGGCATGTACGTAGGCTTTCCCCTGATTTATACGGACAACGCGCCTTCAAGGAAAGCAAAATTCGAATCCGGCAGCATTGTGCCGCAGCTCGCGTATTCATGGGACGGGCATCACTTTCTGCGGTCTTTGAGAACGTCTTTCCTGCCGGATCGAACGGGCGGGCAGGCAATGTTCTGGCTTTCCTGCGCGCATTTGACTGCGGGCCGGGAGATACTGCTGTATTGCGCTATGACGCCGGAAGCTCACGGAACGGCATTCAGGAACCATCAAAACGGCCGGATACGCATCTACCGATTGAGAGAGGACGGATTTATTGCGCTGAATGCCGGAGAGGATGAGGCGACGGTGACTACGCGCGAATACCTTTACCGAGGCGGCGATATATGCGTGAATCTGTCCGCTGAACGTGCCACCATGGCTGTCATAGACACATGCGGCGACGATCCTGTCGCTCATGCCTGGGGTACGGACGAAAGCGCAGAGGGCTTTGACCACAGCGATTGCGAGCCATTCAGCGGCGACAGTAAATGCTGGAAACCGCGTTTTAAGGGCGGCAGTCTGGACAAATTCAAAGACCGCATACTCATTCTGGAGATCAAGATGACGAACGGAGCTCTGTTTTCCGTCCGCGGTGAGCTGGAGCCGCTGACGAACACACAGTCTGCGAGATACAGGGCAACAGGCGTCGTGTCCGAGATATAGGATATAATTGCCAGGACAGACAAGAGTTTTTGTCCGCCCAAAGAAGACACGGAAGAGCGCAGTGTATTCAACTGCAGATAAAATGCCGAAACGGGGAAGGGATAAATGAATCAGCAGGAACTTGAACGCTTCGATATGAACCGGCCGCCGGTACCCACAGCCTGGTACCTGCGCCCGCTGACATATCTGCTCAGTGTGCCGGATGTATTGCTGCATCGCGCAAAGATCAGGAAAATCAGCGCAAAAGGCCTGAAACCGCCGTATCTGCTGCTGTGCAACCACAATGCGTTTCTTGATTTCAAAGTTGCTACGATGGCGACTTTTCCGCATCACTCGAATTACATCGTCGCTATAGACGGGTTTATAGGCCGCGAGAACCTGCTGCGAAAGGTTGGCTGCATATGCAAACGGAAGTTCACTAATGACGTGGTCCTGGTGAGACAGATAAAGCGCGTTATCCAAAATGGCGATATCTGCATGATATACCCGGAAGCGCGCTATTCGCTTTGCGGCACGACTGCCGTACTGCCCGCATCCCTGGGCACGCTGTGCAAGTATGTGCGGGTCCCGGTGGTCACGCTGATCTGCCACGGCCATCATATAAACTCTCCGTTCTGGAACCTGCACCAAAGGGGCGTAAGGCCGACGGAGGCGGAACTGACGGTGCAGTTCACGGCGGATGAGCTGAAAGACGCCACGGTCGACGAGATCAATGCACGGCTGGTCTCGGCATTTCAGTATGACGAATATGCCTGGCAGAAGGCACGCGGGATCCGCGTGACCTATCCCAAGCGGGCGGAAGGGCTGGAAAAGGTACTGTATCAATGCCCGCACTGCAAAACCGAGTACCGCATGGCGTCGGAGGGGAGCGTGCTGTTCTGCGGAGCCTGCCATAAAAGATGGAAATACTCAGAGCTCGGCGAATTAGAGGCAGAGCAGGGAGAAACGGAGTTTTCTCATATACCGGACTGGTACGAATGGAAACGGGCAAACGTCCGCAGCGAGATAGAATCGGGGACATACGATTCGGGAGAACTGCCGGTCACCGTGCGCTCGCTGCCAAACGCAAAGAAGTTTATCCTGCTTGGCGAAGGCACCCTGCGTCACAGTATGGATGGGTTCTCGGTGCATGGGATCGACGGTGACGGCGATGCGTTTGAAATGGTCAAGCCCGTGCCATCGCTGTATTCATGTCATATAGAGTATGAATACCTGGGCAAATTCGGGGACTGCGTGGATCTGAACACGCTGGAAGACACATGGTATATCTACCCGCACGATTGCAGTTTTGCGGTGACGAAAATGGCGCTCGCCACGGAAGAACTCTATCAGAAGTGGCGCAGGGATACCGGCAGACCGTGCAAGCCGGGGCTGGCATAAACAGACAGACTTAGAAGGGCAGACCTAGCAAGATGAAATATGAGCATACGGACCGTCCCGGTTTCCTGCTGGGATTAATCGACTTCTTTACCGCAGGCCTGTATTTCCTGATCTGTATGCCGCGCGGTCTGCAGAAAGAGATCGAGTCTGTTCTGGGCCACAGGGTGATGCCGTACCGGAAAGCCTATCTGCTTGGGATACCGACGCTTTTCATATACACGCTTGTGTGGATGGCAAGGATATCGGAGGAACTGAAGGCAAAGGCCGAGGCTATGGGCATACCGGGACCGCACACATCCTGGCGGCACATGTTTGGCTGGAACGTGTTCGGTATACTGCTCATGGGTCCTGCCGTCGCGACGTACAGGTTTTTCAGGACGTTGGGCGGGATCGAAAAGGAACTGAACAGAATAGCGGAAGAAAAGGCTTGAAGTCCCGAACTGAGGACGGAGATGCAGGGAAACGCAGAAACAGGTGAAATCCGGACCTAACCGTGACGTTTTGCGCAGACAAACCGAACTGACGATTACATTATAATACGGGGAACAGTATATATGCCATCATTCATCGCTGGCGGGAAACAGCTGGAAGCTGATCTTTTTGTATTTGACAAAGACGGATTGATGTTCGATTCCGAACAGTTCTGGATCGAACTGATAAATGAACGCTGCCGGAATCTGTTGTCGGTCTGTGATGTCGAACAGACTCTGAACTGGGCGCGTATTATGGGCGGCGACACGATCTATACAGACAAAACAGGACCGCATACGACTTATGTGGATCCGCTGGGCATACTCGCCGTTGCGTCTCCCAATGAAGAGAAAGCGGTCAACGCCGGATACCTGGCAGCGGTAAAGGGTCTGCCCTGGCATGAAGCGCGCGATGTCGCTGCCAAGATTTTCGAGCGTTCTGACAAACTGCTGGACCTAAGCAAAGCTTTGAAACCGCAGCCCGGATTCGTCAGGCTGATACACAGGCTGATGGAATTGGATGTGCCTTACGCAGTGGCGACTTCGGACACTTTCGACAGAACGAAATACTCCATGTCTCTGTATGGCTGCTGGGACAAGGTGCGCTTTGTAATAACCCCGGAGGATGTGAAAGAAGGCAAGCCGGCGCCCGATATGCTCCGGCTGGCATCCGAAAGGACAGGCGTTCCTCCCGACCGGATCGCCATGATTGGGGATTCCTATGTCGACGTCAGGATGGCTGAAAACGCGGGCTGCATCGGCATAGGCGTATCGACCGATCCGGGGATGAAACGGAAAATGACGGCAGCTGCGACTGCGGTTCTGGACTCATTGGAAGAAATCGTCATTTGATATCTGAGCTGATGAAATTGAAAATGCAATGCATGCGGCAGGCAAGCAGGGGAGGGCTACATTATGTTTGATATTACGATAGGGACGATCATACCGGCACGCAAGGCTGCCGCAATGATCCCGCAGCTGGAGCCAAAGGGATTTGAGTGTTTTGAGCTTGATTTTGCGGGGGAGGATCCGGTGCATCTCGATTGGAGCGAACTTGCGGATGAGATAAACAAAAAACTGAATGCAGCAAAAGTCTCCGCGCTGGGGTTTTACGCGAATCCCATACTCCGTCAGGAGAATCAGGACAACCTGAAAGCGGTCATAAAGAACGCCCGCAGGTTCGGATGCGATGTGATCGGCACGTTCGCGGGCGGGGACCCCGAAAAATCGGTGCCCGAGAATATACCTGAATTCAGGAAGGTCTGGACGCCTGTCGTTCGGCTGGCTGAAGACGAAGGCGTAAAGATAGGACTTGAGGGCTGCGGCAGCGGCTGGCGCCGCGGCAGCAAAAACATAAGCTTTTGCCCGGATGCGTGGGAACTCATATTCGATGCGGTGCAGTCTCCGTCATTGGGTCTGGAATGGGAGCCTTGTCACGCGCTGGAGAAGCTTGCCGATCCGGTCATGCAGCTGCGGAAATGGGCGGACAAAGTCGTACACGTCCACGGGAAAGACGGAACTGTAGCCTGGGACGTCATTGCGCAGCACGGCATCGACAGCGGGGAACCGTATTGCTGGAACCGCACGCCCGGGTTCGGAGACACGAACTGGGCGGGTCTGTTCACGATATTGCTGCAAAGCGGTTTTACCGGCGCCTGCGATATAGAGGGCTACCACGATCCGGTACATTTTGACGATGCGGAATGGAGCGCGCAGCATACGGCGCTCGACTACCTGAAGCGCTGCCGCGGCGGCATGGAATGGTTCGATGTCCCGGAATACAGGGGCTACGCCAAGCGCGTCCGCAAGCCGCATATCTGACATCCGGGCAGGGATCCGAAGGGCACATGTCATTAGATATCCTGACGGTCGTCTGCGCCGCTGGCGCAGACGACCGTGCGTTTACACTGATGGTGTTTGGGCGGGGAAGAGTTCACCGATAAGGATATAGCAGTGCCCGAATATTACCCTTTAAGCCCATATTATCGGCTCTTTATTCTGAACAGTGAGCACGCAATTGAAAACAGTGAAGGGCCTCAGCCTTTTGATCCGGTCTTTCGGAACATGAATCTGCGGACAATGTTGATCCCGATCCTGTAAGGCAGCGGGCGCAGTGCCTTGTCCGCTTCCTTTAGCTTTTCGCGGATACTTATCCCCTGGGGGCAATGTGCTTCGCATTTGCCGCATCCGACGCACTGGGATGCGAATCCGGCTCCCTGGTCAGCCCCACGGTCTGGGCATACTGGAAGCGGCCCTGACTTGGCGATTCTATGAACATGGCGTTGTAGCAGCGGAACGCGCCGGGGATATCGACGCCCTTGGGACATGGCATACAGTACCTGCACCCGGTGCAGCCCACTTTATCGAGCCTGCGGATCTCCTCTGTGACCTGCTTAAGTACATCAAAGTCTTCCTGAGTGAACTGACCGACTTCCGCTTCGGATGCGACACGGCAGTTTTCGCGTACCATTTCCATGGAATTCATGCCCGAAAGCACTACGGTCACCTCAGGCTGGTTATACAGCCAGCGGAAGCCCCACTCCGCGGGGGACCAGCCGCGCCCGCTTTGGCGCATGATTTCCTTCGCGCGCTGCGGGAGCATCCCCACAAGCTTGCCGCCGCGCAATGGCTCCATGATCATGACCGGTATGCCTTTTTCGGCTGCGGCTTTCAGTCCCTTTACGCCTGCCTGGGCGTACTCATCGAAATAGTTGTACTGGATCTGACAGAAATCCCAGTCATAATCGTTCAGGATCTTTATGAAGCCGTCGGAGTTGCCGTGATATGAGAATCCGATGTTCCTGATCGCGCCGAGGTGTTTTTTCTCTTCCAGCCACGGTATCGCTCCGACAGCCTTCAGCTTTTTCCACATGGCGATGTCCGTCAGGTGATGCATCAGGTAATAATCGATGTAGTCGGTGCGTAGCCGTGACAGCTCTTCGGTGAAATACCTGTCGAGCGCCGCTCGGCTGCCGACCAGGTACTGTGGGAGTTTTGTGGCGATATTCACCTTGTCGCGGATGCCGTTCTTTTCAAGGATCTCGCCCAGCGCGGCTTCGCTCCCGCCGTAAATGTACGCGGTATCGAAATAGTTGACGCCGGTGCGGTATGCTTCCAGTATTTCTTTCTCGGTTTCTTCAAGATCGATGCGCCTGGCCTTTTGGGGAAACCTCATGCACCCAAACCCGAGCGCGGAAAGGCGGTTGCCGGTCTTGTCTGATCTGTACTGCATAAGAATGCCTCCCGAAGTGATCGATGATCCTATAGGCAGATTCCAGGCGCTTCCTGTGCCAGGAGCGTACGTTTTTCCGAAGAATGGCTGCTTTTGATCAGGCAAGCCTTAACCGCAGCAGATCGCCAGCTTGCGTTCCGTCATCCGCAAAGCCGAAAGCTTTCCAGAAACGGATAACAGCGGGCTTCTCCGTACTGACTTCAACTTCAAAAGCTTTGGCTCCCGCGGCGCGGCAGTCAGCTTCAAATGTTTCAAAACAGAAATGGCCCGTGCCGTGGCTGCGGAAAGGCCGGAAGACCCAAAAGTCCTTGATCAAACACTCACCGCTTTTGTGATCGAGCGTGTAATACGCTGCGCCGATCCTGGATCCCTCGCGAATGAAATAAGCCGCATGGATCTTGCTGCCGCATTCGATATTGTCAGGCTCAGCCAAGCCGAGCCATTCTCCGGCAGCCATTTCATCGTCAGACAGGTGCTTTAGCCGGATTTTATGGGACTCATCCATTTCTTCCGGCGGGATCTCTTCCAAAGTAATATCCGGCACGCTGTCGATCTCATCATAAGAGAGCTGCCCGTCTGGTCCGATGGTGAACACATAGCCGCAGCGGTCCGTACACAGCACTTTGGCGCCGGCGCGGGCTGATAGCAGGCGGTCCCGGTTTTCCGTAAAACGGCGGCTCAGGGTCGGCTCCCAATTGGTGACCACGCTGTACAGAGGCTGAAGGATCGACAGAGTTTCATCGCTGAAGATATTTCCGCACCCGTGATGCGGCACCTTATACAGGTCGACAGGCTTCCCGACAGCGTGGGCGTACTGCGTATTCGCCCGGCTGTATCGCGGATCGTCGAGCGTTTCGTTATTTGCATCGGCTCCGAGGAAAATGCCGGCGCCGTTCACTTCGGCATAGAGCGCAACGCTGTTTGTATTCTCTCCGAAGCGTATCTGGCCGAAATACGGGGAAACTGGATCCTCGTACATATCCCGTATGGCATCGGAAGCCCCGAATACGCGGAAGACGAACGCCCCGAGCCGTACTTTCTTAAGGCGCTCGTCGATAACGGCGAGCTCAGACACGGAATCTGCAAGCGCGCACATTGATTCGCAGTTCGCGAGTTCCATCTGGTTGAACTCCGCGGACGCTTTGTGACCGCTGCCGTCAGAGACGTTCAGTCCGCTGAACTTTTTCATATAGACTTTGCCCACCGGATACCGCTTCAGCAGCGCCGTCAGGCTGCCGTAATGATCCTTGTGAAAATGAGTGATCAGGATCCATTCAAGCCGCTTTACTCCCAAAGAATCAAGATAGGCGGAGATCCGTTCGCTGTCATGATCGTATCCGGTGTCGATCAGACCGAACTCTCCGTCGGATTCGATAAGTATAATGTCGCTCCAGCACGCTCTCAAAAAATGGATCCTGTTCATTTGCAGCTTAACTCCCGTTTTTATACTATGCCGTTCTGTTTCAGAAATATCGGGTTGCTCCAGGCGCGGCAGCCGTTCTCGTCTTCTATCATCAGGCGGGTATATAACTGATCCTTCACGCTCACTTTGAAACGGGTCAGGTACTGCCCTTCCTCAGCCTGATACAGGCGGGTGGGGCGCAGTCCCGTGATGAACCTGAGCTTC
>JAIKYG010000016.1:0-32158 GCA_024683475.1 Clostridiales bacterium | reverse complement strand
GAAGCTCAGGTTCATCACGGGACTGCGCCCCACCCGCCTGTATCAGGCTGAGGAAGGGCAGTACCTGACCCGTTTCAAAGTGAGCGTGAAGGATCAGTTATATACCCGCCTGATGATAGAAGACGAGAACGGCTGCCGCGCTTGGAGCAACCCGATATTCCTTAAGTAATATGCGCGTATGAAAAAACGCGGCTGATCAGCCGCGTTTTATTTCTACCGGTTTTGCGGGGAAGGTGGTTTCGTGAGTGTAGATCACGAATCCGGGCTTGGAACCGGAAGGCTTTTTCACGTATCTGCGTTTCGTACAAGCGACTTCCACCGTGCCTGAAGTCGACGCGCCGGAATACGCTGCCGCCAGGGAAGCGGCGTAAAGCAGCGTCTCGTCAGAAGGAGCTTCAGACCTGATTATGACGTGTGAGCCGGGGATGTTTTTGGCATGCAGCCACACTTCGTCCGGGCGGGCGGAAAACGTGAGCGCGTCATTCTGCAGATTGTTGCGGCCGACGAGTATCAATGTCCCGTCCGGGGCTGTGAACTCCAGGGGCTTTGAAGGCGCCAGCGCCTTTTTGCGGCTGCGGGAGGATACGTCCTTCACGTAGCCCGCGCGCACCATTTCGTCCCGTATTTCCGCAAGACCGGCTTCGTCGGAGCACAGAGAGAGCATGGTTTCCAAGCTTTCAAGGTATTTAAGCTCCTCAAGCGAGGCGTCGATCTGAGCACCTGCCAGTTTGCGCGCGGTCTGGGCTTTCTTGTACTGCTTGAAGTATTTCTGGGCGTTGGCGTTGGCGTCCAGTTTTTCGTCCAGCTCCACTTCCATAAGCGCTGCGTTTTCGTTGTAATAATTCGGAAGCAGCGCTTTTTTCTGACCTTTTCGCACCATCTGCGGGTTTGCCAGCAGCATTTCGCCTTTGATGCGGTATTCGTCCAGCTGGGAAGCCGCGTCGTACGCTTCTCTTTGCAGCTCCAGCTTTTTGCGGCTGCGTTCGATATTCGTCTTTATGACCCGATTAAGTGATGCGCTTATCTGCCCCTGCCGTTCTTTTTTGTCCCGCAGGCGGTAGAACTCGTCGGCAGCTTCGCTTAAAGTTGCGTACAGCTTTTGGACTGTATCCAGCCGTGATTTGTATTCAAAGGGCAGCAGTTCAAGCGGATCGCCCGAGTTGTCCAGCGTGAGGCGGGGAGAAGGCACCGAAAGCATATTCGCGACAGCGTCCGCAGCCGCATCGGAGTATACGCCCGCGTCGGCAACGTCCGCATCTTCGCTGCCACACACGCGGTAAGCGACCTCCCGCGCCAGCGGAAGGGACATGCCGCTTACGGACTGCTGAAGTATCCTGGCAAACGTACCGCTTCTGCCGCTCAGTGCTTTTGAGAGCTCCGCTTTGTCAAACCGGTCAAAATCCAGCTTGCCGTGGGGCGGCGGGGGAAGGTATTTGAGCCCGGGCAGCACCTCCCTGTAAGAGGAAATAAGCTCGTTCACGTGGCGGGAGGATTCCAGTATCCGGCCCTCGTCGCTAACGAAAATGATGTTGGAGTGCTTGCCCATCAGCTCCAGGATTATGGACTTGGGCATCCTGTCGCCCAGCTCGTCGGTATGCTCAAAGCGGAATTCCATCACCCGGTCGCTGAACAGCTGCCTTACTCCCGTAAGCCTGCCGCCCACAAGGTGCTTGCGCATGAGCATGCACAGGGCGGGAGGCTCCAGCGGATTGGATCTCTTTATGCCGGTTATGTGCGCCCGGAAACAGGCTGGGTTTGCTGAAATGAGCAGGTTCACGTTTTCGCCGGGGCAGCGCAGGGTAAGGACCACTTCGTCCCGTTCGGGCTGGGCTATTTTGTCCACCCTCGCGCCGCTTAAGCGGGCGTCCAGTTCCCGCGCAAGATGGTAAACAGTAAATCCGTCCATAGTATTCTCCAGTATTTGCTGGTTACATTATATCCATTTGAAACGCTAAAGGAAGCGCGGGCTTGTAAATTTCTGCAAAGTGTAGTAAAATATATACAGTTTAATTTGGAGACGTATGTATATGGCAAGACCTTTAGTTGCAGTGGTTGGACGCCCGAACGTGGGCAAGTCCACATTCTTCAATAAAATGAGCGGCAAGCGCATCGCTATAGTGGAGGACACTCCCGGCGTGACCCGCGACCGTGTATACGCGGACTGCGAGTGGCTGACCCACAAGTTCACGCTTATCGACACGGGCGGCATCGATCCGCATTCCGACGATCCGCTGCTCAAGCAGATGCGCCGTCAGTCTGAGATCGCCATTGAAACGGCGGACGTGATAGTGTTTTTTACCGACGGCAAGCAGGGCGTCACGGCGGACGACGAGACCGTGGCGGACATGCTGCGCAGGAGCGGAAAGCCTGTGGTGCTGGCGGTCAATAAGATCGATTCCCCGAAACAGCTGGCGGATGTAAACGATTTCTATTCCCTGGGCATGGGCGAACCTATCGGCGTGAGCAGCCTGAACCTGCTGAACCTCGGCGATCTGCTGGACGAAATAGTCAGCCATTTCCCGGAGGAAGAAGCCGAGGATGAGGAAGACGCGGCCATATCTATCGCGGTGGTGGGCAAGCCCAACGTGGGCAAATCCTCCCTGGTCAACCGCATTCTGGGCGAGGAAAGGGTCATGGTGTCCGACATCGCCGGCACGACGCGGGACGCGGTCGATACCCGTTTCAAGGACGGAGATGACGAGTACGTCATAATCGACACCGCAGGCATCAGGCGCAAGCGGGCTATAGAATATCAGTCCCTGGAGCGCTTCAGCGTGGTCAGGAGCTTCGCGGCCATCGACCGCTGCGACGTGGCGCTGCTGCTGATAGACGCGAAAGAAGGGATCAGCGAGCAGGACACCAAGATCGCGGGCTATATCGATGAAGCCGGCAAGCCTGCCATAATCGTGATAAACAAATGGGATGCGCTTGAAAAAGAGACCAACACCTTGGACAAGTTTACCAAAGACGTGCGGGAGAAGCTCAAATTCATGGAGTACGCGCCGATAATCTCCATTTCCGCGCTCACCGGGCAAAGGGTGAACCGCATTCTGGAAATGGTGAAAAGCGTGTATGCACAGGCTTCCCGCAGGATAACCACGGGCTTGTTAAACGACATACTGCAGGACGCCCAGCAGGCCATGCAGCCCCCAGCGACCAGCGGACGAAGGCTGAAGATCTATTATGCGACCCAGAGCGTCACCAATCCGCCTACGTTCGTGCTGTTCGTCAACGACGAGACGCTCATGCATTTCTCTTACCAAAGATTTTTGGAAAACCGTTTCCGTCAGGCGTTCGGGTTTGACGGTACGCCGATCCGCTTCGTGCTGAGGGAACGGGGCAAGGACGAGGAAAACTGATATGAACTGGATATATTTGGTGCTGTGCGCCGTGATAGGCTACCTGTTGGGATCGCTGTCAACGGGCGTAGTGATAGCCAGGCTGTTCGGCAATGTGGACATTCGCAAGCAGGGCTCCGGAAACATAGGCATGACCAACGTGATGCGCACCTTGGGCTGGCTGCCCAGCATGCTGACGTTTCTGGGCGACGCGCTCAAGGGCGTGGCGGCAGCGCTCATAGGACAGGCCATAGGCGGCGAAGTCGGTCTGCACATAGGCGGCGCCGCAGCGGTCATCGGCCACAACTGGCCCGTGCTGTTCGGATTTAAGGGCGGCAAGGGCATGAGCACCTCCCTGGGCTATCTGATCGCGGCGGACTGGCGTATCGCGCTGCTGCTGCTGGTGGCGCAGGTGATAATCGTGCTGATCACCGGCTATATGTCCTTGGCTTCCATAACCACGGCGATCGCGCTGCCCATCGTGGTGCTGATACTGCATATAAACAGCCAGGGCTTTATAATCTGCGCCGCGCTTTTGGGCGCGCTGGCGCTGTACAGCCACAGGGAAAACATAAAGCGCCTGATAGCGGGGCGGGAAAACATGCTTTCCGCCAAAAAGATAAGCAATGTTTCACGAAAAGTGATGGATAAACTCAAAAGGGGGAAGAATAAAGGCGATGGCAAGATATCTGATAGGACTTGATGTTGGCACCTCGGGCGCCAAGTGCATACTGTGCGACGACACCGGCAAGGTACTGGCATCTTCCACGAAGGAATACCCGCTTTCCACTCCTAAGCCCGGCTGGGCGGAACAGGACCCCGAAGACTGGTGGGAAGGCGTAAAGGCGGGCATGAATGACATACTCACCGCCTGCCCCGTGGATAGGAGCCTGATCGCCGGCATCTCTTTCAGCGGTCAGATGCACGGCCTTGTGGCGCTGGACGGCGAAAACAAGGTCATCCGCCCCGCCATACTCTGGTGCGACCAGAGGACACAGGCGGAATGCGACGAGATCACCCAAACGGCGGGCGGGCTTGAAGGTCTGCTTTCGTACACCAACAACCGCATGCTCACGGGCTATACGGGCGGGAAGATCCTGTGGCTCAAAAAGTACGAACCGGAGAACTTCGCCAAAATGCGCGTGTTCGTGTGCCCCAAGGACTATATCCGTTTTAAGCTGACAGGCAGGATAGCCATCGACGTTTCCGACGCTTCCGGCACGGGCTTCTATGACACCAAGCGCAGGGAGTGGGCGTGGGAACTGATCGACAAAGTGGGATTCGACAGGAAGATATTCCCCGAATGTCTGGAGAGCACCGCGTTTTCCGGCGCTGTGACCCGCGAGGCGGCGCAGGAGACCGGGCTGCCCGAAGGACTTGCAACTTACGCGGGCGGCGGCGACGCCGTGATACAGACCACCGGCACCGGTCTGGTCAAACCTGGCACGCTGGGGGTCGTGATCGGCACCAGCGGCAACGTATCCATGGCGATGGACGGCTTCAGGCCCAACCCGGAAGGCAAGTTGCAGATGTTCTGCAACAACGAGGAAGGACTGTGGCACTGCTTCGGCTGCACACTGACCGCGGGCGGCGCGCTCAACTGGTTTGCCAAGACCCTTGCGGGAGAAGATAAGATCGACGCCCAGAAACTGGGCACAAAGCTGTATAAACTGCTGGACGAGCGTGCGGAGCAGGTGCCCGCGGGTTCCAACGGCGTGCTGTTCGCACCGTATCTGACGGGGGAGAGGTGCCCGTATCCGGATCCCAACGCCAGAGGCATTTTCTACGGCCTGAATCTCGGGACCACCAGGGCGGAGATGACCCGCGCGGTCATGGAAGGCGTCTCTTTCAGCCTTAAGCAGGTGATCGAGCTTATGGGAGCGCAGGTCAAGCCCGAAAAGGTGTACCTGTCCGGCGGCGGCGCGTCCAGCCGTCTGTGGAAGCAGATGGCGGCGGATATATTCGACCTGCCCGTATACACCATGTCGGGAGCCGGTGAAGGCGGTGCTTACGGCGCGGTGCTGGTCGCCGGCGTAGGCGCGGGCATCTGGAAGGATCTTGAACAGGCTATCCAGGCGCTCAAAGAGGATGATGTGCACTACGAACCCGATCCCGAGACCAGGCAGGCGTACGACAGGGCGTATGAGAGGTATAAGATGCTGTATACGCTGAACAAGCCTCTGTTCGACATGGAATGATATGGACTTCGAGCAAATAAAGCTGCAGGCCCGCGCATATGCGCCCTGGGCTGCCGCGATACGTCGCCGGCTTCACATGGTGCCGGAACCGGGCTACAAAGAAGAAAAGACGAAACAGATCATCATTTCCGCGCTCAGGGAGATCGGAGCGGAGTATGATGCGCCTCAGGGCGGCTGGATCACCGGCGCGGTCAAAGGCGGCAGACCCGGAAAGACCACCGGCATACGCGCGGATTTCGACGCGCTGCCCATAACCGAGCCGGAAGGCTGCCCTTTCCGCAGTACCCACGAGGGGTATATGCACGCCTGCGGGCACGATCTGCACACCTCAATACTGCTGGGGACCGCCAAACTGCTTTCCGAGCATAAAGAAGAGTTCTCGGGAGAAGCGGTGCTGCTGTTTGAACCCGCGGAGGAAACCGAGGGCGGCTGCAAACCCATGGCTGAGGCGGGTTTGTTTGAAAAGTACGGTATAGACCGGGTATACGGTCTTCACGTGATGCCCCGCTTAACGGTGGGACAGGTGGAGACCCGTTCGGGAACGTTAAACGCTTCCACCGACAGTCTCAGGATATGCGTAACGGGCGAGTCCGCTCACGGGGCGTATCCGGAGGCGGGAAAGGACGCCATAGTGTGTGCGGCGCAGATAGTCGGCGCGCTGCAGACGCTGGTGAGCCGCCGGATATCGCCGCTGGAAAGCGCGGTGGTGACGATCGGCAGGATCTCCGGAGGCAAAGCCAACAACATCATCTGCGGCGAAGTGGTAATGGAAGGCACCGTGCGCTGCGCGGACAACGCCCTGCGCCAGCAGCTTTGGAAAGAGATAAAGCAGCTGTGCAGCGGGATCGCGGACGCCATGGGCTGCCGCTGCCGGGCGGACGTCAGTGCCGGTTATCCTGCCTTGACAAACGACGCAGCGCATGCAAAGCGGGTGCTTGACATAGCCGAGCAGCTCGTAGGCAGCCGGAATACGTTGATAAAGGACGCGCCCAGCATGGGCGGGGAAGACTTCGCATATTTCCTGGATAAGGCTCCCGGAGCGTTTTTCCACATCGGCTGTTCTTCGCCGGAAGACAGCATCAGGAGCGCGCTGCATACGCCGGGCTTTAATCCGGACGAAGGCTGCATAGAGATCGGCATCGCCATGGAAACCGCGCTGGCGATGAAAGAATAAGCTTAGAACGCGTTCTCACAATAAAACCGCCGTGCCTCAAATGAGGCGCGGCGGTTTCTTATGCGGATCAGAACTTGCTTTTATCTGCCCAGAGCCCCAGGGCGGGGTTGGAGATATAGTATATCTTCTCTCCGTCGGGCAGGGTGTTGTAGCCGTCCTTGAGCACCGCTGGGTCGTACTTCTTTACCGCTTCGTCGTAGGGAATGTAGCCGAAGCAGGCGCCCTCGACCTCTTCCTTAGTCAGCAGACGGGTGCAGTAGGTTATTGAGAACCTTCCGTCGGATGAACCGTGGATGAGGTGAGCGGCGGCGGACAGGTTCTGCTTGAGATCTTCGTGTTCCTTGACAAGCTTGAGCACGTTTTCCCTGCCGCAGTAGCCGTACTTGCGTATGAGCTTGTCGATGCCGGGATCTTCGCCGAACTTGTCAACGCCGGGCGCCAGAACGATGAGTTGCCCGCCGTCCTTAATGGCCATGCGGGTGCGGTAAACGCTCTTGTTGCCCAGCCAGGTGCTTTTGAACTCCTGCTCATCCAGCAGTACTACGACTTTTTCGAAGGGCTCGTCGACCAGATTCAGGTTTTTCTGCTGGGCGAGAGCCACTGCGTCTTCAAAGTATTTCCTGTCGCGCCCGATGAACAGACCGTGCACGCGGATGTTGCCCTGAGGCGCGTCGGTGACGGTGAGGATATAGGACAGGGGCACGTCCTTAAGGAAGTGCTCTTCCGCGTAGTCGAACACCTTCCTCACGGGGGTGTGATCCTTGCCCATCACTCTTTCAAGGCCGTAGAATGCTCCCAGCATGTGACTGGAGTTTATCATGGAGGAGCCGCCGCAGCCCACGAATATATTCTTGTTGCGGTTGGCCATGCCGACCACCTCGTGGGGCACCACCTGCCCGATGGACAGGATCAGGTCGTAGCTTTTGTCAAGCAGGCGGCGGTTGACTTCCACGTCTATCTTGTCCTCGACCAGGCCTTCGGATACTTCTTTTACGAAGTAGGAAGGCACTTCGCCAATCTTCACCACGTCGTCACGCCAGGAGTGTACGATCATCTTGTCGTAGGGTATGGGAGAGAACATCTTTTCCCATTCCGACTCCGAGACGGGCACGTGGGTGCCCAGCGCGGGCATGATGTCCACCTGGCACCTGTCTTTCAGCAGTTCCCAGAGCATGACCGTGATCTGCCCCGCGTACGAATGGTAGCGGGTGTAGTCGGGAGGCAGCAAAAGCACCTTGTTAAGCTTAAGACCGCTTAACAGCTTGTCAAGCTCCTGCCTGATCTCGTCACGGCTGAGACCTGAAGGGGAAGAGGCGTACACGCTTTGTGTATACATGCTTATCTCCTTAAGCGTTGTAGGTGTTGGCGGTAGTGTTTCCACCGTGGCCGGTCCAGTCGGTGTGGAAGAATTCTCCCCTGGGCTTGTCCACGCGCTCGTAGGTATGGGCGCCGAAGTAGTCCCTCTGGGCCTGCAGCAGGTTGGCGCTCATGCGGGCGGTGCGGATGCCGTCAAAGTAACTCAGCGCGCTGGTCATGGCGGGCACGGGGATGCCGTTCAGGCACGCAGCCGCAGCCACTCTGCGCCAGCCGCCGGTGCAGGATTCGATCTCTTTGGTAAAGTAATCGTCCAGAAGCAGGTTCTCGAGGGCGGGGTTCTTGTCGAAGGCTTCCTTGATCTTGCCAAGGAACACGCTTCTGATGATGCAGCCGCCGCGCCACATGAGCGCTATTCCGCCGTAGTTGAGGTTCCAGTCGTAGGTCTTGGCGGCAGCTCTGAGCAGTGCGTAGCCCTGGGCGTAGGAGATGATCTTGGCGGCGTACAGCGCCTGGCGGATATCCTCGATGAACGCGTCGCGGTCGCCGGTAAATGCGGGTTCGGGGCCGGTCAGCACCTTGGAGGCTTCCACGCGGGCTTCCTTTATGGCGGACAGGCAGCGGGCGAACACCGCTTCGCCGATCAGGGTCAGGGGCATGCCTTCGTCGAGCGCGGCGATGGCGGTCCACTTGCCGGTGCCCTTCTGGCCGGCGGTGTCGAGGATCTTGTCCACCAGAGGCTCGCCGTCCTCATCCTTCTTGGCCAGGATGTCGGTGGTGATCTCGATAAGATAGCTGTCCAGCACGCCCTGGTTCCACTTCTTGAACACTTCATGCATCTCGTCGGGGGTCATCTTGAGGTAATCACGCATCAGCTGATACGCTTCGCAGATGAGCTGCATGTCGCCGTATTCGATGCCGTTGTGCACCATCTTCACGAAATGGCCCGCGCCGTTTTCGCCGACCCAGTCGCAGCAGGGTTCGCCGTTCACATGGGCGCAGATGGACTGGAAAATGGGCTTAACGGCTTCCCAGGCCTTGGGAGATCCGCCGGGCATAAGGCTGGGCCCCTTGAGGGCGCCTTCCTCGCCGCCTGACACGCCGGTGCCGATGTACAGAAGGCCTTTGCTCTCCACATACTCGGTGCGGCGGGCGGTGTCCGGGAAGTGGCTGTTACCGCCGTCGATGATTATGTCGCCGGGCTCCAGCACCGCCAGAAGCTGCTCGATCATGCTGTCCACGGCCTGGCCGGCCTTGACCATCAGCATCACCTTGCGGGGGACCGACAGATTGTCCTTAAGCTCCTGAATGGAGTAGCAGCCGATTATGTTTTTGCCCTTGGCACGGCCTTCCACAAAGTCGGTGACTTTGGAGGTGGTGCGGTTGAACACTGCCACGGTAAAGCCTTTGCTTTCCATGTTCATTACCAGGTTTTCGCCCATTACGGCCAGGCCGATAAGGCCGATATCCGCCAACTTTTTCATGATTATCCCTCCGATTTATCTTTTGACTCTCGCGTTGCCCTTGTATACGCTCCACACCTGATCTTCGTCGGCAGGAGTGGCGTAGTCTTCCAGCATGGTGACTGCCATGGCGCCGGTGGCCCAGCCGAACTTGACCCAGTCGCTCACGGGCATGTCCTTCAGATATGCGTACAGCATGCCGCCTACGAAGCCGTCGCCGCCGCCGATGCGGTCCAGCACGGGGATCTCCCTGGGTTCGACCACGTGCCACTCATTGTCGGCGAACATTATCGCGCCCCACATGTGGCTGTTGACGTTGATGACTTCCCTTAAGGTGGTGGCGAACACGGAGGCGTTGGGGTACGCCTTCCTTACGCGCTCGATCATTTCCTTGAAGCTGTCGATCTTGGATGACAGGTCTTTGCCGCCCGCCTCGGGACCTTCGATGCCCAGCGCCAGCTGGAAGTCCTCTTCGTTGCCGATAAGGATGTCGCTGCGGGAGGCGATCATGGAGAAGATATCCCTTAATTCCTTTTCCCGGCCCTTCCAGAAGGAAGCGCGGTAATTCAGGTCGAAACTGATGCGGGTGTCGTTGGCCTTTGCGATCTCGCTGAGCTTAAGGCAGAGTTTGCCGGTCTCGGGGGAGAGGGCCGCGAACAGGCCGCTAATGTGCATGAGGCGCGCGCCTTCTTTTTTGAAGATGCGGTTGAGGTCGAAGTCTTTCGCTTTAAGCGTCCTGCCGACTTCGCCCGCCCGGTCGTTGTGCACGCGGGGACCGCGCATGCCGTATCCGCTGTCGGCGATGTTGAACTGGTGACGGTAGCCCCAAGGGCCGCCCTGCTCGACTTCGGGTCCTTCATATTCCATATTCCTGCGGCGCAGCTCGCCCTTGATGTAGGCGGCGATGGGGCTGCCCTTTACAAAGGCGCTCAATACCTTGGTCTTCAGACCCAGGGAAGCGGACACGTTGAGCACGTTGCTCTCCGCGCTGGTAGCCTGCATGATGTAGCGGTTGCCGATGCCTACGGGCTGGGAATTCTCAGGGGTGATCCTGACGCCCATGCTGGTGGCTGTGATCAGGTCGTATTTTTTCATAAAAAGCTCCTTCCACACAACTGTTCCTTTATATCATAACATAAAAACGCCCCTGTTTCAAGGGCGTTACCGGGACTATAGTATGAAGAAAACGTGAATAAAGACGCATCAGGTGTATACGATCAGAAGCACGAGCGCCGCGACCTGAACTATGGCGCTCAGGGGCACGATTATCCTGAAACTGGTGTGCTGGGTCTTGTGCCGGAACACCTTCATTCCCAGGAAAGCGCCTATGCCTCCGAAACATGCGGCCAAAAGCAGCAGAGTCTTCTCGCTGGTGCGCCATGCGCCTTTTTTCGCTTTGCGCTTGTCCATGCCGTAAGCGGCGAAAGCGACCAGACTCATTATCGCCAACAGGGCGATGTAAACGTACAGGATCGCTGACATATCACACCTCTATGCTGATCCCGTTTACCGTGACGCCTTCGTCTGCGGGGATCAGAATGTATTTTATCCCGTCTATCACCCGCGTCTCGATCTGCCCTGCCTGGCGGGGGGAGACCTTCACGGTGACGTCGGGCGTTTTGATCTCGAAACGCTTGTCTTCGGTTATGCCGGCAAGGGGCAATTCCGCGCCGGTGCCGAACTCCGTATTGAACTTTTCCACGAACACGTCCGCCTTGTCGTCGGAAACGCCGCCCGCCGCCAGTACCTTTGCAAGGTCGCCGCTGCCCAGGCGCACTTCCTCGGCGAACTTGTCTTTCTTGCTTTCCTCCAGCTTGTCGATAAGCAGCTCGTTCACGCTCTGCACTACGTCAAGAGAGCATTCGTCTTGCAGCGCGTCCATGAGCACGGCGTTAAAGCGTTCCTTGTTTTCCTGCACGGGGGTGAAGCCGGATGCGTTCATAACGCCGCCCAGAAAATCTGCCGCGTCCGCACCGAGATCCTTGGTGTAGAACAGCGCCTGGGAGATGTTCGCGCCGCCGTCCTCAAACGTGGGGAACATAAAGCCGATGCCGGGAGCACCGACCGTCCAGTCGGGCTCACGGGTTATAAACTCGGAGGAGGCGAAGTCATAGCTCAGCACTGGCTTTGCCTGTTTTACGGGGCACACGCAGAAGATGATGTATTTGAAAATATTGGCTTCATGTTCCGTCTCCATGTCGCCTTCCTGGCGGTTGGAAGCGGAGTAATCCGTGTCGTAAGTGTCGTGCATGAGCAAAAGCAGGTTGTTGCCCTCCAGCTTCAGGCTTTCCGCAGCGTCCGTGAAAAAGGCGTCCAGCGCCTCGTCGTCGGCAAGGCTGTCCCTTACGAGCTCCATGAGACGGGCGTGCTTTTCGCCTTCCATGACCTCGGAAAGGGGGAAGGAGATAAGGGACAGGTTTTTGCCTATGTCTCCGGAGAGCGCGCGCTTGAATATCTGGGTATACTTTTCGGCATGGGTCAGGTTAAGGCTTTCCAGGTCGGTGTTAACGCGGGATACGACGGCTTTTTTGCTGTTAAGATACACGCCCCTGACCACTATTGGGTTGTGCCCGTCGGGCGTGAGGCGCTTTTTGATTTTTGACAGATCGGTCTTATTCATTCTGGTTCCTCTCAACACGAAATCCGAGTAAGTATAGCATATTTCCGGTCAAAAGTCAAAACATTAAATGTTTGGGAAAACTTGCCAAACTGAGCGGTTTATTGTATAATAACGGGGCGATGAAGGAGACGAAACGCGTTATTTGCTCCAAAGCGAGCCGGGGAGGGTGCAAGCCCGGCGGAAGCGGACGCGTTTAAATCACTCCCGAGCGCCGGAAGGAAGGCATTTGCCAGTAATGTCCGGCGGGTGTGCCCGTTACAGCTTACAAGAGGACGCTAAGGCGTCAATATGGGTGGTACCGCGAGCCATCGTCCCATAACGGGGCGTTTTTTTATGTACAAATACTGTTTCGGAGGGTATATATGTTCAAAAAGGTAGATCCCGGCTTTGACTTTCTGTCCCGTGAGCAGGAAGTGCTCAAACTGTGGAAAGACAGGGAGATCTTCAAAAAATCCATAGACCAGAGGGAAGGCAGCGACGTTTTCACCTTCTATGACGGGCCGCCCACCGCCAACGGCAAGCCTCACATCGGGCATATCGAGACCCGTGTGTTCAAGGATATCTTCCCGCGCTACCGCACCATGAAGGGAATGAAGGTACTGAGGAAAGCGGGCTGGGACACTCACGGTCTGCCTGTGGAGCTGGAAGTGGAAAAAATGCTGGGTCTGGACGGCAAAGAGCAGATCGAGGCCTACGGCATAGAGCCCTTCATCAAAAAGTGCAAGGAAAGCGTGTGGAAATACAAGGGCGAGTGGGAAAAAATGTCCGAGCGCGTGGGCTACTGGGCGGACATGGACGATCCCTATATCACCTATGACAACAACTACATCGAGTCCGTATGGTGGAGCCTTAAGCAGATCGCGGACAAGGGCCTTCTGTATAAAGGCCACAAGATCGTGCCTTACTGCCCCCGCTGCGGCACCGCGCTGTCTTCCCACGAAGTGAGCCAGGGCTATAAGACCGTAAAGGAAAAGAGCGCGTTCGTGCGCTTCAAGGTGAAGGGCAGGGAGAATACGTGGCTCTACGCCTGGACCACCACGCCCTGGACGCTGCCCAGCAACGTGGCGCTGTGCGTGAACCCTGACGACGAGTATGCCGAGTTCAGCTATAACGACCACAGGGTGATAATGGCTACCGCCAGGATCAGCGCGGTGCTTGGAGAGGACGCGGTCGTTTCCGACATGACCACTTTCCCGGGCAGCAGCCTTGAGGGCATGGAGTATGAGCCCCTGTTCGACTTCCAGAACGGCCTGACTACCGGCGGCTACCGGGTGGTGAGCGACGGTTACGTAACCATGACCGACGGTACCGGCATCGTCCACATCGCGCCTGCCTTCGGCGAAGACGACGCCCGTGTGGGCAGAAAATGGAACATACCGTTCTTGCAGCTGGTTGACACCAAGGGCGAACTCACCAAGGAGACCCCCTGGGCGGGCATGTTCGTTAAGAAGGCCGATCCCGTCATACTTAAAGACTTGGAAGAGCGCGGTCTGCTGGTGAAGGCGGAATACTTCGAGCATGACTATCCCTTCTGCTGGAGATGCGATACTCCGCTGATCTATTACGCAAGGAGCGGCTGGTTCATAAAGATGACCGAGGCCAGGCAGCAGCTGCTGAAGAGCAACGAAAAGGTCAACTGGATGCCTGACAACATCAAGGACGGCCGCATGGGCAACTTCCTTGAGGGCGTCATAGACTGGGCGCTCTCCCGCGAACGCTACTGGGGCACGCCCCTGCCAGTATGGACCTGCGAATGCGGGCACATGCACGTTATCGGCTCGGTGGCGGAGCTTAAGAGCATGAGCAAAAACTGCCCTGAGGACATCGAACTGCACCGCCCCTATATCGACAACGTGACAATCACCTGCGAAAAGTGCGGCAAGGAGATGCACAGGGTCAAGGAGGTCATAGACTGCTGGTACGATTCCGGCTCCATGCCCTTCGCCCAGTGGCACTATCCTTTTGAGAACAAGGAGATATTCGAGCAGAACTGGCCTGCGGACTTCATCAGCGAAGCCATAGACCAGACCCGCGGCTGGTTCTACAGCCTGATGGCCATTTCAACGCTGCTGTTCGGCAAGGCGCCGTACGAGAACGTGCTGGTGCTGGGCCATGTGCAGGACGAGCAGGGCCGCAAAATGTCCAAGCATATCGGCAACGTGGTGGATCCGTGGAGCGTGCTGGACAAGCAGGGCGCCGACGCAGTCAGGTGGTATTTCTACGCCAACGGCGCGCCGTGGCTGCCCACCCGCTTCAGCGGCAGCCTGGTCAGCGAGATGCAGGGCAAGTTTATAGGCACCCTGTGGAACACCTACGCATTCTTCTGCCTGTATGCGTCCATAGACAATTATGACCCCTGCAAGGACAAGGCGGACGAAAAGGACTTCACCATGATGGACAGGTGGGTCATCAGCCGCCTGAACACGCTGGTGGATTATGTGGACAGAGGGCTTAACGAGTACAAGGTCACGGAGACTTCCCGCGCAATAAGCGCGTTTGTGGATGAGCTGTCCAACTGGTATGTGCGTCTGAGCCGCGAGAGGTTCTGGGGCAAGGGAATGGAAGGCACCAAGAAAGCCGCATTCGAGACGCTTTACACCGTGCTGGTCACTCTGACCAAGCTGCTGGCGCCCTACATCCCCTTCATCACCGAGAACATGTACCAGAACCTGGTGGTGAGCACTGTCGAAAACGCGCCGGAAAGCGTGCATCTGTGCGACTTCCCCAAGGCGGACCTCACCAAAGTGGACAAGCCCCTTGAACAGGACATGAGCAAGGTGGAAGATATAGTGCAGCTGGGCCGCGCGTGCAGGAACCTGTCTTCCCTTAAGGTAAGGCAGCCGCTGAGCCGCGTGCTGGTTAAGGGCGAAAGCGTCACGGGCGAGCCCGAAGAGCTGATAAAGAGCGAACTCAACGTGAAGGACGTGGAGTTCGTGGCCGACGCCACCGCGTTTACCACATACCAGCTCAAGCCGCAGCTGAGGACACTGGGCAAAAAGTACGGCAAACTCTTGGGCAAGATCTCCGAGACGCTCAAGCAGCTGGACGGCAACCAGGTCGTCGCAGGCTTCGAAAAAGGCGAGAACCTGGTGTTCGAGGTGGACGGTCAGCAGGTGGAACTGGAAAAGGACGACGTGCTTACCAACCTCACCCAGAAAGAGGGCTTTGTGGCCCAGAGCGATGCCGCATACACGGTGGTGCTGGACACCAACCTGACTGAGGCGCTCATAAACGAAGGCTATATCAGGGAACTCATAAGCAAGGCCCAGCAGCTCAGGAAAGATACGGGCTTCGAAGTGACCGACCGCATCTGCCTGAGCATACAGACTACGGACGCGCTTACGCAGGTGTTCGATCAGGGCAGAGACGTGATTATGAAAGCCGTGCTGGCGACGAGCCTTACGCTTGGCGCAGCGGACGAAGGCGCCTATGTCAAGGAAGTCAACCTGAACGGCGTGAACGCCGTCGTGGGCGTAAAGGTGGTCTAAGGAGGCTGTATGGGGCTGTTTGCACGGCTTAAGGCCAAACGGCGCGGGGGAGAGGTGGTCGTGAAGGGCACCATCGAGCCCTTTGAAGCGGATTCCGTAAGCGAGAACGTGACGGAATACGCCAAGACCGCGTTTTCCTTCGAGAACTTCTGGCACGACAGCGCGGAGAGCCTGCGCCGCCACGTGAGTCCCGCGCCTACGGACGCCGATATAATGGCCGCGGAAGGCGAATTGGGCTATAAACTTCCGGAGAGCTATATTGCGCTCATGCGCGCCCATAACGGCGGACTCGTGAACCGCTGCAGGTACAAAGTGCCGTTTCCGGAGGAGGGCAGCCCCGACACGATCTACATAACCGAGATATTCGGCATAGGCAGCAAGGTGCCTTACAGCCTGTGCGGACAGTACGGCAGCAAATTCCTGACCGAGACGCGCCGCCACAACCCGGACATAGGCGTGGTCATATGCAATACCACCCTGCCCGGGCGCGCGCTGGTGTTCCTGGACTACCGCGCCTGCGGCAGGACGGGCGAGCCTTCGGTGACCTGGGCTGACGCACAGACAGGCACCGAGATCACCCTGGCAGGCAGTTTCAGAGAGTTCGTACTGGGTCTTGAGGAAAACAAAGTCGAAGCCTGGAAAGAAGAAGGCCGCGACCGAAGCTGATCATAACGCAAAAACCGGCGCATCCGCGCCGGTTTTTGCTATCTCGTCAGGTCTTTTACCCACTTGTATTTCCGGTAATGAGCCATGACCCATGGGATCTTGCCGACCTCATCCAGGCAGGTGCAGGCGTAGACTACAGGCACGGGCCATTTTAAATACGTGCCGATGAACGCCAGGGGCACGGCCAGGCACCACATGGCGGCGATCAGCGATATAGTGTCGAATATGATGTCGCCGCCGCAGTAGAATATGCCGTTGATCACCACCGTGTTCACGCAGCGTCCGATCATGTACACGGCCATTATCAGCATCATGCTTATGAGATGCCGCCGCGCTTCGCCGTCCAGCCTGACGAAGGTCATAAGCAGGGGAGTGAGCGCGAGCATCACCAGCGTGGACAGACCACCGATAGCGAACGACAGCCGCATGATGCGGTCGCCGTAAAGTTTGCCTTCGTCCAGTTTTCCCGCGCCCAGCGAGTTGCCGATTATGATGCCTGCGGCGGAAGCCACGCCGTTGCACATGCAGCATACAAGATCCCTCACCACGGCGGCGATAGCGTTGGCAGCGGCTGCCGCCTTGCCCATGTGACCCATAAAGGCAGTGTAGCTGGTGAAGCCCGCGCCCCACAGCAGGCTTGAGGACAGCATGGGCAGCACGCAGGCGGTAAAGTCTTTGGCTATATAGCGGTGAAAGCGCGTGAGCGCCCTGAAGGAGGGACGTGTATAGCTTTTGCGCAGGGACAGGATGACACAGATGCCAAACTCGGCGATCCGGGCGATAACTGTCGCAAGCGCCGCTCCGCGGGCGTCCATGCGGGGAAAAACACCGATGCCGTAGATGAGCAGCGCGTTCAGCACGATGTTTAAAACTACCGCAAAGATGGAGATGTTAGCGGCTTCGCGGGGATGCTCGCTGACCTTCATTACGCCCAGATAGCACTGGCTTATGCCGGTAAGAAGATAACTCCAGGCGGCAATCTTCAGGTATTCGATACCGAAATCCTGCAGCTCGGGTTCGTTGGTGAAAACGGTCATAAGAGCCCGGGGGAAGAAGCGGCAGGCTACGAAAAACAGAACGGAAATAAAGGCGTTAAGGCGCAGCGTGACGCAGAAAATGTCGCGTACGGTCTGCTTTTCACCCTTGCCCCAGTACTGCGCGCCCAGAATGGTGCAGCCGCTGACCACGCTTGAGATGATCATGTTCTGTATGAACTGCACCTGCGTGGCCTGGCTCACCGCGCTCATCATGCGGCTGTCCAGACTGCCTAGCATAAGACTGTCCGCGGCGGCTACCGCGGCCAGCATGAAGCTCTGCAGGGATATGGGAAGGGTGATGCGCATAAGGCGTTCCAAAAACGCCCTGTCGCCGAACCATTTTCGCATCAACTGCTTCATTTACAGCGTTCCGGAATAATGCGCCTGGCCGCCCAGCTGCTTTTGGCGGGAACGCATGACTACGTTCATCACCAGTCCCAGCGCGGCCATGTTGGTCAGATAGTTGGAGCCGCCGTAGCTGACGAAGGGGAGGGGGATGCCGGTAACGGGAAGTATGCCGAGTATCATGCAGATGTTTTCCAGTATGTGGAACATGAACATGGCGACGGTACACACGATTATATACTCACCGAACGTGTCCTGGGTGTGCAGCGCGTGGTGGATGAGCCGCCCCAGGAACACCATGAAGGCGATGACCAGTACCATGGCGCCGATAAAGCCGAAGGCTTCGCATACAATGGCGAAGCAGAAGTCCGTGTGGTCGTCGGGGATGTAGCCCAGAGACGCGAAGGAGCCGACGCTGACTACGCCTTTGCCCAGCACGCCGCCCGAGCCTATCGCTATCTGGCCGTTTATGACCTGTCTGGCGTCGTCGGGGTATTGGGACGGATTCAGCCACATAAGTATACGGGTCAGGCGGAAGGAATCCGAGGCGGTGTTAATATAGAACCACAGCGGGATGGCCAGCGCGACGGCTACTGCCAGCAGACCGTATATGAGCTTTCTTTTGGTGCCGGATATGTACAGCAGCACCACGTACATGACCATGTAAACGATGGCGGTACCGAAGTCAGGCTGCAGGAACACCAGCACCATGGGCACGACCACGTAAAGCGCGGTGGGGATGAGCTCCTGAAGGTTCTTGATGGGCGACTTGCGCATGCTGAACAGCTTGGAAAGACAGATTATCATTATGAACTTTCCGAATTCGCTGGGCTGAAAACCGCGCTGTCCGAGCGTGGCAGAAGAGGTGGATATGGTAAAGAACGCCCTCATGCCTCCGCGGCCGGCTTCAACGCCCTGCACCAGAAGCAGTATGGCTATATTGGCGATGTAAAGCAGCTGATGGTATTTTCCGTACAGTCGGTAATCCAGGAGCGTGACCGCGAACATCACGCCGGTGCCCAGCGCCATCCAGATGAGCTGAAGGGTGGGGTAGCGGGTGGAGTGGGTTGTGAGTATGTTGATGAGCCCTGTCACTTCGGTCTCGGTGGCGGACGCCGTGGCGGCGAAAATGGCCACCACGCCGAACAGGGATATGAACATGACCAGTATGAACAGCGGCCAGTCGAAGTTTTTATACAGCCCGGGGCGGTAGCGGTTCTTTTTTACGTCCGCAACGAACTGCTTTACGCTGTTGCGCCGGAAGAACCGGCGTATCCATCTAATCAGCTTTTGCATGTGAAACCTTTCCGAAATGGGTCTTGAAACGGTGGATAAGCGAATCGTAGGGGATCCTGTAGCGCACCTGCTGCCCCAGTATCCTGAGGGCTATCCTTTCCAGCGCGTCACCCGCGGGACAGTCTTCCTGAAGCGCGCTCTGGGCTCTTGCCTGGCAGCGGCCGACCATAGGATCGTCGGGAATGAAGCCCAGCACGGGCAGTTCCAGCCGCGCGATGCATTCGTCCGTGGATACGGCGGGATACCTGCCGATGCGGTTGATCACGAGGCTTACGTCGTCAAGCCCTTCTCCCGTGAGCAGCTGATATGTCCTTTCTCCGCCCCTTATCGAGACATTGTCGGGAGTGATTACCAGTATGGCGCTTTCCGCGGCGGCTACCGCATTCCTGAAGCCGCGCTCGATGCCCGCGGGACAGTCTATGAATATATAGTCGTAACGGTCCTTTATCTTTCCGAACAGCGCGCGGATGTCCTGGGGCCTGAGATTCAGGGACGCCGAATTCTGGCTGGCGGGCAGAAGCTCCAGACCGGGCCGGGAATTCAGGGGAAAGATCGCCTGCTCGGCGTCGCAGGTGCCGTCCAGTACGTCGGACAGGTCGAACACCAGTTCGTTCTGCGCGCCCAGCATAAGGTCGAGGCTCCTGAGCCCCGCGTCCATGTCCACCAGAAGCACTCTGCGCCCTTCGCAGGCCAGGGCATAGGCCAGGTTGAGCGCCACGGTGGACTTGCCCACGCCGCCTTTTCCCGATGTTACTACATATGTTTTACCCATATCCGCCTCTTGTCAGTCCGCAAGGGAATTGTCCGCCACGATGGTGTTTTTCTCGGTATAGTTGAGGGAGTCCAGATAGTACTCTATGGTGGTGATGGCCGCCTGGGACGCGTAAGCGCCCGCGTAACCGTTCTGTATGTAGACCACGACCACTATCTGCGGGTCGTCGATGGGAGCGTAGGTCACCAGCCAGGAGTTGTTCTCAAGGTCCAGCTGAGTACGCTGGGACGTTCCCGTTTTAGCGGCGATCTTGTATTTGGATTTGGAGAACTGTTCGGCGGCGGTACCGTCGTTTTCCGTGGAAGTAACTTCTTCCATTCCTTTGTGTATGGCGTCAAAATATGCCTGGCTGGTGATGATGCGGTTGGCCACGACCGGATGCTTTTCAAGCACTATATTGCCATTGGCGTCGATCACCTTGTCAACTATCTGGCAGTCGTACACGGTGCCGTTGTTGGCAATGGCAGCCACGTAACGGGCGACCGCGATGGGGGTCACCTGGGTTATGGACTGGCCTATGCCCACCATTATGGTCTCGGCAGGCGTCCACTTAAGGTCGTTCAGGTAAGTGTTTATGGTGTTGACCATGAAGTGACTGGAAACGTAGTTTGCGGGGATCTTGCAGTCGTACACCAGGATATCCCTTATGGCGGGCAGCCACTCCGCCTTTGTCTCGTATGTGATGACTATGTTCAGAAAGTCTATGGCGATGTCCTCGAGGAACTGCGCGTCGTACTCGACGCCTCTGTCCGCCGCCACCTGCTGGAGCAGGCGCTTTATCATGGACGCGGCGATCTGGGGCTTGTAGGTGTACTGGTCTTCAACCGAGCGGTCGGGGTCGTACAGCATGGACTGATTGCCCACAAAGCCGGTGGCTTCGCTGGGCAGCTCGATATTTGTCTTGGTGGTCAGACCCAGCGCGGCGGCCCACTTGGTCAGGTTGGTGGAACCCAGGCGGTAGGAGACTTCGTAGAAGAAGTAATTGCAGCTGTTTTTGATCGCCTCGACGATGGTCTGGTTGGCGTGGAGGTAGCGCTTGCTTTCGCCTATCCAGCATTTGGGGGCGCGGGAAGTGTCGGTGCCTTCACGCACGTAGTCGCCGCCGTCGGAGATCCTTTCGGTGACCGAGATGGCGCCTTCGGTGAGCCCGCCCAGCGATGTGACCAGCTTAAATATGGAACCGGGCGTATCCTTGGCGGATATGGCGCGGTTGAACATGGGATTGCGGGCATCCGCGGCGATGGCGGACCATCCGCCGGGATCGACGGAAGCACCTTCGAAAATGCTCAGGTCAAATGTGGGATGGGAGGCGATGCCCAGCACCCGGCCGGTGTTGGGGTCCAGAGCCACCATGGCCCCGGTCTGCGCCAGAGAGATCTCGTAGCCGTTCTCGGCGTACATCGCCAGGGTGGCGGACTTTCTCTGGTTCCATCTTATGCCTTCGGAAGTCTGGGCGTAAAGGATCTGGGTCTGCTTTTCGTTTATGTCTTCTATGACGTCCGCCAGAGCCTTTTCCATGACCGCCTGCAGGGAGGTGTCGATGGTAGTGACCACGGAGTTGCCGTCGGTGGGGGCGGAGTAGGATATTTCGCGCACCACGGCGCCCTTGGTGTTGATCTCGACCACCCTTTCGCCCTGCCTGTATGCGAGATAGGGGGACAGCTGGTCTTCCATGGAGTACTCGAGCCCGGTGGCGCCCACGTGTGCGTCGGTGGGGTAGCCCTGGGAACGGTAGTTTTCCAAAGCGTCGGAGGTGGTTATACGGCTGACGTAGCCTACCGCGTGGCAGGCGACGCTGTCAAAGGGATACACGCGGGTCGAGGATTCCTGCACGCTCATGCCCTCAAGTTCAAGAGAACGCACCTCGACTTCCGCCACGGTCTCAAAGCCCACGTCGTAAGCGATGGTGACGGGAGTGGAGTTGTAGTTATTCATGCGGGAGGCCTGCCAGATAGCCAGTATCTTGAGCTTGTATTCCTCACTCAGGTCCTCGGGTATGGAGTAGTTCTGGCAAAGGGTGTCGAACAGTACATCCACCGGATATCTGGTCTTGCTGGAGAGGGTGAAGTTGCCGCGCCACTGTTTTTCGCGCGTCTCGGCGACGACTTCGGAGTCGGTGCCCAGATTCCATTCCCACTGACCGTTGGCGTCCTTCCTGATCCAGAATTCCGTAGCCGGGTCCAGAGTGGATTTGCCGTTGGATTCTATAAGCAGTATGGTCTGGTAGATGCTTTGGGTGTACGCCGCCCTGTCAGCTGCGCCGGAACGGGACGGGTCGCGGTAGAACTGGATGTTGTATGACGACTGGTCGTAGGCCAGGGGTATCATGTTTTTATCGTAGATCGTTCCCCGCATGCCGTACAGCCTTATGGTTTTGGTGGACTTGTTTTCCACCTGGGCCGCGTATTCATCCGAGTGCACGACCTGCATGCTGTACAGCCGGACGATTATTGCCACGGCGAACAGCACGAGGATGGAGCATAAAACTGTGTATCTGTCCCGGTTTTTTTGTTTCATGTCAGTTCCTTTTGTCAGCGGCGTCTGCCTTTGCCGATCTTTGAGGGTTTGAGCGCGCGCAGGTACGGCAGGTACAGTATCTGGGTCAGCGCCAGGGAGATCACCGCGCGTATAAGGGCGTAGCCTATCTTCCCGCCCGGGAAGAAGCCAGTCACAAAGTAGGTGTACACCGCCATGCCCACTTCATACAGCAGAAACGCGCTCAGACTGGGCACCAGCGTGACCAGCCAGGGCCTGACCCTGTGAGTGAGAAAGCCAGATACGAGCCCGCACAGGGTGTACATAAGCGCCGTCACGCCCGCAGGCTGGTACACGGTTATGTCCAGCGCCGTACCTGCGAACGCGCCGTAGATGATGCCCTGGGTAGCGCCCAGCACCGTGCCTATCAGCGCGGCATTCACCAGGCAGAGCCTGGGCACGTAACTCATGTTGAGCCCCGTGAACGGCAATACGGACGCGTCCAGTATCACCGCCAGCAGGGTCGTGATAATGCAGAATAACCTGCGTCTTGCCCGCATATGCTTAATCGTTGAGCCACGCGGCCTCAGGCACGGGCTTCGTAGGTCTGGGAGTGGGGGAGGGTGTGGGTGTCACGTTGGGATCCGGCGTCGCGGTGGGGAAGTGGAATATGGCGTTGTCGTCCACTGTGGAAGGCGTGGTGTAAGAGTAGATATTGGTCGTGGTCGTGGGCTGCGCGGTGATGATGGGGTTGGGAGTGGGCGTGGGCATGGCTTCCAGTTCATCGATAGACTGCACCATTTCTCTTAACACGAACACTTCCTCTATCGCGGAAAAATCGACCGCGGGCAGCACGGACACGTATTTGTCCGAAGTGCTCTGGGAACGGCTCACGGCAGTGACGGAGCCGATCAGCAGCCCCTTGGGGAAGCGGCTGTCCAGCCCGCTGGTGTACACCGTGTCGCCGATACGCACGTTGCCCAGATTGGAAAGGTAGTACATGCGGCACTCGTTAAGGCTGTCTCCCGTCTGCCTTACGCCCTGAAGCATGCCGTTGTCGCGGGTACGGCCTATGAGCGAGGCGACGGAGGAACGGGAATCTATTATGGTCACGACCGTGGAAAAGTTGTAGCCTACGGTGTTGATCCTGCCGATCAGGCCGCTGGCGTTGACCACGGCCATGTTCTGGGCGATACCGTCGTTAAGGCCCTTGTTTATGGTGAACGTCTCGAACCACACGCCCGTGTCCTTGGCGATGACCTTGGCGTATACGGGAGAAAGCGCCTCGTATTCGTCCTTGGCGCCCAGCATGGTGGTGAGCCGCTCGTTTTCGCTTATTATTTCGTCGTATGAATTGATCTGTATCTGGAGCAGGTTCACCTGCTGGCGCAGATCGTCCACCTCGTCCTGCAGGTTGGAATCCGAGGGCGCGCCGAACCAGCTTTTGAAGAAGGAGGTTATGTTGGTGAATACTCTCTGAACGGGGGTGAATACCGTGCCGGCGCCGTTTTCGACTATGGAAATGTCTCCGGAGGGGCGCAGCAGCAGGTATCTGACCAGCGTAAAGACTATAATGACCACAAGCACCGTGTACACGATGCTGCGGATGCGGCGGCTTCTCTGTTTTTTTGCTTTTTTAGCGCTCGCGCTCTGCGTTGCCATGTTTCTTTGACCTCAAAGGTTATACTTCGTATGCGGAATAGGTGTTTTCGAGCCTGCGCAGCAGCCTGTCGTCTCCCGCAGCCATAAGCGCGCCCCTGACTGCGTCATAACGGGGTTCGCCGCTTTGATAGACGTCCAGCTGCGTGTCGTTTTTGAGCCTGTCGGCAAGGCTGAACAGTTCGCTGCCGCCACCGGTAAGGCTGATGCCGTTTTTGAGAATGTCGCCCGAGTATTCCACGGGGATATTGTACAGCGCGTCGGATATCAGGCCGGTAAGCTCCTCCAAAGGCCGCTGAAGCGCCTCGAATACGTCCATGGCGCTCACGTTGGCGCTCACGGGCCTGCCGGTTATCACGTTCCTGCCGTACAGGGTATGGGACGCGTCCGAATCGGGGCGGGTCGCGCTGCCCAGCTGTTCCTTAAGTTCGCTCGCCACGTCGCGGGACAAAAGCAGGGAGTATTTCCTGCGCACGTGGTCGATTATGGCGCTGTCGAAGGCGGAGGAGCCTGTCTTCATGTGGCGGGACAGGACCACGGCATAGGAAGATATCACGCTGACTTCGGTCACGCTGGCGCCTATGGACACCACGAGCTGCGCCTGGGGCCGGTCGATTTTGCGCTGCATGCACAGCGCGGCGGCTACGGGAGCCTTGATTATCACGGCTTTTTTCGCGCCGGCCAGAAGGGCGGCGTTGGCCAGAGCGGCGCGCTCGACCCTCGTCGCGCCTTCGGGGCAGGTGAGCGCAAGGCGGGACTTTTCCAGGGTTTTTCTGTGACCCGCGCTCTTTTCCACGGCGCTGAGCAGCAGTATGGCGGCAAGTTCGCTGTCCGCCACTCCGCCGTAGGATATGGGACTGACCACAAGCGTGTCCTGCCCGCTGCGCCCGCTCATGCGCGCGGCGTCGTCACCGGCGGCGTACACTTCCGAACTTTTCAGGGCGTCCACCATTACGACGCTACGGCATCTGGTGACGGGAGTTTTTTCATCCGTCATCACGTATGTGTAAGCGCTGCCGAGGTCGGCTGCGATAAGACTGCTAAAAGAGATGCCTGCCATTAGTCCTCCAGTATTCCCATTTGACGGACTTCCCTAAGAAACAGTTCACTGGGAAAGCCCACTATGTTGTCGTATGATCCTTTAACTTCGGACACGAATTTGCCCGCACCGCCCTGTATGGCGTACGCGCCTGCCTTGTCCATGGGCTCGCCGCTCACGACGTAAGCACGGATCTCTTCCGGCGAAAGCGCCTTGAAACTGACGAACGTCTCTTCGCGGGAAACGCGCGTTTCGCCCGTCGCCGTGTCGATCAGGCACAGCCCGCTGAGCACCCTGTGGGTATTCCCGGACAGGCGGGAAAGCATTTCTTCCGCCTGAGCGGTACTTTCGGGCTTGCCGAAAACGTCGTTTTCCAGCGCGACCAGCGTGTCGCAGCCGATGACAAGGGCGTCGCTCAGCTTTTCCGCCACGCTTTTTGCCTTGCGCGCGGCGAGGATCATAACAGTCTCGTCTGCGCTGCCGGTGACGCCGCCTTCGTCGGCGTTTGAAGGGATTATGTCGAACGCTATGCCCAGCTTTTCCAGTATTTCCCGCCTGCGGGGAGAGGAGGAAGCCAGCACGATGCGCCTGTTAAACTTCATACGCATTACTCTCCATACTACACTAACCTATATTATACATCAAAGCCCGGTTTCAATCAAGCAAAAAGTATATGAATATAATGGAAAGCATTTGCTCACAGCGATGTGCAAAATGGGCGGAAAGCTTGATTTTTGCGCCGCTTTCGTGTATAATGCTATATGAGATATTATGGCTTAAAATATATTGGAGGATAGATGGCATCAAATACGCGCAAAGCGCCGGTCCGCGGCAAAAACGTCAGAAAGAGCGGCGCTAAAACCAGAAAAACCGTAAAAAAACCGTCCAGCCGTCAGACACAGTATAAAAACCCCAACGAAGCGAGGGCTACGCTGTTCCTTCTGATCGCCGCGGTCATGCTGGCGATCGTGCTGGGAGGCGACAGGAACGCGGCGCTTGAGTGGACCAACGGGTTTTTCAGGGGGCTGTTCGGTTCGCTGACTGTGCTTGTCATAATGCTGTTAGCATTGCTGGGAGTACTGGCTTTTGCGGTATCCCGCAGGGGCAATTCGGGCATTAAATGGGCACTCACGCCCTCGCTGATCTGCTTTTTCGTGCTGAGCGCGGTACAGGGATTCCACGTTGCAAAAGTGGAGGCTTCCATGGGCCTCAAAACATACACGAATTTCCTGGCTCAGGCGTATCGCATGGGTGAGGGCGGCGGTCTTATCGGTTCGTTTTTGGGCTATCCGCTCACCAGATTGATCACTAAATGGGGAACGCTCGTCGCGCTGCTTGCGCTGAGCGTGTTCATGCTGCAGAAATCCGGCGCGCTGTCCGTGGGCGACGTGGCTGCCAAAGCCCTGAATCAGGGCAAAAAGGCAGCTGAGGGTGTCAGCAACGTGGCGAGGAAAACGGTCAACGGCATAAACGAGAGGCGGCGCCGCAAGCAGGAAGAAGAACTGTTCAACGAGCAGATATACGACGGCCAGGACGTGCCTCCCCTGGATACCCGGGGGCTGTCCGGCAAAAAGCGCGTCAGAAGCAGAGTCACACCCATAAAAGGCGTTGGGGACGAGTATACCGTGCCCAGCGTAACGAATAAAAAACCCAAGCGTTCAGCCGGCACTGGGATGATCGATGACGGTATCGAAGACGTATTCTCCCGCATAGAACGGGACAAGCCTGCCGTGAAGCCGGCGCCGCCGGCAAGAAAGGTCAAGCCCGAAACGAGCACGGCCAAAGCACCCGAGCCCGCATACGCGGCGCGGCACGTTCCCTCTAAGGAAGAACCGAAACCGGAGCAGAAGCCCGCAAGCGCACAGACGCCCCGCCAGCCTCAGCAGCCCAAGCCTTCCTGGTTTGACGGCGTGTCCGGCAAAAAAGAAGAGGGCAAAACGGTCGTGCAGAATACCGAGCAGGGCAAACCTTCCGAAACGACTTACGTCAAGCCACCGCAGGCAGTCAAAGCGGAAGCGCCGGAAACGAAGCCTCAGCCCAAGCCCGAGACGTCCCGCAAGGAACCCAAAACCAAGCCGATACAGCCCAGGCTTTACGTATATCCGTCCATGAGCCTGATGGAGACCGGCGGAACAAAAAAAGCCGGCGGCCTGTCAAATGAGGACATGGACCGCAAGACTGCCGAGGTGCTTATCAAGACGCTGCAGTCCTTCTCCGTGCCCGTAAAGCTTACGGGCATCAGCCACGGCCCCAGCGTTACCCGCTTTGAGATACTGCCCGCTCCCGGAATAAAGGTGAGCAAGGTCGCATCTTACGCGGACGACATCGCCATGGCGCTGGAAGCGGTGTCCGTGAGGATCGAGGCGCCCATTCCCGGCAAGAACGCCGTGGGCGTGGAAGTCCCGAACACCAGCAAGGAAGTCGTGCATCTGAGGGACGTGCTGGAAAGCCCCGAAGCGCGCAAGAATACCAAGCGGCTGATGTTCGGTCTGGGCAAAGACAACTCCGGCAAGTACATAGTCGCGGACCTGGCGGGCATGCCTCACGTGCTTATCGCGGGACAGACGGGTTCCGGTAAATCGGTGTGCATTAACTCCATTATCATATCCATCCTTTACCGCGCGAAGCCCGACGAGGTCAAGATGATACTCATCGACCCCAAGATGGTGGAACTGAACGTGTATAACACCATACCGCATCTGCTGGTGCCCGTGGTCACAGACCCCAAGAAGGCGGCGGGCGCGCTGGAATGGGCGGTCGGGGAAATGACCAGGCGCTACAAGGTATTTGCCGAAAAAGGCGCGAAGAACATAGAGTCCTACAACCAGCGCCTTGCTCCCAACGAAGAAAAGATGCCCCAGATTGTCATAATCATAGACGAATTGGCAGATCTTATGATGACCAGCCCCAGGGACGTGGAAGACGCCATCAACCGCCTGGCGCAGCTGGCCAGGGCGGCAGGCATGCACCTGGTGATCGCTACCCAGCGCCCCAGCGTGGACGTCATTACAGGCCTTATAAAGGCCAACATCCCCACGCGTATCGCGTTTACCGTGGCCAGCGGCGTGGACAGCCGCACCATACTGGACGTAGTCGGCGCAGAGAAGCTTTTGGGCAAGGGCGATATGCTGTATCTGCCGCCCGACCGCAACAAGCCCATGCGCCTGCAGGGCGCCTGGGTCAGCGAGGAAGAAGTGCAGCACGTGGTGGACTTCGTTTCTTCGCCCGAAGGCAACGTATACGACGAAGACATGCTTATCCAGATGGAGAACGCCACGCTTTCCGACGCCGAAAAGAAGGACAAGAAGGAAGAGGAAGCCTCCAGCAGCACCGACGAACTGTTTGAAGAAGCGCTGCGCGCCTGTGTCGAGGCGGGTCAGGCGTCCATAAGCATGCTGCAGAGGAGACTGAGGATAGGTTACGCCAGGGCGGGCAGGCTGATAGATGAGATGGCTCTGAGAGGTTACGTGAGCCAGAGCGAGGGCTCCAAGAGCCGCGAGGTGCTGATCACCCGCGCCCAGCTGGACGAGATATTTAACGGAGAAAACTGATATGGGTATTAAGATAGGGGTGGTCTCGCTGGGCTGCTCCAAAAACCTGGTGGATACCGAGGTCATGCTGGGAATGCTCAGGGACAAGGGCTGCGAGATAGTCTCAGACCCGTCCCTGGCGGACATAGCCATAGTCAACACCTGCGGTTTTATAGACAGCGCCAAGCAGGAGTCCATAGACGCGATACTGGAGATGGCGGAGCTCAAAAAACAGGGTCGTCCCCAAAAGCTGCTGGTCACGGGCTGCCTTGCCCAGAGATACGCTTCGGAGCTGGTAAAGGAGCTGCCGGAGGTGGACGGCTTTATGGGCGTCCACGACTATTCAAAGCTGAATCAGGTGGTGGACGAGCTGCTTAAAGGCGGGCGTCCCGTGTGTATGGAGCGGGGCGAAAGGTTCCTTAAACAGAGACGGGTGCTCACCACGCCCGCGTTTTCCGCGTACGTCAAGATCTCCGACGGCTGCGACAACCGCTGCACTTACTGCGCGATCCCCCTGATAAGGGGCAGGTATTCCTCGCGCCCTTACGAAGACATAATGGAGGAGTGCCGTCAGCTCGCCAAAAGCGGGGTAAAGGAACTGACGTTCATAGCCCAGGATACTTCCCGCTACGGCAGCGATTTTGACGGACATCCGCTGCTGCTGAAAAAACTGCTGAACGAAGCGAGCAAAATAGACGGCGTAAAGTGGGTCAGGGTGCTGTACTGCTATCCCGATACGGTGAACGACGAGCTTCTCAGGGAGATCAGTGAGAATCCGAAAATCTGTTCGTATCTCGATCTGCCGCTTCAGCATGTGAACGATGATCTGCTTAAAAAGATGAACCGCAGGGGAGATAGGGCGCATATAGAACGCCTGCTGTCGAAGTGCCGCGAATACGGCATTATACTGCGCACCACGTTCATAGTGGGCTTCCCGGGAGAGATGCCCGAACAGTTTAATGAACTTCTGGATTTCGTGAAAGAGTGGAAATTCGACCGCATGGGCGCATTCACGTATTCTCCGGAGGAGGATACTCCCGCCGCCGAAATGCCTGATCAGATAGACGATGAAGAAAAGACGCGCAGGCTGGACCTGCTCATGATGACCCAGCAGCAGATATCGCTGGGAAACAACCAAAAGCGGATCGGCACAAAGACGGAAGCGCTGATAGACGGCGAGGAGGACGGGTATTACATTGCCCGCAGCTACGCCGAATCGCCCGAGGCGGACGGCATAATCCGCGTGAAAGCGGACGCAAGGTACAAGCCCGGGGATTTCGTGACCGTCAGAATAACCGACTGCGACGCATATGACCTGATGGGGGTGATTGAATGAACCTGCCCAATAAACTTACGATGCTGAGGATCGCCTTGGTGCCCATTTTCGTGTGGTTTGCATCCATGACCAGCCGCGCGGTGTACCAGTGGATCGCGCTGCTTATATTCGTGCTGGCCAGCGTGACCGACCTGCTGGACGGCAAGATCGCCCGCAGCCGTCACCTGGTGACGGATTTCGGCAAATTCATGGATCCCATAGCCGACAAGCTGCTGGTGATGAGCGCCCTGATAATGCTGGTGGAAAGAAACTATATGCCCGGCTGGGTGTGCATGTTCATGCTGGCCAGGGAGTTCCTGGTGAGCGGCTTCAGGCTGGTGGCTTCCACAAAAGGCAAGGTCATTGCCGCCGGCATCTGGGGCAAGCTCAAGACCGTGAGCCAGATGATCTACATACCCATGGCGCTGCTTTTGATACCCATGAAGGATCTGTCCAGCGAACTTGAGGTGAACCTGCACGATTTCTGGCACATCGCGACGCAGGTAATTATGTGCATTTCCCTCGCCCTGACGCTGTGGAGCGGGTTCAAGTATATCTGGGACAACAGGGAATATCTCAATGACATGTAGAAACGGAATAAAAGCAAACGGCGGGGCATTAACCCCGCCGTTTAAACCGGTCAAACCGTTACACCGCGCGCTCTACCTTGCCGCTGCGCAGGCATCTGGTGCAGACGCTCATGCGCTGGGCTTTGCCGTTTATCAGCACGTGCACCTTCTGGGTGTTGGGAGCCCAGGTGCGACGGGTTTTGCGGTTGGAATGGCTCACATTATTGCCGTAAGTGATGCCTTTACCGCAGACCTGACAGAACTTTCCCATGCTTACACCTCCTTATGGTGTATACCTCACAACAAACTCCCGTATTATAGCACATGAAATGACGCGGCGCAAGTGCTTTACACAAAAATTAACCGGAAACACAAAAAATATTTCTCGGAAAAGCTTGCAAACGATGGCTGACAGTGCATAGAATACACATTGCTCAGGAGGAATTGACCAAATGGAAGAGAAAAAAGCGGTAGTAAGCGTGCTGGGTCTGGACAGAAAAGGCATAACCGCCCGGGTCACCAACGTGCTTTACGAAAACGACGCCAACATACTGGATATATCCCAGACCATAGTTTCTGGTTATTTTACCATGGTCCTGATAGCGGACATATCGAGCGGGAACTGCGACTTCGACCGTTTGGGGGAACAGTTAAACACCCTCGCGGAAGAGCTCAATGTGCAGATCAGGCTGCAGCGCAGCGAGATCTTCGACAGCATGTACAGGATTTAGGAGGAAAGCATGGTAACACCGTCCGAAGTCCTTTCCGTCCTTCAGATGATAGACAAGCAGAAGCTGGACGTACGCACCATAACCATGGGCATATCCCTGCTGTCCTGCGTGAGCGACAGCGACGAAAGGCTGTGCGATAAGGTATACGACAAGATCTGCTTCAGCGCGAAAGACCTGGTCAAGACCGGCGAACAGATAGAAAAAGACTTTGGCGTGCCGATAGTCAACAAGCGCATATCCGTCACCCCTGCGGCGCTGATATCCGGCGGGATGACGGACCCGGTCAAGCTGGCCGCGGCGCTTGACAGAGCTGCGAAGACCACGGGAGTAAACTTTATCGGCGGCTACACCGCGCTGGTGCATAAGGCGCAGACTAATAACGACACGAGGCTCATGGATTCCATGCCGGAGGCTTTTTCTTCGACCGAACGGCTGTGCGGCAGCGTGAATATAGGCTCTACGAAAGCCGGCATCAATATGAGCGCGGTCAAACGCATGGGCCGGGTGATAAAAGAGCTTTCCGAAAAAACGGTAAGCAGCCGGGGCTTTGGCTGCGCCAAACTGGTGGTGTTCTGCAACGCGGTGGAGGACAACCCGTTCATGGCGGGCGCGTTTCACGGCGCGGGAGAGGGCGACCTGGCGATCAATGTGGGCGTATCGGGCCCGGGCGTGGTCGCTTCCGCTTTGGAACAGGTCAGGGGAATGCCTTTCGACCGGGTGGCGGAGACGATAAAGCGCACTGCGTTTTCGATAACCAGGGTAGGCCAGTTGGTGGCGCTAGAAGCATCCAAAAGGCTGAATATACCGTTTGGTATAGTGGATCTGTCCCTGGCACCTACTCCAGCCGTGGGCGACAGCGTGGCCAGGATACTCGAAGCGATGGGCCTTGAGGCCTGCGGCTGTCATGGCACTACCGCCGCTTTGGCGCTGCTGAACGACGCCGTCAAAAAAGGCGGCGTGATGGCGTCCAGCCGGGTAGGAGGTCTACGCGGCGCGTTCATCCCCGTGAGCGAGGACGCGGGCATGATCGCCGCTGCGCAGAAAGGCGCACTGAGCATAGAAAAGCTGGAAGCCATGACCGCGGTGTGCTCTGTGGGGTTGGACATGATCGCCGTGCCCGGTGACACGC
>JAIKYG010000087.1:0-27646 GCA_024683475.1 Clostridiales bacterium | reverse complement strand
GTTGTTCATGTCCACGCGGTCAAACCCGTTGTCCACATGCTCCATGTCCGGCGAGAAGCAATGATGCACGCGCCCGTCCTCGCGCTGGAAGGCGGCGCCCATACGCATCTGCCCCAGCTGTAATTCCGGAAACAGCGCGATCAGACCGAACGATGCGTGGTAAGTGATATCGGTCGTGTGGAAACCGCAGTAACCCTGGCCTTCCCACAAGCCGAACTTGCCGTCTTTCAGATACCAGGAGCTTTTGACGATCGTGCTGAGATGCCCGCTCCAGCAGTCGGGGTACACTTGCTGCAGGTCGGTGTTATACAGCAGCTGCGAGAAAGCGACAGCCCTGTCAAATACTTCCGCCCGGTGGTCTCTAAGGAAGATATTGGCGTCCAAAGCCCCGACGAACAGGTTTTCATAGTAGTGCCCGAACCGCTGCCCATCCGCAGAGAAGTGGTTGGGGAAGTACCATGTCAGTATGAAGCGCACGGTCTTCTTCTCGCCCGGGGCGAGGTCCATGGTGCTGCAGAGGGCAGATGTGCCGAATTCCTCGGGTTTCAGGCGCGATGCCTGTCCGCGGATGCTTGTGAGGAACGATTCTTTTTCTGTTTTGTCTTTCGGGAAATCAGGCCCCGTTTCGCGTATGCGCCTAAGAACCGATGCGGCAGAGGGATAGCCGGCATAAGCCTGGAATAGGCTGTCGGTCTCGTTTTCGGAGAGCACCTCGAAGCTTTCGGGGATATCGGGAGGCAGCGAGCCGGCCTCGCTGTCAGGCAGGCGGCCGGATTCACGAAAACCGAAGAGGACGGATTCCTGGCTGACGCCAAACGTCCCATGGCAGACATATTCCCTGATGAAACGCCTGTATTCTCCGGTAATAAAGCTCTTATCGCCGTCTCCGCCTATACTTACACACACTTCGCCGCAGTTTGGCGCATCGGTTTTCCGATGCGGACGCATCGTGATACTGACGCTGTCCGAGTCTTTGGACAGAGCATTCCGGCAGCCGCCGTCGTTGCAGAATTCGGGGACGAGCGTGCCCAGCAGGCTCACCGTCAGCGCAAAAAGCCTTGGTGTTCTCGATCTCGAAATCCATATAAAACCCGGGTGTGGCGGCTATATCGGTATGATGCGGAACAAACGGCGCGACCGCCTTTCCCGTGACCAGACAGGGGAGATCGCCGTCTTCATATTTAAGCTCACAGACCGGGAAACGCCCGTCGAAGGTGATCCTTTCAACGGGTTTATTCCATGGGTACAGCCGGTAGGTGAAATCTTCCGGGTCGGTCCTCATGCCGAGTTTCCTCACGACCGGACGCCTGCCCGGCTGTTCCGTGCGCACATAGAACGACAGCGCGCCTGTGTGGCTTTCGCCGTCATCGACCTTATCTCCCCAGCATGCACGGGTCAGTCTGGGCGGGTTCGCGATCTGCCAATAGTGAAATTCGCCGTCGGGCATGATTTCCACGCTGCCGGCGCCGATGCCGCCCAGCGCGATGCCGCTTTCGCTGGGCTTGGTCATTATGATCTTTGCCATGGCTGACATCTCCATCAAGATATTAGGTGCGGTGCTGTTTTCCGTTCTCCCTGCGTGCGTCCGGTCTATCGACATCCGTAACGGCGAGGGAGCGCATCCGTTCATGAAATGAGACCGGATCTCGGGCAGCGCCGGGCTACAGGAAATCTCCGATGCTTCCGAGCTTTTCGCCGATGCTGTGGTACTTTCCGGAATATATGACCGGATCAAGAATAGTCAGATCGACATCAAAGATATCGCTGCACACGAGCCGTTCATCCATCTGGATATTACGGATATGGCAGAAAAACGTAGTCGAATCTCCGGTATCAACTGTCTTTGCCACTTCGCATTCATATACCCAGCGGCTTTGATCCAATACCGGAACGTCCAGTACTTCACCGCGGCTCACGCAGTAATCAAGCGCGTCTTTTTTGCCTTCGCTCGCGTGACGCGAGCCAAAGTAATCCATCAGCGGCAGCATATCCGTACTGACGAGGTTGGCGCTGAACATCCGCGTCCGCAGCACGTTCAGTTTCGTGGTTTTTGTCCCGGACATGCTTATGACCAGCATGTATCCGTCACCGGATCCGTGCGTCACGCTGACCCAGGTTATGGGGGCAAAATTGGCTGAGCCGTCTTCGTTATTCGTCCCGATGATGAAAGACGGCTGTACGCACATGGAATACTTGGGCTCGACCGAACGCCTCTTCGTCTTTTTCATTCTTATTTCTCGTTTTCCTGGACGATCCGTTATTGATGCACTTGTACGAGCTGTCCGCCCAGCAGACGGGATTCTTCGGCGGCGATGCCCATAAGGTGGCTTTCGATCGAGTTTTCAAGGGACGTGACTTCGCGTATCCGGCCTGTAAGCATGGCGTACAGGCTGCGCAGCTGACCTTCGTCACCGCCGCCGTGGTGGTTGTGGTTTGCATCCACCAGGCCGGAAATGGGAATGGTCTCGTGCTCTTCGCGTCCGTAGATCTTTATGCGGATGTAGTCCTCGTCCTCGTTGATTATGAGTTCTCCCAGTGAACCGTGGAAGTCTATGATGCGCCCGCCGTTGCCGGTAAAGGCGTTCATATCCAGGATTGCGGTGACGCCGTTTTCGAACTTCATAAGGCACTGCTGGTTGTCGGGAACGTCATTGTCGCAGCGGTACACGCATTTGCCGTAGGGACCCGTGTGTATGGCTTCCCAGGCGGTTTCCGGCGTGAGTTTGTTGGGCCGCACGATGATAGCCGAGAAGACGTAGTCCGGCCTGTTTTTCATGCGGTCTATGTACAGCCGTTTTGCGCTGTAGGGACAGGTGTCGATATAACGGCACTGCGTGCAGCGGTCCGCGGAGCCTTCGGGGGCGTTTTCGGGCCTGAACCAGCTCAGGCTGCCGACGGAAGACACGCTTTCGCAGCGGGAACGGGCGTAATACTGCAGCAGGTCCAGGTCGTGGCTGCATTTGGCAAGGATGACGGGGGAGGAGTTTTCCTTTTTCCGCCAGGCCCCGCGCACATATGAGTGCACAAAGTGCCCATACCACACCTGCTCGGTCTCCGAAATGGAGATCAGCCTGCCTATCTTGCCGGAGGACAGGATCTCGTCCACTTTAAGATAAGCGGGAGCGTACCTGAGCACATGGCCCACGAACACCTTCCTGCCGCTCTCTTTCTGCGCTTTCAGCAGCAGGGCGCATTCCTCCCGGGAGGAAGTGATGGGCTTTTCCGCCATTAAGTCATAGCCGAGTTTGAGCCCTTTAAGCATATGCCGCACATGGTCTTTGTCCTGGGTGGCGATGACCAGCAGTTCCGCGCGCTTTTTGCCGAAAAAATCGTCTTCGTGCAGAAAGCAGTTTTCTTTGTCTATGCCCAGCGCATCGGCGGCGTTGTCAAGCGCGGCGGGACTTATGTCGCAGACGGAGACCACCTTGAACATATCGCTGAACCGGGTCTGCATCGGAATGCCAAAGGCGTGAAGGCCGCGGCCTCCGCAGCCGATTATTGCGACGGATATGACTTTGTTCATAACACACCTCGTGAAACTGCATGCGACGGAGTGCCTTTGTTTTGATTATGCCGGCGCACCGCCGGGAACAATTATAATTCATAAAATGTTCAATATCAAGTGCCGGGACGGAATGCATTGGGCGCGCGGCGCCGTTTTTCTTGTGTTTGGAATTGCGGATATCCTTGAAAAATGGTACAATAAAATCACATTATCACCTTTTTGATGCGGAGGCCCCGCGATGAGAAGAGATCTGCCAAAGCCCACGGGAGAATACGCGGTCGGTACTTTTACCTATACCGTTAAGGACGACAGGGAAGAAACGCTGCTTAAGCCGCCCTCCATGCGCAGTGTCGCGGCGCGGGTGTATTACCCGGTCCTGAAAAGCAGCACGGAAGGCTGCGCGAAGGCGGCGCGCATTTCGAGGGATATGGCAGCGGCGCTAAGGAGATCGTTCATGTTCACGCCGAGCTTCGACAAACTGGAAGCGGCGTGGTTAAACACGTCGGAATGCTTCGAAAACGCTCCGTTTATCGAAGGAAAGAAGTTCCCGCTCATAATGTTCAACCACGGCTATATGTCATACCGGGAAGGCAGCTCCTTCCTGTGCATAGAACTGGCATCCCACGGGTATGTGGTCATAAGCGTTGCCCATTCGCTGGAATGCGCATGCACGGAGCTGGACGACGGGACATGCTTATGCAGTGTTAAAGGCCTCTCAAAACAGATGTATCGGCCTTTCCTGGGCGGAATGACGGCGGCGATGAAACTGACCCGGGCGAAAGGCACTAACGGGGAACTGGCTGAAAAGTTCGACGTTTTCCAAAACAAATACTGCGGTTTCATGATGGGCAGGCTGGAGGAGTGGGTGAAGGATACGAAAACCGCTGTCGAATACGCGAAAAGGAACCTGGGGCATCTTATCGATTTTGACAACGGCATAGGCGCTGCGGGACATTCCTTCGGCGGAGACACCGCGTACGCATTGTGTCTCAGGGAAAAGGAGTTTGCCTGCGGCGTCAATATAGACGGCGCGCTGTTCGGAGACTACCGCGGCGGAGTGCTTGAGAAGCCGTTTATGCAGATGAGCTGCAAGGGAAACGAAAACGTAGCAGCCAGGGCATATATCAGGCATACCCAAACGGTTTATAAAGTGCTGTTCAGAGACATGGCGCATATGGGTTTTTCGGACATGAAACATATGATGGGGTTCGGCGTCGGAAAACTGGACCCGGACGTCATGCACGAAAACCTGTGCAGGTTCCATCTGGAAATGTTTGATGCGTATCTTAAGAGGACCAAGGAACTGCCGGATATCAAAAGTAACGGCACTGTCACCGTGACCGAATTCGAGCCGGACATGTGAGGCAGGCCGATCACAGACAGCGACGGAAACGACAAAGGAGAAGCTTATGACGCCGAGACAGAGAATGGTCACAGCGCTGGAGCGCGGTGTGCCAGACCGGGTGCCCACTTTCGAGCTGGAGTTCCAGCTGTGCCCGGAACTGGTGGGAGGAGACTATCTGCACGAAGAGGAGCTTGAAGGGCTGTCCCCCGCGGAGGTGGAGAAACGGCTGCGCAAAAACGCAGAATTCATTATCAGGGTGTATGAAATACTGGAGCACGACGCCATCTGCCTCCATCATCTGAATACGGTGCACATGGCGCGCACAGCCGAGATGATCCGCGAATTGACCGGCGACAGGTTCATGCTGCTGTGCCACGGGGACGGCACTTTGGCGATTCCCGACGGCAACGGCATGTACGAGCTCAGTTACAAACTGTATGAGGAACCCGAAAAACTGCACGACGAGTGCCGCCGCATGGCGGACGGAGCGATCGAACGCAACGACTATATGCTCAGCCACGGTATTGACGGGTTCATACTCTGCTCCGATTACTGCTTTAACCAGGGACCGTTCATTTCTCCGAAAATGTTCGGAGAATTCATAGCACCTTACCTTAAGGACATTATTGCGCACATACGCGCCCGGGGCGGCTACGCCATAAAACATACGGACGGCAACATAATGCCCATAATCGACCAGATGGTGGCGTGCAATCCCCACGCGCTGCACTCACTGGACCCCATGGCGGGAGTCGACATACGCTATGTGAAGGAAAAATACGGGGACAGGGTGGCCCTGTGCGGCAACGTGCACTGCGCCGCCATGCAGACCGGCACGGAGAGGGATGTCATAGAATCGGCCGAATACTGCCTTAAGTACGCCAAGCCCGGCGGCGGATACGTGTTCTGCACCAGCAACATACCTTTCAGGGGACTGCCGCTGGAAAGGTACATGCTTGTGCTGGATGTTTGGAAACAATACAGGGATTATTGACGGGTGACGTATTATTTGGGGCAGTGACGCCGATGCTCAGGCATGCATTGCTCGCGGCATGGCGGAGGCGTATTATCACAAGATCCCGAATCATATAAAAGAGTTCTGCGATAACAAACTCGGCATGACAACGATCAGGACGGTCGTGAAACGATTCGAAGAAAAATACGGATAATGCCTGAAAGCGTATTACGCGCAGGCGGGAAAAGAAAGAACGTTCAAAAAAGGAGGAGCTCAAATGGCTGTACTTTACCAGCTTACCGAGACCAGCAGATTCATGATGTCCTTTGTGCTGGTGACGGATAAAAACAACTGCATAGTTATAGACGGCGGACGTCCAGCCGATATGCCGCTGCTTAAGCAGTATGTGGGCGGGAGGCACATCTCCGCCTGGATACTCACTCATGCGCACATGGATCATATCAGCGGGTTCGTGGACGAATTTGCAAAAAACGGCGGAGCGGATTTTGATGTCGGGACGGTATATTACAACTTCCCGCCCTATGACGAACTGATAAACAAAACTGATGTGGAGGACGTGACTTACTTCCGCAGCGAACTGAACGACATGCTGCCCGCGTTCAACGCCGTTTTGCCTTTGTTCAGGGACAAAGCGCATATCACGCACCAGGGCGAGTCGCTGGTCATAGACGAAGTGCATATCGACTTTTTGTTCAGCTATCATGAGGGGCTCACCGCGAATCTTATGAACGACAGCTCGCTGGTGTTCAAAGTGACCACGCCCAACAAAACGGTGATGTTTCTCGGCGACCTGGGGCCTGCCGGGGGTGATCTGCTGTTCAGGGAGTCTCGGCACCTGCTCAAATCCGACATCTGCCAGATGGCTCATCACGGGCACGGGAACGTGGGCATGGAGGTGTATGCCGAGATCATGCCGGAGGCGTGCATGTGGTGCTGCGCGGACTGGCTTTACGATGAGGAGGAAGAACCCGGGTATCTTTCGGACGTGGAAAAACTGCGCCGCATGGGACTGATACGCCTTTATGGCACAAAACTGACGCGCAAGTGGATGGACATACTCGGCGCAAAGAGACACTATGTCACAAAAGACGGAACGCAGCGGATCGAGTTATGATCCGCCGCGTTCTTTATTGTTGAAAATGCCGGACGGGCGTCCGCGTTGCATGCTAAGCGTTTTCCAGTATGAATGCGAGCGCTTTTTCCATATCCGCCGGACCGTGGGGGTGATGGTCGCATCCGGGCTTTGACTGGGCCATGAAGGGGATGTCCGTCGCTTTATAGGCGTCGTATATATGCCTGCCGTTTTCCTCAAACGGAACGATGGTGTCCGCTTCGCCCCACACCAGCAGCGCGGGCATACGGCTGCTTATCAGTTTATCAAGATGATCCAGAGGGTGATCCCGGTAGGCGATCATCCCGGACATATCCAGCCCGAGGGCATCCAGCGCCTCCTGCTTTGCGCTTTCTGAAATGCCGGAACCAAAGGACCCCAGGCCGAAGGGACAGCTCAACAGGTTCACCACCGGGGCGTCAAGATACAGCAGCGAAACCATTTCGGGATACGCCGCAGCCTGCTTTATGGCGTGCAGGCCGCCGCAGCTCATGCCGACAGGCACGCATTTTTCGCTGAGTCCGTACTTTTCCCGGAGCATCCCGGCAAAGCGGCGTTTCGCAGCCAAGTCGTCCGGAGTGCCCCAGCGGTTGCTGTTTTTCAGGTATGCCAGGTGAAAACCGTTTTCCACCAGTTTTTCTTCCAGGTCCTGAAATGCGTAAAAATACTCGGTCTTGAGCGCCCAGCGCTTTTTCTCATCGGCTTTTTCCGGGAAAACGATCAGCGCGTCTCTGCCTTCAAAGCTGAAATGTTCCGTAAGATACCTGTCACGCCATTTTTCCATATGATACCAACCTCGTAATACTATGCCGGTGTCAGTAGATGATCCGGTCTATTTTTCCGCGCCCCGTGGACCTGCCGTCACGGTTGATGTCGTCAAACACTATCTCGCGGATGAAAGGCTCTATCTTTTTGGGTGTTTCGCCGTTTATGCGGATATCGCTCAGCTCCGCGCTTCCCACTTCGCAGCTTACGTACGGATCGAATACTTCGACCGTTCCGTCTCCGACGAGACAGGATTTCGGTCCGGCGCACAGCAGGAACGACTGGGGAAAGCGTCCGCGGTACAGTTTCAGGTCTATGTTTTCAAGAAACAGGTGTTTGATGTTTGCGCCTATCTCAAACGCGGCGAAAGTGCCGCGAACGGGATCGGACTGCGTGTATTCCCGGAACGCGTCCAGCGGGGAAGCGAGGTCCACGCAGATATCTTCAAAGAATATCCAGTCTCCGCTGCCCGGGGCGCCTTTTTCAGGCTCTTCGTCCGCGATATTGTACGCGGGAGTCTGGTAATACATTTTGAAAGTCCGGATGCCGCGCACGTTTTTGACTATCACGCCGTTTAAGGCACAGTCTATGTCTGAGCCGTCACGGTAATAGTAAAGACCGGGCTGGATGCGCATCGCCTTGTAAGGACTTGACGGTGAGAGCTCCAGATCTTCGCACAGCACGCATTCCATGGGGCCGAAGTCTACGGACGAGTTCTGCCAGTCGTAGGCGTTCAGCGCCACCAGATCGTCGCCACATTGGCCTTTTATGTCCTTTATCCACGCGTTCTTCGTATTGCCGTTTATATGCAGCCCGTCGGCGTAGCATTCTTCAAACGTGATGCCGTGCATGACTGCATTGCTGATGTCTCCTGCCTGTACCGCGAAGCCTGCGGTGTGCCTGAAAACAATGTTTTCCAGGGTGAGCCCGTTCAGATTGTTGAAAAACATGGCGGTGGAAACGCCGTAAAAACTGCGCTGTTCGTCTATCATGCCGCTTTTGCCGTATCCCGCGCGGTGATCGATGCTTTCTTCCCAGATGCCGCCGGTAATACTTATGTTTTCGTCCCTTGCGTCGGAAGGGATGGGGAAATGCGTGCCGTCAACGGTATGCTCGTTGCGGAACATGAGCGTTTTTACTCCTTTTTTGAGGCGTATAACGGCGCCGCTGTCGGCGATTATATGCCTGTTGGAAGGAATGACGACGGGGGAGTCGATATAGTACGGCTCATCCGATGCGGGGACATATATGACTTCGTTTTCCGTCAGGGCGGTCTGAAGCGCCCGCGTCCAGATAAGTACGGCGGCCCCGTCCTGCTGTCCTTCACAGGCGAGATGACGGTACGCTTCCAGGGAAGCGCGGCGTTTCAGCGCGTCCCGCTCTGAAAGGTTTTTTTCTTTCATCGATCGCAGCGTTTCGTATATACGTTCCTTCTCCGGATGCATGGTCTTTCGTCCTGCTCATTTCTGTAGATTGCTGTATCGCAGCGGATAAAGTATATCATAAAGCCCGCGGCGGCGCAAACAGCCGGCTTCTGACCGTTCACGCCGCCTCTCGGTCAGATATGGTGATGTATGCTCTGCCTGCCCGGACAGTCAACCCCATTCTTCTTCTTTGACTATGCGGCCCATGCCGTCTTTAAGGCTTGTATCAGCAGAGCAGTATCGCAGCACGGCGCCTTCCTTCACGAATATCGGAAGCGTGCTTAATTCGATCCTTTTTTCTATCCACTCCCCGCAGGAAACGAACTTCTCCCTGCTGAAATAGTCGAACCAGACGCCTTTGGGCAGGTATATCTTCCTGATCCTGCTCTTTTTCATGGGTTTAAGCACGGGGGCGATGAGCAGGCTGTCTCCGAACAGGTATTCGTCGTCTATATACCTTACATTCCTGTCTTCGGGATACTCCAGATACAGCGCGCGCATCATGGGCAGCCCGGTCTCCACGCAGTTCTGTGCTTGCCCGTATATGTAGGGCATTAGCGAATAGCGCAGTTTGTCGTAAAAACGGAATATGTCGCAGGCTTCCTTCGAGAAAAGCCAGGGCTCGCGGTGGGTGTCGTTTCCGACGCCGTGGCAGCGCGAATGGGAAGAAAACAGTCCAAGCTGCGCCCAGCGCACGTACAGTTCGTCATCGGGATTGCCTATGAAGCCGCCGATGTCGTGGGAAAAGAACGGTATGCCGCTCATGCCTATCGAAAGCGCCGCTCTCAGCGTGCCGGCGAGCGCTTCGAAGCTGCACTGGCTGTCTCCGCCCCAGTGCATGGGAAAACGCTGGGAACCGGTGGTGCCGCTGCGCGCCCAGACGATGCCGTTTGAGGCGCCGAACACCGTGGCATTGTATGCGAGGGAGTATAGATTATGGAAGTATCTGCCCTCGATGCCTCGGTAGACGGCTTCTTCGGGAATGCCCTCGCCGAAGTCCGTCTTGATCACACCCGCTCCGAGGTCCATCAGCGCTTTTATCTTGTTTGCGTACCATTTTCTCGCGTCCGGGTTGGAAAAATCGACTATCGCGTCGTCTGTCCAGCTGCCTTTGCAGGATTCGGGCAGCCGGTACGGTCTTCCGCTGTCATCCTGCGCCAGATAGCCGTTCTCCACGGCTTCGAGGTAATTGGTGTTGTCATCCCGCGGGGGGATGAAATTGTACTGCCACAGGCAGATGCGGAATCCCTGCTCTTTAAGCCGGGCCATATGCTCCTCGGGATCCGGGAAACGCTCCGTGGAGAACTTGAGATCGCAGTTCCAGTTTTGGCTGAACCATACGGTGTCCAGGCACAGCACATCGCAGGGAATGTCCCTTTCGCGGATCTCCGCGGATGCCTGGTCCACGATATCCCAGGAAGAGTAGATGCTGCGGCTCATCCAAAGCCCGAACGACCAAAGGGGAGGAAGCTTGGAAAAGCCGGTCAGACGGCAGTAGCCTTTTATGATCTCCCCGGGTGTTTTGCCGGCAATGACAAAATAATCAAGCTGATCGTCAAGCACGCCGAACTGCAGGGCAGACGCGTCTTTGGTCGCGATCTGCCAGTCTGTTTTGGCGGACGAATTGAGAAAAAGCCCGTAACCTTTTGTGGAAAGATAAAACGGTAAATTCACGTAAGTGCGCGGGCTCGTGGTGCCCACGGCGTCTTTATTGTGGAAATCGACCTGCCTGCCGTTCCTCGTAAGGCTGTCGAAGCGTTCGCCAAGCCCGTAGATCACTTCGTCGTTTTCCAGTTCAAGCGCTTCGAAACAGGCGCTTTCGGCGCCGTTCCTGCTCATGGCGAGATCGAATATATCGGCAGCCTGGAAAGCGGACTTGAGCTGGGAAAAGAATTCCTTTCCGTCCGGGTAACCGGAGCTTATCCGTGAGGTCTCGGGGTCGATACGGATGCTGATCGTATCGGTGGAGATGACGCCGTCCGCATAAGTGAAGGGGACTTTTTCCGGCTGGGCGACCAGCATGCGCATATCCTTCGGCAGACTGCCGAAAATGTCCTTGATATCTTTTTGCGCAGAGAACACCACGCGGAAAATGCTGTCCGTCCACAGCTCGATCCGCAGGTACAGTTCTGCTGTTTCGGGCTGCGCGAGCTGATACAGGTCCAAGGCGGTCTCGTGGGTGTATGACAGCACGCTTTTTCTCGCGCTGACCCCGAATGTCATCAGGACGCTGTTCTCAGTGACTTCGGCGTTTTTGAGACCCATGGGCCTGTGGTGCACGGCGGGGCTTGCGCGAAGGCGGTCAAAAACATCTTTTCCGCCGGAGGTGACGTTTTCGGCATCGCTGCCGGAAAACTGGGGATAGCCGTCTTTGCCTGCTGTGCTGTTCATGCCTGTTTTCTCCGATCCTTTAATCTGATGCGCGGACCTGCGCAGGGCGGAAGCGGTCTTGCGGGTGAATATGCTGCTTAGAATACTTTTACGAGCAGCAGCCGGCCTTCCCGCACGGTGATTAAAGCAGTCTTTCCGGGAAGGACCTCGTTGCTGATGCCGTACTGGTATTCGCAGGTTATCTCGGCGCCGTCAAGGGGGTATTTCGCGTCTTTTATGGTTATGCCCCTGGCTGTGCCGGATATGTTCAACAGAGAGAAATACGAGAATGAACCGTCCACGCGGGCGGGGCAGCGGGAGACGATCTCCATTTCTGAATAATCGTCGATAAGGCAGGCGTTTTTGCCCAGTGAATCGAGGTAGAGCAGTATCGAAATGTTTCCCAGCGTATGATCCAGCCTTCCGCCCGCCGCGCCTATCAGCAGGAAATCGTCAAAACCCCGCTTAAGCGCTTCCTTGACGGCGAAAACGCTGTCGGTATCGTCTTTCTCCGTGGGCAGCGTTATGGTCTCCACGTCCAGGTGAGGATCGGAATAAGAATCGAAATCGCCCACTATGAGACCCGGCTTCGATCCGAGCGGGGCCATATGTTTAAGGCCGCTGTCACAGAATATGACGAAATCGTCTCTGCGAATGCGGCTTCTGATGCGTGCGTAGTCATTTATGTCGGCGCCGCCGACCACAACACAGCGTTTCATATGTTATATCTCCTGCCTGCGACGGGAAAGGGTTTGCTTTTTCCAAATCAGCTATAGTGTATTACGTGGCTGCGAAAGGTGCGCTGAAGCGAATGCGCACATTTATAGTATAACACAGATACCGGTGTAAATCCATATGCTGTGGGGAGCAGCCTTGAGTATAACGAGGTCGCCGTGGGATATGGACATGGCTTTGAAAAAGGCAAATGCAGAAATTTTGAGGAAAACCTTCACATTTCCGCGCATAAGTGATACTATAGTGCCATAATATGGGAAATGTCTGCCCATGCGACATTATGAAATGGCCGTTGCGACCGGTGCGGGATTTGAAAAGACGCCGATCGGCGGAAGCGTCGGAGATTGTATCGAATAAACGAAATGGGCAGGCGGAAGTGAGAATATCACGATCCCGCCTGCCTCTTTTGCTTTTACGGAAAAACCACAGGGAAGGGAAAAACCATGCTGCCTAAACTGCTTTTGACGCTGGGCGACCCGGCGGGAATAGGGCCGGAGGTCACGGTAAAGGCGCTCTGCCATCCCGAGACCCGTGAAGGCTGCGTGCCGGTGGTGATAGGGGACAGAGGACCCGTCGAGAAAGCCATGGCGCTCACGCACAGCCCGTTGAAGCTCAGAGTGATCGGGAATCTGGAATCTGCCAGGGGCGACCGGGACGCTTTGGAGCTGCTGGACATAAATGCGCTGGACGGCCAAAGCTACGAGATGGGCAAGGTGAGCGCGCTGTGCGGAGAGGCGGCTTTCAGGTATGTCACGAAAGCCATAGAGCTTTCAATGGCCGGAAAAGCGGCGGGCGTGGCCACGGCTCCGATCAATAAAGAAGCGCTTCATCTGGCCGGGCATATGTATTCCGGTCACACCGAGATATTCGCCGAATACACGCATACGGACGATTACGCTATGCTGCTTATGAGCGGCTGTCTGCGGGTCATACACGTGACCACCCACGTTTCCATGCGCCGAGCGTGCGAGCTGATACAGACCCCGCGCGTGTACAGGACGATCGTCCTTGCCAATGAAGCGCTGAAAATGCTGGGGATACCCAACGGGAAGATAGGAGTCGCGGGGCTGAACGCCCACGCGTCCGAAAACGGGCTGTTTGGAAACGAAGAAGCGGATGCTATAATACCCGCTGTCGAACAGGCAAAGGCAAACGGCATAAATGCGGAAGGACCGATACCGCCGGACACCGTGTTCGTAAAAGCCGTGGGAGACATGTACGACATAGTCGTCGCCATGTATCACGACCAGGGGCATATCCCGCTAAAGCTTTACGGTTTCAAAATGGATCCAGCCACGGGCCTGTTCACCTCCATGAGCGGCATCAACACCACGATAGGTCTGCCGATAATCCGCACCAGCGTAGACCACGGCACTGCGTTCGACAGGGCGGGCAAAAATACCGCAAACGAGATGAGCATGGTGGAAGCCGTGACTACAGCCGTAAAAATGATACCTTATTACGAGGCAAAACGGCATGCCTGAGCTGTTCATTGCGGCGGACGACTTTACGGGCGCCCTGGATACGGGCGTAAAACTCAGTCAGGAAGGCATTAGCGCCCGGGTGGTCAGCGGTATCAAGAATATCGCTCCCTGTGATGAAACCGTATTGGTGGCCAATCTGGACAGCCGGCACATGGACAGGGACGAGGCGTTTGGCACTACGTTCAAAGCCTGCCAAATCGCGTTCGGGCTTGGAGCCAAAGCCGTTTACATAAAGACGGATTCGGGGCTGAGAGGCAATATCGGCGCGTATCTGGAAGCGGCGGCCCGGGCGGTGAACGGCAGGCTTCTGTTCGCCCCGGCATATCCCGCGCTGGATAGGCGGACCGAAAACGGAGTGCATTTGATAGGCGGCGTGCCTGTGAGTAAAAGCGTGTTCGGACGCGACCTGCCGAACCCGGTAACGCAGGATCGCACACGGGATATAATCTCCCTGCAGAGCAGTCTGCCTGTCTTTGACGCATGCTCTCCTTACGGCGGTGAAAACGGTCCTTCGATAGAGATAGCGGAACTTAACACAGACGAAGCCATAATGGCTTATGCTTATGAACACTTGTCTGCGCCGCTCACGGCATACGCGGGCTGCGCGGGGTTCGCCCGGGCGCTGGGGACGCTGTTCTCGCTGAAACGTGCGGATCCTCTTTCGGCGCGGATACGGCTGCCGCTGGCAGTGTTTACGGCGAGCCTGAACAGCGTGAACATGGAGCTGATGCGGCGGGGCGAAGCGGCAGGGCTGTACAGCTGCGGGTTTTCAGACGTACTGGAAGAGGATCCGGATACAGACAGGATGATCGACATGATCTCGGGCAGGCAGCCGGGAGCTATGATAGAAACGTCCCGGACACCCGCCCGGGCGGAAGAGCTTTCGAGGCTCGGGGAACAGCTGGGGCTTGATACACGAAAGACCGGACAGCGCATCGTCCGCAATTTGGGACGCGCGGCGAAAAAACTGGTCGACAGCGGTTTCGACGGCACCTTGTGCCTGTTTGGCGGAGACTGCGTGAGCGCCGCCCTGAGCCAAATGGGGTGCCGGGGTCTGCTGCCGGTCAGAGAGATCGAGACGGGCGTAGTGGTCTCCAGGGCGTTCCTTCAGGACGGGGAGCTCACGCTGGTCACCAAATCGGGCGGTTTCGGCAGCCCGGACGTGCTGGAAAAACTGATCAAAACTGCGGAGGAAGAAGCATGAAAACACGTGAGGACATAAAAGGCATAATCGCCGCAATGGTCACGCCCATGAAACCCGACGAGAGCGTGGATTACGAAGGCGTGCGCCGCCAGACCCGGCGTCAGATAGAGGCGGGCGTGCACGGCGTGTTCTGCCTGGGGACGAACGGAGAAGGGTACATACTCAGCCGCGAAGAAAAGCTGGAAGTCGCGCGCGTGACCATAGACGAAAATGCAGGACGCCTGCCGTTGTACGTGGGTACGGGCTGTGTAAGCACGAATGAGACCGTGGAACTCTCCCGGCAGGCTCAGCAGCTGGGCGCGGACGTGCTTTCGATAGTGTGCCCGTATTTTGCACAGGCATCCCAGGACGAGCTTTACCGCCATTTTGCGCGGGTGGCGGAAAAGGTGGACATTCCGATAATCCTGTACAATATCCCCATGCGCACGGGCGTGAATCTGACTGTGGATACGGTAAAACGCCTTGCCGCGATACCCAACATAGTCGGGATCAAGGACTCCAGCGGCAATTTTGACCAGATACTCCAGTACATAGAAAAGACGCCGGAGGATTTCATAGTGCTTTCGGGAAATGACTCACTGGCGCTGTGGACGCTGCAGGCGGGCGGAAAAGGTGCCATCTGCGGCATCACCAACCTGTTCCCCAAAACTATGGTGAGCATATATGAGAACTTCATTAAAGGCGATTTTGCGGCTGCCAAGCGCGCCAGCGATTCCATACGTCCCATACGTGACTGCTTTAAGCTTGGCAATCCCAACAGCATCGTGAAGCTGGCAGCCAACCTGCTGGGGCAGGACGTCGGTCCGTGCCGCAGCCCGTTCTACACCCGGGATGAGAGCGTGAAGGAAAAAGTTGCCGAGGTGCTAAGGACATACTACGCCGGCGCTGAATGACGAACCGTCTGAAAGATTCGAAAAGATAAACAGGAGGTATCTGCATGTTCGGTTTCAATTACTATACTCCCACCAAGGTCGTGTTCGGGAAGGGCACGGAGACGAAAGTCGCCGAGCTCATAAAGGAATTCGGCGGCAGCAAGGTGCTTATCCATTACGGCGGAGGCAGCGTCGTACGCTCCGGGCTGCTTAAGCGGGTGACGGATACGCTCGACGGCGCCGGGATACCGTACGTCACGCTTGGGGGCGTTGTTCCCAACCCCCGCCTGAGCCTGGTATACGAGGGGATCGAGCTTTGCAAGAAGGAAGGCGTGGACTTCCTGCTGGGCGTGGGCGGAGGCAGCGCCATCGACTCCGCGAAAGCCATAGGCTACGGCGTGGCGAATGAAGGAGACGTGTGGGACTTTTACGATTACAAGCGCAAGGCGGCAGCGTGCCTGCCCCTGGGCGTGATACTGACCATTGCGGCGACAGGCAGCGAGATGAGCGATTCCTCCGTGATAACCAAGGAGGAGGGCTGGGTAAAGCGCGGCTACAGCAGCAATTACGGCAGACCGAGGTTCGCGATAATGAACCCGGAACTGACCATGACGCTTCCCGACTATCAGACCGCCTGCGGATGCACCGACATTATGATGCATACGATGGAAAGGTATTTCACAAACGGCGGCAGCATGGAGATCACGGACGCGGTGGCCGAAGGACTGCTGAGGACCGTCATGGTCAATGCCGAGATACTGGTCAAAGACCCTAAGGACTACGATGCCAGGGCGGAGATAATGTGGGCCGGAAGCCTGTCGCACAACGGGCTCACGGGCTGCGGCAACGACGGCGGAGACTGGATGACGCACAAGCTGGAGCATGAGCTGGGCGGCCTGTACGACGTGGCGCACGGCGCCGGACTCGCCGCCGTATGGGGAAGCTGGGCCAGGTATGTGTACAAAAACTGCCTGCCGCGCTTCAAGCGGTTCGCGCTCAACGTGATGGGCGTCGAGGAGATCGGGAACGACGAAGAGATCGCGCTCAAGGGCATTGAGGCGCTCGAAGCCTTCTTCAGGAGGATCAACATGCCCACCAACCTCAGAGAGCTGGGAGTTGCCGCGACGGACGAAGACCTTATAACCATGGCGCGCAAGTGTGCAATAGGCGTGAAAGGCTCGGCGGGCTCCGCCAGAAAGCTGAACGAGCAGGATATGCTCGCGATCTACAGGGCGAGCAGGTGAAAAAGGCCTGATCAACATGGAACGGGGGAAGGGTTTTGAACCCTGCCTTAAACGGCATCCCGGGCGTTGATCCGACAGAGACATTAGACTAATAAACAACAGCCGGCCGGTCCTTTTTGGACCGGCCGGCCGGTTTGCTTGGGGGATGCTGCGGGCGGCCTGCTTTATATCATGCCCTTGTGAACCAAAGCAGCGTATCAAGCGGAGCTGGCAGTTCATGGGATGAAAGACCTTCGTATACTCTCCCGTCCGCGGAGACCCATTTGCCTTCGGGGAAGACCACTTTCCGCGAGACGGCGCCCTTTTCTGTCACGGGCGCGGCAAGTATATCGCTGCCCACCATGAATTCGTCGGTGATGCATTCAAATCCGCGGTGGGGGCACGCATATTCCAGGGACCTGATCACGGGTTCCCCGGTAATCTGCGACGATCTCACGACATCCATTATCTTCGGATACATTTTCTCGTGCAGCCTTGCCGCGTCGAGGCACAGCCCGGCGTTTTCCGGGCTCAATGCCTCCCAGGGAGCCCAGGAGAACTGCATCATGGGGAACAGCGCCGAACACTGCGCCATGCGCACGAACAGCTCCTCGTCCACCTTGAAGCCGGGCAGGAACCTGTAAGTCCACTCTCCGCCGCCAATCATATCCGGGCAGATGAAGGGGAAACCCATCAAGCCGGCGTTTATGGCGTTGGGTATGATGGTCTTAAGCCCGTCCCTGTCCCATTCATGCCGCTTGTCCCGCAGACGCTGTATCATGTTTTTTCCGCCCAGACCGTATGTGTCCTTGAACTCGTGCAGTTCGTATTCGGCGCCGAATTCGTTCCACGCGATGTTGAGCTCCTGGGCGCTGATATCTTTGGCCAGCGGTCCGTTTATGAGTTTGGCGGGCGAATAGGCATTCACCGAGCCGCCGTCGAACTTGAAGCCGTCTATCCCGTAATCGTTTATCAGCCTGCTCAGCTGCGAACGCAGGAAAGATTTGTTGCATTCGTCAGTCATGTCCAGCAGCGCAGCGTAGCCGTTCCACCAGGCGAATACGGCGGGCACTCCGAGTCGGTTGCGCAGGTACAGGTGCATTGCTTTTTCGGGATCGGTCCCTTGAAGCGGGCGGATGGAGCGCACGAACTCAGGGCCGACGGGACAGACATAGGGCACTACCCACAGCATGACCTTGAAACCCCATTCGTGCAGCTGCTTGACCATTTTGGCGGGATCGGGGAAGCGCGAGGGCTCGAATTCCCATACGCCGTGGAGCTTTTCCCAGCCTTCGTCGATTATGAACACGCCGGGCTCAAAACCGTTGTCCAGCCAGTTTTTCGCAAAATCCAGCACTTTCTCCTGGGTCACATAATAGGTGAATTCCATCCAGGTGTTGAGCTGGGGATGCCTGAAAAAAACCTCCGGCAGCGGCTTTCCGTCGCAGGGGAAGTGGGCTTTCTGTGCCGCAAGATACGCGTCCTTAAGACTGTTCCCGGCATTTACCAGCTGTACGCTGTCCGAGTCGATGCCGATCACGCCGTCATTGAGCGTGAACGCGAACGGTTCGTCGCTCCAAACGTAACGGCCATGGCTGGATACAAGCAGCGGCATGAACTGGTTGCCTGCCGATGTCGAGCAGTCGATCAGGTTTTCGGCGTATGTGTCGCCGGCTTTCAGGGGATAGCGGCCGGCGCTCGCGCCACCCCACCACACTTCTCCTGCTTCGATGGTTATACGCATATCTGTGCTCCTCCCGCGAAAAAAGGTCAAACCCGGCACTATCCGTTTCCAGCCGGTCAGCAGCCTGCGGTAATAAAGCGACGCCGGACATCGTACGATGTCCGGCACGTTTTATTTATGAGATCACTTTAAATATCTGCTGTAGATGTATCCGGTCTTGCTGCCGTATTTTACCTTCCACCAGGAGCCGGACTTGGACAGCACAGTCACGCTGGTGCCCTTGGCGAGAGTGAGGATCCTGTCGCTCTTGGCAGAAGCGGACTTGCGCATATTCACGGCGTTGCAGTTCTTTACGGTCGCCTTGGTGGTGGAGGAAGAGGATCCGCCCGCCTTGGTGCTCAGGTAGGAACTGTGGATGAAGCCCTGGGTGCCTTTGGAGGTCTCGACCAGATACCAGGAGCCGTTTTTGCCAAGCACATTGACCTTGGTGCCTCTCTTAAGAGTGGTGATCTTGCCCTGGCCGTAGCCCGCACCGCCCCTGAGATTGACGGCGCTGGAGGCGTACTTGGTCTTTACGGTGCCGGTGTAGGATTTGGAGTAGTAGGTGGTGCCGGAAGCATAGGCGCTGCCGTTGCCCTTGATGTAAAGGTTTTTGACGTAGCCCTGGCGGGAATCGGCGGTCTTTACTTTGGACCACACGCTGCCCTTGGACAGCACGGTGACGGTATCGCCGTTTTTAAGCGTGCCGTTGGTGGCATATTTGGTGCCGGCGCCTTTGCGCAGATAAATGGAACCGCCGGAATGGGCCAGCTTTATGGTCGCTGCGGACGCCGAAAACATGGCGAACGCGATCAGAAGCGCCATAATGAACGAAAATACTTTCTTCATAAACACATCCTCCTTGCTTTTGTATTATCTTATCATACAATTATGACCAGGTTAGGTTTATTATGTTACAATGATATGAACAGTATTATTTGGACGCTGCCCGTTTTATGTTTTTCTTGATATCGGGCCTGCTTTGGTGTATCATTAAACACAGACAAAATCAGCGATTCTGCTTTGTGGAGGATACGGCTGTGGAGACTTATTTATCAGGACTGAACGGACGCGTGCTGGTGGCGGCACACAGGGGACTCGCGGCGGGAAACGTGCCGTGCAATTCGATCCCCGGTTATAAAGCCGCGCTCGGGACCGGCGCGGACGTGATAGAGCTGGACGTGTCAAAATCATTGGACGGCACGCTGTATTGTTTTCATCCCGGCATGGAAAAGCGCTTTACCGGCTCGGACAGGTATATTTCCGGGATGCGGGACGAGGAAGTGGACAAACTCAGGCTGCTCAACATGGACGGGGCGATGACAGCCGAAAAGGTGCCGCTGCTCAGAGATGCGCTCACTCTGATGAAAGACAGGTGCCGTGTGAACGTGGACAAGTTCTGGGACGACATCCCGGGCATTTCCGCTCTGATAAGGGAATTGGGAATGAACGATCAGGTGATAATCAAAGCCCAGCCGAAAGAAGAGAACCTGCGTCTCGTAAGGCAGTACGCCCCGGATATGCCGTTCATGCCGGTGCTGTTTGGGGACGGCGGGATCCACGAAATGCTGCTTAAGGACAGGGACATTCGCTACGTGGGCGCGGAGGTCATATTCGACAGCGAGGACAGCGAGTTCTGCCAGGCGCGGTTCATCGAGAAGGTCCATAAAGACGGCTGCGCGCTCTGGGTCAATCCCATAATCTATGACTATCACTGGCAGCTCACGGCGGGCCATTCGGACGACGTGGCCGTATCGGAGGACGAATACCGGGGCTGGGGCTGGCTGATCGACAAAGGCTACGACATTCTTCAGACCGATTTCCCGCTGCAGCTTAAAATGTACATAAACCGCAGCTATCCCGACAGAGCCTGAGGCGGTCGACACTATGAACGGTATCATTAAAGCGTTGACCGATGCGCCCTGCGATGAAGGCACGGCCACTGTGTGGTGGCTGGGGCAGATGGGGCTGCTTATAAAGCTGGGGAGGACCGTGCTGTGCGTGGACTACTATGCGGAAAAATCGGACCGCAGGCAGACTACGCCGCCCGTCCCTGCGGATGAAGTCCGGGGGATAGACGCCTTTCTGGGCACACACGACCACGGTGACCACATGGACCACTCCTCCTGGCGCGTATGGGCCGGGCGCTGTCCGAACGCGCGCTTCGTGTTCCCGGAGGCACACAGGCAGAGCGTGCTGGATGACGGCGTTCTGCCCGAAAACTGCATGGGCATGAACGATGGGGAAAGCGTCCGCGTCGGAGAAGTGACGGTAACGGCCGTCGCGGCTGCCCACGAATTCCTGGCAAGGGATCCGCAAAGCGGTCTGTATCCGTGCCTGCAGTATATCATAGAGGGAAACGGGATCGTCATCTATCATGCCGGCGACACGCTGCGCTACGAAGGGATGCTGCCCAAGCTTAATCGGTTCGGCAAAATAGATCTGGCGCTGCTCCCGATCAACGGCAGGGACGGCGCGCGTTACAGGCGGGGCTGCATAGGCAATATGACGTTCCAGGAGGCGGCGGACCTGGCCGGGGAACTTAAGCCGCGCGTGGTCGTTCCTGGCCACTGGGATATGTTCAGGGACAACCCGGGAGATCCCGAAGCCTTTAAGGATTACGTCGAAGCCAAGTACGGCAAAACTCCACTGTGCTTCATACCGCGCGTGGGGGAGCCTATACGCCTGAAGGCGGAATAAGCGGCGGGTAAAGTGTATGTGCTGCAGATACCGCATAGAAAAAACTCCGAAGATAGCGGAAATAATCGAAGAAATGAACAGGTCGCCCCTTCTGAGCAGGTGGGACGGCCCGGCGATCGGTTACGGGGACATCGGGCCCGGGAATGCGGCGCCGGCGATCGCCTCCAGCCGCCTGGGCAGGCGCGCCGTGTTCCCGATGAAATGGGGCTTTAAGGGACGAACGCTGCTGGTGAACGCGCGGGCGGAAACGGCTGCGCAAAAACCAACGTTTGCGGAAAGCTGGGCGGCGCACAGGTGCATACTGCCCGCGTCATACTATTACGAGTCGGAACACACTTCAGACACAGGCGGGAAAGGCAGCGTAAAGTATAAGATAGCGCCGAAAGACGGGGATACGGCATGGCTGTGCGGCCTGTACCGCATCGAAGAAGGCCTGCCGGCGTTCGTGGTGCTGACGCGCGAACCCTGGGAGGGGATAAAGTTCATCCACGACCGGATGCCGCTGATAATGCCCGAAAAGCTGGTAAACGAGTGGATCAGGCCTGACGTAAAGCCGGAGGAACTTCTGGCCGAAGCGCTCACTCAAATGGAGTACGAAGCGGATAAGTAAACTGATCGGAGCAGGATATGGATTTCAAACACTTTCCAATAGACAAATATCTGCGCATGAGGGAAGAACACGACGCGTTCTTTAAATCTTTTTATGCCATGACCGGCGCCCGCATCGCCGTGTCCCAGCGGCCGGGGTATCAGTTCACGGGAGCCATATGCCGTTACCGCGACAGGCAGCTGGAAAACGAACTGGAATATATCGCGCTTTGCATGAAATATCGTTCCGACATAATGAACGCCGCGCTGGAGCCCTGGCTCGGCGTCGGCATTTACGCTGCTGGTTTCGGCGCAAAGTACATCTGGACGGATACCGCCGCACCCCAGACCCGCGCCTTCATCGATTCGCCAGAAGAGATCGCAGGCCTTAAGCTTAAGCCGCTTAACGAATGGGAAGAGATGAGCGAGGTCATAAACCGCATCCGCTATTTCAAAAAAGAAACGCAGGGGCTGGTGGGGATAACTCTGACCGACACGCAGTCTCCCAACGATACGGCGAGCCTTATAATGAACACGTCGGAGTTTTTTGCGGACTGCATCGACGCTCCTGAAGAGATCGCTCCGCTGCTTGACAAGGTCACGGACGCGATAATCCGGTACAGCCGCATACAGATGGAGGAGATCGGAGATCAGCTGTGCATGCCCGGTCACAACACGTTTTCCGGCGCCGGAGGCAGGGGCATAATGCTCTCCTGCGACAATATGGCGGTGATCTCCCCGGCGGCATTCAAAAACGCCGAGGCTGTATATCTGGAGCGCATAGCCAAGGAATTCGGAGGCGTATCCACCCATTCCTGCGGAAGGTTCATACACAACATAAACAGTTTGCTTAATGTAAAAGGCATCACCGTTATAGACTGCGCCGTCGACTCGGACCCGAATCCCAACGATCCAGTAAAGCTGGCCGAACTGCTTAAGGACAGGGACGACGTGATACTCCAGGCGCGGGCGAACGTGCATAATCTGGACAGGTTAAAACCGCTTATCGACTGCGGCGTCAGGCTGCACCTGCTTCTGGGTCCGGACCCGGATCCCCTGGTCAGCAACCGGCTGGTGGATAGCTTTAAGGACAAGTATCTGTAAGGCGCGCGCGTAACGGTATCATCCGCGCAATGAAAAGATTAAGGAGTCTGCCAAATGAAACTGCATTCGCTTGACGAGGTAAAGACCCCGCTTTCCCCGGCGTCGCTGGATGAATGGGAGCAGATGCGGCGCGATCTGATCGCGAACCTGCATTTTTCTTCATCCATAGATCTGCTTAAACACGTCACGCCGCTGAATGCAAAAGTGTTCGGGAAAGTCGAATTCGGGGACATCGTGGTGGAAAAGGTGATCTTCCAAAGTCTGCCCGGGTTTTATGTGGCGGGCAATCTGTACAGACCCAAAGATACGAGCCGGAAGTACCCCGCGGTGCTGAATCCCCACGGGCACTGGGAAAAAGGGCGCGTCGAACTGGACCCGCTGGGTCGCCTGCCGCGGCGCTGCGCCAACTTTGCCATGCGGGGCATGGTGGCGTTCATATGGGACATGGTGGGCTGGAACGATTCCGACCAGATCGACCACAACGGATATCTGCCCGAATTCGACAGCTGGAATTTCAGCCACTTTGCCCTGCAGCTCAACAACAGCGTCAAGGCGCTGGACTTCGTATGCAGCCTGCCGTATGTGGATACATCGAGGATCGGGTGCACAGGCTGTTCCGGAGGGGGCACGCAGACCTGGTTTTTGACGATGCTTGACGAGCGCGTAAAGGTATCCGCGCCCATCAACATGGTGTCGGCTTTCATGCAGGGCGGATGCGGCTGTGAGAACGCCCCGTTTTTGCGCACCAGATACTGTTCCGTAGACTACGCCATGTGCATTGCGCCGCGCCCGCTGTTCCTGGCTGCCAGCGACGGCGATTGGACGGCGCATTCCCGGGAAGTGGAGTTCCCGGCTGTAAAACGCGTATACGACCTGTACGGGGCGGGGGAAAGATTTGAGACCTTCTACCGCTCCGCGCCCCACAGCTATGACAAGCCCACGCGGGAACACGCTTACGACTTTTTCTGCCGCGCCTTTGGCATTAAGAACCCTGGTTTCGATGAAATAGATATCGACATAGATCCCAAAGACCTCCTGATAGGCGATATCCGCCATCACGTTGAAGAAGAGGGATTTATCGAAGGCGAGGAAGCGCTGTTTTCGCTGATCAAATCCATAATGCGGGACAATCTGAAAAAACTGGACGCGGACGCACAGAAAGAGATCGTCCGCCGCGTGTTCCCGGAAATGCCCGAAGACGCTTTGGACATACCGTACTTGATGGAGCAGCCTAAGGATGTTCCGGAGCTTCGGCTGGGAACATGCCCGGGCGCGTACGATTTTATGGGTATAAAGCATCCCCATGCCTACAACTTCGGTTGGGACACGCGCCGCGTTTCTGCGCTCAGGACGCTTATAAAAGCCAACCCGGACCGCGTTTGCAAGGCATGCGGCAAGAGCGCGTTCCTGGCGGGCATGGCGGCAAAGCTCGCGGGCAGCGATAATTTGCAGCTGTCGGATCCTGACGGCAGCGACCTGGACATCCCCGGGATCGAGCTGGTCAGGAACCTTCAGGATCCGCCTTTTGGAAAATAGGAAACGGGATGCGCGATGAAGCAGTGGCGGAAATGTGACTTAGTTGGTCGAAGCCACGCAAACGACACCGCAGTATTTCCCGCAAGTTATAGTAACAAAGCGGAAAGGAAGTTGAGCCATGCTGTTTGAAAAGAACGATACGATACTGTTTATAGGCGATTCTATCTCTGATTACGAGCGCGCCAAGCCGGTGGGCGAGGGGCTGTTCAATGCCTGGGGACGCAGTTACGTAGCCTGCGCGGGCGCGCTTTTGAACTGCATGTATCCCGAACTGGGGCTGAGAGTGGTGAACATGGGCATCAGCGGCAACCAGGTGCGGGATCTTAAGGCGCGCTGGCAGAGCGACGTGTTTGACCGCAAGCCCGACTGGGTCAGCGTACTGATAGGCATAAACGACGTATGGAGGCAGTTCGACTGCCCGCAGATGCCGGAGACCCACGTGTCTTTGGAGGAGTTCGAACAGACATACGAAGAGCTCATCCGCGAAACGCTGCCCCGGGTGAAGGGCATGATACTCATGACGCCTTACTACATGGAACCCAACCGCGGGGACGCCATGCGCGCCAGGATGGACGAGTACGGCGCCGTAGTCAGGAAACTTGCGGAAAAGTACGCCTTGACGTTCGTGGATCTGCAGGCGGGCTGGGACAGGCTGTTCATGCACATGCACTCCACAAATATCGCCTGGGACCGGGTGCATCCCAACCAGACCGGCTGCATGTATATCGCAAAACAGTTCTTAAGCGCGGTGGGCGCGGACAGGTGCTGAGCGCAAAATACAGGCGGTCAACCTGACTTACGGGCGGTTTTGACAATTGTCATTCCGCGGATTTAAAGGTATACTCCCGGCATAACGTGATTACTGAAGGAGGAGAAGAACATGACGCAGCTCGTGAAAGGCGGCCTTATTTTCGACGCCGTCCATCCGGAACCGTATAAAGCCGATATACTTGTCAAAGACGGAAAGATCGATAAGATCGGCGAAGGGATCAAGGCGCCCAGAGGCGCAAAGATAATCGATGCCGAAGGCATGAACGTTTATCCGGGCCTGGTGGAATGCCACGGACACATCGGACTGGACGGGTGGGCCATGGGATACGAAGGCGCGGACTACAACGAGTATACCGACCCGGTGACGCCGCACCTGCGCGCCATCGACGGCCTTAACCCCTTTGATTATTCCCTCAAGGACGCGGCGCTGGGCGGCGTGACCACCCTGTGCACCGGCCCCGGCAGCTCCAATGTGCTGGGCGGCACCTTCGCGGCGTTCAAACCCATAGGCAAGTGCATAGACGACATGGTAATCAAGCCCGAAGCCGCCATGAAGTGCGCCTTCGGCGAGAATCCCAAGCGCTGCTACCGGGACAAGAGCATCACCAGCCGCATGAGCACCGCCGCAAAACTGCGTGAAATGCTGTTCAAGGCCCGGGAGTACGACCGTAAGATCAAGGCGGCCGGCGATGACGAGAGCAAGCTGCCCGCTTTCGACATGCGGCTGAACGCCCTGCTGCCCGTGATCCGCGGTGAGATCCCCCTGAAAGCCCACGCACATCAGGCAAACGACATACTGACCGCCGTGCGGATCGCCAGGGAATTCGGCGTAAAGCTGACCCTTGAGCACGTGACCGACGGCGCGCTGATCGTGGACGAACTGGTCAAGGCGGACGTGCCTCTGGCTATAGGCCCCACGGACGGCCAGCCCAGCAAGATAGAGCTTAAGAACAAGTCCTGGGAGACCCCCGGCATACTGGCCAAGGCGGGCTGCAAGGTGTCCATAATCACCGACTCGCCGGTCACCATCCAGAGCCATCTGCGCCTGTGCGCCGCCCTGGCAATAAAGAGCGGCATGGATCGCTTTGACGCGCTGAAAGCCATAACGATCAACCCGGCCAACCATATCGGCGTGGCGGACCGTGTGGGCTCCCTGGAAGCGGGCAAGGATGCGGACTTCGTGCTGACGGACGGCTGCATTTTTGAGATCCAGACCAAGATCGTCGCCACTTACATAAACGGCGTTAAGGTGGAAAAGGACTGACGAGGTCCAGCTTAAGAACCGATGACTGATGCGTAGCGGAAGCGGTGTGCTTCCGCTACGCTTTTTAGTGTTCCGGCATAAGCCGTGGGATCGTTTGCGTTTTGTCCCATCGCTTTTTATCAAAAAATAACATCGTTTGGCACTTGACAATTCCACATCACTGATATATAATACTCCTGTTCGTCAGGAAATGTGCCTGTAGCTCAGCCGGATAGAGTGTTTGGCTACGAACCAAAAGGTCAGGGGTTCGAATCCCTTCAGGCACGGAAAAGAAAAGACCGGATTTGTCAAAACAAGTCCGGTTTTTTCGTGCTTATTTAGCTTTGTAAATAGGACAATTACGGATAAATCTGGATGCGCTATGCAAGCATAGTTCCGGATAACTCCGGATAATGTTTGATCATGACCGGCAGTGACTCTGTTCCGGGTCAGGCTCAGACACGGGCTGTCAGAAGCAGTTTTTTTCAACTGAATAGTTGGTTTCATCAACTGAAGCGGCCTCAAGGGTAGGCGCAGCTCCTCATTTTTCCTACCTTTCCATCCACTCGCTATACTCTACTAAGTCAATTTCACCATTCTGTACACGCTCAAGATGACGCTTAGCTTCTTCTTTCCAGGCCTCAAAAGCCGCTTCGGTGATGCCCCCTCGGCGCAGCCTTGCCTGATACTTCTTGTAAGCCTTGCTGTACAGGCCCCGGGGGACATCGGCTGACAGGTTCTTGTTGAATACTCGCTTGGGACCAATGATGTAACAAGACTGTGTCTCGCCTGGAAGGACGCGCTGGCAGTAGTCGATATTCGGCCGTTCAGTAATAAAGTACCTGAGACAATTCTTGCATCGCTTTATGATCACGGCGTGTTCCGTCAGGAGTCGAAGCTGAAGCAGAATAAAATCAGAAAAGCCGGAGATCTCATATGCTTTGAACAGGGGCTGTGAGGTCTCTTT
>JAIKYG010000061.1:0-10429 GCA_024683475.1 Clostridiales bacterium | reverse complement strand
CCTGAACAGCTGCATTATCTGCCGCCCGGTCTTCTGGTCCAGCGCGCCGGTAGGCTCGTCCGCCAGAAGCAGGGTCGGGCCGGTCACCAGCGCCCGGGCGATGGCCACGCGCTGCTGCTGCCCGCCGGACAGCTGGTTGGGGTAGTGGTCCATGCGGTCGCTGAGCCCCACCCTTTCGAGTATGCCCTCCGCCCGTGCCCTGCGCTTTGCCGGGGCGACGCCCGCGTAGATAAGGGGCAGTTCCACATTCTTGCGGGCGGTCAGCCGTGGCAGCAGCTGGGAATTCTGGAATATGAAGCCTATCTTCTTCGAGCGGATGTGCGCCAGTTCGTCCTCTTCCAGCAGGTCGATCTCGTCTCCCTCCAGGGTATAGCTGCCCGAAGAAGCCACGTCCAGGCAGCCGATTATGTTCATCAGCGTGCTTTTGCCGCTGCCGGAAGGCCCCAGAACGGACAGGTACTCGCTCCGCGATATGTCCAGATTCACGTCCCTGAGCACATGCAGCTTCTCATCGCCCATGGGATAGAACTTGTTTATCAGGCGCATCCGAAAAAAAGTCTTTTCCGTCATTATCTGCCACCGCCCGAACTGCCGGGGAAGCTGCCCGACCAGGTGCCGGTGCCGCTGCGCCCGGACTGGCTAGTTCTGGAGCTTCCGCTCTGCCTGGTGCTGCCGCCCATTATGTTGGTCCTTCCGAACAGGGAGGAAAGCAGGCCTCCGGTGCCGGTCTCCTCCGCCTTGACTTCAGCATACACGGTGTCGCCGCTTTTCAGACCCTGTTTTATTTCGACGTAATTGCCGTTGCTCACGCCGGTCTTAACGTATACCGTCTCCAGCGCCCCGTCCTCCGCCAGCATGTACACGAACGCCTGGTTGGTATTGTCGAAGGAGAGCGCGTCCTCCTTCAGTATGACCACGTTCGTGGCCTCGTCCCTGGGTATGTTCACGGTCACCTGCATGCCGGGGTATACGCCGTCTTTCACGTCCACATAGGCGGTGGCGGCGTAGTACGCCACCGACCCGGTGGAGGAAGAGACATAGTTGATGTCCTCTATCACGGAAGTGAACGTGTTCTCCGTGGCGGTGGTGGTCACGCGGCATTCGTCGCCCACCTGCACGTCGGAGATGTCGTATTCGTCCACTCTTATGGACACCTTCATGCGCCCGAAATCCACCAGCTGCAGCAGCGTGTCGCCTTCCTTTACTTCGTCGCCTTCGCTCACGTTCAACTGGTTTATCCTGCCGTCAAAATCCGCGGTCAGTGTCTTGCCGTTGGAAAAGCGCAAAAGCGCGTCTCCTTTCTTGACGTCGCCGCCCTTTTCCGCATAGAGCGCGCGCACCGTGCCGTCGGAAGCGGCGGTATAGGCGGTATTGTTTACCGCCTGCAGCGTGCCGCTGAAAGACAGCGAATTCGAGATGGTGCCCGTGGCGGCGGTGTAGGCCTGGTAGTTCACGGTGTACTCGCTTTTCAGCTTCTGTATCACCGCGTAACCCGCGGCGCCCAGCACGGCCAGTATCAGCACGAAGACCAGCAGGCGCTTAAACCGCCTGCGCCTGCGCCGGGCCTTTTTCGCTTTTTCCTGCTTTACCGCCAGGGCTTTTGCGGCCTTTATCTCCTGCTTCGTCTTGTCGCGCCTGTCTTCGCTGTCCTGCTTCATGTGCCGTATCTCCTTGATCCAGTACCGGCGCCAAAGGCCCGTACATGGCATTTTTCCGGTTTTATAAGTCGGGTCTGACCGGACGCTTGGGCTTAAGCCCGCCGTTTTCCGGCGGCAGCCGCCCGGGTCTAAAGCAGTATGACGCCGTTTTATCCGGTCCTTCCTGTTCCGCATTTTAGCAGGAATCGCCTCCCCGCGCCATAGTTTTTAAGAATCCTTCAGATTTGTTTGGCTCTTTTAAGCATGTAAACTGCCTGAATTGCCTACAAAACAGGCCTATTTTGCCGTGTTTTGGACGCTGTGTCGGCATTGTGGCCAAAAAACAGTCCCGGCTCCATTCCGGGACCGGGACTTCAAAAGGAATCAGAAATGGCGGGGAAAGTACTTACCCCGCCATACGTGGTTTTAGGTCAACTTAGTCTACGTACTGCCTCTGGTAAGCGGCGTCGGCGACCTCAAGCAGTTTGCTCAGGCCGATCTCTTCCAGCTCAGCCAGGAACGCTTCCTTATCGGACAGATAGGAGTCACGGCCCAGGATGTAGTTGGTGCGCTGCTCGTTCACGAAGCTCTTGACGTTGGCGCGGATCTCGCTGATCTCGTCCAGCTCTTCAGTGGTGAAGTTGAGGTTCGGGCAGTAGGTGCCGTCCAGGGTCGGGGCATGCTGCTGGTAGACACCGGTGATGCCGTTCTGACGGACGCCGCCGCTGTTCTCCCAGTTGATCTCATAGCCGTCTTCATACTTGCTGATGAAGCCGCCATGATAGTCGGACACGCCGGAGAAGGTGGGCATCTGGTCGAACCAGTTCACGTTCTGAGCGGTCAGGAACACGTTGACGATCTCGCCCATGTGGCTGTCTTCGGACACATAAGTGGGCTCATAGCCTTCGATACTGGTAGAGATCTCGGCATTGGGATGCTTGGCCAGGTAATCCTCGGCCTTGATCCAGTTCTCGCCTTCCACGCCGAAACGGCCCAGCATGTAAGCTTCTTCGCAGAACATGCAGTCACCGACACGGGCGGCCAGTTCGGGGTTCTTGCAGTAGCTGGTCACGAACCACAGGGGGCTGGTGGAGGACTGGTTGTAGGAAACGTAGCTCACGCCTTCGGGTCCGGTCAGAGGAGAGGCGGGCCAGAAGCGCAGTCTCGCCTCGACCAGTTCCTCGGTATCGTTGCCGAAGAAGCCCAGGGAGGAATCGAACAGGGCGCCTACCTTGTTGCCCGCGGTGCCGGCCACGGCCTTGATCTCGGGACGGCCGTAGGTGAAGGCTTCGGGAGCCAGCAGCTTCTCGTCAGCCAGCTTCTTCAGGTATTCAATGGCGTCGAACCACTCGTCCTGAGTGTAGGAAGCCTCGACATGGCCGTCCTTTATCAGCCACATGTCGCGGTCGTCCTCAGCCACGAACGCGTTGGTCAGGAACTTCACGGGGTTGGAGCCCCAGGAGGAGGGAGAGCCCAGCAGCGGGATCTCGTCGGTGGGATCGCCGTCGCCGTTGGCGTCGTTGTCGCGGAAGGCGACCAGCACGTCGTACAGCTCGTCGGTGGTGGTGGGCATCTCGAGGCCCAGGTTGTCCAGGTAGGTCTTGTTCATCCAGAGCTTATATTTTGTCTCGTTCTGGGGAGAAGCCTGGATCTTCGGCACCGCATAGATGGAGCCGTCGGAGTTGGTGATGTTTGTGATCAGGTTCCAGGTGGGGAAGCGCTCCACGGCGCTGTCGCACTGAACCATCAGGCCTTCGTCAAAATACTCTTTCAGGTTGACGAACTTGCCCTTGCTGCCGTAGTTGTAAGCCTCAGCCACGGACAGGCCGAAGATGACTACGTCGGGCAGTTCTTCGTTGGTATCCAGGTCGATGATGAGCTTCTGCTTGGGTTCTACTTCGGGCAGGAACTCGAACTGCAGGTCGACGTTGCACTTCTCTTCGACCCACTTGGTGAAGGTGTTGTCGTCCCAGTCGGATACATGCGCGTTGTAAGCCACCAGCACCTTGAGCACATAGGGCTCATCGCCGGTCCAGATGGGGTACTCGCCCGCGGCAGACAGTTCATCGGCCATGGCGGGAGCTGCCAGCCCCAGCACGAACACAAGTGCCAGCACCAGGCAAAGCAGTTTGCTGTGTTTCATTTGCGAAACCTCCTTAGTATTTATTCAACGGGAACGCGTCCCGCTTGAATCAGCCTTTCACGGCGCCTATCATGACGCCCTTTACGAAGTACTTTTTAACGAACGGGTACAATACCAGTATGGGCAGGGTGGATACCACTATGAAGCAGTACTTGAGCAGGTCCTGCAGGGACTGGTTGTAAAGCAGCTCCTGAGCCGAAGACGCCAGCGCCTCGGTATTGAAGGAGTTCTTGATCAGTATCGCCCTCAGTACCATCTGCAGGGGCATCTTATCCTGATCCTTCAGGTACAAAAACGCGGTGAAGTAGTCGTTCCAGTGGCCTACCGCGTAGTACAGCGCCAGCACCGCCATGACCGTGCCGGACAGGGGCAGCACCATGTTGAAAAAGTACTTGAAGTCCGAGCAGCCGTCTATCTTGGCGGCTTCCTCCAGTTCGGAGGGGATGTTGTTTATGAACGTGCGGGCGATGATCATGTTGTACACGCTCATCGCGCCGGGGATGATCATGGAGGTGCGGCTGTTTATCATGCCCAGCCTCCTGACCAGTATGTAGTTGGGTATGGTACCGCCGCCGAAGAACATGGTGAACATGAACAGTCCCGTTATGAAGCCGTGACCGGGAATGCTCTTTCTGGCCAGAGGATACGCGCAGATCATGGTCATCGACAGGTTCAGCATCGTGCCCACTATGGCGTAAATGAAAGTGTTTCCGTAGGCGGTCCAGATGCCCTTGTAGGTGAACACCGCGTTATAGCCCTTGAACGTGAAGTCTACCGGCCAGAAAGTGACCCAGCCGAAGGCCACGGCGTCCTGGGATGAGAACGAGTTGGCCACGACGTTTACAAGCGGCATTATTATCAGCAGCGTAAACAGGCCCAGCAGCGTATACACTATAGTATAGTACGCCTTGTCGCCCGTCGAGATCCTTATATTGTTGTTTACCGACCGTTTATCGGCAGTCACCGTCTTACTCGTCATGTTCCCGCCTCCTTACCACAGTCCGCTGCCGCTGACCTTGTCGGCGATCTTGTTGACCGTGAGCAGCGCCAGCAGGTTCACGATCGAGTTGAACATGCCTATGGCGGTGGCATAGCTCGTGTTGCTGGGGCCGCTCTCGGCGGTAAGGCCTACTTTGTAAACGTAGGTGGAGATGACTTCGCTGGCCACCAGGTTGGTGTCGTTCTGCATGAGGTACGCCTTGTCGAAGCCGATGGACATTAGCGAACCGCAGCGCAGTATCAGCGTGATGGCGATGGTGGGGATTATGGTGGGCAGGTCTATGTACCAAACGCGCTTGAAGCGGCTGGCGCCGTCGATGGTGGCGGCCTCATGCAGCTCCGGATCCACGCTGGACAGGGCCGCCATGTAGATTATGGAGCCCCAGCCGGTGGACTGCCACACGCCGGACAGTATGTACAGTATGCGGAAATTCGGGCCGCCTATGAACATGTTGGACTCGAAGTTGATCTTGAAATAGGCGAGCACGTTGTTTATCATGCCGGTGTTGATGTCGAGCACACGGTTGATTATACCGACCAGCACGACCGTGGAAATGAAGTGAGGCATGTATGTGATGTTCTCCACGGCGCTTTTGTACTTGCGGGAGAGCACCGAGTTGAGCATCAGGGCGAATATGATGGGTATAGGGAACGTGAGCACCATCTGCACCACGGACAGGTACAGGGTGTTGCCCACCACTCTCTCGAACTGGTATGAATGGAAGAACTTGATAAAATTACTAAGGCCGATCCAGGGAGAACCTATTATGCCTACGGAGAAATCGTATTTTTTGAAAGCGATAATGGTGCCGTACATGGGCTCGTACTTGAACAACAGTAGCCAAGCCAGGGGTATGGACAGAAATACGTACATCTGCCAGTTGTCCCTTATGCGCAGGGAAAGTTTGCGCCGTGGCTTCGGCTTCATCGCGTAAGCGCCCTGCTGCCTCTCCGTCATAAAACTACCTCACCGATCATCCGCCGCGGGGTCGATGCGGGTGTTTTGCCCGCGCCGCCTTCGCCGTGTTTTGTATTCAGATCGCTCAAACTGATATGCGGCCGTTCTTTTCGGCCACAACGCGTATTATATCACATTCGGTTCATAAAGTCTACAACATTGCACAAATATTGTTGCCGATTTTTTGCAATATACCGTCAGTGTTGTTTTTGCGGGAGCCGGAAAAGCGGCGCGGCTTAACGGAACGCCGGCGGAAGCGCCGCCCGCAACTGCCCAAAACGCCTGAAAATCCGCATATCCTGCGCGGTTTCTACTTTTCATTTTGCGAGTTTTGTTGTATACTGATGCGTATATTCGATACGGAGGTGCCGCCATGAACATGGCCGTAGGCAAACTGCGCCACGGGGAAAGAAACCTTATAAGCGACGTGCCCGGGGTGCGGGTGGGCCACTGCACCGTTGACGAAGGCAGCTGCCACACCGGTGTAACCGTGGTGATGCCTCCCCCGAAAAACCCGTTCACCGAAAAACTCACCGCCGCGTCCTGCGTGTTCAACGGCTACGGCAAGACCCTGGGGCTGGTGCAGGTGGACGAACTGGGCACCCTGGAGACGCCCATCGCCCTCACCAACACACTGAACGTGGGCAAGGTGCACGACGCCATGGTCTCGTATATGATCGGCATCTGCCGCGAGGACGGAATTGAGCTCACTTCCGTGAATCCCGTGGTCTGCGAGTGCAACGACAGCCGTTTGAGCGACATCGCCCGGCGGCCCGTGGGCGAAAAGGAAGTATTTGCCGCCATACGCGGCGCCTCTGCCGATTTTGAGCAGGGCGCGGTGGGCGCGGGGCGGGGCACCACCTGCTACGGCATGAAGGGCGGCATAGGCTCCTCCTCCCGGCTCATGGATATCGACGGGCAGACGTTCACTCTGGGTGTGCTGGTGCAGAGCAATTACGGCGCGGCGGAGGACTTTCGTCCGGTGAGCGTGCCTCCCGGGCTGGCGGAATCCGACCGTGGGAGCATAATACTGATACTCGCCACCGACCTTCCCCTCTCCGCCCGGCAGCTCAGGCGGGTGATCAGGCGCACGTCCGTGGGCATGGCGCGCCTGGGCTCCTACATAGGCCACGGCAGCGGGGAGATCTGCGTAGGCTTCACCACCGCCCGGCCCAAAGCCTGCTCGGACAGCTTCCTCACCCAGACGCTGCTCAGGGAAGACAGGATGAACCTCCCCTTCCGCGCCGCCGGGGAATGCGCGGAGGAAGCGATACTCCAGTCCCTGTGGAACGCGGAAGCGGACACGGCACTAAACGGCAAAAGGATCCCCTCCCTGCGGGAATTCCTGAAGGAGAAAAGATAATGAAAGAACTTGGATACTACAACGGCAGGATCGGCGAACTCGGCGAGATGACCGTGCCCATGAACGACCGGGCATGCTGGTTCGGGGACGGCGTGTACGAGGCGGGCATGTGCCGGAACTATCACATTTTCGCCATAGACGAGCATGTGGACCGGCTGTACCGCTCCGCGGGCATGCTGGAGATAAACATCCCCGTCTCCAAGCCCGAACTCAAAAACATACTTGACGGCCTCGTGCATAAGATGGACACGGGCGACCTTATGGTCTACTGCCAGGTCACCCGGGGCGGCGGTCCCAGGCAGCACGCCTTCCCGGACGGCCCCGCCAACCTCTGGATCACGCTGCGTCCCAAGCAGATAAACACCGCCGAGGCGCCCGTGGGCCTGATAACGGACGAGGACACCCGCTTTTTCCACTGCAACATCAAGACTCTGAACCTGATCCCCTCCGTCATGGCCAACGAAAAGGCCAGGCGGGCGGGCTGCTACGAGTGCGTGTTCGTGCGTCCCGGCGGGCGGGTCACGGAGTGCTCCCACAGCAACGTGCATATAATAAAGGACTGCGTGTTCACCACCGCGCCCACCGACAACCTGATCCTGCCTGGGATAGCCCGTGCGCACCTGATACGAGCCTGCGGGCAGCTCGGCATCCCCGTGAGCGAAACGCCCTTCACCAAAGACGACCTGTTCAATGCGGACGAGATCATCACCTCCAGCTCCACCGCCCCCTGCGTAAGGGCGTGCAGCGTGGACGGCAAGCCCGCCGGAATGAAGCGGGAGGACCTGTTCACCGCCCTGAAGAACGCGATATTCGGGGAATACTTTAGCGAAACCGACTGACAGAAAGGACGAGCGCCATGAAGCTGTTTATTTCCGCCGACATAGAAGGCACCACCGGCATCACCCTCTGGGACGAGACCGAAAACGGCCACTCCCGCTACCCCTATTTCCAGCAGCAGATGACCAGAGAAGTGGCAGCTGCCTGCGAAGGCGCCATAGAGGCTGGCTGCGGCGAGATACTGGTCAAGGACGCCCACGACAGCGCCTGCAACCTGATCCCCGCGCTGCTTCCCGAAGACGTGCGCATCTTCCGGGGCTGGGCAAGCGACATGATGAGCATGATGGCGGGGCTTGAAAAGGACTTTGACGGCGTGTTTTTTACCGGCTACCATTCCGGCGCGGGCATGGACACCAACCCCCTGTCCCACACCATGAACACCAAAAACAATTACGTGAAGATAAACGGGCTCATCGCCCCGGAACTCATGATCAACAGCCTGACCGCCGCGTATTTCGGCGTTCCCGTAAGGCTGGTGACCGGTGACAGGGGACTGTGCGAGTGGATGAAAGCCATAAACCCCAATATCGAGACCGTGGCGGTCAGCGAAGGGCGTGGGCGCGGTTCCATATCCATCCACCCCAATAAAGCGCTCAGGCTCATAAAAGAGGCCGCCGTCCGCGCCCTCAAAAATCCCGCGGGCGACTGCATGTTCCCCCTGCCGGAGCATTTCAGGGTCGAGATTTCCTTTAAGGAGCATTTCCGCGCCAGAAACGCTTCCGCCTACCCCGGGGTAAAGCAGACCGGCGCAGCCACAGTCGAATACGAAGCCGACGACTGGATGGACGTGCTGCGCATGTTCGACTTCACGCTGTAAACCAAAAATACAATAAATATGAAAACGGCCCCGAACGGGGCCGTTTGTTTCGTATGACCGGAACTAAGCTTATCAGAAGCACTTTCCCGTATGCTTCTGCGCGCAGGAAGCGAGCTTGTCGCATTTGTAGCAGATCTCGTTGGCGCTGAAGCCGTTTTCCAGCATGGCGGATATGTTCTCGAGCGTGGTCTGCGCGATGTTGCCCAGCGCTTCTCTGGTAAGGAACGCCTGGTGGCTGGTGATGATCACGTTGGGCATGGAGATCAGCCGCGCCAGGGTGTCGTCGGACACTATGTGGCCGGAAAAGTCGTGGAAGAACACGTCCGCTTCCTCTTCGTACACGTCCAGGCACGCCGCGCCCACCTGCCGGCTCTTTATGCCCTCCAGCAGCGCTTCGCTGTCGATCAGGCCGCCGCGGGAGGTGTTTATGAGCACCACGCCCTTTTTCATCATGCCTATCGTCCCGGCGTTGGCCATGTGTCTGTTCTCGTCGGTAAGCGGGCAGTGGAAGGAGATTATGTCGCTCTGCTTCCAGATCTCATCCAGCGTGACATACTCTATGCCCGAGTTCGGGGCGGGATACTTGTCGAAGCCTATCACCCGCATGCCGAAGCCCCTGCATATGTCCGCGAACACGCGGCCGATCTTGCCCGTGCCCACGATGCCCACCGTCTTGCCGTGCAGGTCGAAGCCCGTGAGCCCGTTCAGGGAGAAGTTAAAGTCCCTGGTCCTGATATACGCCTTGTGTATGCGGCGGATGGAAGTCAAAAGCAGCGCCATGGCGTGCTCCGCAACAGCGTAAGGCGAATATGCGGGCACCCTCACCACGTGGATCTTTTTATACGCTTTTTCGATCTCCACGTTGTTGTAGCCCGCGCACCTCAGCGCCACCAGTTTTACGCCCATGGCGCTCAAGCGGTCTATGACCTCGCCGTCCACCCGGTCGTTCACGAACACGCACACCGCCTGCGCGCCTTCCGCCAGGCGGCAGGTGTCGGGATTCAGCTGTGTGTCATAATAAGCGATATCGAAGTTTTCCCGTCCGGGGGCGTTCTCGAAAGCTTCCCTGTCGTAGTCCTTTGCGTCAAAAAACGCGATCCTGATCTTTTCCATGTTTTCCTTTCCCATTTACCTTTCCCAGCCTTCCACGTTAAGCTGTCCGTAAGTGTTGTCTCCCCATGCCTTTACGCTGCCGTCCCGCATGAGCGCCACAAGGTGATTAGCCCCGAGTGAAAGCTGCGCCGCGCCCATGTCCTGCTCCACTCCCACGTCGAAGGAGGGACGGTAGAAGTGTGTGAGTATCCTCCCGTCTTCGTCCAGCGCCGCAACGCCCGTGCGTCCGGCCTGTATGTACACGATATCCGTCCAGCCGGGCGCGTCTTCCAGGCCTATCACGGCCCTGCCCTGGGTGGTGACCCCCGCGAACACGCTGTCGAAGCAGCTGATCTGGCGGTATACTGCCGTCTGGGCTGTCTGGGTCACGCCCCTGTGGGTGGACACCACCTGTCCGCCCGCGCCCGACGCCGTCACGGAGTAGCCTCCGCCCGCGATCAGGCTCATGCCGGTGAATTTGCCGCTGGAAGAGGCGTTTTTGCCCGCGATCAGCACCGTGCCGTCCTCCGTGATGCCTATGGTGTTATAGGCGGCGCAGGCGATCTTCACCACGTTTTTCCAG
>JAIKYG010000055.1:0-132167 GCA_024683475.1 Clostridiales bacterium | reverse complement strand
CGATTTAATCAGGAGGAAGTAATTTATGGCTAAGGCACTTAAAAAGGTTTCGCGTAAAAAGCGCGAGAAGAAGCTCGTTGAGCGCGGTCAGGCGCATATCCGTTCTTCTTTCAACAACACTATAGTGACCATTACCGACCTTAACGGCAACGCCCTGGCGTGGGCCAGCGCCGGTGGACTTGGTTTCCGCGGCAGCAAGAAGTCCACTCCCTTCGCGGCTCAGTCCGCGGCCGAAACCGCTGCGGGCAACGCCCGTGAATTCGGCCTCAAGACCGTCGAGGTTTACGTAAAGGGTCCCGGCGCTGGCCGTGAGGCCGCTATCCGCTCTCTGCAGACTGCGGGCCTTGAGGTCACCCTGATCAAGGACGTGACTCCCATCCCTCACAACGGATGCCGTCCGCCCAAGCGCAGAAGAGTGTAACAGGAGGAACGAGTTAATATGGCAAGATATACAGGCTCTGTTTGCCGTCTTTGCCGTCGCGAAGGCTGCAAGCTATTCCTTAAGGGCGACCGTTGCTACGGTCCCAACTGCGCTCTTACCAAGCGTCCCACCCCTCCCGGAGAGCATGGCCAGGCCAGAGCCCGCAAGATGAGCGAGTATGGTCTCCAGCTCAGAGAGAAGCAGAAGGCCAAGAGAGCGTACGGCGTACTGGAGAACCAGTTCCACAGCTATTTCGAGACGGCTGCCAACCAGAAGGGCATCACCGGCGAAAACCTGCTTATCACCCTTGAGAAGAGGCTTGATAACGTGGTTTACCGTGCCGGCTTCGGCTCTTCCAGGGCGATGGCTCGTCAGCTGGTAAGGCATGGTCATGTGCGCGTAAACGGCAAAAAGGTCAACATCCCCTCTTACCTGGTGGATGTGAACGACGAAATCTCCATTCGCGAGAAGTCCGCTCAGAGTGATTACTTTAAGGGACTGCGCGAAGGCACTGGCAAGCCTGTTCCCAAGTGGCTCACTCTTGACAGCGCTAATCTTAAGGCTATTGTTTCCGCTCTGCCCGCCAGAGAGGATGTCGATCTTACCATTCAGGAGAATCTCATCGTCGAGCTCTACTCCCGTTAATCAAGCAGCGTAGTTTGATGGCCGCGAGTTGGCATTATGCCATTTAGCGGCTACCACAGGACACAGTTCCTGCCGGAAAAAGGAGGATAAGCCGAGTGATAGAACAAATGGACAAGCCGGAAATCAAAATACTGCCTACCGAATATCCTGAAAAGTATGGTAAGTTTACCGTAAGTCCCCTGGAGCGCGGTTTTGGCCAGACCCTGGGCAACGCCCTAAGGCGCGTACTGCTCAACAGTCTGCCCGGCGCCGCTGTTACCAGCGTGCTGATCGACGGTATACAGCATGAGTTCTCCACTGTTCCCGGCGTAAGGGAAGACGTGGCGGAAATCATACTCAACCTTAAACTCTTATCCGCCAAGGTTTACACCGATCAGGTCAAGACCATCAGCGTGGATGCCTACGGCCCCTGCGAGCTCAAGGCCGGAGATATCAGAACGGACGACGAAGTTGAGATCGTGAATCCCGACCTGCATATCGCCACCCTGTCCGAAGGCGCGCATCTGGCCATGCAGATCACCATCGAAAAGGGCAGAGGCTATGTTTCCGCCGAGCGCAACAAGCAGCTGGCGCTGGAACGCCGTCTTCCCATGGCGATCGGTGTGATACCCATGGACTCCATCTTCACTCCCATCCGCAAGGTCAGCTACACCGTAGAGGACACCCGTGTGGGCCAGGTGACGGACTTTGACAAGCTCACCATCGAAGTATGGACCAACGGTACCATTCTGCCTAAGGAAGCGCTGGCTTCGGCCGCTCAGATCCTGACCAACAACATGAAGCTGTTTATTGACCTGACTGTGAACGTGGTCAGCGTCAATTACAACGAGCCTGAAGTTGACAACCGCGATAAGGTACTTGAGATGACCATCGAAGATCTTGATCTGAGCGTGAGGGCGTTCAACTGCCTAAAGCGCGCGGGCATCAACACCGTGGGCGAACTGGCTCAGAAGAACCAGGAAGACATGATGAAAGTCAGGAACCTTGGCAAAAAGTCTCTGGAAGAAGTAGAGCAGAAGCTGCAGGCTCTGGGCCTCAGCCTCAGAACTACCGAAGAATAACCCTAAGATTATTTAGTCCTGTCATACGACAGGGTCATCAAGGAGGAACCGATAATGGGAAATCGGAAGCTTGGACGTCCGACGAACCAAAGAAAGGCTCTGCTGCGCAACCAGGTGACCAATCTTATCTGGTACGGCAAAATTGAGACCACTTTGGATCGCGCAAAGGAAGTAAGATCTATTGCCGAGCGTCTTATTACCGTTGCCATTCGCGAATGCGATAATACCGTAGAAGTCAAGAAGACCACCAACAACGACAAGGGCCAGACCGTTGAGCTGACCGTCGTTAACGATACTCCTTCCCGTCTGGCTGCCCGCCGCAAGGTTATGGCTTACCTTTACCGTATGCCGGTCATGCAGGGCAAGGACGAGGAAAAGGAAGACTATCTCGCCCGCAGGAAGAACATCAAGCATCCCGTGGTTGAGAAGCTCTTCAGGGAAATCGCTCCCAAGTACAAGGCCAGGGCGGCCGAAAAGGGCCAGGGCGGCGGATATACCCGCATCGTCAAGATCGGTCCCCGTCGCGGCGACGCAGCCGAGATGGTCTATCTGGAGCTCATCTGATAATCACACACTACAATATTCTCACAACAAACAAACACAAACGCGGCCGGCATACAGTCAGCCGCTTTTGTATTTGTTAAACACATAGCTTGATCGAAGTTGGTAAGTTCATTCTTTTAATTGGTCAATGATGCTGCTGACTGAATACCTCAAAGCTTGTGAGAAAAGCGAAACGGGGAGGAAAAATGAAAAAACTGTTTGCTATTGTTTTGGCATTTGCGCTGTGCCTGTGTCTGTGCGGCTGCGGGAACAAAACGGAGGACGAAGCTTACCTTATCAAGGTAACGGATGCGCAGGGGAGAGGTGTGGAAGGCGTCAAGCTGGATATTTGTACAGACACGACCTGCACTCTTTTCACTACTGACGCAAGCGGTGAAGTCAGACCCGAGATACAGCCCGGTGATTACACTGTGCATCTGCTGAAGCTGCCTGAAGAGTATTCAAAAAAAGCGCTGGAGCAGGAGTACAAACTCACGGCTTCAGCGTACAAACTTGAAATCAAACTGGATAAATAAGCCTTATTCCACCCTGTATTTCTCAAACGCCTTCATGAACGCCAGGATGCGGTCCTGCCTGGAGTTCATCCAGGCGTATTTTCCTATCTGGGTGCGGATCTTGAATATGCCGGCCCGAACGACTTCGTCCACCCAGTTCTGAAGTTCGCTGACGGACATTTCGGTCACCTTCCAGGCGTACAAAAGCCAATCGAAGGGGATGTCAATGCTTTCCATTACGTCATTCAAAGTCAGCTTTTCGGATACGGAAGGCTGATAGCGTGTGATCCTGGCGAATTTGAGGTGCGGCAGATGGGCTTTGGACAGTCCTTCGCAGTGCAAAAACCGGTAGCTGCCGGTGGAACGGGCGGAATAATACCTGTCCCAGTACGGCGTCACGAAGTCTTCCCAAAGCTTCGGCGGAATCAGTGCGGCAAAATCGTCGCACAGGTAGGAGCCGAAGGAAGATACGGGTTCCTGACCGTTCACGCGGCTTGACCAGAAGCAGAAGTCAATGATGCTTTCGTTCAGCAGGCTCAAAAACTCCCGTGTTTTTTCGGGTTCTTCGTACATGTCCACGAACACATCCTGTCCGCGCATGAGTACAGCGGAGGTGATCACCCCTTCAAAGCCGTAACCGCTGAGCAGAGCTATGTTCCGGGTCGGGAAACGGCTCTGAAGATAACGGTTCATTTCCATGTAATGTTTGCACATGGCGTGCACGCCGAAATCGATCCCGCGTGTCTGCTTAAGGATGTAAATGGCTTCGTCGATATCCGCGGCAAAGGGACGGATGTTGGGCTCGGAGTCCTCCAAAAGCGTACACGGCGCGCCGATACTGACAAGATGCCCGTATGAAAGTGGAGCCGCGCCGGGCGTGCGGGTGGGGCAGTACTCACCAAAATACGCCTGTAAGGCATCTTCGGATGCCTGCCAGGCGTCAGCGCATTTTTCAGCGTCCATGTAAAACTGTTTTTCGGTGATGCCGGAGATATACGGGATAAGGTCGTGGTAGATCTCCACGACGGGGAAAATCTCTTTGCCGGCGTAAACGTATTTCATCGTATCTTAAGGGTCTGTCTTGCGGTTCTTTATTCTGCGGGGATATCGACTTTTTTCCCGGCCTTATAGGATTCGTGTATCGCGTTCAGAATCAGCACGGGCTTAAGCAGGTCTTTGTAAGCGTGGGGACGTTCGCCGCTAAGAACCATCGTCTTGAACTCCAGCAGCTCCTGCTTGAAACAATCGCCCAGGTCGTGAGTATACGCGCTTTTGCAGCCTTTGTCGCTGTAAGCGGTGATGGTGTAGCCGTAGGATGAGGTGTACTGCGCCATCACGTCGAAGTCGCCGTAATCAAATATGGCGCTGACGCGGTTCTTGGTCTCATCGGGGCAGACGGCGGTCACAGCCTTAACGTCAAAACCGAACACGGTGAGCATCATTTCCAGCAGGTGCTGGCTGTAGAAGAAGAAGCCCGCGTAGTCATTGACCATGTTTATGGGCGCGCCCACATACCCGCCTACCAGCTTGCCTTCGGCAGCAAATTCCTTTATCGGTCCCAATTCGCGCAGGAACTTGAGGCACGATCCACCGCAAAGCAGCGCTCCGCTTTTCTCAGTTTCGTTAATAAGTTCTCTGGCATAGGCTTCTTTTACGGTGAAAGGCTTGTCGATGAACGCGGCAGCGCCGCTCTTTACGTAGGGCAGGGCGTATTCCCAGTGGTGATCGCCGTGACGCGCGGTCACCAGCACGCCGTCCACTTCGCCCAGGAACTCGTGCGGATCGTTGGCCACGCGGTTTACATAGCCGGCCCTGACGAGGCGGTCGTTGGAGGTGGCGTCGTAGCCGTATACGCCGACCAGCTCAAGATCGGCAAAATCGGGATCGGTATTAATGAATTTCGCGAACGCGAACGCGTGGGAGTTTTCGGTTCCGAGTATAGCAAGCTTCATATGGGAGCCTCCTTATTTTCAGGCAAATACGGTAAGGGGAGTCTGGGCATGGATCTTGTCTATCACCTTGAGCTGAGTCAGTACCTGCTCGGGAGTGATCTCCATGGGTCTTCCTTCGGTCAGGGCATAGTAGATCATGTCGTAATAGTCGCGCACGGCGGCGTTGAACGCGCCGGTCTCGACTTCTATCTTCTTTTCAATGAATTCCAGTTTTTCCGTGCAGTAGGAAGGAGTGCCGTCGGGTTTGCACAGGGGGACCATTATCTGCTCGCGCGGGGCAAGCTTGGATTTGTCGACATATTTGTATTCCACACTGCCCAGGGTCGCGCGCAGGCAGCCTTCGCTGCCCATGATCTTATACAGGTAAGGTGCGTAGCAGTCGCAGGAGGAGATCTCGATGTCGATCCAGGGTTTGCCCGGAACCATCAGTATGATCTTCGCATAGTCGTCGGCGTCGCCGAAGGTATCGAAACGTCCGAGGCGGGACAGCACGCTGACTTCCTCGGGGAAGCCAAGCAGATCGAGCGCCTGATCCAGGGGATGGGGGCCTGTGTTGCGCACGTTGCCGCCGGCGTAAAGCTGGCTGGTCTGCCAGTCCCAGCGGCGGGCGAAACCGGAAAATGATATGCTGATCTGGGCGATGCTGCCAAGTACCCCGCTGGCGAGCACTTTTTTGATCTCGCGGTAGTACGGAGCAAAACGGGACTGCTGGAATACGTTGAGCAGCTTGCCGCTCTTTTTGGCGGCGGCGACGCAGCGGCTTCCGTCTTCGAATGTCTTGGCGAAAGGTTTTTCGCAAATCACGTTGAAGCCGTGTTCCAATAGGTCAATGGTAACGGGCGTGTGCATATGGGAAAACGTGCTGTTTACAACAAGGTCGATGTCCGTGCGGGAGAACAGATCGTGATAATCGGAATAAACATCGCAATCGTACTCCGCTTTGGCCCGTTCGCGCCTTTCTTCTATGGCGTCCACGACCGCTACGACACGGAACTTGTCGTTGACATCCGACCGAAGGAATTTGCCGTGTATGTCGCGTCCGCTGCGGCCCTGACCGATGATCGCTACATTCAGCCTGTCCATGTGTTTCCTCCCTGCGCGTGAAGCGCATAAATGTGATGGAATGGGAATCTGTCAATATTGTACCACACGGGGGCATTTATGTAAAGTATCCATGAAGACAGTAAATGACTTATCCCGGGTATAAAAAACGGGGGACCCGTCTGACGGATCCCCGGATCGGAAAGTACATATTCGGCTTTTACCACCATTTTATCTGTTCAGTAACGTGTTCCCGAAGCTGGATGAATTTTTCGTCCGCAATATTTCTGGGATAGGGTATGGTAACGCGTATGTCCTGCTTGATCTTTATCGGCTTGTCGCTCAGGACTATGATCCTGTCTGCCAGGTAGACCGCTTCCTCCACGTTGTGAGTGATGAACAGCACGGTCACGCCCGTCTGCGCTTTAAGAGTCAGCAGCTCGTTCCAAAGCTTGTGCCGGGATGAGGAATCTATCTGCGAATAGGGTTCGTCCATAAGCAGTATCTCCGGCTTTACGCACAGCGCCCTGGCCAGGGTGACCTGCTTTTGCTGGCTTGCTGATATTTCCCGGGGGAAACGTTTGGAAATATCGTTAAGGCCAAGCTTTTCAAAAGCGTCCGCTGCGGCCCGTACTCTTTCCCGGCGGGGCACGCCGCGTACCTTCATGCCGAATGCTGCGTTGTCGAGGGCATTTAGCCACGGCATGAGCGTATCTTCCTGAGAGATATACCCGACAGAGCTTTCGCTCAGGCTGAGCGGCTTGCCGTTTAACAGTATCTGCCCGGCATCTATCGGCGTTAGTCCCATAAGACTGCGCAGGAGCGTGGTCTTGCCGCAGCCCGTGGGCCCTACAACGCACACAAATTCTCCCTTGCCGATCTGAAGGGTGAAATCTTCAATTACACTCAGTCTGTCAAAACGTTTGACAAGTCCGTTTATGCTTAAGTACGCTTTATCCATTTTCGGCCTCTGAAAGGCAGGATTCGATCTCTTCGCGCAGCGTTATGAATACCGGGGACATATAATCCCTGGGACGGGGCAGGTCGATCCTGAATTCCTTTATGATTTTGCCGGGAGCGGCAGACATGATGAGGATACGGTCGGAAAGATACACGGCTTCCTCAATGTTGTTCGATACGAACAGCACGGTCTGGCCTTCTCCCAGATATATCTTTTCCAGCTCAAGCTGCATGAGGTAACGCGTCTGGGCGTCCAGCTGGCTGAAAGGCTCGTCCATGAAAATGATCTGCGGTCTCATCGCATATATGCGGGCGATGCCGCAGCGCTGCTTCATGCCTCCCGACAGCTGTAACGGGTAAGCTTTTTCAAAGCCTTTAAGCCCCATCAGTTCTATGTAGTGGCGGGCGCGCCTAAGCGACTCCTGCCTGCCCAGCTTTTTGATGGGGTATCTTACGTTGCCGAGCACGGTGAGCCAGCCGAACAAAAGCGTGTTCTGGTAAACGACGCCGCGCTCCGGGGAAGGACCGGTCACCGGCTTTCCGCGCATCAGCACATTGCCGGAATCGGGGCTTTCAAGCCCGCTTAAAAGCTTTATGAGCGTGGTCTTTCCGCACTTGCCGGGACCGAGAACGCTTACAAACTCATGTTCGTCCAGCTTGATCGATATACCGTCCAGTACAGGCCTGCCCGAATAGGACTTTTTTAGCTCATTGCAGAGAATCAGTTCCTGTGCCATCTGAGCAGCCTCTTTTCCGTGGCTCTGAGCAGCGCGCTCAGGGCGAAACCGATAATGCCTATCGCCACAAGTCCGACCATGACCTGAGTCATGTTGCCAGAGTCGTTGCCGGTAGATACGATCCAGCCTACACCGCTGCGGGAACGGATCATTTCTGCGGCTACGACAGTCATGAAATTGATGGTGAGCCCGATCTGCAGACCCGTAAACACCTGAGGTACGCAGCAGGGGAGCACTACCGTAAAGAATATCCTGAACCTGGAAGCCCCCAGCATCCTCGCAGCGCCTATGAGCTCGGGATCGACATGCCTGGCACCGTCATGAGTATTGGCGGCGATTATGGTGAAACTGGCGATAAACAGTATAAACACCTTTCCGTTTTCGCCGCTGCCGAACCAGAGTATCGCGATCGGTATCCAGGCGATGCCGGGAATGGGACGCAACAGCTCGATAAACGGGTTTATAATGCTATTTGCAAGGCGGCTCCTGCCGGAGAGGATGCCAAGCGTAACGCCCGAAACTGCGGCAAGAGAGAAGCCCAGAAACACCCGGTAAAGGCTTTTAAGTATATGCCCGGGCATAGTCTGGGAACCGATGGGCTCATAAAAGCTTCTGAAAAAAGCGGGAATGACCGTGCTGGGCGGAGGCAGTAAACGTGCCCTGGGGAACAGGCTTGACGAATACTGCCAGAACAGCAGGAAAAGGCAGATGGAAACGGCAGCGCAGACGAAGTCGGCGTATGCGGTTCGGCTTGAGGAAGGAGACAGGCTGTTTTTTACGACGCGCTTCATGTCAGTTCCTCCTCAGCATCCGCTCAAGTAGACCCAGCAGCGCGGAGAAAAGCGCGCCGCTCACGCCGATGACCAGCATAGCCACGATTATATAGGAGGGGTTGGAATTCATGCGGTTAGTCTGTATCATGAAGCCGAGCCCCTTTTGAGCGGCCAGCATTTCAGCCGCAACGAGAGTCGCCCAGGAGGTGGAAAGCGCAGTGCGAAGGCCTGTAAACAGCTGGGGGAGAGCGGAAGGGATGGCTACAAAAAACAGCTGTTTCGTTCTTCCTGCACCGAAAGACTGGGCAAGGGTGAGCAGGCTCTCGCTTGTCTGACTGATGCCGCTGTAGGCATTGAGCACACAGGGCATGAGCGTTGCGAAAAAGATGATGAATACCTTGCCTTCCTGACCGATGCCAAAGAGGATAAGCACCACCGGCAGCCAGCCTACAGGGGGGATCGGGCGCAGCAGATCGAACAGCGGACGCAAAAAACGCCTGAACCATTTGCTCCAGCCCATCATGATGCCCAGTGGCATACCGGCAAGCACTCCGAAAACGTAACCCTTCAGCACCAAAACGACGCTGGCTGCCGTATGCTGGGGCAGCGTAGCGCCGTCGGACTTTTTGCTGGAGAGCTTGAATATGAATGCCTCAAACACCTTTACGGGGCTGGGCAAAAGCATAGGGGAGGTCAGGTGCCAGACGTCTGTGGCGAGATACCACACCAGCACGAAACCTCCCAGCGCAAGCACTGATATCAGATGATACAGTAAGCTTTTCTTCACAGATTTATTCGTTGGCTATACCTGCGGCAGCGTAAAGCAGGTCGCTGCGGATGTTGGCTTTAACCGCGTCGGTCTGCCACTGCTCGATCATGTCGAGATTCTGCATGAAAATGGCGGTGTCGATAAGGGACTCGCCCACGGGCACCTGTGCGGCTTCAGCCAGAGTGAGCAGAGGCTTCTGGTTCTGGATTTCGTCCATAATGGCTTCGTCACTGGCGGAATAGCCCATGTGCGTGTAATACTCCTTCAGCCATTTGGCAGCCAGTTCTTCATCGTTTATAAAGTCTTCCTGAGCGCGGTAGATGACCTTGAGCGCCTTGACGACGGCTTCGGTCTTGTTTTCACAGGCAGAGGCGGCGCACACGAGGTTTTCATACATGGGCGCTACGATCGCGGGATCGCCCAGGGAAACATAGCCTTTCTGCTTCGCGTCGTATACGTTGGGGTTCTGCATGGCGCAGATGTCGCCCTGACCCAGTTCGAAAGCGTCATAAGCCTGGGGGTACTGCACTCCCCAGTAATCCACGTCGTCTATCGACAGTCCGAAATAGTTGAGGTAACCGATTATAAGATAATGGGCGTAGGTGCCGGAGGGACCGTAAATGGTCATGCCTTTCAAAAGCTCGGCGCTGCCGTATACGCCGTTTTCATCCTGAACAGCCAGCAGCGGGCTGTCCGACCTTACCATAAGGTTGACTGCCACCTGTTTTGCGTTCTGAGCGATGACGAAAGCATTGAACTTGCCCACGGCGTGCACTGCGGCGGGACCCATGTCCGCCAGTTCCAGTTCGCCTACGGCGAAACTCTCGTTCATGGGAGCGCCGGAAGCGAATTCCTGTATGACGAAGTCGACGCCTTCTTCGGTGTCATAGCCCATCTTGTCGGCGTAATAGATCGCGGCGGAATAGTAGCTGGCGAGCACTCCGACGTCCAGCTTAACGGGAGCTTCGGCAAAGGCAAACAAAGAAAAAGCCATGGCCAAAACGATCAACAGACTGATAAGCTTTCTCATGCAAAAAACCTCCGATTCTTATTGGTATTATTGTAACACAACACGGCGTAAAGTCAACCGAAAACGTCCAAAAAGTTTTAGACCGAACGCTTGAAAAGTCCGGAGCTAAAGTATATAATCGAAAAAAAGCCAAGGAGAACGACATGCAGTATCCAAGCGACATAGAGATCGCCCAAAGCGCCCAAATGCGGCCCATAAGCGAGATCGCGGCGAAAATAGGGATCCCGGAAGATGCACTTGAGCACTACGGAAAATATAAAGCCAAAATCGATGTCGGCAAACTTGATGAGAACAGGCACAGCCTTGGGAAACTTGTGCTCGTTACCGCGATAACGCCCACCGCAGCGGGAGAAGGCAAGACAACCACCAGCGTGGGGCTTGCCGACGGTCTGAGCTTCATAGGAAAGCGTGCCGCGGCGGCGCTCAGGGAACCCAGCCTGGGACCGGTGTTCGGAGTGAAAGGCGGCGCGGCGGGCGGCGGACGCTCGCAGCTGCTTCCGATGGAAGACATCAACCTGCACTTTACGGGAGATTTCCATGCCATAGGCGCGGCAAACAACCTTTTGGCCGCGATGGTGGATAACCACATCCAGCAGGGAAATCTGCTGAACATTGACCCCCGGCGCATTTGCTGGAGGCGTGCGGTGGATATGAACGACCGTCAGCTCAGAAGCATCATAAGCGGGCTTGGCGGCAAGGCTAACGGCGTGCCCAGGGAAGATGGTTTTGACATCACCGTGGCTTCCGAAGTGATGGCGGTATTGTGCCTTGCAGATTCGCTTATTGACCTGAAAGCGCGCCTGGGACGCATGGTGGTCGCGTACACATATGACTCCAAACCCGTCACCTGCGCGGATATAAAGGCAGACGGCGCAATGTGCGTGCTGCTTAAAGACGCGATAAAACCCAACCTGGTGCAGACTATCGAGGGCACGCCCGCGTTCGTGCACGGCGGTCCTTTTGCCAACATAGCCCACGGATGCTCGTCCGTCATAGCCACGAAACTGGCGATGAGCGTCGCGGATTACACGGTCACGGAGGCAGGCTTCGGCGCGGACCTCGGTGCGGAAAAGTTCCTGGACATAAAGTGCCGGACAGCGGGCATAAGACCCGACGCGATAGTGATAGTTGCGACAGTGCGCGCGCTCAAGCTGCACGGCGGCGCGGACAAAAAGCTGCTGGCGGAAGAAAGCGTGGAAGCTATGGCAAAGGGCTTTCCGAATCTGCTCAGGCATTACGGTAACATAACCAATGTATACGGGCTGAACGCCGTGGTGTCGATCAACAGATTTCCTACCGACACAGAAAGCGAGCTAAGCGAGCTTATGCGCCTGTGCGGGGAAAACGGCATAAAGGCTGTGGAGTGCGAGTGCTGGGCCAAAGGCGGTGAAGGAGCAAAGGCGCTGGCTGAGGAAGTCGTCCGCCTGTGCGAAAAGGACGGGTCCGGCTTTAACTTCGCCTATGACGACGATATGCCCGTCGGGGAAAAGCTTAACGCGCTCGTCACGAAGATCTACGGCGGGGACAAAGTTGAATTTACCGCAGATGCGCTCAAGCAGCTGAAGGAGATAAAAAAGCTCGGATATGACCGCCTGCCGGTATGCGTCGCAAAGACGCAGTATTCTTTCAGCGACGATCCCGCAAAGCTGGGCACGCCGGAACATTTTAACGTGACGGTGCGGCAGCTTAAACTGTCGCTCGGCGCGGGCTTCGTGGTGGCGCTTACGGGCGAGATCATGACTATGCCGGGGCTTCCCAAGGTGCCCGCCGCGGAAAAGATAGATATAGACGAGACGGGAAAGATAACCGGGCTGTTTTAGAAAAACACATCATTTACCGAGCGGGGTATTGAAAACCGCGGCGGACTGTGATATAATCTAATAAACCATTTAGGGAGGATTTTATAATGGCATACAGAATCAGTGACGCTTGTGTATCCTGCGGCGCCTGCGCGGCCAACTGCCCCGTAGAAGCCATCACCGAGGGTGACGGACAGTACGTTATCGATCCCGAGAAGTGCATCTCCTGCGGCGCCTGCGCCGAGAACTGCCCGGTAGGAGCTCCCGCTGAGGAATAAGCTTTATACCCGAGCAATAACAAACGCCGTGTCTCCTGCCTGTGACGAACGGGCAGGGGACATTTCTTTTTTTATCGGATAACGTAACAGAGTTATTTTTTAATCAAGTATATAGCGTTCTTTACGTGTATATGCTATAATATGAAAAGAAATGTGCTAAAAGGAGCCTGCGATGAGCGAAAAGAACCGTTACAGCAACACAACCACAAGAAGGACGCCTGCGGCGAGAACATCAGCCTCAAGGCCTTCTTCCGCGAGGACCAATGCGTCAAGGACTGCGAGAGGTTCGTACAACGGCGCGGCGCGTCCTGTGCAGCGAAAGGGCAGGCGCAGGAAAACGCTGTTCGGGATCGACATAGAAACGCTGCTGGCGCTCGCGCTCATAGTGGTGATACTTGCCGGCATAATCACGCTGAGTGTGATTGGAATAAAGAAGCTCATTAAAAACAACACCACGGTCGTCAATTACGAGGTAAGCGCGAATATCACCCCCGAAGAGACGCCGGTGCCCGAAAACTATTACACTACGCCGGAACCCACACAGGCAGTTTCGAACCAGGACGGTTACGTTGTAACAGCTCCCACTTCGACGCCCTATGTTGCCAGCGTTTCGGGCCTTAGATCGGCCAGGATTCGCACGGTTGGCGACTTTGTAATGAGCAAGAACATGCTGTCCAGCGGCAAAAACTACGCTTCCTCCAATGGCACCAGGTATCCTTACAGCTTTATGGGCATGCTCAGTCAGATATCGACTGTGATGCAGAACGCGGACTTTACAGTAGCCAACGTGGACGGCTCCATGGGCGGCAAGTCCCACTATAAATACGGTTACAGCGGCTATCCCCAGTTCAATACGCCCGAATATCTTATGCTTGACCTGGTCGACTGCGGCGTCGACATGCTCACCCTTGCCAACAACCACATGCTGGACGGCTGGTACGACGGTCTTATCGACGAGATCAACAACTGCGACAAGGCGGGGCTCAAGCATGTGGGCGCGAACCGTTCCGCAGAGGAAAAAGCCAAGCCTGTCATATTCGAGATCAACAACATAAAAGTCGGATTCATGAACTATACGGTGGACCTTAACAGCATGGACAAGCAGTCTGCGCTCGACCCGAGAGCCCTCCAGTTTGCCGTGAATGCCGTTAAGAACTCCAACGCCAACAACGACGCCAAAGCCCTTAGGGAAGCCGGTGCGGACGTGATCGTGTGCTATATGCACTGGGGCGCCGAGTATTATTCGACGCCGAACGACAACCAGAAAAAGCTGGCAACCAACCTTGTTAAGGCGGGTGTGGATATAATCGTTGGCGGACATCCACACGTGGTGCAGAAGGCGGAGTGGCTGAGCGGCACGAACCAGTTCGGCGAAATGCAGAAGACGCTGTGCGTGTACTCCCTGGGCAATTTCCTGTCCGAGCATGACTGGGTAAACAACAAGAACACCGGTGAACGCGTGGCCTGCAACGGCGGAATAATATTCGATTTCACCATACAGGAAAAGGCTGACGGGTCCTTTGAGATCGTCGCGCCGGAATACCTGCCGGTCTATGTGTGGAAGACCGCCGATAATTATATCGTTCTCAACGCCGCTTCTTACGTGCAGAACGGCACCAAGCCCAGCGGCATGACCAGCGCCCAGTATCAGGATATGGTGGACAGCTACAACTTCCAGGTCAAGGTCATGTCTACGGGCGTGGGTTCCATAGTCACCAGGTAAATGAAACAAAAGACTATTCTAAGGTGCGAGTGGGAAGGCATCCATTCGCGCCTGTATGCTGAAAAGAGGTTTTGTGTTCACGGCGTCAGCGGCATAGCGGGTCTTATGCACATGGAAGCGGCGGATGATTTTCGGGTGGCTGTCGGTCCAAGACGGGTAAAGATCACGTCAAACGGCTACGAGTGGCTGCAGATCGCGCCTCAAGGCAAAAACGTCTGGGCTACGGTGATGTTTGACTCAAGCGGAATCATAAGCGAATGCTATTTCGATATAACCCTGGAAAACAGGCTGTCGGATGGCGGGCAGTCGGGCTTCACGGATCTGTATCTGGACGTGGTAATCGCGCCCGGAGACAAAAATGTGTATGTGCTTGACGGGGACGAGCTGGATAATGCGTTTGGAACCGGAGAGATAAGCAAAGCCCAAATGGAAACAGCATACGCGGCGAGGGACGAACTGCTGGCGTTCATCGCTGCTCATAAAACCGAGTTTTTTGATTGGTGCTCCGTGACCAGAAACGAATTGTGCAGAGCGCTGAAGAAAGTTGAGATAATATGATAAACACGGTCATGCTGGACTGCGGCGGCGTAGTCACGTATCCTCTGACGGGAGAATGGATGATGGCTCCCGGGCTGGACGAATTAAAAAAGAAGTATAATTTCACTATAGACGAAGCGCAGGCCAGGGAAGGGCTCAGGCGGCATATCCATTTTGTTGACGAAGGGCAGCTTATCACCGGCTTCAGGCACGAACTTGAGTGCCGTGTCCGTTTCACGAATGCCATGGCAGAACACCTGGGCGTGAAATTGGACGAGGCAGACGTCATGAATATGGTCAATTTCCAGACTTATGATGACAGCAAGTACCAACTGTATGAGGACTCGGTTTCCGGCGTAAACCGCTTGAGCGAAAAATACCGGGTGGGTTTTGTCTCCAATGCCATGCCGTCCATGATACGCGCGCTCATAAATACCGGGCTGTGCGACCGGCTGTCCTTTTTTACCGTAAGCTGCATGATCGGCTGCCAGAAGCCTGATAAGGGCATATTCATGAAGGCGCTGGAAGAAGCCGAAGCGAAACCGGAGGACTGCGTGTTTGTGGAAGACATAGGCGCCAACCTGTTTGCCGCAGGGCGTCTGGGAATACGCCAGATAAGGATGGTCCGCGATCATTACCTGACCTGGCCGCTGCCGGAATTCGAGTGGCACGGCGCTGTCGCCCATAACCTTGAGGAAGTGGAACGGCTGGTGGACGCCCATAACCGGGGCGAAAAGGAAATCCCCCTGTGCACAGAATAGAACAACGCCCCCAAGCGGAAGGCAGGGTATGTGCCTTTACCGGACACAGACCCTCGAAATACCCGTACCTGGCTCTGGAAGACAGCGAAGCCTACCGGCGTATGGAAGCGGAGGTGCTTTCGCATATCCTGAAACTGTCCGGTGAAGGGTATTCCCATTTCGTATGCGGCGGAGCGCTGGGAGCGGACCTGCTCTGCGAAAAGCAGGTGCTCGCTTTAAGGGCGATCCGGCCTCATGTCACGCTGGAACTGGCGCTGCCCTGCCCGGAGCATTCTGCCCACTGGACTGAAAAAGACAAACGGGCGCTTGAGCAGATAATTGACGAGGCGGATATTATCACGACCGTGTGCCCAATGTATACCCAATTCTGTATGAACGAGCGCAATAAGTATATGGTGGAAAAGTGCGATACGCTGGTAGCCATATACGACGGAACGCGGGGAGGCACGCAGAACACGCTGAATATGGCGCTGGATGCGGGCAGACACGGCGCAATAATCAGCCCAAAGGATTTCACGCTGACGGAATTCTGAGCGTTTGGAAATAACTTCTTTCAATTGATAAAAAAGAGCTTGACAATGCGTCTGCATGCGAGTATAATAAACCAAGTTGCTAAACGTAGGGGCATGGTGTAATGGTAACACGTGGGTCTCCAAAACCTTTGTTGAGGGTTCGAATCCTTCTGCCCCTGTGATAGTCGGTCTTATGACCGACTTTTTTCATTCTCTTGATACCAATGAGTGACTATCTCATTTCATTGTTCTTGCTTTGGATAGAGTATCTGTGGAAAAATGAATTAATGGAGAAAAACATGAAGCAGCTCATTTTAAAACACAAAGCAGTTACGATACTGCTTGGATTGATATTAATAATCCTATTATATGAAACATGTTACGGCATTTACCTGGTATTTCATTTTTCGCTTACGGTTGATGACATAGAGACTCTCTCTGCGATAACGGGGCGGGAGTATTACGGAACTGAGATCACAGACATTAAAACACATACCGATTTTTTTGGCGATGACAGAGGTACGGAACTGTACATTTTTCTAAGAGAAGATGCTGTATTTGACGACAACCCTGATTATGACGATCCTGTATATAAATAGCTGATATATTCTGAAAAATGGACAAGCAGTCTGGACGTGTTTGGACCGTATTTCTTTGAACAGCTGCATACTCAGGGCGTGGAACGGGAACACTTGATTTCATGTGGAATACACTACAAAAGTATAGAGATAATAAATGGTATTACTCAGCAGGATGTTATGTGGATGCCGCTTCGCGACACCTACGACGGTTATTCAAATGTGTTGATATATACATCCATGACGGACTGGATCGTGAAGGTACCAAATAAAAACAGACTGATTGGCAAACATTGACATAGTTACGAACAGTATGGATGAATCATTAATAGTATTATACGATAGTTCTGATTAATCAAAACAAATCACTTCGATGCAGCTCGCATAGAAAATGCGGGCGCCCATTATTCGGGTAGAGATAATTGTCAAATTCTTGAGAGCCTACTTCCAAGAGGTTTTGAATCTCGGATTGAGTAAGGAAAACGGGTTGAAGAATAACTATTTTGTAGTCCGGATCGAGCTCGAAAAATGCGAAACCAACATCTTCCATAATCATAGGCAGTTCAATGTATGCGCCGGCCATTTCATCTCCATCATATGTTTCCCACTCAATGCTGTGACCAAAAGTCAAAAAACTATTATCTAACTGAGGATAATGCGCAACTTGGAGTAAGTGTCTTGCATATGCCACAGCTGTGTTATAGTCGCTTAAATCTTCCGATTTGTCAATGAATATGATATATTCATTTCTGTCTCCGTATTGGTTGCCAAAAGGGTAATAACCGTTAATTGGCATACGGAAGTCACTCGCACCCATCGTTATCATCTTCCAGTATGGTAGATTTTTTGTGGGTTTGTATAAAAGGATATCGACATGGAGAGGGAAATTGAGCGTAGAGTGAATAACCAAACTATCGCTCTGGCCAAGATATGCGTCGCAATGTACGGTGAATTTGTCCATCTGTTCTTTTGTCAGTGCGTGCCCATATAAACACATCCCGAATATGCAAGATAATAATAGAATTAAAGAAATGATCTTTTTCATGAGATAGACTCCGTATAGGCAGAAGACAAATATATGTGACATTTGGAGTAACACAATTTAGTATAATAAGTTTCTTTGTGAATGTCAATGCTTGCTGTTCTCAGTATTGGACGGATAAAGAGATATTTCAACTGCATTTCTATGAGGTCATTAATGGGAAGTTTTTTTGTATATGTGTTGACGCTGGCCGGTATTTAATGTAAAATATTTATGAAGAGATCTGCTTTTTTATTGTATTCTGCGGCACAATGCCTTAGGGGGCTTTATGTATCTTGCGGTAGACGGCGGCGGCAGTAAGATAGCGGCGGTATTGTACACGGGCGATATGCGTTTGGTGTGCAAAGCGCGGTCCGGGGGAGTGAACATCACGCAAAACTCTCCGGACGATATTGCCGCGCACATAAAGGACTGCGTCTCTCAGCTTAAGCCATATCTGACAGAACCCGTTCTGGTGGACGAGGTCTTTATCGGAGACCGTGTACGCTTTGAAACAGAGCTGCGCGCAGCTGCGGAAGTGGAGAGCATACGGCAGTTGTCGGAGCCGGTCGCGGGGCTGTTTGCGGGAGCCTGCCGGAAAGACGGTCTGCTCGCGCTTGCCGGTACGGGTTCCGATGTGTTTATAATAAGAGACGGAAAAGTCGTCGGCAGCGTCGGCGGCTGGGGTCCCGTGCTGGGCGACCAGGGCAGCGGAGTATGGATAGGGCTTCAGGCGATGAGGGCAGTGTGCCGCCAGTCCAACGGATGGGGAGAAAAGACCATGCTTATGGAGCTGCTCAGCGAATTTTACGGCGCTCCGCTTGACAAGTATCCGCCGCCTTATGTGGTCAAGTCACCTGCTCCATATGCCATGGCGGCAAAGCTGGTCCCGCTTGTTGGCAAAGCGGCGCACGCGGGAGACAAAATCGCGCTGGACATATTAAGGCGCGCCGGCGAAGATATGGGCAGGCAGCTTGAAGCGCTGATAGCCCGTTTCGGGCCGACCGAAGAAAGGGAGATTATACAGTGCGGCGGCGCATGGAAGGCGCATCCGCTGATGCGGGAGAGCTGCCAGGCATATATGCGCCGTATAGACGAACGCTTCACGCTTAAACCGCCCTGCTTCGAGCACGTGCTGGCAGGGCCGGCGCTGAGGCTGCTGGAGAATGGCATGAGCGAACAGGAAGTCAAGCTCACTCTGGCAGACAGGTTCCCGGACATGATAATCGATGCGGGAGGGTTATTTGCATGAACGGAATGGAAAAATACTTTAACAATCTGAAAACGGTGATAGAAAGCGTTCAGACTACTCAGTTTGGGAATATGGAACAGGCGGCGCAGCTCATGCGGCAGACGGTCAAAGACGGAGGGAACCTGTTTGCTTTTGGCTGCAGCCATGCGGGACTACTAGCGCTGGAACTGTACTACCGCACGGGCGGGATGGCACTCATAAACCCCATCAAGGCGCCCGGACTTAACCTTGACGTAGATCCCGCCACGTTCACCAGCCAGATCGAACGCCTGCTGGAATACGGGAAGCTGATCTGCGACTTCAATCCTATAAAGCAAGGCGATACGGTCATTATCCATTCGGTTTCGGGAAGAAACACCGTCACAATAGATTTCGCCCTTCGCTGTCGGGAAAAAGGCGCGAAGATCATAGCCCTGACAAGTCTTGAAGCAGGGCGGCACAACCCGTCCCGCCATCCTTCCGGGAAGCTGCTCAAGGACTGTGCCGACATAGTCATAGACAACTGCGGCTGCCTGGGAGACGGGAGCGTGGCGCTGGAAGGCATACCGGAAAAGGTGGGTCCGACGTCCACGGCAGTAGGCGCGGCGATACTCAATTCGGTGATGGTAAGATGCGTGGAACTGCTGCTTGAGGACGGGCTGCTGCCGCCGGTATTCATGAGCGCGAATGTCGCGGGCGGCGATGCGCATAACGAGAAAATGCTCAAACAATACAAAGAACACATATTCTACATGGGACACTGAGGAGGTAATTATCATGCTGCTGGACCGTTACAACGAGGCTGTCGACCAACTGATCGCGAAGGTGCGCTCAACCCAGAGGGAGAACATCATCAAGGGCGGCGAAATGATCGCCGAAACGGTGGCAAACGGCGGAAATGTGTATCTTAGCGCAATTGCCCACCATGTGGAATACGATTCCATATACAGGGGCGGAGGACCGATCTTCTACAAGCATTTTTCCTGGAACATGAACGTTGAAAAGCAGGGCAGGCAGAGGGACAGGAGCGACCTGGACACTTCCACCTGGGGAATGGCTGCTTACGCGATCAAGCTCAGCGACATGCGCCCCGGGGATCTGCTGTTCGTGTCTTCTGTTTCAGGGCGCACGGTCAACGTGGTCGATCTGGCGTTCGAAGCGAAGAAAATGGGCATAAAAGTCGTTGCGTTCACATCCATGGAATACACCAAGTCTGTGGACGCGGTGCATCCTTCCGGGAAGAAACTGTATGAAATGGTGGATCTGGTGCTGGATAACTGTGCGCCGGCGGCAGAAGCAATGTTGGACGTGCCGGGCATAGAAGCGCGTTATGCGGCTGCCAGCGGCATCGCCAGCAACCTGATAATGTGGAGCATGACCAGCGTAGCGGTGGAAAAACTGCTGGAAAAAGGCATAACTCCCGGCATACTCAAGAGCGCCAATTTCCCGGGCGGTGCGGATTACAATCACACGGTAGTCGAGCCGGAATACCAGAAGCACGGCTGGTGATTTGGAGGGTTTGCAAATGACTCGTTTGTACAAATCGATACTGAACGTCAAAAGCGCGGATATCGGCCCGGAAAGCAGCCTTCCGCCGCTGTTCACGGTAAACACCCGCGATCCGGATATGCCGTCAGACCTGCCGGAAGAGGACGGGCTGTACCTGAAATACGAGTTTTTGAAGAGCATATTCCCGTACCGCTTTCAGGACAATTACAACCGTGAATACACTGGGAAACAGCCTGAGAGCGTGGTTCTGGAAAACGAGTATCTGAGAGCGGAATTCGTGCCGAGCCTGGGCGGCAAGCTGTGGAGCCTGTTCGACAAGGAAAAGGGCAGAGAGCTTTTGTTTAATAACCCAGTGGTGCGCCCCGCTTACCTGGCGACGCGCTCGGCGTGGTGTTCAGGCGGCGTGGAGTGGAACTGCGGCGTGCACGGGCATACGCCCTTTACCTGTTCGCCTGTATTTGCGGCGCGTCTGAGCCTTGCTGACGGCACGCCGGTGCTCAGGATGTATGAATTTGAGCGCATACGCGGCGTGGTATACCAGATGGACTTCTTCCTGCCCGAGGGCTCGAAACTGCTCTATGCGCGCATGAGAGTCGTGAACCCCGCCAGGCACGCCACGGCCATGTACTGGTGGAGCAATATCGCCGTGCCTCACGTGGAAGGCGCGAGAGTGGTGGTGCCTGCGGTAGGAGCGTACACGCCTCTTAACGGCATTATGACTGTGGTCCCGGTGCCGAAGATCAACCTTGCCGACGTGGTGCAGCGTCTGCCTGAGGATAACAGGTTCCGCCGCAAAATGGAAGCTGCGGGCGGAAGTATCGACATCACTTACCCCGACAACAATCCCGTATCGGTCGATTACTTCTTCCGCACCGACAAAACGCGCAGGATGTATACCTGCCAGCTTTCGCCGGAAGGCTACGGTCTTTTCCAGGCGTCAACGTCGCGTCTCGTGGGCCGCAAGATATTTGTTTGGGGCCAGGGCCAGGGCGGCCGCAAGTGGCAGGAATACTTGAGCGGAGAAGGCTGCGACGGCAAATACTGCGAGATCCAGTGCGGTCTGGCTCACACCCAGAGCGAACACATCCCCATGCCGCCCTGCACCGCATGGGAATGGATGGAGATATACGGCGCGATGAACGCGGACGGCGGAAAAGTGCATTCCGACTGGGACGTCGCGCGCAGCGAAGTCGAAAGCAGGATAGACAGTTTCATAACTGACGAAAATCTGGAAAAGCTGCTTAAGGAAACGCATGAGATGGCGCTTTCTCCCGCCGATGAACTGCTTAACGCCGGCTCCGGCTGGGGCGCGCTGGAGATACTGCGGCGCGAAAAGGCAGGTCTTAAGCGTATGTGCCCGCAGCTGGACTTCGGAAAGACCGGGGATGCGCAGGAAGCGTACATCTCTCTGCTTGAAAACGGCAGCATGGGCGAACAGGAAACGAAATGTGCTCCCGCAGCCTGGATAAGGCAGAAAGAGTGGACTTTGGCGCTGGAACAGGCGGCGGAAGCTGCCGATAAAGACAATTGGTACACGCTTCTGCAGCTGGGCTGTGTGTATCTGACCGTGCCGGATCTGTTAAGGGCGGAGATATACATCAACCGTTCGCTGGCAGCAAAGTGGACCGCCTGGGGTCTTTACGTGCTTGCTGAACTTAAGCGTGTAAAAGGCGACGCGGAAGGCTGTGCAATGACCATGCTGGAAGCGGCGGATCTTGCGCCTGACAACGCGAGCCTCGCCAAGATGACCGCGCGGCATCTGCAGTCCGCGAAGCTGTTCGCTAGGCAGAAAAAATATATCGAGGGCTGTTCCGACATCATCCGCAGTTTACCCAGGATGAAGCTGTATTACGCCTTCGCGCTGGCGGAGGAAGAGGAAGAGGAAAAGGCGCTGGAGATACTGGAAAACGGCGGAAAGTATCTTGAGATCCCCGATATACAGGAAGGCGAGATATCGCTGAGCGAACTCTGGTATATGATACAGGAAAAGCTGGCGGCGAAAGCAGGGAAGAGCTTCGACCGCAGCAGCGTAAAACCGCCCTACGAACTTGACTTCAGGATGTTCGCGGAATAACGCTTATATCTCAAAAAAGAAGCCATCGCGCCAAACGGCGCGATGGCTTTTGTGTGATCTTTTCTGCTCAGGCAGTTTGATTATTTCGCTGCTGCCCAGGCATCTACCTGACGCTGCACTTCGGCTACGATTTCGTCTACGCCGTTGTCATGCAGCTTCTGGCGGAACTCGGCCACGTTGGCCTCAACGTCTTCGGGAGTCTCGAACCTGCCGTTGGCAAGAGCGGTCTGATACTCGAGCACAACGCTGGTGCAGGCAGCTATCTGGTTGGTCACGGGTTTGGTGTCGAACACGAAGCCCAGGTGGCTGGGGATGATGCAGGCATCGTTCATCTCGTTCATGACCTTCATCATCTCGTTGTCGGGACCGACCAGGGATTCGGGAGCTTCAACGATGGTCAGGTTGCCGACGGGGGCGTTGTACCAGTAGTAGTAGCCGCGCTCGCCGACGACCCTGTTGCGGCCGCCTTCAAAGTCGAAGGTCATCTTGCCGTCCTCGCCGCGAGACCAGTGTACGCCTTCGATACCGAAGCGCATCATGGTGGCTACGTAAGGATCGGTGTTGACGAGGTTCAGCACCTGGAACGCCTTCTCGGGATTAGCGCAGTTGGCGCTGATCGCGGTACCGGCGGAGAAGTAGTTGTTGGTCTCGGTCCAGATGGTGTCGCTCATGATCATCTTGCTGGTCCAAGCTTCGGAGTAGAGGTGCTCCTGCATGTAGCAGTAGCCCCAGCCGACGAAGTAGCATACGCCGTCATTGGGCTTCCTGAGGTCGGACTTGTCGGTGTAATCGTACAGATAGATGCCGTCAGCGACCAGCTTCTGCTTCTGCAGAGCGAACTCCAGGAACTCGGGAGTGTCGTAGAAGTTGAACACGGTGTCGGTGTCGAAACCTTCGATGTCCATTATGCCGTCAATGTTCGCAACGGCCAGATAGGAGTCGTTAAGGAAGGTCTCGAACGCGAAGTAGTAGGGATAGAGCAGGTTCACGTTCCAGCAGATGGGGTATTCAGCCATCTCGGGATGCGCCGCGTCGCGGGCTTCCTTGGTCTCGTAGAACAGCTCTTCAAGGTCACGGAAGTTGGAGTAGTCGATGTCGCTCAGGTCAATGCCCAGCTCTTCGACCATATCCGCGTTGTAGATAAGGCTGATGAAGTATCCGTTATCCTTCTTGGAGGGGATGCCGTAGATCTTGCCGTTGATCCTCATGCCGTTCCAAACCTCGTCCGGGAACAGGGCATAAGTGCCTTCACCGTACTCCTCGAGCAGCTCGTCCAGAGGATAGTAGCTGCCGCGCTGGGACTCGATGACGTAGTCGCTCTTGCTCTGAGAGCCGAAACCTACGATACCGCAGTCCTGGCCGGAAGACAGCATGGTGCCCATCTTCTGCTCCCAGTCAGCGCTCTCCATGTAAGTGATGTTTACTTTGCAGCCGATCTTTTCGACAAGATACTCATTCAGAGCGTCGTTGACCATCTGGAGGTCGGTCGCAGGAGCAGAGCCGATGTACCAGTCGATCACAGGCACATCGCCTTCGGCCAGAGCAAAGGGCAGCGCCGTCAGGCACATGACCAGAGCAATGACCAGAGAAAGCATTCTCTTCATAAAGTGGTCCTCCTTTTTATTTTTGCACAGCTTTCCGCTGTATGCAACGATCTTAAAAGCGTCAGCCTTTGACGCTGCCCACTGTGAGGCCCTGCACAAAGTACCTCTGGAAGAAGGGGTAAGCGCAGAGTATGGGCACGATGACGATCACGGTGCAGGCCATGCGCAGGTTCTGGTCGGGCAGGGAGTTCAGAAGCTGCAGACCGTCGGGTGTGCCAGCGACTTCCGCGTTCTGCTTCAGGAACTCGATGTTGTCCTGTATGTTTTTGAGCATGGTCTGGATGGGTACCAGGTTGGGGTTCTTGATATACAGCATGCCGGTGAACCAGTCGTTCCAGCGGCCCACCACGTTGAACAGCGCGATGGTGGCGATGCCGGCTTTGAACAGCGGCAGCACGATGCTGAAGTAAATGCGGAAGTGATTGGCACCGTCTATACGGGCGGCTTCAAACAACGTATCCGGTATCGTAGATGTTATGAATGTGCGCAGGATTATGACGTTGTATACGCTGACCAGACTGGGCAGCAGGAAGATCCACAGACTGTCGTCGATATGCAGATAGCGCACATTCATTATATAGTGGGGTACGAGACCGCCGGAAAACAGCATGGTGAAGAACAAAAACCAGGTAAAGAACTTTCTGTGCACGAAGTTCCTTTGAGCTATCACGTATGAGTACATGGTCATTACGAACAGACTCATCACCGTGCCCAAGACCGTGTGGATTATCGTTATCCTGTAACTGGCCAGGACCTGGTCGCCGATCTTCAAAAGATATTCATAACCCTGCAGGCTCCATTCGACGGGAGCGAGGGTGTAGCCTTTGAGGGCGATGGATGTTTCGGATGAGAAAGACACGACTATCACCAGCGCCAGCGGCACCAGCATCAGCAACGATATGAGCATCAGTATCGTCAGGAAGAAGGCGTCCCAGCCGCGTGATATCTGATTGAATTTAGAGATGGTTGAATTCTTCGACACAGTACCGCCTCCTTTCTCAGAACATTGCGCTGTCGGGATCAATGCGGTTTACTATGGCGTTGACGCCCAGCACCATAAACAGACCCACTACAGACTGATACATGCCGGAGGCGGTCGCCATGCCGACGTTGGACAGACGCGTCAGCGCGCGGTAAATATATGTGTCTATAACGTCGGTGACCGGGTATAGGCGTCCGGTATTTTTGGTCACGACATAGAACAGGCCGAAGTCGCCGCGGAAAATTGAACCCATGGCCATGATGATGGATATCGAGATGACCATGCGCAGATGGGGGATGGTTATGTACCAGGCCTGCTGGCGCTTTGTGGCGCCGTCCAGCACGGCGGCTTCGTAATAATCAGTGGATATGCCGCTTATAACGGCCAGATACAGCACCGTCTGGTAGCCGACGCCTTTCCAGGCGTTGATGAGCACCAGCAGCGGCGGCCAAAGCTCGCGCTTGGTGTAATAATCGATCTTGCCTTCCTGCTTGCCAAGAGCGATCATAAGCCGGTTGACCAGACCGTAATCGCGGTCCAGGAACGCGGAGACGACTATGGCGACTACTGCCCAGCTGAGGAAGTAAGGCAGCATGTATATGGTCTGGAGGCCTTTGGCGGCGAAGCGGCTGCGCAGTTCGGAAAGCAGCAGCGCCATCATAACAGCCAAAAGCATATTTACGATTATGAAGACTACATTGTAACAAACGGTATTGCGGGTTATGATCCAGGCGTCTGTTGTGGTAAACAGAAAACGGAAGTTTTGGAGTCCCACGAATTCGCTGCCCAGAATGCCGGTGGTGATATTAAGGTTCTGGAAGGCCATGACCAGACCCACGATGGGCGCATAGCAAAACACCAGCAGCCACAGCACGGTGGGGGACGCCATGACATAGAGGGGCAAATCTTCTTTTTTGAACCGCAGCTTCTTGCGAACGCCCGTCATGATAAACCAGCCTTTCCTTAATTTGATCAGTGTTAAGCTTATGCTATATAATTAACCTTTGATTTAATTATAACACAATGTTGGGTTGCCGTCTATAGTTTTTGTTAATTTTTTAATGACAGAGTTTACCTGTGCAAGTGTTCATGCACCTGTGAGATCATTGGTCAGCCGGCGGCGGGGTTGTCCCCGTGTACCTGCCAGATAATAAGACCGCCGAGACTGCGCTTTATGATATAGTCAAGTTTCGCCTCCAAAGAACGGGCGCTGTCATAAGTGTAAAAAGTAAGATTATCCGGAGAATCGGGGTCGTCGTTCCAAAGGTACGCGGCTTCGGCTTTCTCGTCGTAACCGATGTGCCAGCCCGGTGTGCCGATATCCACGCAGGCTTTTTCCAGTGCGGAAAGCTCGCGCCATGTCAGCTCTCCCGTTGCGGACTTGGCCGCAGCGCCTACGGGCATATTGCCGTATATTTTGTACATTTTCCAGCCGTGGCTGTACAGAGGGGATCCGATGGCTATCTTTTCCAGGGGCACGCCGTTTGACAGAAGGTAATTGACCGCAGCATCAGCGGAAGACGCGCCGTATAACGGGCTCTGATGACCTGTGGAACTGTTCCACGAACCTGCAAAGTCATAAGTCATGAGGTCTATGCGGTCGACATAAGGCCAAAGCGATGCGTAGTCCTGCATGACCAGAGTCGATCTTGATGCGCCGGCGCACACTGTGAGCAGCTTGCTTCCCGTGCCGAAATGTTCATCCAAGGCGACGCGCAGCTCTTTGAGCAGCAAGGTGTAATTCGCTTTATCGTCGCCCAGCACGGGGTTGCCTTCGTCACCGTTGCCGCCTGCACGCGCCACGCCGGGATACTCCCAGTCTATGTCTATTCCCGAAAGGAAGGGATATGCGACTATGGTGTCCAGACAGCTTTTGATAAAGGAAGCGCGGCTTTCGGCGGTCAAAGCCATTTCCGAAAAATATCCGCAGCACGTCCACCCGCCGATAGACAAAAGGATCTTGGTGTCCGGATACTGCCCGGAATACTCGGCGTATTGGGGGAAATGCGCTTTGGGGTTGGATTCGTCCGTATCCGCCCATGGATCGGTGGATTCGATGATAAAACCGCCGTCCGCAGGTACGATCTTCCAGAAGGCGTGATTTATGCAGTCGAGCCTGTCCCAGGGCAGGTCTTTGACCTCGGCGTAAGTGTCGGAATAAACGTTCCAGTTGGGAAAATATACAGTCGAAATGCAGGCGCTGTCTTCTGCCTCGGCGGACGCAGGCACCGCCGGACAAAAAAGGAGAGTCAGAACAAATAAACAGACTATAAAGGCGGAAAGAGCTTTAGACATGTTTCATCCTCCATTCGCAGATAGAAAGCTGGAAGTTTAGCGCATTCAAAAACGGCAGCGAAATGCAGACGATACATGGTATATGCAATACGGTGCATAAATATGTATTGCACACGTATATTATACACAAACGGTGAATATTAGTCAACACTATATTCAGTTTCGATCACCGTAGAGTGAATGTAGATTAAAAGAGGGGGATATCGAAAGACGCGGCATTATTGGAATAAAGATAGGGTTCCCTGAAAGTTTGGGAAATGCTTTGTGCATCTACATATTTATTGCAAAAACTGTTTTCATCGCGTAACACGATTTTTTGGAAACTGTGTAACACGATCAGCAAAAAACGCTCTACACGAAAAACAAAAAACAGCGCTGAAATGTGCATTTCAACGCTGTTTTCCTTACGGAGAAGGAGGGATTCGAACCCTCGAACGGATTTTGGCCGTTACACGATTTCCAGTCGTGCGCCCTCGACCAAGCTAGGCGACTTCTCCAAGCCGTTCTCTTGCCCGAACAACAGCAAACATTATATCATAAAGCCGGCGCGAATGCAAGAGAGACAGATGAATTTATTAAAAAATTACAATAAGCAGCAATATGGCGCAGACTATGAACGAGCACAGGGTGATGGTGACCGCGCGCTTGTTCGACACGGGATCCAGCTGAAGCAGTTTTGCGGTCAGGCTCATAAGCATGTTCCAGACGACTATGGCAGTGTCTCTCAGCCAGCGCCAGGCAGCCTTAAGCGCTTCCAACACGGCTTTGAGTACTATGGGCGCATACTGTTTTATTGTGTTCCAGAGCACTTTCAGAAAAGAACCCACAGCGCCGCCGATCTTCTTGAGCGTCTCCATAAACTTGTCCATGCTGCTCCTCCCGTTTGCTTTCAAAGGATCTGTTTCTCAGAAACAACATACCCCGCTCTATGGCGGGGTATAAAAAGTGGAGCATAGGAGATTCGAACTCCTGACCCCCACAATGCCATTGTGGTGCGCTACCAGCTGCGCTAATGCCCCGAACAGATAATATATTAACACATATTCCTTTTTCGGTCAAGAGTTTACAGTGTAAAATGCAAGTTAAACGAATAGTAGAGACGCCTTGTACGCTGAGCATGACAGTGGTATAATAGAAATGGGAGGCGGAATATGGAATTCGAAGACAAATGGACCATGCACGGTCTTGACGAACAGGATCCACGATGCGTCAAAAACATAAATGAGCTTAAAGCATTCATACTTGAATGCGGCTTTCTGCCCCTGTTCAGGAACGCGATCCCGGGTTTCTCAGTTGAGGAGAATGTCCCGTCAAAGGGATGGTGGACGGGCGACGAAAGCGCCGATCCCTGGGAATGGAGGATGATACTGGCAGAGGATCCCGAGATCGCCTACGGCAAATTCTTTAACGGAGCAAGCGGATTCATCTCGGCAGATTGGTTCCCGTATTTCGCACAGTTCAAGCGTGACGGTTACGATTTTGATTCGACGGCGGACGAGGGGATATTGAACCGAAGGCTCGCGCAGCTTATGGAACCGTTCGGAACCGGCGATGAAGTCATATTCTCAAATGTGCTTAAAAGCCTGACAGGGCTGGGCGGAGCTTTTGAAACGGCGCTTGCGCAGGCGCAGGCTAAAAGCTACCTGATCTGTCATTCTTTCGCGCAGAGAATAAACAAACAGGGAATGCCCTACGGCTGGCATGTGGCAAGTTACTGCATGCCGGAGCTCAAATTCGGAGCGGATATGGTCAAAAGCCGTTACGGCATGACTGTACGGGAAGCGCGGGATGCCGTTTTCGGACAGGTAAACAGGCGTTTCGGCGCCGAAGCGAGTGCTTTGAAGAAAATATTCAAATAATAACATTCACATAACTAAACCGCGAACGGATTGGTATATACTTTGTCCCCAAACAGGAGGTGAGACACATGAAAAGAGCGGACCAAAGAACAGTTACTTACCGCGTAGTAGTCACCGCGCTTCTGGCTGCTTTCGTATTTGTGGGCACACTTATACGCATACCGCTGGGCACGAGCAAGATCTCTGTGGCAAACGCGTTCTGTGCGTTTACCGGCTTCGTATTAAGTCCGCTTTATGCGGGCGTCGCCAGCGGGCTGGGCAGCCTGATCTACGATGTGATATACGGATACGGTATCGAAAGTCTGGTCACTTTCGTGACGAAGTTTATGATCGGTTTCGTGGTGTCCGTGCTGTATCGGGTGTTCAGGAACCATATAACCAAACAGCAGGAGCTTAAAGGCGAGCACACTCCGCTTTTGTACGTTATCTCGGCGGCGGGCGCGCTCACATACACGGTCATGTACGGTCTGAAGAGCTTTATCTGGGTATTGGTAGGGCTCGTAGGCGCTGAAAAGCTGGAAGGGCACACGGGCATCTCTGCAGCCTGGTGGTGGGCGATCGGCAAGATGAGCGTGTCGATGCTCAATGCTTTCATAGCGTTCCTGGTAGCGCCGTTCCTTTACTGGGGCATCATGCCCGCATTAAAAAAGATGGGAGTATTAAACAGGCTCAATCCTCCGACTCCCGAATGAGCTTTTCTATGGCATAGGATACGCTGTCCCAGCCGAAGCCTCTTGAGGCCAAGGCGCGGGACAGCTTTTGTTTTTGTTCCCGCGGTTCAAGGGACGCGTATTTTCTGAACAGCTTGCGTGCCGCTTCCAGGCACGCGGCGTCCTGGTCTTCACCCGAAACGTCTTCCATAACGCTTTGCTCTATTTCTTCGGATATGCCTTTCTGCCGAAGCTTTTGCCTAAGGGCGAGTTTGCCCCTGCCGGAAGCGGTCATGTTTTCCATTAACATGCGCGCGACGTACTCGTCGTCCAGCAGTTTTGACGCCTCGAGGCGCTGTACGACGGCGTCTGTAACGTCGTCAAGGTAGCCTTTTGCACGCAGTTTGTCCCGCATTTGGCGGGAAGTCTTCATCGAATAATCCAGTATCGTCAGCGCGTCTTCGTATGCGTCGTCCAGCTGCAAAGGGCGCAGCAGTTTTACGAGTTCGTCAGCGTCGACCTCTGTCCCCGGACCCAAATTCAGTTTTTTTATGTCTTTTGCGCGCACGAACATGGCGGAACCATCGTCGAATTCCACCGTGTATCTGGCAAAGCTTTTGCGGACTGAAACGATATGCGCCATACGGATCTCCTGTTTTTTCGTTTATTTTACCTTATCGGAGACGAAAACACAAGCTTGACTTGACAGGGGGAAATATGATAGAATAGACAAAACTATATTCAAGGGGGCTTTTTGATGTCCGGACATAATAAATGGTCCACTATCAAGCATAAAAAAGAGAAGACTGACGCCGCAAGGGGTAAGATATTTACCAAGATCGGCAGGGAGATCGCCATTGCCGTAAGGGAAGGCGGTCCTGATCCGTCCACCAACAACAAGCTGAAGGACGTCGTCGCCAAGGCGAAGGCCAACAACATGCCCAACGACAACATCCAGCGTTCCATCAAGAAGGCTGCGGGCGAAGGCGAAGGCGCCAACTACAAGGAGGTAACCTACGAGGGTTATGCTCCCGGCGGCGTGGCCGTTATCGTTGAGGTCGTTACCGACAACCTTAACCGTACTGCCAGCGAGATAAGGCACATCTTCGACAAGTGCGGCGGCAGCTTGGGTTCCAACGGCTGCGTGTCTTACAAGTTCGAGCGCAAGGGCGTTATCGAGATCGACAACGAGAAGGGCCTGGACGAGGACGAACTTATGAACCTGGCTCTCGAAGCGGGCGCGGACGACGTCGAGGCTTCCGAGGACAGCGCGATATTCTACACCGACCCCAACGACTTAAGCGAAGTCAGGGACAACCTGGAAAACTCCGGCTGCACGTTCCTGAGCGTCGAACGCCAGATGGTCCCAACCATGACCAACGAGATCACCGACCCGGAACTGGCCGCGAAGGTCCAGAAACTGATAGACTGGCTGGACGATTACGACGACACTCAGGCGGTGTATCACGACGCGGAGCTTCCCGAAGAGGAAGAGGAAGAGTAAAAACACGGAGGGGAGCGCTTCCCCTCCTTTTTTACGGGTTTTGCAAAGAGGCTTCAGAAGCAATACATGGACGACAGACCTATCGGAGTATTCGACTCCGGCACGGGCGGGATCAGCGTTTTAAGAAACCTGATCCGCCAGCTTCCGTGCGAGGATTTCATATATTACGGCGACGACAAAAACGCGCCCTACGGGACCAGGCCGGAGGAAGAGATACTTGAGCTTGCCCGCAGGGACGTCGATTTTCTGCTTGAAAAGAACGTAAAAGCGATAGTTATCGCCTGCAATACCGCGACCTCCGCAGCAGCAAAGACGCTGAGAAGCGAGATGGACATGCCGATAATCGGCATGGAACCTGCGCTCAAGCCTGCCCAGCTGGCGAGGAAAGGCGGCTATATCGCCGTGCTTGCCACGCCTGCGACATTAAGGCAGAGGAAATTCCTGGAGCTCATGAAACTGTACGGCGACCATGCTGTCCCTTTGCCCTGCCCGGGGCTTATGGAGTTTGCCCAGAGGGGAGAAACGAAAGGTACGGCTCTGCAGGCGTTTTTGGCGGAGACGTTCAAAGACATTCTTAAACTGCATCCCGAAAGCGCGGTGCTCGGCTGTACGCATTACGTGTTCATGAGAAGCGAGATAGCAAAAGCTCTGGGCGGCATTCCGCTGTACGACGGCAACGAGGGCACCGCAAGGCAGCTTAAAAGGGTATTGGAGCAAAAAGGTATGCTTTGCGGCGAAAAAAAGGGGAGCGTCAAAATGTATACTTCGTCGGAAGACGCTTTTACGCTGGAAACCATGCGTACTCTGCTGGAAATGCCGATAGAAGAATAGCGCTGATACAGCGCTTTTTTCATGCAAAAATATTTGTGGCCAAGGTTGAATTATGGAGCAAACTTAGGGTATAATAAAGTTAACGTAAAAACAGACAGAAGGAGGATCATATGCTTAAACTGGGTATCAACACAGTACTGTTCAAGGGCTTCGGCATCAAGCAGGCGCTAAAGCTGATCAAGCTCGCTGGCTATGACGGAGCGGAACTCAGCGCCATACAGGGCATGTGCGAGCATCTGGTGCTGGACGCGTGGGAAACGCAGGCACCGCTCGTAAAAGCCGCCGCGCGTGAAGCGGGTGTGGAACTGCTGAGCATGGAGGTTGCCTCTCTTGATGAAGACAGGCTGACAAAAGCGTTCAAGGCGGCGAAATACCTGGGTATCCCGGTGGTGAACGTAGGTCCCGGCGGAAAAAAGGACGACGAAGCTTCTTTTGCCGAGCAGATAGAGGTACTTAAAGCCCGCGCGAAGCTGGCCGCGGAGTACGGCGTGACACTGTGCTGCAAAGCGCACGTGGGCAGCGCGGTGTATTCCACTCCCACCACGCTCAGAGCCATGGAGCTTATAAAGGATGACAGTTTTAAAATCGATATGGATCCCAGCCATATCCACAGGGCGGGCGAGAAACCCGAGGACGCGCTGGCCAGCGTCGTGAGCAGGATGGGTCATGTGCACATCAGGGACTGCAAGGGCGACGGACCTTCCCCGGGCGCGCCGGCAGACCAGGCCTGCGGCAGAGGCAACATAAACCTGTACGGATACTTTAAGGCGCTGGTCGACGCGGGCTACGACGGACCTGTATGCCTGGAAGTGATCGGACCCGAGCAGACGCTTGCCGCGGCGCAGGCCATCGCCAGCGAAAGCTACGGATACATGAATGCGATACTTAAATTACTGGGTGCAAGATAACAGGAGGACAAAATGAGCAAAAAGCCTAATCTGCTGTTTTTCGGTATCGACTCCTTAAGGCGTGACCACATGAGCCTGTACGGCTACAAAAGGCTGACCACTCCCCATATCGACAAGTATGTGGCGGGCGGCATTGCGTTTGAAAACTGCTTTTCCGCGCACATTCCCACTACACCCGGCTACGCCAACATGCTGACCGGACACGACGTGTTCGGTACCGACGTTGTGGCGCTGGGCCAGTCGAAGATAGTCGACGGAGTGCCCGTGCTGGCCGAGATGCTTCGCGAAGAGGGCTACGAGACCACCTGCATAGGTTTTAAGGGCAACGCCAGCGGCCGCGGCTACGACAACTACATAAACTTCTCCGGCTGGGGCCCCGACCACAGTGACGGCAGGGCGCATAAGGCGCAGAACCTGAACGACGTGGCCATTCCCGAGCTTGAACGTCTGGCGGCGGGGGACAAGCCCTTCTTCCTGTTCATGCGCCACATGGATCCCCATTCTCCTTATCTGTCTCCCGAACCCTTTATGCACATGTTCTTCCAGGGCGACGCCTTTGACCCGAACGACAAGCGCATGCAGAAGGTGTACGATTTTAAGCCCTTCGGCGACTATATCGGCTCCTGGGTGCCCAAGGGACTGACGAATCCCGACTACGTGATCGCGCAGTACGACGGTTCGGTCGCGTACATGGACAGCTGCATTCAGGCCATTCTGGAAAAACTGGCGGCGCTGGGGCTGGAAGAAGATACCATCGTCGTGTTCGTATCCGACCACGGCGAGACGCTGTACGACCACGACTGCTACTTCGACCATCACGGCATGTACGATCCTACGCTCGTGGTGCCTTTCGCCGTGGTGTGGAAAAACCATCTGCCCGCTGGCGTAAGGATCAAGGACTATATGCAGCTTAAGGACGTTACGCCCACGCTGCTCGAGATAATGGGCATCAAGGTCGACCTGCCCTTCGAAGGTCGAAGCATGATGCCTTTGGTCAGAGGCGAAAAGCGGGAAGCCGAGCCGGAGTTCTACATCACCGAGTGCACCTGGATGCGCAAGCACGGCTGGAGGACGCCCGAATGGAAGCTCATCGTGTCCCTTGAGCCGGACTTCCACTATAAACCCATGGTGGAACTCTACAACCTGATCAAAGATCCCGAAGAGAACGACAACGTGGCGGACAAGTATCCCGAGGTCGTGGCGGTGCTCAAAAAGCGCATGGAGGACTGGATCGCCAAGCGCACCAAAGAGACCGGCCGGCCCAACCCCATAGACGTGAACTTCCTGAAGGACGGCAGGCCTTTCAAGTCTTCCCAGGAAGCCTATGAAGGCAAGTATATCGGCGGCATAGAAGACGCCGTGAAACTCCAGAAAAAAGACTGAGCCAGGCATAATATTATCGGGAGGAAAACACATGCTTAAATGCGCGGTTGTTGGTATGGGCGGCATCGGCAATACCCATGCCAGGTGTTATGTGAACGACGAACTGAGCGAACTGGTCGCCGTGTGCGATATAGTCAAGGAAAAGGCCGACGCGGCTGCCGAGAAGTACGGCGTCAGGGCGTTCTACGACGAAGAAGAGATGCTGAAGGCCATGCCTGAGATAGACATAGTCTCGGTTACCACATCGGGCTATGACAACGGCTCCATGCACTTCGAGCCCGCGATGCTGGCGCTTTCATACGGCAAGAACGTGCTGGTGGAGAAACCGATCTGCGCGGACATATATGACGCGAGAGAACTCGTAAGGTATGCCGCGAAGCAGAAAGTATACCTGGGCTGCGATCTAAACCACTACTTCACCCAGCCCGCCTTTGACGCTGACAAGCTGATCGCGGACAAAAAGGTGGGCGAACTGGTGTACTGCATACACAAAGTGGGCTTTAACGGCTCCGAGATCAAGTACGGCGGACCCGGCGCTCCCAGATGGCAGACGCCTTACAGCCATCTTAAGGCCTTCTGCGCCCATCCCTTCAGCGTGATGCGCCATTTCTGCGGCGATATCAGCGGCGTGCAGGCATTTTTGTCCAAGCCGGGCGTTAGGGCTTCCGCCTGTGACCCCATGCTTTCCATAAACTCCATACACGTGCGGTTCGCCAACGGCGGTGTTGGTTATCTTATCAGCCAGAGGGGCGACGCCATGTTTGGTCTGGGCGGCTGGTGGAGCTATGAACACGCCGGCACAAAGGGCACCTTCTGCATAGAGAACTGTGTGGAAAAGCTGCACTGGTGGAACATTGAGGAAGTGGAGAATCCGTCCATGGCGTCTCCCGTTCCCAAGACCACTGATTACGGCGTGAAGGACTTTGGCGCTACCTTTCCGGTGCGTATACACGCGTATCTGGAAGATGTGACCAACAAGGTGCCGCGTGAATATCTGCGCGCCAGCGGACGCGATGCGCTTGCCACTCTCGAGTACACATTTGCCGCCATGAAGAGCTATGAAAACGGCGGCGAACTGGTCGTTCCCGAGCTGCTGCCCGCCTTCCACGGCGATATCACCAGGATCTGATGAATATTCTGCTTATAAACGCAGATCAGCTGCGTCACGACGCGGTCGGGTATAAAGGGGTAAGACCTGTGCTTACCCCGAACCTTGACCGTCTGGCAAACGAAGGCATAGTCTACGAACAGGCGTACACACCGCTGCCCGTTTGTTCTCCTGCAAGGCAAAGCCTGCTGTGCGGCCTGAGGCCCGATTACATCGGCGCCACGTGGAACTACGATTTCTGGCCTACGCCGAAGCTGGATCCCGAAATATGCTGGACCAAAGAACTCAGCCGCCTTAACTGGCGCCTTGGGTACGTGGGAAGGTTCCACGTGCCTTGCAAAGGCGGCCCTAAGGATTTCGGCTTTGACGATTTCGGTGATATCAGGGGATACGGTGCCTGGCTGAAAGAAAAATACGGCGATGTGCAGTATACGGGCGGCTGGCTGGGCTGCGAAAACCCGGTAGCGCTTGAGGACAGCCGCACGCACTACCAGGCGAAAATGGCGTGCGACCTATTGGACGAGTACACGAACGGGGACAAGCCCTGGTTCATGTGGGTCGACTTTGAGGAACCGCACCTGCCGTGCCGTCCCAGCAAGCCTTTCAGCGAGATGTACAGTGCACAGGACATCGAGCCCTGGGACGGCTGGGGCGATACGTTTGAAGACAAGCCCTACATACACAAACAGCAGCCGGTAAGCTGGAACACGGATAAGCTGACATGGGACGATTTCGCCCCGATGGTGGCGCGTTACTACGGCTGCGTGTCACAGGTGGACGACGCGGTGGGACGGATACTGGACAAGCTTAAGCAGTCCGGTCAGTATGACGATACGCTCATATTCTTCACTTCGGACCACGGGGATATGTGCGCGAGCCACTCCATGCTGGACAAGCATTACGTGTTGTACGACGACATCATCCGCGTTCCGCTTATAATGAAACCCTTAAGCGGCGCGCACATGATCACCGACGGCTTTGTGATGAACACGCTGGACATCCCAGCCACCATAAGGGCTGCCTGCGGATTAAAGCCGCTTGAGCCTGCCCACGGCAGACCTCTTCCCGAAACTGAGAAAGAAGCCGACGCGTGCCCGGACAATGTGGTGGTCACCACCAACGGCCAGCAGTTCGGGCTGTTTTCGGCCAGGGCGATCCGTACAAAGACGCACAAGTACGTATGGAACCTTACCGACACGGACGAACTGTACGACCTGGTGAACGATCCGGGCGAAAAGCACAACCTGATCAATGAGCCCCAAAACGCGGAGCTGGTAAAGGAACTGCGCCTTAAACTCTACGAGCAGCTTGTGGCGCAGAAAGACAGGTTTGCCGGCAACGAGTGGATGAAACGCCAGCTTTTGGAGGGCAAAAAGCTGTAATTGCACTTTTTCAGGAAGTTATAATGTAATATTTTGAATAAAAGCAGGAAAACCGCTTTTCCCGTTGAATTATAATGCATTATCACGGGAGAAGCGGTTTTTTATGGCGCAAATGGCAGGACAGGAATGGTTTGACGAACTGTTCTCAAGGATAAACATAGAAGAGATCATAGGGGAAGTCGTGCCGCTTACACGAAAGGGCCAGCGCCTGTGGGCGTGCTGTCCTTTCCACAGCGAGAAGACCCCTTCCTTTTCCGTGGATCCTACCACTGGGCTGTATTACTGCTTCGGCTGCCATAAGGGCGGCAACGCTCTGACCTTCCTGAAAGACTACGAGCATATCGACGGCCGGGAGGCCATGGAAGAACTGGCCAAAAGGGCGCGGATGGAGCTTCCGCAGATGGCGCCGCGCACTCCCCAGGACGACAAAGACGCGCTGCTTAAGGAAGAGATATACAAGGCAAACGTCGCCGCAGCAAGGTTTTACCACGACACACTTTGGACCGACGAAGGCGCGGACGCGCTCAAGTATCTGTATTCCAGGGGCCTCAAGGACGCGGATATAAAGCACTTCGGACTGGGCTGCGCTCCGGCAAGCGGGAAAGCGCTGTACGAAAAGCTGAAAAGCGAAGGGTTTCCCGACGAGGTGCTGTTAAAGGGCTGGCTGTGCGGAGAAAAAGAGGGCCGCTTTTACGACATGTTCCGGGACAGGGTGATGTTCCCGATAATCAATTCCCGCGATAAGGTGGTGGGTTTCGGCGGCCGCGTGATGGGAAAAGGCGAGCCCAAGTACCTGAACACATCGGACACTCCCGTTTTTCTTAAACGCAACGGCGTATACGGCCTGAATTTCGCCAAAGGCGCGGGGCGCCTGGACGCGCTGATACTTGTGGAAGGCTACATGGACACCGTGATGCTGCTTAAACAGGGCATCCGGGGCGCCGTGGCTACGCTGGGCACCGCGCTTACTCAGGAACAGATCCGCCTTATGAAGCGCTTTGTCAAAAAGGTGATCATCAGTTACGACGGTGATGCCGCGGGACAGAAAGCCGCGTTAAGGGCGCTGGACATGTTCGAACCGTCCGGGATGGACGTGAGCGTGATCGATTATCCCGAAAACAAGGACCCGGACGAGTTTATAAAGGCATACGGCAGGGAAGCCTGGGAAAAGCTGCCCCGGTATAAACCCGCAAAGTACCGGATGATCCGCGCGGAAGACGGGCTAGACATCACGAAGCAGGACGATCTTACGGAGTATACCATACGCTGCTGCAGCATACTTAAGGGCGTCACCAACGCTGTTGAGTATGAAAACTACTTGAGGGAGCTTTCAGTCAAGACGGGATATTCCAGGGAAGTGCTGCAGCGCCAGGCCGGTATGGCTCCCACCCCGCAGAAAGAACAGACGCCCAGAACCAGGCCGCAGCAGACAGAAAAGCCGGCTTCCGAACTTGAGAAAGCGCAGATGCAGCTTTTCGCTCTGGCAGGTACCGGCGCGGTCCCGGCGGGCGTCATCCGGAAAGAAGACTTTGATGACGCGCTTTTGGCTCAGGTGTACGACGAAGTATCTGCCGGAACGCCCATCAGCGACATAATTCAAACGCTCGACGAAAGTCAGACGGAACATGTTATGCGTTCACTGAACAGTCTGCCGGGAGAGCTTGACAGGGAAGACACGCTGAAACTTGCCAACGAACTGATGGAAACTATCAGGAAACAGCGGGTGAGCAGCAGGATAAACGCGCTGACGGCACGTCTGGCTGCAGCTACCGGAAGCGAAAAAGAACAGATAACCAAAGAGCTTAACGATCTGCTTTTGAGGTTTTGAACCGGAAAGGAGCAAGCAAATTGAAAACCGATAACAACGAAGTGATCTCCCAGAGGATACGCGAGCTCATCGAGAACGGCAAAGGCAAAGGCGCGCTGACGCTTAAAGAGATAACCGAGCAGTTCTCTGACTGCGAGATCGAGCCGGAACAGTTCGACAAGATCCTGGACACCTTGAGCGAACTGAATATCGAGATCGTAAAGGACGAAGATATGATCGAGCCACAGCCCGCGCTGCCGAAGCAGGAGGAGAAGATCGATATCAGCGTGCCCGACGGCATCTCGATAGACGATCCGGTGCGTATGTATCTGAAAGAGATCGGCAAGGTGCCGCTGCTTTCCGCGGATGAGGAGATAGAACTGGCAAAACGCATGGAAAACGGCGATGAAGCGGCGAAGAAAAAGCTGATAGAAGCGAACCTGAGGCTGGTCGTGTCCATTGCCAAGCGTTATGTGGGCAGGGGAATGCTGTTCCTGGACCTTATCCAGGAAGGCAACCTTGGCCTTATAAAGGCTGTCGATAAATTCGATTACAGCAAGGGCTACAAGTTTTCTACTTACGCCACCTGGTGGATCCGTCAGGCCATAACCCGCGCCATCGCCGACCAGGCGAGGACCATCCGCATACCCGTGCACATGGTGGAGACCATAAACAAACTGATCCGCGTGTCCCGCCAGCTGCTCCAGGAATACGGGCGCGAACCCCAGCCTGAAGAGATCGCCGAAGCGATGGACATCTCGGTAGACAAGGTCAGGGAGATAATCAAAATAGCTCAGGAGCCCGTATCGCTCGAAACGCCTATAGGCGAAGAAGAGGACAGCCATCTGGGCGACTTCCTGCCTGACGACGATGCGCCCGCACCGGCGGATACCGCCGCGTTCACGCTGCTTAAAGAGCAGCTGATGGGCGTACTGTCCACTTTGACGCCCAGGGAAGAGATGGTGCTCAAGCTCAGGTTCGGTCTGGACGACGGCCGCCAGCGCACGCTGGAAGAAGTCGGCAAGGAGTTCAAGGTCACCCGCGAACGCATTCGTCAGATCGAGGCAAAGGCTCTCAGAAAACTCAAGCATCCTTCCCGCTCCAAGAAGCTTAAGGACGCGCTGGACTGAAAGTGGATGGAGTTTTAAAACCATCAGACAGGCGGCTTGCGGCTATAGTCCGTATGGTGCTGCCCTGCAGCTGCGCTGCCGACGTGGGCACAGACCACGGCAAGATCGGGGCGCAGCTTCTGCTTTCCGGCAAGTGCGGCAAAGTCATATTCAGCGACATATCGGCGCCGAGCCTCGAAAAGGCTAAGAAGCTGGCTGATGAAAAAGGGCTGCTGGAAAAAGCGGAGTTTTGCGTAGCCGACGGGCTTGACGGTCTGCCCTGCCCGGCTGACAGCATAGTGATCGCCGGCATGGGCGGTCTGAATATACGGGATATCATCGTAAAAGGAAAAACCGCTGCCGGGAACGCCGAACTGATACTTCAGCCGAACACGGAGATCGCAGGCTTGCGGCTTGCGCTGTGCGAAAACGGTTTCAGGATCACCGACGAAGCCGTCGCAAGAGAAGGCAAACGTTTTTACGTGATCATACGCGCGGAAAAAGGGCAAATGCGGCTTGACGAGACGCAGCTTTACGTGGGTCCGATACTGCTTAAAAACAGCGACAAAGAAGTAAAAGCGTATTTTGCCAACAGGCTGGAGACGGCTGAAAAAACAGTCAGGGAAATTGAAAAAGCGGGATCGGACCGAAATCTTAAGGAGCTAAAAAGGGAAGCGGAAATATGGAAAACAGCGTTGTCAGAGTAAAGGACATATACGATATCATCGACGGGATCGCGCCGTTTGCCTCCCAGGAAGCATGGGACAATTCCGGTCTGCTCATGGGCGAGGGTTCAAGGCGGGTCGAGGGTATATATTTCGCCCTTGATCTCACGCGCCAAGCAGCGGAAGATGCAATAAGCCAAGGCGCGAACCTGATCGTGACTCACCATCCCATTATGTTTTCGGGACGCAAAAACCTGACGGAAGCCGATTGGGAAGGCAAAATGCTGTGCCTGCTGGTCAGAAACAACATTTCTGTGATCAGCGCCCACACAAACCTTGACAAAGCTGCCGGAGGCGTGAGCGAGCGCCTGGCGCAGGCTATCGGGCTTTGCGATATCGAACCTGTGGAAGGCGACGAAGACGGCTACCTGCGGATCGGCAGGATTTCCCCGGTTTCCCTGGAACAGTTCGTTAAACACGTAGGCACTGTGCTTGACGCGCCCATTCGCGTTTACGGAGATATGGAAAAGACCATAAGCACGGTGGCGGTGGCAGGCGGCAGCGCCGGAGAATACGCATTTGCCGCAAAGAGTGCAGGTGCGGACGCGTACGTCACGGGGGAGATGCGTTATCACGATTGCGTCAACCTGGCTCAGGAAGGCATGGCTACCCTGCAGGCGGGGCACGACTCCAGCGAAAAGATCGTGCTCGGACCGCTTATGGATCACGTCAGAAGCGAGCTTGAAAAACGCGGCGTAAAGATCAATCTTATATCAGAAAACAAATGAATGACCAGCAATAAAAAACTTCCGTCATTATCGTATTTCGAAAGGACGGATGTTTTTATATATTCTTGCTGATTACCACTTTCCCGTGACAAAACTCACGATTATGCCGAAGTATTCCCTGAGCATATAGTGGGGGAAAGAGATTAAACTCGTGGCGACCTTTATTCCGTAGAAATCCGCGGCACCCGTAGCATTCGCAAGTTTCATGGCCCTGTAAATATGGAAATTGTTGGTGACTATACCGACTTTGGGATGCTCTTTTGAGAACAGCTTTACGGAATTGTGCATATTCTCATATGTGGAGGTCGATTCGTCTTCAAGGATTATCGACCGGGCGGGCACGCCTTTTTTCGTGAGTTCGTTGAATATGCATTCGGCTTCGCTGATGCCTTCATCGTCGCCCTGACCTCCGGAGGCGATTATCAGCGTATCCGGGTTTTTCTGCCAGTAATCGCAGGCGACCTGTATGCGGTTCCTGAGCGCTCCGCCCGGGGTGGTGCCGTTGACTTTAGCGCCCAAAACGATGATGTAATCCAGGTTCGCGGGCACGGTCTGGGAAAAAGCGGACACAATGATCGCCTCTATTGCTATGAAAGACGCAAGAAACAGCGAAAAACCGATGTGAATGAGTTTTACGAGCAGAGACGGCAGCGGCGACGGTTCGCCCGTGTTTATCATGTGCCTTACGCAGAAAAACCTGCAAAGGAAGGCAAAGGCAAAAACAAGCCACATGAAATCCAGGCTCTGTCCGAACCTGACGAAAAACCCCTGAGCCAGGTAATAGCCGATACACAGTACGGCGAGAATCAGAAACAACGCGTTGACGGTTTTTGAAGGTGTTGAAGCAGAGGTCATTTTATCTCCGGTCTATTGCAGGGTAATGTTCCTGCCAAAGTATTGTTCTATGTCGTGCAGGGTCTCGGCCTGCCTTAAGGGATGGCCCTTGGGTATGTACAAACTGCCGTCAGCCTTGTGCAGGTTGCAGCGCACGGTGGGCTGGGTGCCGTTAAGGAACATGTCCAAGGTGGTGCCGTACTTGTTGCGGGAAGCGCGGCAGCCGTCGGTAGGAAGCATGCCGCTCACGGAGCAGACTTCGTACCTGATAAGCCCGTAAGCGCCGGGAGCGCCTTCGATTATCTCTCTGTCCTGAGTGATCTGCTTGATCTTGTGTACCTGGTACATAATGGAGGACCACAGAGGCGCGGCGTAGTTGCCGCCGGTGGCGTCAGTGGTGAGAGGCTTATAATTGTCGTGGCCGATCCACACCGCGCAGGAGTAGTATGCGGTCATTCCGGCGAAGAAGACGCCGCAGTAATCGGAGTTGGTGCCCGTCTTGCCGGCTACGGTGATGTTGCCGAACTTGGCCCTGGAGCCGGTGCCGCCCGCGCCGTTCACGCAATCCTTGAGCACATCCACCAGCATGTAAGCCGTGGATGGCTTGAACGCCTGGCGGGAGAGCTGTACGTCCGAGATGTTGATATACGGCGTGACGTTGTCGTTGTAAAGCACCTGGGTGAAGGTGTAGCTTTCGAGATATTCGCCTTTATTGGCTATGGCGCCGAAAGCGTCCGCCATCTCAATTACGCTCAGACCCGAGCTGCCAAGGGCAAGACCGGAACCGGTGGCCTGGATGTGCTTGGAATTGATGCCCAGCCTGAGCAGGTAGTTTACGGAGTTGGGGATCGTGACCAGCTGATACAGCGCCTGGGCGGCGGAGTAGTTGTGGCTCTTGGTCATGGCTTCTCTCAGGCTTTCGACGCCCGTATAGCTGGCGCCGCCGTAGTTGGTGGGGTAGCCCTGTTCGCTGTCCCAGCCCTCGATCCTTATGGGCATATTGAGCACGGGCGTGCCGGGAGAGAAGCCCAAGTCAAAAGCGGGTCCGTAAATGGCTATGGGCTTTATTGAGGAGCCGACGGGCATACTGGTTTGGTAGGCGCGGTTAAGCTGTTTCCTCGCGGTAGGCTCGCTCCTGCCGCCTACGACTGCCAGAAGTTCACCCGTGTGCCAGTCCATTACGGCGCAGGCAGCTTGGGGCTGTATGACGTTTATATATTCTCCGTTATCCAGGGTGCGCTTGTAGTTGTCCGAGGAATAGCGCATGGAAGGATACTTGTTCCAGGTGCTTATAACGTTCTGAACGGCGGTCTGGACTTCGGGATCCAGGCAGGTGTAAATGTGGTAGCCGCCCGTCCTTAACTTGCTCTCCATCAGGGATCGGTTTGCACCCGTGTCCTCAAGCTGTTCCACGCGAAGCATCTTGGTGACCACGTCGTAAATGGCGTATTCGACATAGTACGGATGATCGTACATGGCCTGGGTGGAGGAACTGCTTCTGAGCACGGTGAGTTTTTCGCTCATGGCCGCGTTGTAATCTCTTTGGGAAATAAAGCCCTGATCCAGCATGAGCTTAAGTACTGTGTCCGCGCCGTCGTCGCTCACGGCGGGGGTGCTGCGGATATAGTAGTTGGAACGGGGATTGTAGCGCACGGGGTTTCGCACCATACGGGCGAGCATGGCGCATTCGCGCAGTGTGAGCTCAAACAGTTCCTTCCCGAAATAATCCTGCGCGGCGGTCTTCATGCCGTAGATCGAGCCGCCCATGTACACTACGTTCATGTACTCAAGCAGTATGCGCTCTTTTGCGGCCATCCAGTCTCCGGCAAACAGCTTGGTCAAAGTGTCTTCCAGTTCAAGCGCAAGATACGCTTCCTGCACTTTGCGGCGGTAGGTCTGCTCGGTGGACAGCATGGTCTGCTTTATAAGCTGGCATGTTATCGTGCTGCCGCCCTGGTTGTTGCCGGAAAGCACGTTGCCGACCAAAGCACCGATATAGCGCTTTACGTCCACACCGCTGTGCTGCCAGAAACGCGCGTCCTCAACGGCGATGACCGCGTTGATAAGGTTGCGGGGCAGTTCGTCGTAAGTGGCGTATACACGGTTCTCGGTGCCGCGGAAGGTGGTTATCAGATTGCCGTACTTGTCGTAAAGGAAACTGGTCTGCGCCTGAGAGTCGAAAATGTCGAGGTCGATCTCCGGCGCGGTATCTACCCACGCCTTGGCGACGCCCATGATCACGCCGCCGCCCGCGAAGACAGCGATCAAAGCCAGCACCAGCAGCATCTTAACCGTGGTGAGTATGGTGGAAAGTATAAAGCTTTTGTATTCGCCCCGCGGGACGAAAAGCGGCTTTTGCTTGCTCATTAATAACTCCGAAACTTTGCTGACATTATTATATCATATTTTTATCGGAAATTGTACGCATTTAAGGGAATTAACAATTATATATTTGACGGGAAAAGCACGCGGTATGTTCCCTGCGGCAGCGCTGACGGCTGCATAGAGACAGAAAAAGCGCCGCATAAACGGCGCATGCTTGACAACGCGCAGTGTTATTCGCTTATTCCGCATGCGCGTCTGCTCCGAACATGGTGTATGCTATTTCCTTCGCTTCCTGAAGATCGTCGTATCTGACATAGAATCTGATACGGTCGAACATCGCTCCGCCTCTGACGCGCAGACCCGCGCCTATCGTGCTCGGAGCGAGCGAAGGTATATCATTGCCGTCCAGAACGGATTTAAGCATATCGGCGAACATTGCGTTTATCTCGATCAGGAAGCAGAAATCTTCCGGCAGGGGGATTCTGACGTCTTCATTACCGCATGAGGGACAGCGAGAGCTTCCTTCGAAAGCGAGCCTGCAATCGTCACAGTACAGCATAGTATAACTCCTTTGCGGAAGAATATTGGTCGAACAATTAGAAAAGCTGTCCGGATACGTTGATCCGGGCAGCTTTCAAAACTCTTATTTCAGATTGAACGCTTCTTCGATCTTGTCCACTTCTTCGGGAGTGATGTGGACGATCTCGCCGATGTCCTTGCAGGCGATGACGGCCTTGGCGGAATACTCCAGCACTTCAAGCTTGTCGAACGCGTTGAGCAGGCTGTTGCCGGCCACTATCACGCACTTGTTATCCACGATCAGCACGGGCGAGGACAGGGAGAACGCTTTTGCGGTGCCTTCCACGTCCAGGGTGCTGGAGGCGTAAGGAGCGCGGCGCACATGCCTTAAGGCGATGTAACTTTCGGGAATAGTGCGGCTGTCGAACTCAACGTCAGTGACGGCAAAAGCCATGATTGCCGGGGGATGGGCTATGATGACGGAGTTGATCTCGGGATGACGGTCGAAGATCTCCTTTATCAGCAATGCGGCGCGGGAAGGAGTCTTGCCGGACTCGCACATGCCGTTCTTTATGCGAACGATATCTTCGGGCTCGATATACTTCCTGTCCATTTTATAGGGTGTGACCAGGAAAGAACCGTCGCTCAAGCGGGTAGAGAAAGTGCCCTGAGTGGAGGTGAACAGCCTTTGGTCGTAGGCCCTGTGCACCAAATTGCACATATCGCGGCGGGCTGCTTTTTCCTCGCTGGAAACCACGTGGGCAACGAAAGCGTCCAGAGCGGGGTGCGCCTTTTCGCTCTCGATGGCGATCTGAGTGTCGGTCAGGGAACGGGGAGATCCCAGTTTCTTGGCGTCGATCTCGAGCCTGCCGCAGAAATCCAGCGTCTCAAACGCCATGAACGCATGGAACAGGTCGGTGGAACCGCAGACCACGCCGTGGTTCTCCAGTATCACGGTATTGTGACCTTCGGCGAACTTTTCGGCGATGTTTTTGCCGAGCTGCTCGCTGCCGGGCACATCGTATTTAGCCATGGCGACTTTGCCGCACACCAGGGTGGCATTGGGCACAAGGTGCGTATCGGGGATCTTGCGCGCCAGAGAGAAGGCGACGAGCGTCGGGGGATGCGCATGCACGATACCGTGAAGGTCGGGGCGCAGTTTGTAGATCTGCTTGTGGAAAGGCAGCTCCACGGAAGGCTTGTGAGGGCCGAGTATGGTGCCGTCGGGTTTGACGCAGTTGATGTCGGCGCTGGTAAGGTTGCCCTTGTCGATACCGGAGGGCGTGATCCAGATGTCGCCGTTTTCGTCCAGAATGGACAGGTTTCCGCCGGAGGTGGTGGTCATGCCGTACTGATAAATGCGGTTCATTATCATGACCAGCTGGTCGGCGGGATGCATAAGCTCGAATCTCATTATTGTTCTCCTTTGTGAGCGGAAATGATTAACTTCCAACGTGTCAGATAATAACACATCATTGTAACAGAATTGTTGCCGATAACGCACGAAAAGGCGCCAAAAGGCTAAGATACGGTAAAATCATCCCACAGGGACGTTATATGTCCCGCGTCAGAGTATCAGCATGGCGTCGCCAAAGGAGAAGAAACGGTAGTTTTCTTTTACGGCGATGCCGTAGACCCGTAATGCCTCTTCGCGGCCCATAAGAGCGCTTACGAGCATGAGCAGGGTCGAACCCGGAAGATGGAAATTCGTTATCAGCGCATCCACGCATTTGAACGTGTAACCCGGCTTGATGAATATGCTGGTGTCGCCCGACTGGGGGACGAGCGTTCCGCTTGCGCTTGCGCTTTCAAGAGTCCTTACGGAAGTGGTGCCAACTGCGATCACACGCCCGCCGCGGCGTTTGACTTCGTTTATCTTTTCTGCGGATTCCGGGCTGACCTCGAAGTATTCCGAGTGCATCTCATGCTCCTCGATGTTCTCCGCCTTTACGGGTCGGAATGTGCCCAGACCCACATGCAGCAGCACGGGGATCACGTCGATGCCCTGCGCTTTGATCCTGTCCAGTAAATCTTTGGTGAAATGCAGTCCGGCGGTAGGCGCGGCAGCGGAACCGTCGTACTTGGCGTATACGGTCTGATAGCGGGTCTTATCGGTGAGCTTTTCCTTTATATACGGAGGGAGAGGCATTTCGCCCAGCTCGTCCAGTGCGGCTTCCATAGTGCCTTTGCATTCGAAATCAACTATCCTCGCGCCCCCGGGGGCTTCATCCATTATATGGGCGGTCAGCCTTCCGCCGCCTATGGAAACGATCTTGCCGGGCTTGAGTTTGGCGCCGGGGCGCACGAGCGCTTCCCACTTTTTGACGCCGAGCTGCTTAAGCAAAAGTATCTCGCACGCGCCGCCTCCGCTTCTTACGCCGTAAAGCCTGGCGGGGATGACGCGCGTGTCGTTTATGACCAGGCTGTCGCCGGGCCTAAGGTATTCGGGAAGGTCATAAAAATGCCGGTGCTGTATGGATTTGGTGCTCCTGTCGTACACGAGCAGACGGGAATGATCCCGGGGCTCTACGGGAGTCTGAGCGATGAGCTCTTCCGGCAGATCGTACAAAAAATCGCTGGTCTTCATATCTGTTTATACGTCAAGCTTTAGCTGTGAGTCTTCTTGGGCTGACTGCGGGGGAGTGAATCCCATGTGTCTGTAGGCGAGGGCGGTGCATACGCGTCCGCGGGGGGTGCGCATTATGAAGCCCAGCTGCATGAGGTAGGGCTCATAAACGTCCTCGATAGTGCCGGCGTCTTCCCCCGTGGTGGCGGCGAGAGTCTCAAGACCCACGGGACCGCCGCCGAACTTCTGTATCATCACGGTCAGCATGTTGCGGTCGGTGCGGTCGAGCCCCAGGTCGTCGACTTCCTGGAGTTTCAGGCCTTCTTTTGCGACTTTAAGAGTCACTACTCCGTCTGCCTGCACTTCGGCGTAATCGCGTACGCGTTTGATGAGGCGGTTGGCGATACGGGGCGTTCCGCGGGAACGGCGGGCGATCTCCAGCGCGCCGTCCCTGTCACAGCGGATCTTTAGTATGTTCGCGCTGCGGGTTATTATCTCGGCAAGCTCCTCGGGCGTATACATTTCCAGCCTGAACGCGATGCCGAAGCGGTCTCTCAGGGGGCTGGAAAGCATTCCGGCGCGCGTGGTCGCGCCGATCAGAGTGAACTTGGGCAAATCGAGCCTGACGCTGCGCGCGGAGGGACCTTTGCCCAGCATGATGTCCAGCGCATAGTCTTCCATTGCGGGATAGAGCACTTCTTCCACGGAGTGGGACAGGCGGTGGATCTCGTCTATAAACAGTATATCGCCGCGGTTAAGGTTTGTAAGTATACTGGCAAGGTCGCCGGGACGCTCTATCGCGGGACCGGAGGTTATGCGGATGTTTGTGCCCATCTCGCTGGCGACGATGCCGGCAAGCGTTGTCTTGCCAAGACCGGGAGGTCCGTAAAGCAGTATATGATCGAGCGCTTCGTTTCTTGCCAGCGCGGCTTTCATATATACGCTTAAGCTGTCCTTTATCTTTTTCTGGCCAATGTATTCCACAAGACTTTTGGGACGCAGGGAATACTCCTGTTCGTCGTCCTGGGGTCTGAAGCCGGTTGTTACAAGTCTGTCGTCCATGAATTACCTCTTTATCAGTCCTTTAAGCTGCTTAAGCGCCGCCTTTTCACGCCTGCCGCCCAGCAGCGCCAGGCTGAGCCCGTACACGGCAAGGCAGCATACGCTTACAAGTGCCAGACGTAAAAACACCCTTAGCGTCCCGAACGCGGGAGGCAGCAGCATGTTAAGTCCGAATGCAGCCAGCGCCAGGGGCAGATTGAGCAGCAGCGTACGCACCATATCCATTATAAACGCCTTGTCAAACACTCCGGTCACGTGCCTGCCCAGCAGAATAAACAAAAGCATCACGCCGAACATGGCGGCAAATACGGTAGCAAGCGCAAGACCGTAAACGCCCATAAGTCTGCGGAGTATGAGATTAAGTATTATATTGAGCACCACGGAGGCTGTTGCGATGAACATGGGGGTTTTGGTGTCCTCAAACGCGTGATACACACGGTTTGTAAGATCCCTGAGTCCGAAAAACGGCACACCAGCCACGTAACACAGGAACACCAGCCCTGTGATGCGGACGTTTTCTTCGACAAAACGCCCGCGCCCGTAGGCAAAACGGATTATGTGCATGTGCTGCGCCCCTGCGATCAGCACTATGGGCAGCACCCACATTATCAGCATGGATATGCTGCTTCGGATCATGGGTATCACGCTCGCGGGGTCGCTTTTCGCGCGGGACTTGGAAAGTTTGGAAAAAGACACCGTAGTCAGAGGCACGACCAGCACGCCCATCATGAACATTATGAGTTTGAAGGCGTAACTCATGGCGGATATGTCTCCGCCCCTTAAACCGCTGGCAAGCATCCTGTCTACCATGTGGTTAAGCTCGTTGACCGCCATGGAAAGCACCGCGGGCACAGCCAGGATCAGGACCTTTTTCAGGTATTTGTCATTAAAGTTGATATAAGGTCTGAGCTTAAGCCCGCCCAGGAACGGCAGAAGTATGATTATCTGCAAAAAGCCCGCCAGGATCACGCCCCATGCCTGGGTGACGATGCCGTACTTTTTTGAAAGCAGCACGGCAAGGGTTATTTCTGCTATGGAGAGGGGAAGCCCGGTAAGCTGGGCGGCAACGTATTTTTCCCGGGCGTTCAGAAGGCTGGACAGCACCAGACCTGCGGTAAAAAACACGAGCGCGGGCAGCATTATACGGGTAAGCGAAACGGCATCCCTGTGTGCCATGGGATTGAAACCGGGATAAACGAGCCTTACCAGCGTGTCAGACAGCGCGAACATGAGAAGACTGACGACCAGCGCCGCTGCACAGAAAGCGGTTAGCGAATTTGAAGCAAAACGGTTTGCGCGCTTTAGACCGGCGTCCTTTTCGCACCTGATGTACTGAGGAACGAGGGTGGAAGTGATGCAGCTGGAAAACAAAAGAACCGGCAGATAGAACAGGCTGTATGCGGCGTTATAGCTGTCGGTAACTATGTCCGCGCCGAAATACGCCGCCATTATCATTTCCCTGACAAAGCCGACCGCTTTGGAAAACAATATTATGAGCGTAACGCTCAGCGTGGAGGAGAGCAGCGACGAGGATCTTTTCTGGGACATGAGAAACCTTCCTGATAGAATAGATGTATTATACCACGCGGCGGAAAAATATACAACAGCTCGTACAGCGCATGCGTATCGGCAAAATGATCCATTAACGGGTATCGGACAAGTCTAAAGATTAGATTTCAATGTCAAAATTATTACATTATTGTGACGTTTATTAATAAGCTTGATTTTGGTACTGGAAATGTGGTAAAATTACGATATAAAAGTGTAATTATGCTATTGGGGGAACCAGCATGAAAAAGCGTTTTATATCAATAATCCTGACAATGGCATTGCTGTTTGGCAATGTGTTCGCTTTCACTGAGGGAGACATTGAGAATAACGATACAAATAATATAGAAATAACGGAGACGGTGACGCCATCGCCCGAGCCGGAACAGGCGCCTGAGCCTGATCCGGCGCCTGCTGCTGCGCCCGAAACGACGACTCCCGAACCGGGTCAGTCGGAATCACCGGTTTCCGATGCGGAGACAACGCCTGAAGCGGCGCCTGTTTCAGAGCCTCCGGCTGATAACGAGCCAAGCGTCCCGGCAGATCCGGCCGATAATAACGAAGTCATCGTTCCTTCAGAAACTAATGACGCAAACGACACTCCGGATCCGGCCGAAACAAACGAAACAAACGGGGCATCAGGAGAGGCCGAAACGATCGAACCCACCGACAATACAGATACAACCGAAACTTCCGGCGAATCCGTCGATCCCGAACCTTCTGACATTACCGAGAACGAAAACACGGAAAACCAGACTGCGGAGACTGAAGACACGGAGGAAACAAGCGAAACCGAACCTGAAGACGGTGAACCTGCCGAAGAGCCCGGCATAGATTATTCAAAGAGCGTCAAAGACAACGAGCTGTTCAATAAAGGTTACGTGACATTCGGTTCTGCGGAACTTTATGAAACCGAATATGACACCCAGGCCTACGGCAGGCTCTCGGGCGGCATTGCCTATGCGTCCCGCAGGGTAAACAAGGGCACCGCGTCCGACAGGCTGCTTATCAGTTTTGCAACCGAAGAAGGCATATCCAGAGCTTACGTCAAATCTTCTGCCGCAAGACCTTTGAGCGACGAAGCGTTCGCCGCTGTCAAAGCCGGATTCGACAGGCTGCCGGCCAATGAAAAAGTATTTTATAATAATGATACCGAAATGCCGCTGCAGATACTCAGCCTTACCGTTTACGAGACTGAGGCTGCCGAAGACGAACCCGATCCGGAGCAGCCTGGCAACGGCACTGCGGACGGAACGGAACCTGAAAACAACAATGATATAAACGGTGACGGTACTGAACCCGTGCAGGGCGGCGATGATGGCGATGTTATTAATCCGGAACCGAACGGCGAAAACAACGACGGGACTGAACCCGAAGCAAACGGTGATGATACCGGCGACGGAACGGAACCCGATCCCAACCCAGACGAACCCGGTGACGGTACCGAGCCCGTGCAGGGCAGCGATGCCGGTGATGTTATTAATCCGGAACCGAACGGCGAGAATACCGACGGAACCGAACCCGAAACCAACGGTGACGATACGGGCGACGGAACGGAACCCGATCCTAACCTTGGAGAAACCGGCGACGGTACCGAGCCCGTGCAGGGCGGCGAAACCGGTGACGAGATCGATCCGGAACTGAACAGCGAAAATACCGAAGGGACCGAACCCGAGAACAACGGTGAAGGAACGGGTGACGAGACTGAACCCGATCCCAGCACCGGCGAAACCGGCGACGGTACCGAGCCTGTGCAGGGCGGCGATGCCGGAGATGTTATCGATCCGGAACCGACCGGCGAAAACACCGAAGGGACCGAGCCTGAGAACAACGGTGAAGGAACGGGCGAGAGCACCGATCCTGAAATGGACGGTGAAGGCAGCGGTGAAGGAACCGATCCTGAACTTTCCGGCGACGGGAACGGAGAGGGTACTGCCCCCGAACAGCTGACCGGTGAGAACGGCGAAGGCAACGACCCCGATCAGCCTACAGACGAAAACGGCGAAGGCACTGAACCTGAACAAAACGGCGAAGTGACGGGCGAGATCGAAGGCGAGCTGCCCGTCGAAGATATCGACGAAGTCGAGCTTTCCGATCTGACCGAGACTGAGTTTGAGGAAAGGTTCGACAGCTTCTCTCTGAACACTCAGCTGCGCATGCTGAGTGCGTTCGCGCCCAAGTCCGGCTTCCGCTTCTCAAAGGCCTATATGTTCATGGGCAGGGGAGACGAAGTCGACCTTACCGAGCTGCTCATCGGAAGCGGTGTATTTGCGCTTGACGAAAACAGCGCGGCGTCTCTGATCGGCAATGTGTTTAGAGCACTGGCGGAAGGCCATGCAACGGTACGGGCGACCAACGATCAGGGCAAGACTGCCAAGATAGTGATCTACGTGGTAAGGGAGCCTTCGGCGCTTGCTTTCGAAAAGACCGCGTATACCGTTGCCGTAGGCTCGACCATTACCCCTGCCTACAGTTTCGACCGGAATATCAGCACTCACATAAGCTGGTCCTCCAGCAATGAGGCAGTCGCGACTGCGGACAACAACGGCACCATCACCGCGCTTATGCCCGGTACGGCTGTCATATCCATAGAAAGTTATAACGGGCTGCGTGCAAACCTGGCGCTGAGCGTGCTTGCGGAGCCCGAAGATCTAACGCTATCCCTGACCGAAGCCGAGTTAAGCGAAGGCGGCTCTGTTGACGTGCATGTCAGCTTTACAGGCGACGTGTTTGGCGACGTGCAGGCGATAAACGCGTCCGGAGACGGCATCGTTGAGATCACCAAAAACGGAGATTTTGACTTCACAGTCACCGCTGTGGCGTCCGGAGAAGCGAACATAGAATTCTCCGTAACCAATTCCACGGGCGAGACCTACAGCGAGACCCTTACGCTCACTATCGACAGGGCTGTCAGGAGCATCGCGCTGCTTAACAACGTGACCACCCTTGGCAGGGGCGAGACTGTGGACATACAGCCTGTGGCTCTGGACGGGCGCGGCGAAGTAATAGAAGACGAAGCGCTCACCATACAGTCCTCTGCGACGGGAAACGTACAGATCAAGTCCGGCAAGCTTTACGCCAGGAACGAAGGCAAATCCACCATTACCATAAAGGCTGCGAACGGCATCACAAAAAAGTTCACCGCCAAGGTGGTAGCGGCGCCTTCGTCCGTAAAACTCAGCGCAAAGTCGCTTAAGCTTACGCTGGGTGAAAACGAGACGATCAGTTACTCTATACCCAAAGGCTCCGCGTCCCAGGTGACCTGGGCCAGTTCTGACGAAAATGTATTCACCTTAAGCGATATAGCAGGCACTTCCATTAAGGTGAACGCGGTCGGTGAAGGCACCGCGGTGCTCTCGATAAGGGCCAACGCGGGCGGAAAGACCGCAAGGATCAACGTGACCGTCGTTCCCGTTCCTACGGAGATACTGCTGAACGCGGACGAATTCATGCTGGAAGAAAACACAGCGGTTACCGCGGCGGTGACCGGATATCTGCCCGAAGGCGCGTGGGCCAAGGCAGTGGAATTTGAGACGGCAGACACGAGCATTGCGGAAGTATCGGCCGAAGGCGTCATAACCGGCAAGCGCATGGGCGAGACCACGCTTACGGCAAGAGTTACTTTTTCGGGCGGCATAGTCGAAAAGACTGTGCCCGTGCGCGTGATCCCCGTTGCGATTTCCATCGATGCGCCTGCGACCATCAAACTCGGCAGGGGCGAGATAGTGACTGTGGAACCCGGCGCTTATGACAGGTTCGGCGAGCCCGTTCCCACCACGTTTACCCTTAAATCCTCTGATACCAACGGCTTCAAAGTCAGCGGTATGATGATAAAGGGCGCGAATAAAGGCACTTTCACGCTGAAGATAACCTCGAAAGCGGGAGTTGTAAAGAATATAAGTATAAAGGTGGTCGACGCGCCCACCAAGATATCTCTTTCAAACGGAAAGCTGAATCTTGAAGAGGGCATGACCCATAAGCTTACATACTCCTTCTCTCCGAAGGGGGCGTATTCCCGCGTCACCTGGTCAAGCAGCGACGAAAGCGTAGCTGCCGTGAGCGCCGACGGGACCGTAACCGCCGTCGCGCCCGGAACCGCGGTGATCACCGCCCAGACGTTTGTGGGCAAGGTCAAGGCTTCCTGCACTGTGACCGTATATCCTCACGTCGAAACAATACAGTTCACCGAAAGCACCATAACGATATATGAAGGACAGACCGCTGCACCCGAGTATTCTGTAGCTCCGGAAGAGTCCTTCGGTATGGTCGCGCTGGAATACGGCGAAGGGTTTGAAGAGATCGCCTCCGTTGATAAGACTGCGGGCACCGTGAATGGCTTACAGTCCGGCACCGGCACCTTGCGCGCTGTATCCCAGAGCGGCAACGCTGCCACGGTGCAGATCGAAGTGCTGCCTGCTCCCGCAAGGATCGCGTTCGAGTATAAGCGCACCAAGCTGGGCAAAGGCGAGACTGTCGATATCAAGCCTGTGGCATACGATGCCAGGAACAACAAGCTTTCAAACGAAGACTGGCCGATAGCGCTCACATCAAATTCCACATATTTAACGATCAATGAGGACGGCACCGTCACGGGCAGATCCATCGGCACTTCCACGGTGACAGCAACTGCCTCCAACGGTGTAAAAGCCTCCTACAAGATCGAAGTCATCGGCACTCCCGCGTACATATCGCTTAACGCCACCAAGCTTACGCTGAATATCGGCGCTTCCGCTACGCTGAAAGCCACCTGGGAAAAGCAGACGATGATCCCCACGTGGACGAGCAGCGATGCGGACGTTGCGGATGTAGACGAAAACGGCGTAGTTACCGCTATGGCGGCAGGCACTGCGACGATCACCGCGCGCAGTTACAACGGAAAGACTGCCAAGTGCACCATTACGGTGAAACCATTCCCGGAAGCGATCGCATTTGAAAACGAGGAGTATACCGTCGGAGAAGGAAGGACCATAACGCCCAAACTCATTCTGACGCCTTCCAATTCCGGCACAGTGATCGCCTACACCATAGAAGACGTAAACGGTGAGACTCTTGCCGCCGTCAATGAGAACGGCGTTGTGAGCGGTCTGCTAAGCGGTGACGCTGTGCTTGTCGCGACGGCAACAAATCCCGTCACCGGCGAAACTCTCACGGCAAGCGCGCAGCTTCATATCATTCCCGCCGCGGTCGAGATAGTTGTCGAAGAAGACGCCGGACATCTGGTCGCAAACGACATATTCTATATAGGTATCGGCGAAAAGATAACGTTGGACGTGACTCTTAAGGATGGACGCGGCAACGTTATCGAAACGAGTCCTGCCGTCGCCACGACAAACGGCAAGATCCTTAAAAAGAGCGGGCTCACCTTTACGGGAGTAGCCAAGGGCAATGCCTGGTTCAAGATAACGCTGGATAACGGCACGGTGTACCAGCGCAAAGTGCAGGTATATGATGCCGTAACCGGCATCACGGGACTCGTGAGCGAATTCAACCGCGTCGCGGGCAATCCCGTTGAGACCACATTCGGCTACAAAAAGGGCTTCGGCGGCGTAACGGCCGAAAGCAGCGATGAAACTGTAGCCACAGCGTCCGTAGCGTATACTTCAGGCGCGCTCACCCTGAGCGTAAACACCGTTGCGCCCGGCAGCGCCGTCATAACCTTAAGGACGTTCAACAATAAAGTCGCAAGCTGCAACTTCAACGTATACGACGCTGTTCCCGAGATCAGCTTCGAGGGCGGCTCCGCCGTGCAGGTGTCTTCCGGCTCCAAATACAAGCTTATCCCCGTGCTCACGCCCGAAGGCAACTGGGGCGAAATAACGTTCTCTGTCGACGACGAGACAATCGCCACCGTCGACCAGGACGGCACGGTCCATGCCATAAAAGAAGGGACTGCCACCGTTACCGCGAACTGTGCGGGAGGAAGCGGTCAGTGCGAAGTGACGGTCATAGGCACGCTCACGGAGCTTGACCTGAACCTTGACGACGTAAAGAAGGGCGTGGGTCAGAAGGGCTACGAGAATTCCTCCGCCACGCTGCTCAAGCTGGGCAAAGGCGAAAGCGTGACCATACATCCCGCGACGTATATAGGCGAAGAGGAAGTTCTTTCAAGCTACACCTATAAGACCTCCGACAAGAAGATAGCTACCGTCAACGCGAACGGTACGGTCAAGGGCGTATCCGAAGGCAAGACCACCATTACCGTGTCCACGGAAGGCGGCATGCGCGCGAGCTTTACCGTGCAGGTGATGAGCGCGCCGGACGAGATCAAACTGCCCGCCAAGCTCTATATGCAGGTGGGCGGCGATTACGGCCTTAATCCCAAGGTCAACTCCAAGAGGTTTGGCCGCGTCACCTGGAAGACCAACAACCCGAATGTCGTTACGGTGGATGAGTTCGGTGGTCTGCACGCCGCTGCGCCCGGCACCGCCAAGATCATGGTGACGACTTTCAACAAGAAGAGCGCCATCGTTACGGTGTACGTCAACAGCGCGCCCGAATCAATAGCGTTTGCCAAGGGAATGTACGATGTCGCGTTCGGAGAAGGACAGCAGGTATCTACTTCCATCGTGACAGAACCCGCCGGCAGGGCGATAAGCGTAAGCTATCAGATCATACCGGACGACGCGGAAATGGGCGAGTTTGCCTCTGTCGACGCAAAGGGCGTAGTGACCGGCTTAAGCGAAGGCACAGGGCGTCTTGTCGCCACCGTGTACGATTGGGAGAACGAGATCACCCTCACTGCCGAGACCATGATCGTGGTCCACAAGGCAGTAGCCAGCATCGGCTTCACCAAGTCCACCAACCGCATCGGCTATCACGAGTATTACACGCTCCAGCCTGTTGCGTACGACGCGGACGGAGAGCCGGTCGACGCTCCGATAACCGTCAAGTCTTCCGACGGAAATGTAGTCAAAGTCAGCGGATCCGTGCTCTACGGCAAGAATACCGGCGACGTCACCATCTCCGTGTTCGCTTCCAACGGCAATACTTCCGTCAAGAAGACGTTTAAACTGAAAGTGCTCACCGCTCCTTCGAAGATCGCGATAGCCCAGGGCGGAAACATCATACTTACTATAAATGAAGTCAAACAGCTTACGGCGAATTCCAACAACGTGTCCAACGTTCAGGTGACCTGGACGTCCGATGCGCCGGAAGTTGCTTCCGTAAGCGAGGACGGCGTCGTTACCGCGCACAGTCTGGGCACGGCGAAGATCACCGCGCGCAACTATAACGGCAAACAGGCATCGACCACGATCAACGTATGCCCCGAGGCGGAAGATATCTTCTTCCCGGTCAGCGAGACTCTGCTGGGCGAAGGCGGAACAAGGACCATCAAAGCCCAGCTGCCCGAGAATACCGGCGGGATCATAACTTACCACAGCGTCAACCCGCTGGTGGCTCAGGTTGACCCCGTATCCGGTCTTGTGACCGCTGTCAAGAAAGGCCAGACTGGTATAGTTGCGACCATTTACAACTCTACCACCGGCCAGTACTACACCGCGCAGTACGATATAACCGTCGAAGGCGCGCCTGTCACTATCCAGAAGGTCTACGGCGTCACATCGATAGCCGTGGGCGAAAAGGATGTCTGGCAGTTCAAGCTTTACGATGCTGACGGCGAGGAAACGGGCAGCGACCTGGCGTTCTCATCTTCCAAAAAGGATTATGTCACCGTAAACGGCGCCGGGCAGATCACCGGCAAGGTGGTAGGAGAGTCTGTCATCACCGTCAAAGCCTATAACGGCACCGTGCTCAAGGTCAAGGTCAAGTGCTACCGTGCGCCCGGCAGCGTGGGTCTCAACTCCACCAACGTCACGATTTCCGAGATGGAGACCTTCCAGCTTTCGCCCAAATTCCCCGGCGGTACAGTGAGCAAGGTGACCTACTCCAGCAGCGCCCCCGAGATCGCCGACGTTGACATTAACAGCGGGCTTATAACCGCGCACGAAGTCGGCACTGCCGTCGTGACGGTCAAGACTTTCAACAATAAGACCGCCAGATGCCAGGTCACGGTACTGCCTGAACCCGACGGCATAGACGTGAACATAAGCGAACTCATACTGAATGAGGACGGCGTTTACACAGGTTTCCACGGTCTGCTAAATACCGGGCACAAAGGCGTCATAACCTACGTAAGCTCCGATGAAGCGGTTGCAAGCGTAGATCCCGACACCGGCGTGATCACCGCGCACCAAGCGGGCGAATGCGTGATAACTGCCTGCACGACCAACCGCAGGACGGGAGAACAGTATTCTGCCGGTATGAATCTGACGGTCATCAGGATCGTGCTGTCCACGGACCGTACCAGTGTCGGCATCAACGAGATACTGAACTACAGCGCCGTAGCTTACGACAAGGACGGCAATGTGATCAACTGCGATATCAGGCCGGCCACTTCCAACAAGTCCATCGTCGCGGTGAGCGACTACAGGATCAAGGGCATTAAGGCAGGCAGCGCGACGATCACGATGCGCGCCATAGGTGACGCGTTCGTAGCTAGGACGATCAAAGTTATCGCCGCGCCTACGTCGATATCCCTGTCCGCTTCCAACAACAAGCTTACCGTCGGTTACGGCAGCCTGAAGATCAATTACACGTTGAAGGCAAACGGCGCCGTGAGCGCGATAAACTGGACCAGCTCCGATACTTCCGTCGCGACTGTGGACGCGAACGGATACGTGCTGGGCGTTGCTCCGGGAACGGTAAGGATTACCGCCAAGACCTACAACAACAAGTCTGCCAACATAGACCTGACGGTATTTAACCCGCCTGAGTCCATAAGGCTCAACAAGCCCAGCGTAACGATGGGCGTAGGCCAGAAAGAGACACTCGTACATTACTTTAACGACGGCGAATTCAGCGAAGTGACATATACTTCCAGCGACGAGAATGTGGTCAGCGTCGCCGCGAACGGACAGCTCACCGCAGTGGCTGAAGGCAGCGCGGTCATAACAGTGACCACCTTTAACGGCAAATCCGCAACGTGCCAGGTCACCGTGAATCCCGCTCCCACATCGGTCCACTTTACCATGAGCACGCTGGTGCTGGGCCGCGGCCAGACCTACGACCTGAGCAACCTCGTCCAGGTCGACGAAGGCACTACGGCGTCCTACACATTTGCTGTCGAGAACAAGGCTATTATAACCAAGTCCGGCGCTTCCGGAATTTACGGAAAAGCCAACGGAACGACCAGGGCAAAAGTCACTACGCATAACGGCAAGTCGGCGATCATTACCGTCAAAGTCCAGACTGCGGCGACCATATTCACCGTAGAAAAGAACGCTGATGTAATGTTCGCAGGCGACACCGTGACGTTCAGCGCGGTGATGCCTAACGGCTCTGCCGCGAACGTGGTATTCACTTCCGACAACCCCGACGTCGTCAGCATAAGCAGCTCCGGAACGGCGAACTGCCTTGCGGTAGGCGAAGCGACGATCGTGGCAACTGCAGGCAACGGGCTCGTCGTAAAGACCAAGGTGTATGTTTACAGTCACGTTTCAAGCGTGGAGCTTGAAGCCCCGACGCTTTCCATACAGCACTACGACAGCTACACGCTGGGCGTGGCGGTGCTGCCCGAAAGCGCATATGACAGGAGCGTCACCTGGTCGAGCAGCGATCCCGACAAAGTGTCCGTAGGCCCGGGCGGCAAGATCACCGCGCTCGCGCTGAGCGACGGTCCGGTCACGATCACGGCTGCCAGCGTGGACGGGGACGTGCAGGATCAGATACTGGTCACCGTGCTGCCCGTAAGCCTTGAAAGCTTTGAACTTTCCGTAAGCGAGATCGCTCTGGAAAGAGACCGCAGCGTGAAAGTGAACGCCGAATTCACTCCGGCAAATGCCGACGAAAAGTCCCTGGTGTGGTCCAGCGACAATGAAAATGTCGCGGTCGTTGACCAGTTCGGCAATATAAGCGCCGTGTCCGACAGCGGGAACGCCGTGATAACCTGCGTATCCAACGACGGCGGCTTCATCAGAACGGTCACGGTCACTGCGACAAAGGTACAACTGCAGAGCGCATCCGCGGACGATCCCGCGCCGCAGCTTGTCCACTACGAGACAATGGCTCTCGTTCCCGTGCTTGAGCCTGCGGACGCCGATGTGAACATGACCTGGTCTGTAAGCAATCCCGCCATTGCAAGCGTAGACGAAAACGGAACGGTGACCGGTCTTGAAGTCGGAACTACGAACGTTTCTGCCGCGATAACGGACTATTTCGGCCATGAATTCACCGTCACGTATTCGGTGACCGTGACGCCGGTGACGGTGACAGGCATCGAGCTGAGCGCCACTGCGAGCCGGCTGCGCGTGGGCGGGCAGGAGGTGTTTGAATACACCGTCACGCCGGAAAACGCGGACAACAAAGCCGTGATACTGAATGTAAGCGCCGGCGGCGTGGTATCCGCCGAGCTGACCCAGGACGGCGAAGTGACTGTCAGCGCTATCAAGGCGGGCACTACCACGGTAAGCGTGATCACTGTGGATCAGGGCTTTGAGAGCGTTATCAACGTCGAAGTATTTGATAATCTGACGGTGAGCGCGACGCCGAACCTTGCCGTGACCACGACGAACAACACGATTAACTGGCTTATCGACTCCGGCAACGCTATCGGTGAAGTCGCATACCAGATCACTGTGCAGCGTGACGGAACTCAGGTGCTGAGCCAGACTTCGTACGATCCTGCAGCCGGCATTAGCCTGACTGCCGCAGCAAACGGCGATTATGAGCTGAATGTGGTCATTACGGACGTGGACGGACAGACGGCAACCGCAACTTCCACCGTGACTGTGAGCGATACGATAACCTATGCCGAAAACGGCAACGTTTGGGAGTATGTGGTGACCGAAGTTCAGGGTCAAACGGGCGCAAGCGTGAAGCTGAAAACGCTTGCAAGCGACGCTACGGCTGTGTCCATACCCAAGACCATGAACGGCGCGGCAGTGCTCAGAATCGATACAGAGGCGTTCAAGGATATGTCCTCCATAGTCTCCGTACAGACTCCCGAAACTGTGACGGAGATCGGCGCAAGAGCGTTCAAGGGCTGCACTGCACTCGCCAGCATGAGCACTTATTAAACGAAATCATTCTTTGGGCAGGACGGAAAACCGTCCTGCCTTTTCTTATGAGCTTCTCCCGCGAACGCCTCGCTTGAAATACTTTCCGTTAATTGATATAATATAATCGGAGGTTATGATATGCTTGGACTGATCGTTTTATGCGCCTACCTGTTTGGGGGCGTTTTGCAGATAAATTACATAATGACAGGCACCAACCGCCTGACAAAGCTGTGGATAGGTCTTGTGTTAGGCTTTGTGGAAATGATGTGGCTGCCGTGCCTTGCGGCGTTTGCGCTGAGATTCACGCTTTCAGCGCAGCTGGCGGCGCTTGGAACGCAGATCGTAATGACTGCCGCTATCGTTATATTCGGAAAGCGCAGGCATAATAACAGAACAAAAGAATTGACGCCCGGACCTCCCGCGTGGCTGACGCTGGTCCTGATGCTTCCGATCTTGGTACTGACCGCATATCTTCAGTATACTCACACCTTGAGGGAAATCGACGGCGCACTGTATGTGGGTCAGTCCACATACGGCGACCTGTGCATGCATCTTGGGTTTGCGACGGGTCTGATAGGGCAATCGTTCCCGCCTGAATACACTATTCTGCCGGGCAATCTGCTGGGTTATCCTTTCCTGGTGGACGCGCTGTCTGCGTCCATGCTCATATTCGGTACGCCGCTGAGCATCGCTTTCGTCGTGCCGGGCACGCTGATGACCGTGCTCGTATATATGGGCTTTTTCCTGTTCGCTTACGAGATAACCCGGTCCAAAGCGGCAAGCACGCTCGCGCTGATCCTGCTGCTGTTCTGCGGCGGATTCGGATTTCTGGGCACGCTGGATATGGCGGGCGGGACTGGGTTCTCCGCGCTTGAGACCGCGCTTAACGGATACTATAAGGCGCCCGCGAATATGCCGGAGTATAATCTAAGGTGGGTAAACGCGCTATGCGACCTGCTCATACCCCAAAGAACGCTTATGGCAGGCTGGTTGGTGCTTATTCCAGCGCTGTATCTGCTGTACAGGGGCATGAAGCGGAAAAGCATTGTCAGCTTTCTGGGGCTGGGCATGCTTGCGGGAACGATGCCGATGATACACACGCATTCTTTCCTGGGGCTGGGAGTCGTCAGCCTCGGCGCAGGTATTGATACGCTGATACGGGATAAGGACCGCAGGCTCAAAACGTTTGCCTGCTTTGCCGTATACGGGCTCACAGCCTGTGCGCTGGCGCTGCCCCAGCTGCTGGTATGGACGTTCCCGCAGACCATCGACGGCGGTTCGCTCAGGCTGCTTTTCAACTGGGTAAACAATGATAACGGCACGTTGATCGACGGCTATTTCTGGTTCTGGATAAAGAATGTGGGTCTTATGTTCGTGCTGATACCCATTGCGTGCCTGAGCACGAAAAACCAGCGGGTCAGGGCTTTGGCACTTGGCGGACTGATGCTGTTTTTGCTGGCGGAAAATGTGGTGTTCCAGCCTAATGTGTACGACAACAACAAGCTGTTTTATGTTGTCTACATCGCCCTTCTGCCTGCCGGGGCAGCTCTGGTTATGGATATCCACAGGCGGCTTAAAGGCATAAAGCCGAGATGCGTGCTGCTCGCACTGTTTGTCATCGTATCCACCGCTTCCGGCGTCATATCGATCGCTGCCGAATGGAAAAGCAGTTACCGCATGTTCTCGTCTCCGCTGGTGAAAGCCGCAGAGTTCATAAAGGAAAACACGCCCCAGGACAGCGTGTTCCTGACTGCGAACAATCACAACAACTCCGTAGCCGCCCTGGCGGGCAGGAAGATAGTGTGCGGCAGCGGGTCGTACCTGTATTACCACGGGCTGGATTACCAGCAGGAAGAGGCGGACGCGGTGCTTATGCTCAGCTTCCCGAAGGACTTTAAGGATTTATACGATAAATATCAGGTCGATTACGTTTTTGTTTCGAGTTTTGAAAAAGATTTGCCCGATATATGGAACGTTTTCCTGCCGGATGCGTCTTATGATATGGACAGATATTCCGCGGATACGGTAGCCCTTGAAAGTCTTTACCCGGTGATATATCACGATAATTACGAAAATGGCTGGGATAGGGAAGAGATCACTGTATATGCCGTCTCCGAACGGGCAATCGTAAAATTTAGGTCAGAAGCCGAGCACGACTTGAAATAACAATGTAATAGTTTTATAATATACTGTAATGACTAAATGGAGGAAGCGGATGAAGTCGGTAAAAAAGATCCTCTTCATCAACTTAATACTTCTTGTTTGCATACTGATATGCTCTTGCGGACCGGAGCAGGATACGACCGATCCGCTGGATATCGGTGTGGATATTAACCTGCCTTTTTCTACGGGTTCCGTTCAAGCCATAACCACACCCAAGACCAGCGTTGTTACCGGCTGGCTGGGGGAATCCGTTTCGCTCACCGAAGGTGACTATACCGAGCTTTCTCTCGGAAGCATAGGAGCGAACGTAAAGAATCTTCAAAAGCGGCTCATAGAGCTGGGTTACCTGACAGGCACCGCCAGCGGCAGCTATGACCAGGCGACGGTGGCTGCGGTCAAACGCTTTGAGCAGATGTACGGGCGCGAGCAGACGGGTGAAGCCGGTCAGTTGATGCAGCATTATCTGTTCAGCGACAACGTAAGGGCGTACAACAAAACCCAGGTCACTCCCACTCCCAAAACCAACGCTCAGGGTTTCAGGACACTGCAGAGGGGCGACAGCGGGTCGGATGTATACCAGCTGCAGCTGCGCCTGACCGAACTGGGATATATGAGCGCGGTAACGGGGACCTACTTTGACAAGGCCACCGAAGACGCCGTAAAGGACTTTGAGACCGCCTACAACAGATCCCGCACCGGGATCGCCACCATAGAGCTTCAGAGCTATCTGTTCTCGTCCAATGTCCGTACCGCGCAGCAGATGCGCAGGACAGCAACGCCGACGCCCAGAACCACTGCCACGCCCAGTCCATACGGCGAATACGAGACGCTGCAGTACGGCGACAGGGGCACGGCGGTCAAAAACCTGCAGAACCGCTTAAGAGAGCTGGGATACATGACTTCCAAGGCGGACGGACAGTACGGCGAAAAGACGTATGATGCGGTAAAGCTGTTTGAAGCTGCGTACGGCAAAAAGCAGACCGGCGTAGCGTCCGCGGCGCTGCAATACTACCTGTTTTCTCCCGACGCGCTGCGCTACGGCGCGGTCACGCCGACGCCTCAGCCGAAGAACACGCCTACTCCCGCATACATTACCCTCAGCGCAGGCGACGAGGGCGAACTGGTGTACGAGCTGCAGATGAGGCTGATACAGCTGGGTTACTTAAGCGGAAAAGCGGATGGCATATACGGAAACGACACGAAGGCGGCCGTTATGCTGTTTGAGAAGGCATATTCATATACGCAGACAGGCGTGGCAACACCCCTGATGCAGAGCCTGTTGTATTCGGAAGGCGCCAAAAGGTATGCTCCCGCCCAGATCGAGTACGGCGAACTGTCGCTCGGGAGTGTCAGCCAGGAAGTGAAAGACCTTCAGGACAGACTGAAAGAGCTTGGTTATTACACGGGCAGCGTGAACGGCCGCTATGACGAAGCTACTTTGGAAGCGGTCATGGCTTTTGAAGAAGCGTACGGCAGACCGCAGACCGGCATCGCCACAAACTCGCTGCAGAAAACGCTGTTTTCGGAAAACGCGAAACCAAACCCGCATCAGACGAGCCCGTATTCAACGCTTACGACGGGCGACAAGGGCGACGTGGTCAAGAAGCTGCAGCAGCGGCTGAAGGATCTGGGTTACCTGGGCGGCACAATAGACGGGGTATACGGCGAAGGTACTGCGCAGGCTGTCAGGCTGTTTGAAGCCGAGTACGGGAAGACGCAGACCGGCATAGCCACGCCTCAATTGCAGGCTTATCTGTTCGCGTACGACGCCAGGCGGAATTCTTCCGGCGATGTCGCGGTCAGTTATGTGACGCTGCAAAACGGAGACAAGGGAGACGGCGTCACCAAACTGCAGCTGCGCCTTACTGAACTGGGCTATCTGACCGGCGGCGCGAACGGCAAATACGACGCCCGCACCGTAAGCGCGGTGAAAGCCTTCCAGAAACAGATGGGAGAGACCCAGAATGGCGTCGCCTCGCCTGCGCTGCAGAGGACGCTTTACTCGGCTTCGGCTCAGCCCTATTCGTCCGATACGCTGGAAACGGTCAACAAACCCGCCACGGTGACCGTGGACGACGCTAGCGTGTTCAGAAACTATACGGATACCGACCCGATGTATATACTTTCGAAAGGCACCGAAGTCACTGTGCTTCGCACCCGTGGCATATGGGCGGAAGTGCAGTCCAAGAGCGGACAGGTGGGATACATGCTGCTTAGCGAACTGAAATACAAGCAGCAGACGAACACTGTGACCACCGTAAACAAGCCGGCTGTGATAACCGTATCCAAAGCGGTAGTCTACTCCAAAGCTTCCACGGATTCCACCACGCTGGGCACGTTGAACAGCGGCGCAAACGTTACGTGGCTGCGAACCGGAGGAGATTGGGCGGAGATCAAAAACGCGGCAGGCAGCGTCGGTTACATAAAAATCACGCAGCTTACGCTTTCAAGCGGGCAGAGCGCCAGCAGTTACGGATATACGACCCTCAAGACCGGCGATACCGGCCAAAGCGTCAAGAACCTGCAGAGCAGGCTTAAGCAGCTGGATTACTTCTACGGTGAGATCAAGGGCAATTATCTGACCCTGACGACTGACGCGGTCGAAAGATTCCAGGTGCAGATCGGGCTCGTTCCGGACGGGACTGCCACTGCTTCGCTGCAGGAGATACTGTTCTCGGTTTACGCCCCGAGCTTCGACACTTCCACGCAAAGCAACATAGACACATATGCTGCCATGTATCCTGGTCGGAAAGACGACACTGTAGGCGTACTGCAGAAGCGGCTGGTCACGCTGGGATTCCTTTCCACGGACGGGACCACGTACAACACTTATGACAACAACACCGTAAACGCGGTAAAGCGCGTACAGCAGAAGATGGGGATCACTGTGGACGGACTTGCTTCCCCCGAATTGCAGGCGTTCCTGCTGAGCAACTACGGAATGCTGCTGAAATAATTAAATCCAATAATGAAACACCCCGGCAGGATATGCCGGGGTGTCAGTTTACTATAGTTCAGGCGGTATCTGTTTAGATCTCTTCATCGCTCACGGGAGGTTCGGGATTCTTTTCCAGATCGTCCAGGAGCATATCCAGCGCGTCGGGTGAATCGCCGGAAGGAGTTTCTTCCGCAGTGTCCTCTTCTTCGAGCTCTTCCTCTTTAGCCACAGGCGCTACGCGGCTGATGCGGCTGTAGCCGACCTTCATGAGCCTTACGCCCTGCGTGGCACGGCCCTGTATGGAGATGGAGGCCACGGGGATGCGGATGATGGTGCCGTCCACCGTGATGAGCATGATATCTTCGTCTTCGCTCACCAGCAGCTGAGCGACCAGGTTGCCGGTCTTCTCGTTCAGGTTCATGGCCTTGATGCCTTTGCCCGCGCGGGACTGCACACGGAACTCATCAAGGGACGTGCGCTTGCCGTAACCGTTCTCGGTAATGGCAAGCACGGTCTTGGTGTCGTCAACGACGCTCAAATCAGCGACTTCGTCGCCTTCGTCAAGCTTCATGCTTCTCACGCCTATCGCGGCGCGGCCCATGCTCCTGAGCGCGCTTTCGTCAAAGCGGATGGAAGCGCCGCTGCGGGAGCACAGCATGAGCTGGCTGTCACCGCGGGTGAGCCTTACGGCGACCAGGGAGTCGTTGTCCCTGAGATTTACGGCGATAATGCCGTTTTTGCGTATGTTATCAAAGGCGCCCAGTTCGACTCGCTTGATTATGCCGAGGCGCGTCGCCATTATGAGGTAATACTCTTCAGTATTCTCCTGAGGTACTGGCAGTATGGCGGTGACCTTCTCGCCCGGCTCGAGAGGAATAAGGTTGATGATGGCGGTGCCGCGGCTCGTCCTGCCCGCTTCGGGGATCTCATAGCAGAACTTCTTGTACGCGCGGCCGCGGTCGGTGAAGAACATGACGGCGTCGTGGGAGGAAGTTACGTAGAGCTGCTCGATAAAGTCTTCTTCCTTGGCTGTGGCGCCGATTATGCCTTTGCCGCCCCTGCGCTGTGAACGGTAGGTGGAGGAAGCGAGGCGCTTTACGTAGCCGTTGTGGGTGATGGTCACGACCATGTCCTCTTCTTCGATGAGATCCAGCATGTCGATCTCGCCTTCCAGAGCGCTTATCTCTGTCCTGCGCGCGTCGGAATACTTGCGCTTGATCTCCAGCATCTCGTCCTTGATTATGCCAAACAGCAGAGTATCGTCCGACAGCACGCTGTTATAGTAGGCGATCTGCTTCTCAAGCTCGGCATACTCCTCCTGGAGGCGCTCGCGCTCAAGCCCGGTCAGGCGCTGCAGACGCATATCCAGGATCGCCTGTGCCTGTTTGTCGTCTATGGAGAGCATGTCCATAAGACCCTGCTTGGCGGCGGGAGGATTGGGGGAGGAACGGATAAGGTCTATAACCGCGTCGATACGGTCCAGGGCGATCAGCAGGCCTTCCAGAATATGGGCGCGAGCCTGCGCTTTATTGAGCTCATACTTGGTGCGGCGGGTGATGACGTCCTGCTGGTGGTCGATATAATGCTTTATTATGCTCTTTAACGACAGCACCTTGGGCTCGCCGTTTACAAGCGCAAGCATGATCGCGCCGAAGGTGTCCTGCATCTGAGTATGCTTGTAGAGATAGTTGAGCACCACGTTCGCACTCACGTCGCGTTTGAGCTCGATGACGATGCGCATGCCGTTGCGGTCAGATTCGTCTCTGATGTCGCTGATGCCTTCCAGCCGTTTTTCATGCACGAGCTGGGCAATCTTGCTTACGAGATTCGCCTTGTTGACCATATAGGGGATCTCGGTAACCACAATGCGCTGGCGGTTCTGGGGCATTTCCTCGATCTCATGCTTGGCGCGCACGATTATCCTGCCGCGTCCGGTGTGATACGCGTCGTATATGCCGCGCTTGCCCAGGATAATGCCGCCGGTGGGGAAGTCGGGGCCTTTTACGAACTCCATGAGGTCGTCGACTTCGCAGTCAGGATGGTCGATATAATAGACGCACGCGTCGATGACTTCGCCCAGGTTGTGGGGAGGGATGTTTGTGGCCATGCCTACGGCGATACCTGCGGAGCCGTTGACAAGCAGGTTGGGAAAACGGGAAGGCATGACTTCCGGCTGCAAAAGGGTCTCGTCGAAGTTGGGATAGAAGTCTACGGTCTCCTTATCCAGGTCCCTGACCATTTCCATGGCCAGTTTGTCCAGCCTGACCTCGGTGTATCGCATGGCAGCCGCTCCGTCGCCGTCGACGGAACCGAAGTTGCCCTGGCCGTCGACGAGGGTGTAGCGGGTGTTGAAAGGCTGCGCGAGGCGCACGGTGGCGTCGTACACTGCCGTGTCGCCGTGGGGATGATATTTACCGAGCACGTCGCCGACGATACGGGCGGATTTCCTGTAAGGCTTGTCGGGGGTGTTGCCCAGCTCCATCATGGAATACAGGATACGCCTGTGAACGGGCTTTAAACCGTCCCTTACGTCGGGCAGAGCACGGGATACGATGACCGCCATGGCGTAGGATATAAATGATTTTTTAAGCTCCTCTTCTACGTCCAGGGGAGTAAGTGAGCCTATGTTATACTGGTCGTTCATTTATCTGCTCCTTAGGGCTGTTAAATATCCAGGTCGGCGACAAGGCGGGCGTTCTGCTCTATGAATTCGCGCCGCGGTTCCACATTGTCGCCCATCAAAAGAGTGAACAGCTGGTCGGCGGCGATGGCGTCTTTGAGCGTAACGCGGTACATGCTGCGCACAGCGGGATCCATGGTGGTTTCCCAAAGCTGGTGAGCGCTCATTTCGCCCAAACCTTTATAACGCTGTACGTCGGGTTTGGAATCCCTGCCGATCTCGTCCAGGTAACGCTGCAGCTGTTCGTCGGAATACACGTATTTTTCGGTCTTGCCCTTGGTGATCTTGTAAAGGGGCGGCTGGGCAATATACACATATCCGTTCTCGATAAGACCGGGGAAGTGGCGGAAGAAGAACGTAAGGAGCAGGATCCTTATGTGGCTGCCGTCCACGTCCGCATCCGTCATGCACACGATGCGGTGGTAACGCAGTTTGGAGGGATCGAATTCCCGGTCAAAGCCGCCGCCGAAAGCGGTTATCATGGCTTTGATCTCTTCGTTTGCCAGCATCTTGTCCATGCGGCACTTTTCCACGTTCAGTATCTTGCCGCGCAGGGGGAGTATGGCCTGGAAATGCCTGTCGCGTCCTTCTTTAGCGGAACCGCCTGCGGAGTCGCCCTCCACCAGGAAGATCTCGCATTTGGCGGGATCGCGTTCGGAACAGTCGGCGAGCTTGCCGGGAAGGGACGCGCTTTCAAGGGCGGATTTGCGCCTTGTAAGGTCGCGGGCCTTGCGGGCGGCTTCACGCGCACGGGCAGCGGAAATGCATTTGTCGAGCACGATCCTGCCTATGGCGGGGTTCTCCTCGAACACGGTGGAGAGCTTATCGGCGACCATGGAATCCACTATGGAGCGGATCTCGCTGTTGCCGAGCTTGCTCTTGGTCTGGCCTTCGAACTGGGGCTCCTCAAGCTTAACGCTCACAACGGCGGCTAAACCTTCCCTTACGTCGTCGCCGGTAAGGTTCTGGTTGGCATCCTTGAGCAGCTTGTTCTTGCGTCCATAGTCGTTTATGACCCTGGTGAGCGCGTTTCTGAAGCCCATAAGATGGGTGCCGCCCTCGGGAGTGTGGATGTTGTTGGCGAAAGACAGCACGTTTTCGGAATAGCCGTCGTTCCACTGCAGGGCGACTTCCACGGTAGAGCCGTTTTTGACGCCTTCGATGTAGATAGGTTCGTCGAACAGGCAGGTCTTGTTGGTGTTCAGAAAATCGACAAAACTCCTGATGCCGCCTTCGTAGTGATATTCCTCGTGCCTGTGGGGTTCGCATCTTTCGTCGGTGAGAGTGATGCGGATGCCTTTGTTCAGGAAGGCCATTTCGCGGAAGCGCACATGCAGGGTCTCAAATTCGAAATTGCCTGTCTCGAATATGCCGGGTTCGGGAACGGCGCCGGTCTTGACGTCAGGCCAGAAGCGCACGGTGGTGCCCGTGCGGTCGGTCTCGCCTATGACTTTAAGGTCGTAGAGGATCTTGCCGCGCTCGTATTCCTGACGGTAGATCTTGCCGTCCTGATAGACGGTGACCATGAGATGGGAAGACAGCGCGTTGACCACGCTGGCACCCACGCCGTGCAGACCGCCGGAGACTTTGTAACCGCCGCCGCCGAATTTGCCGCCCGCGTGGAGCATGGTAAGGCAGACTTCCACGGCAGGCCTGCCCGCCTTGGGATGGATGCCGACCGGGAAACCGCGCCCGTCGTCGATAACTTCCACGGAACCGTCACCGAACAAAGTGACGTTTATGTTTTTGCAGAAACCCGCGAGAGCCTCATCTACGGCGTTGTCAACGATCTCGTAGACCAGGTGATGCAGGCCTCTTTCATCGGTGGAACCGATGTACATGCCGGGCCTGCGGCGAACTGCTTCGAGCCCTTCAAGTATCTGGATATTACTCTCGTCATAATGTGTGTTTGCGGACATTTTCAACCTCGTCGAACCATATGTTCTAATAATATTCCTACTATAATATTATACCACAAAACGGACATAAAAAGTATTGAATTGGTGTTACGTTTTTTAGCTGTTTTGTATACTTGATTCACAGGCGGGAAAATGCTATACTGTTATCGGGAAAGGTGGGTGTTTTATGCGGCTTGACAAGGCTCTGGGCCTGATAAATCTTTCGCGGAAAGAGGCCAAGGAAGCTGTAAAACGCGGACGCGTGCAGGTGAACGGAAAGACAGTTTCCGACAGCTCCGTAAACGTCTGCGAAACGGACAGCATAAGCCTTGACGGTCAGGCAGTAAACATCAAAACACATCTTTTCGTGATGATGAACAAACCGGCAGGATATATAAGCGCCACCACTGACCCCAGGGGCGAACCAACGGTCATGGAACTGCTGCCGGAGGAATTCGCGCGCAGGGGACTTGCTCCGGTAGGCAGGCTGGATAAGGACGTTACGGGCCTTATCATACTGACCGACGACGGCGCGCTCACGCATTTTCTGATCTCTCCTAAGCGGGGAGTGAGTAAGCTCTACGAAGCTGAATGCGAAGGCGAGCTTGCCGAAACGGCAGTCCGCGCGTTCAGGGAAGGAATAGACCTTGGCGACTTTACCGCAAAACCCGCGCAGCTTGAGATCCTTTCGGCATCACCCGAAGGCAGTTTCTGCCGCGTGACTGTATCCGAAGGCAAATTCCATCAGGTCAAGCGGATGCTGGAAAAGGTGGGCTGCCCCGTGCTGAAACTGAAGAGGCTGTCTATGGGCGGCGTGCGCCTTGACGAAACGCTCGGGCCGGGCGAATGGAGATATCTGACAGATCAGGAAGAGGAAACACTGTATAAAGCAGCGGGGATCGAACGTAAATGAGCGAACATTACTATACTTCTGCGCCTGAAAGCGAAAGCAGGCCTTTCGAATTCAAGGCGGAGTGCCTTGGGCAGAAACTGGTTTTCGCCTGTGACAGGGGCGTGTTTTCCAAGGGCGAGATCGACGAGGGCACGCGCATACTGCTGGAAGCGCTGCCGCCGCTGAAAGGCTGGGCTCTGGACCTTGGCTGCGGCTGGGGACCTGTAGGGATAACGTTAGGTAAGTTGTATCCCGATCTAAGCATAGTTATGAGCGACGTGAACCAAAGGGCTGTCGAGCTTGCGAACACGAACATAACAAAAAACGGGATACGCAACGCCCAAGCCGTCGTTTCGGACGGGTTTGAAAAGCTTGAAGGCTTTTTTGACTGCATAATCACGAATCCGCCGATACGGGCGGGCAAGAAGACGATTTACCGCCTGTTCGATGACGCGATAGCGCGCCTGAATCCGGAAGGAAGCCTGTATATCGTGATCCGTAAGCAGCAGGGCGCGGAAAGCGCGCTAAAGCACCTGGGAGAAAACGCACGCGTGATCGAAAAGAAAAAGGGGTTCTGGGTGATAGAAGTTAAAGGAGAGTAGCAGATGAACACGGAAGCACTCAAAAAGCTTATAGCGAACATGGAAAAGCTGTGCCTTAAGCAGCTTATAATAACTGCCCCGATGAGCATAAAGTACCTGACGGGGCGGTTCATATATCCCGGCGAACGGCTCGTGGCGCTGAAGGTAGACACAGACGGCACCTGCCGGCTTATCGCCAACCGCCTGTTCGCCCAAAAACCGCTTGAAGGCGCGGAGCTTATAGAATACGACGATACGGACGACACCGGGAAGCTGCTTGCGTCCGTGTGCAAGCCGGGGATCGTGGGTGTGGATAAAGATATGCACGCCAGGTTCCTGCTTCCGCTTATGGACGCGAGGGCGGATATCTCCGCGCAGCTTGGATCCATTGCGATCGATAAAACGCGAATGGTCAAGACTGAAAAAGAGCTTGAGAAAATGAGGAAAAGCTCCAAAGCCAACGACGCGGCGCTGAGCGGAGCTATCGGAAGGATAGTCAAGGGCGTTTCCGAAAACGGACTTGCAGACATTTACCGGCAGGAAGGCTTAAAACAGCACGCTCAGGGCGAAAGCTTCGATTCGCTGATCTGCTTTGGCGCCAATGCAGCGGAACCTCACCACCAGACCGGCGACGACAAACTGTGCGACGATCAGGCAGTCATTCTTGACGTGGGCTTAAATATGGACGGTTACTGTTCTGACATGACCCGGACCGTGTTCTTCGGAAAACCCGACGACGAGTTCATAAAGGTATATGACATGGTAAAACGGGCAAACGAAGCGGGCAGGGCGGCTGTAAAGCCGGGCGTTCCGCTGAAAGACGTGGATGCGGCGGCAAGACGTGTGATAGAAGACACGGGATACGGAAAGTACTTTATACACCGCACGGGTCACTCCATAGGCATCGAAGTGCACGAATACCCGGATGTCAGCGCGATGAGCGGGGAAGTCTGCGAAAGGGGCATGACATTCACGGTGGAACCGGGCATATATCTTCCCGGCAAATTCGGCGTGAGGATAGAGGATCTGGTCGCGGTAAGCGAAGACGGCTGCGAGACGCTGAACTCACTTGACAGGAGCTTAAAGACGGTCTGAAATGGATTTTGCGAAACTGAAACGGCTGTTTGGCGACGCCGCTTACAATCAGGGGCTTGATTTATACCTTGCCGGCAAAGTCGGCAGGGTCAGGAGCGCGTCTCTTTTCAGGCGCCGCGCGTCCATCTTTGCGCTGGTCGACGGCGAAGGCTGCGAGGTGACTCTGGACGGCGAAGACCTGTATTCGGTCGCTTGCCGCAAATGCGGCGGGTTTTACTGTCCCCATGCCTGCGCTGTGCTGATGAAGTCCGTTTCGATGAACGATCCGTCCGCGCTCGATAAAGCCCTGGATGAAGATGCGATGAGGCTTATAGGCGCTTATGACATGCCCGTAAGCGTCCGCGAAGGCAGCGTAAAACTCACACCCGTACTTTCGCTTGGCGGAGATACGCCTACAGCTGCGTTCAAAATAGGCGAAAACCGCAGCTATCTTATAAAAGGCGTGCTGGAGTTCGCACGGCGCATGAAAGCCGGGGAGACCGTATCCTACGGGGAAGGTTTCACTTTCACTCACGACATAAACGCGTTTGACGTAAAAAGCCGGCTGCTGTGCGAAATGATCCTGTGTTACGCGAACGGACTCGAAAGCATCATCTCCAGAAAAAACGCGCAGATACAGAGCGAATTCGGAGACGTGAGAGACATCCCGCTGTCCGTTTCTGAACTGGACAGGATATTTGAGCTGTTCACGGGCAAAAGGCTGCCGATAAGAGACGGCGGGAGCGTGTTGCTGACCGAAGACGACCTGAAACTGGATTTCGATATCGAGAAAGACAACACTGGACTGAATATCAAACTGCCTTCGGCTGTCAGGCTTTTCCGGTCCGCCGAATACAGTTACGTTTACGACCCTGCCGCCTCGACACTTACGAGGTTGGACAGAAAAGCCGCCGAGCCCCTTGTGCCGGTGCTGACTGACGAATTTGCCGAAAGGGGCATCAGGCTTAGCGAAAGGCGCGCGGAAGACTTCTGTCAGAAAGTGCTGCCCGCGCTGGGCGCGTTTGCAAATGAACGCAGCCTCGTGCCTCTGGAAAAGTATATGCCGGAGGAACTAAGCGTAAGGTTCCTGCTGGATATGCCTAAAAGGGGTTTTATCACCTGCCAGCCCAATTTCACCTACGGGGAGCGGTTTGTGGAAGCAGGCGCGCCCCGGGAAATGTATCCGGACATAAGACGGAACATCGTCAGAGAAAAAGAAGTACTAGACGCCCTGAACGGAGTTTTCGTCCCGCCGGAAGACAAATACAGCCCGTACAGTCTGTCTGACGAGGAAAAGATGTACGAGCTGCTGAAGGACGGCGGAAAGACGCTGGAACCCTACGGGGAAGTGTTCGTCAGCGACAGGCTTAGGAGGGTCCTCAACCCCAAAACGCCGAGGCCGACACTGAGGGCGGGCGTGCGCGGCGGGATGCTGGATCTCAATCTGGAACGCGACGATTTCCCGCCGGAAGAGCTTGAAAAGCTGCTCAAGAGCGTTAAGGAAAAGCGCAGGTACTATCGCCTTGCCGACGGAGGCTTTATAAGCCTTGAAAACGGCCAGTACGGCACTTTGGCAAGCACGCTGGACAGTCTGGACTTAAATGCCGACGCGCTCAAAGACGGCAAGCTGGTGCCTCTTTACAAGGCGCTGTTCCTGGATGAGGCGTTCAAGAAAGAAGCGGACGCGCAGCTTCGAAAAGATGAGGAATACAAACGTCTGGCAAGGGACTTCAGGGCATACGAGGACGGGGATTTCGACATTCCGAGCCCGCTGGACAGCGTGCTCAGAGAGTACCAGAAAACAGGATACTTGTGGTTAAGGACGCTGGACAAGTATTCTTTTGGCGGTATACTTGCCGACGATATGGGGCTTGGCAAAACGCTGCAGGTGCTCACATATATCCTTTCGTTAAAGCAGGAAGGCGAAAAAGGCACATTCATTATCTGCTGCCCCGCATCTGTGACCATATCGTGGGTATCGGAAGCTGAAAAATGGACGCCGGAACTCAAATGCGTAAGGCTGAGCGGCACCCAGGCGCAAAGGGAGAACGTGATCGGGAATTACCGGGATTACGACATAATCGTGTCTTCGTACGACCTGATCAGGAACGATATAGAACTTCACGAAAAGAACGTCTACCGCGCTGCGGTGCTCGACGAAGCGCAGTACATCAAAAACCGTGAGACGAAGCTGTTCAAGGCGGTAAGGAAGCTGAACGCGATGACCAGGTTCGCGCTGAGCGGCACGCCCATAGAAAACCGATTAAGCGAACTGCATTCCATATTCGACTACCTGATGCCCGGCTACCTGGGCAGTTATTCCCGCTTCAGGGAGCGGTTTGAAACGCCGATCACCGAACATCAGGATGAGGCAAAAAAACGCGCGCTTTCGCGGCTCGTGTCGCCTTTCGTGCTCAGACGCATGAAAAATGACGTTTTAAGCGAGCTGCCGCCCAAGACGGAGACAAACTGTTATATAGAGATGGGCGACAGTCAGCGCGCGCTTTACGTCGCCTACGCCTACCAGACGCGGCAGAGGATGGAAAGCGCTGCGCCTAACGACAAACTGCAGATACTTGCCATGCTCACCCGCCTAAGGCAGATATGCTGCGACCCTGGGCTGTGCTTCGAGGGATACGAAGACGATTCCTGCAAGAAAGATGAGTGCGTCAGGATGACGCAGGAGCTCATACAGAACGGGCACAGGGTGCTTATATTCTCCCAGTTCACCACCATGCTTGCGAGACTGGAAGACGCGCTTGAAAAAGCGGGGATCAGCTGTTTCACTCTGAAAGGCGATACGCCCGTCGACGAAAGAAGCAGCCTGGTCAACGCGTTCAATTCCGGGAAAAGCGACGTATTTCTGATCTCGCTGAAAGCGGGCGGAACGGGGCTGAACCTGACAGGCGCGGACACGGTGATCCACTTCGATCCCTGGTGGAACATAGCCGCGCAGAACCAGGCTACCGACCGCTGCTACAGGATCGGGCAGGAAAAGGCGGTGCAGGTGTATAAGCTTATCGCCTCCGACACGATAGAGGAAAACATAGTCAAACTGCAGTACAGGAAACTGGAGCTCGCCGGAGTCGTAAACGAAAACGCGGACGGCGGCATAATGAACATGAGCAGCGAAGAGCTGCTGGAGCTTTTAAAATGAGCAAAAAGAGATCCAAAAACGGGGGACTGTGGCTGTTTCTGCTGGGCGCGGCGATAATAATGGCTGCGCTGGTGTCGCCGCTTGTCTCGGGAGGAAGTTCGGTCACTCCCCGTGTGCTGTACACTCCTTCTGCGTCAAAGACACCGACCGTTACGGTCACGCCCGCGCATACGCCCGTGCCGACGCCTACGCCGATACCCACGCCCGCGGAGTATATACTCTACAGTAAGAAAAACATCAAAGAGAAGATCGACAATGTCTCGCTTGTTCAGGCGCGGCTTAAACAGCTGGGCTATTACGCCGGAGAGGCTGACGGCATGTACGGCGACAGCACCCTTGAAGCAGTTGTCAACTTTCAAAGGATGAACCAGCTGACCATAGACGGCATGGCGGGGGAGACTACCCAGAGGATGCTGTTTGAAAATGAAAACGTACTGGATGCGTCGGGAAGGGTCTATGTGCCCTTTGTCGAGTCCACGCCCACTACCGCTCCCACGCCCACACCCGCCCCGATCGATCTCATCATGACGGACTTTTCCGGCGGGAGCGAGACAGATCCCCGTCTGCATGGCGGCACGCGCTATGAGGACAGCACCGTCAGCGCTGAGATAAGCATTGCAGGAGAAACGATAACGGCAAAGGTCAGGATCATCCGCCCGAGCCAGTTCAGAAGCGCACTTGCGGGCAGCCTGAGCCGCCCTGCACGCGCGGAGATCGATGCGCTGGCAAAGAAGGTGAACGCCGTAATAGCTTTCGCGGGCACGCCTTACGAAACGGGAGGCATCGAGGCGAGACAGGGAATGCTTTTGTCCGACAGCCGCGTAAACAAGCCGCTTGTGATAATAGACGAAAACGCGGTCATGAGCGTATTTGACGCATCCTATTCCGTAAAAGCGCTCGAATCGATGCAGGGGCACATATACCAGGCCATGAGCGCGGAAACGGCGCTGATAATCAACGGCGTCGGACAGCCCAGGCTGAGCCAGAAAGCGGATGGACGCGTCACCGCGCTGGGGCAGACGAAGCAGGGGGACTACATAATAATCAACGGTGCTGAGAGCCCGCAGATCATAAGCGAAAAGATGGAAAGGCTTGGCGCGGACAACGCGGTGATCGTGTCCAAAGGCGGGCTTTACACGGGCTTCGGGTATCTTACGCAGTTCACGCACAAAGCGGAGCAGGTAAGCAATATCCTCTACTTTGCCGCGCTTTCCTATACGGGAGAAGACGAATGAACGGTATACTATCCGCCGAACTGATCCTCGGGATCCGGTTAAGGGATCTGCTTAAACTGATCCTGCTCGTTGCGTATGCGGGCGCGGTACTGTTTGGAGTAAAAAAGCATTCTAAAAAGCGGATCCGGCTGCTCAGGATACTGTGCGCCGCGTGCGCAGGTATGGGCATTATCCGGCTCTTTACGCAGCTAATTTTCCCCGAAAACGGGTTTAGAATGGGGCTTGATTATCCCTGCGCGGCGCTTGCGGGTTTCTGGGCGGGAGCGTACCTGGGTTCCTGCAGACAGAACGATAGGTTCCGTAACTTCCTCGGTCGGCGTACATACGTACACCTGATAATGATGACGCTGTATATCCTTTTGTGCGATCTTCATGGCAAGACCGGCGATAGCGTGATAGGCTATACCGACGAAATGGGACTTGGCAGGTATCTTCCCGCGCTGTCCGCGGCAATAACTCTGATACTGCTTATCATAGCGATAAAAGCCTCTCAGAGCGCTTTGAAAGAGCGTTTCGCGCTCAAGCCCGAATGCTGCGCCGTAATGTTCCTGGGCGCGCTGCTGCCTTTCTACGCCGTTACAGACAATTTCCAGGTGAAACTGCTGGGCGTAGGTCTGGACCTGCTCTTTGGCTGGCTTTGCATGATGTGCGTTTTGCTCTTGTGGATACGAACAAAGCTTAAGGAGAGCGAACTGCCTTTCAGGCTGAAAGCAGCCGCCGCAGTGCTGAGCCTGGTCCCCGGCGCGCTTATGCTGTCTGCTGTCGCGAACGGATCGTACTGGGCGGCGCTGGCGCTGGGAACGGCATTTCAGGCGGCGGTCATGTCACCGTTGTTTCCGTATTTCAGGCGACCTGTGCGCATAGTGGGCAGGGTGAAAAGAAAGTATTCATAAAACAGGAGGTCAGTATGGGAGCCGATACCCGCGAAGACATCATCAACTTTACCGAAGCGGACAGATACGTTCAGCCCAAAGAGCCGGAGGTGCTCAAAAAGCTGGAATGGTTCAAGGACCAGAAACTGGCGTTCATGGTGCACTGGGGCACTTACAGCCAGCTGGGCATGTGCGAAAGCTGGCCTATTTCCGATGGAGACGCATACTGGTCCAGACGCGCCTATCAGTGGGAAAAGGACAACGAAAAGTTCAGACAGCAGTATTTCGACATGAACAAGACCTTTAATCCCATAAGGTTCGATCCGGATGAATGGGCCGAATTCGCGTCAAAAGCGGGCTTCAGGTATTTTATATTCACAACAAAGCATCACGACGGGTTCTGTATGTTCGACAGCAAGTATTCGCCGTACAAGGTGACTGCTCCCGAATGCCCGTTCCACACGAATCCCAGGGCGAATATCGCCAGGGAACTGTTCAACGCTTTCCGGAAGAAGGGGATCGCCATAGCGCCGTACTTCTCAAAGCCGGACTGGCACTGCCCATGGTACTGGGCTCCCGGGCAGGAAAAGCCGATCGCCTATGACAGGAATCCCACTTATGACCCGAGGGAGAAGCCGGAACTTTGGAATAAATTCGTGGAATATACCCATGCACAGCTGACCGAGCTTGCTCAGGAGTATGGCCCCATAGACATACTGTGGCTGGACGGCGGACAGGTCAGACCTTCAAACGGGCAGGATATAAGGCTTAAAGAACTGGCGGCAAAGCTGAGGAAAGACAATCCCGGTCTGATCTTCGCCGACAGGACCGTGGGCGGTGAATTTGAAAACTACATAACGCCCGAACAGACCCTGCCCAAAACCATCCTGCCCGTACCGTGGGAAAGCTGCATTTCCATAGGCAACGGATTCGCTTACGGTTATGACGACGACTATAAGCCGCCCAGGGAACTGGTAAAACTGCTTATCAACGTAGTGACAAGAGGCGGAAATCTTGCGCTGAATCTGGGCGCGCAGCCCGACGGCAGGCTGCCGCGTAACGGCATGAAAGCTGCCCTGGGGCTGGGCGAATGGCTGGAAAAGTACGGTGAAGCGATATTCGCCACCAGAACTGCCAAAAGCGACTATGAACACGGCGAGTTCGGCTTTACGCGGAAAGGCGACTGCGTATACGCGCTTAAGCCCATGGGTGAAGGCGAAACACTGCCGGAGAAAATGCTGGTGCCCTGGAGCGGCCCGGTCACAAAAGCGTTCCTGGTGGGCAATGGCGCGCCGCTTGACGTTGAACGCGTGCAGGGCGGACTGCTCGTTGTCATTCCGGAAACCGAAAGAGGCGGCAAACTCGCTCTGGTCATAAAACTTGTTTGAGTTTGACAGAAAAGTCGGCATGACGTTTAGTCATGCCGACTTTGTTTTGATCACAGCTTATCCGTTATCTTAAGGCCAAGCTCGAACGCCAGGAAAACGATCCTTGTCTTGTCGTCAAGCCTTGAATCTCCAGAGATGCTCCTGGGATCCCAGGTGGAATGATCCAGATTGTCGCCTGCGTAGAAATACTGGAAGAATTCGGTGCCCCTGAAATCACACAGAGCTTGCATGCCTGCGCATTCCATTTCCACGCATATCGCGCCCTGCGCTTTTCTGCGGTCGACCTTTTCCCGCGTCTCCCTGTAGCAGGCGTCCGTGGTCCAGGTCGTGCCTTCGACAAAGGGATAGCCGCAATCGCTCAGCACCTCTTTGAATTCCTGCCTGTACTTTGTGTTTACGGGGATGGTGTCGCTTGCCGCTGCGTAATGGAAGCTGGTGCCTTCGTCGCGTATGGCGCAGGTCGGAATGATTATGCCGCAGTCTTCGATCGACTTATCCAGCACTCCGCAGTTGCCAAGCAGGATCAGACGTTTGCTGCCCATAGCCATCAAGTCTTCGTATTGCGCAACGCACAGTGGCCCTCCCACATATGACTGAAAAAAGGCAAAACGCCTGCCCTTATATTCGATCTCATACACGGTATTGTGACCGACCGCGGAACGGATGACGGCTATCGGTTTTGATTCGAACAACGACAGCGTGTTCTCAAACAGCTTTTTTGAGAAACAGGAGACCGTCACTGCGGGAAAATCTTCAAGCCTCTGCGCACACATATCCGGGTTGATAACGGCGTCTTTATTGGGATCAAATTCATACAGCAGCATAATGCATCTCCAAAATACCGTCCTGATCTTTTATCTTAAGCTTCTCAGATACTGTTTGTGTTCCTCGCTGACCCTGTAACTTTCTAAAGCCTTTTGAATGGCCTTATTATGCACCTATTCATCCAGCCGGCGCTGCTCGATGTAACCGATGGTCTCGTTATATTTTTTGGCCAGCGCGGTCGCGAAAAACCAGGCGACCATCATCTTTAAGTAATAATCGCCGCCGTGATTGGAAGAAGCGAGTTCCAGATACTCTGCTTTGAAATCCTCTCCAAGGTATTCGGTCATCAGCATGCGGATGCCGAAGCGCGCGGTATAGACGTGCGGGGAAGCGATCCACTTTTTTATGTACGGAAGCAGTTTGTCATGATGCTTTTTGAACGAGACCGGAGTCGCCTGGTCCGATACGGGCCAGCAGTCGATATAGGGAAGGAAAAGCTCCACAGCCCTAACGCACTCGTCAAAATCCTTTATCATGGCGATCACGAAGAAGTGCACAAGGTTTTCTTCGTTATACCTGTGCGGAAGTTCGGCAAGAAAGCGGTCCCGCTCATCGCCGGCAAACACTTCCTTCGCGATCCTGCGCATATCGGGCGTCCTGACGCCTATAATGGTCTCGGCGGGAATATTCGGTACGAGTTTAGCCTGAAAGTCCCTGTAACTCTCGTCTTTTGCCTGAAACAGTTTGTCTAAGACCGTCATGGCTGCTCCCTTTATAAAAAAAGTGCCCGAATATGCGTATTATTTTACTATATTTTGTTTTACTAATCAAGAAAAAACAAAAGCCGCGGGAAGATATCCCGAGGCTTTTTGCATTGTGTTTTTATTTTGAAAGGATCATGTATATGGCGTGCATCGCCTGAGCCGTGAGCGCGGGCGAATCAAGGTCAAGCCTGCCTTCGTTAAGGTCCACAAGGTCCAAAGCCCTGGAAACAGCGCAGTAACCCTTTGCATCCTCGGGCACGGAATCCCAGTCAGGCGCGTCAAGGAAGAATATGCCGCTTAGCTCTGCGGCATTCCTGTAACCTGCCAGGATGACTGCGGTGCTGATAAGCTTGCTGCGGGAGAGCTGTTCGCCGCACGCGAGACCGACTCCTGCCAGGTCTCTAAACGAGCTTTCCAGCTCTTCGTCGCTGAGATCCGGGCTGTTTTCGTTTCCTGCGACAAGGAGCACGAGCTGCATGAACTGACGCCCGTAAAGCAGATTTTCGGAAGTGAAGCCGCAGTCATCTAGCCCGATGCCGTATTTGCCCAGGAGTATTACCTCGTCCGCATATAGCATGTTTTCGGCGGAAGGGTATTCATAGATCTTCCTGCCTGAGGCGGCGTAGCTGTAGCCTTCGGCGCTGACCGCATCCACCGCGTAAGGGTGATCGTTTCCGCCGAAGCAGTAGCAAAGCCTGAGCACGCGTTTGGCTGTCCCGACATCGCCGCGCTCTGAAACAGTGCGGTACATGAGTTCCACCGCGCTGCTGCCCAAGTACGCGTTTACGGCAGCTTCGGGGGAGATGATCTGATCGGGGCTTATGTCGTAGAATTCCTGTCCGTCGTTCCAGTTGAGGTTAAAAGCTGTGACGAGACCGTTGCCGTCAATGCTCATGGAAATCGAGTTCTGTTTGAAAGGGAAACCGTTATAGGCGCGGTAATAACTGAGTGACGCGCCGGCATTTTCGCCTTCCGGAGTATTCAGCAGGGTAAGATCGGGTTTTGCGAGTTCGTCCTGATACTCCGCGTAATACTTCTCAAGGAAAGCGGCGGCGTTTGCTTCGAATCCAGGATCCTCCGCATTGGAAGCGGAGCGCAGGGCATAGTCCGAGTAATTGTATGTATAAAGGGTCAGCACGCGCCCGGTCACGGCGTCGGCGGTAAAGTGCTTTGAAATGTATGTATTATCCTGATCGGCACCCTTTTGGTAGACGAGCCGTGCGACCGGAGCTTTGTTTCTCAGATAATAGTCGGACGAGATCAGTCTGTATTCGCTGTCCAGCCCGAATTCGGGAATGTCCCTTAAGAGATCATCCAGTTCATTTCCGGTCTTCACGCCCTCATACAGCGCGATGCCGCTTTTTTCCGCGTCACTCAGGCTGGTCTGTTTGGCGGAAGCATAGCCTGAATCCATGGACATTTCGGCGCCTGCCGCGTCCTCCTCCGTGCCGTTTGCGGCGTAACCCGCTTCGTCAAAGCCGATAAGCCTGCCGGTATACGCATCCACAGCTATCAGGTTCTGGTTTTTGAGGACGTAGACCAGCTTTGCCATCTCGTCGGCTTTGATCACCGAATAGACGACTTCCATGTCATAGGCCTCAAGCAGGACTTTTTCGGCATCCTCGATAGGCGAAAGAGAAGATGTATCCGCGGCGTTTTCGGGCAGCACAAGCTCGCTGTAAGCGTCGGAGCGGGTGAAAGAGGTCACTTTGCCGGTCTGGCTGTCGATCACTATGCGGAAAAAGATATCCGTCGGTATACCGTTATAGGTAAGATAGCCGCTGAAGGTTGTCTCGGAATAGTATTCCCGATACAGACCGGGCATAAAGCTGTCCTCAAGATAGTCCCAACCGTTTTTAACTATAACGCTGTCGGCGAAACTGCGGGCGGCAGTCTCAAGCTCACCGACAGAAAACTTGGGCAGCCGCGCGTTCATAAGGTTCGCGCTCCTGTCACGGGAATCCGTGTAAGTATAGCTGCCGTAGTTCAGAACGGTGCCGTCGGGCCTTGCTATGACGGATACGGAAGAGTTGCCGCCCTGCCAGGACAGATACCAGCGCCCGTCAGAGAAATTTCCGCTGAAATCGGTGTAATCGTCCGGAATGTCGAGCACGGTCTTGACGTTAAGGGTGATGCGGCTCATGGCGTCCGTGAGCGTTTCTTCGCCAAGACTTCCCGAGCAGAAAAGCAGCGAGAGCGTGACGATCAGAGATAATAACTTTTTCATAATAAACTCCTTACGGTACTTATGTCTTTTAGACGGAAAAGGCACTGTATTGTTCCGCTTGCGGATTGAAAAAAACTGCTCCGGGTGTTAAAATGATATAAGAAAACATAAGGCGGTGGAAGTATGGCTGAAAGAGATCTGACCAAACTGCGTACTGTAAAAATAACTCGCGATTTTACCCGGCAGGCGGCGGGCAGCTGCCTGATTGAGTGCGGAGGCACACGGGTCATATGCACGGCGTCCGTCAACGAAGGCGTACCGCCGTTCAAAAAAGGCACAGGCTGCGGCTGGCTCACAGCGGAATACGCGATGCTGCCCGCGTCAACTACTAAGCGCAAGGAACGTGACGGGATCAAAAAAGACGGGCGCGGCGTAGAGATCCAGCGCCTGATAGGCAGGAGCTTAAGGCAGGCGGTGGATCTGTCCCGTTTGGGAGAGCGCACCATATATATAGATTGTGACGTGCTCGAGGCAGACGGCGGCACCCGAACCGCATCCATTACCGGAGGCTTTGTCGCGCTCACGCTGGCTGTAAACAAACTGCTCGAAAAGGGCGTTATCAAGGATTCCCCGGTCGTAAAGCAGATCGCTGCGGTGAGCGTGGGCGTGGTCGACAGACAGCCCGTGCTCGATCTTGAATATGAAAACGACTCCCGGGCAGACGTGGACATGAACCTGGTCATGAGCTGCGACAGCAAGGGGAACATGGAATTTGTTGAGGTACAGGGCACGGGCGAAGGCCACACATTCAGCAAAAAGCAGCTGGATACGCTGCTGAAGCTCGCTGAGGGCGGCATAAAGCAGCTTATGAAAAAGCAGATTGCCGCGCTGGGCGACAGGAAAGACGTGATCGGCAGAAAGCCGCGGCTGTATGTAGCGACTCACAACTTCGGCAAGCTCAAGGAAATAAGAGGTTTGCTGGGCGAGCGCTTTGATATATATTCCGCCGCCGAAGCGGGAGAATACGAAGAACCCGAAGAGACGGGGGAAAGCTTCGCCGAGAACGCCATGATAAAAGCAAAAGCGCTGTTCGACAAGACCGGGTGCGCAACTTTGGCAGACGATTCAGGGCTTATGGTCGACGCTCTGGGCGGGCGCCCGGGCGTAAAATCCGCGAGGTATGCAGGCATACAGGGCGACAGCGACGCGAACAACGCCAAGCTTCTGGAAGAACTGAAGGATGTGCCCGCTCCCAGGACCGCCCGGTTCGTGTGCAGCATGTGCCTGCTGCGTCCCGGTCATGCGCCTGTAAAGTGCGAAGGCGTATGTGAGGGTGAGATAGGCTTTGAAAAGCGGGGCGAGGGAGGCTTCGGCTACGATCCGCTGTTCGTCTCGCCTGACGTAGGCGGACTGAGTTTTGCCGAGGCGGGTCTGGAAATGAAACAGAAGGTATCCCACAGAGCCAAAGCGCTTGAAAAACTCTGCGAGGTATTGGACGCGGAACTGTAAAAAAAAGGGGCTGTTTTCAGCCCCCCTTTATCGCATCAGTCAAACGGGGTGTCAACCGCCCCGTTTTTGTTTTTGTCCGGCTGGGGAAGATAGCATGTGAAACGGTATTCACCGCTGTCAAGCGTCTGCGCTTCGATACCGGGCAGGATAAGTTCGGCGGTACATCCGAAGGGAACGGTACAGGAATAGTCTACGTTGCCGCCGTGACCGAGCTTCCACTGTACGCGCCATTCGCCGGAAACGGAGGCGAAACGCGCTTTGGCATGTCCGAGCGCCTCGCAGAAATGCGGTTCCAGCTTCGCTTTTGTGAAGCCGGGAGCGAGCGGAGCTATGCCGGCTACGTCACGGTAAAGCCAGTGCACGATGGAACCGTAAGAGTAGTGGTTCAGGCTGTTCATGCCGGTGTCGGATATGGAGCCGTCGGGCAGCACGGAATTCCAGCGCTCCCAGATGGTGGTGGCGCCCATCTTTACGGCGTACAGCCAGCCGGGATATTCCTCGTTGAGCAACAGCTTAAATGCCTTGTCCGCGCATCCCGCCGCGGTGAGTTCTTCGCACAGCAGGGGAGTGCCCACAAAACCGGTCTCAAGCCTATCCTCGTTGGAGGTAAGCTTGTCTGCGAGGTCTTTTTGTATGCGCTCGGTATCGGGTGAGAGCCCGTGCCTTAGAGTGAGCAGGTACGCGGTCTGTGTGGGAACGGCGCAGCGGCCTGTGGGCGTGAAATACTCCTTGCGGATCTCGCGAAGTATCCCGTCCGCAAGCTTAAGGTAGTGTTCCTGAGCATCCGTGTTTCCGATAACTTCGGCGGCTTTGGATGTCAAAAGCGCGCTGTAACGGAAATATGTGAGCGCAATGAACGCCCGGTCGGTGGCGCCCACGAAGCCCTTTGCCGCTTTGGGACAGTCCAGCGCCAGCCAGTCGCCGAAATGGAAATGCGTACGCCAGGAATGGTTGTCGTTTTCAAGGCGTTCTATAAAGTCGACCCAGCCCCGCATGCTTTCGAACTGGTTTTCCAGTATCGTATTGTCCCCGGTGTATTCGTAAACTGTCCAGGGGATAATACACGCGGCGTCGCCCCAGGCAGTGGAACAGCCCTTGTTCAGGTCGAATGAAGGCACCACGACAGGCACCTCGCCGCCTGTAAGTTTCTGTTCTTCGTACAGGTCGTGCAGATATTTGGCATAGAATGCGGCGCAGTCCCTTTGGTAGCAGGCGGTGGGAGCGAACACCTGCGCGTCTCCCGTCCAGCCCAGGCGCTCATCCCTCTGCGGACAGTCTGTGGGAACGTCCAGGAAATTGCCCAGCTGGCCCCACTCGGCGTTATGTATAAGCTGGTTTACAAGGCTGTTTCCGGTAGAGAGCCAGCCTGTCTGCGGTATCTCGGAATACAAGACCAGAGCGGTAAAGTCTTCGGGCTTGATATCGGTTATGCCTTCAACTTTGACGAAACGGAAGCCGTAGAACGTGAATTTCGGTTCGATCACATGCGCTTCTCCGTCGGAGATGTATACGAATTCCGCTTTTGCGCTGCGCAGGTTATCACGGTAGAAATTGCCGTTTTGCAGTATCTCGCCGAACTGCAAATGTATCTTTGTGCCTTTGGGTTCGTGTACTTTAAGGCGGAAAATGCCGGTCATGTTCTGGCGGGTGTCCAGTACAGTTTCTCCAGCGGGCGTAACTATAATATTCGGCGTGATCTCCTGCCGTATCCTGACAGGAGTGGACAGCCTCGCCGAAAGTTTGCCTTTGGGAGGCTCAGTCAAGCGGGCGGGCACGGGCTCTATGGCGGGAAGCGTGTCGTCGACCTGCTCGCCGTCGTATATGCCGGAGAAATAGATGTTGCTGCGGCTTACGGTCCAGCTTTCGTCCGTGCCAATGATGTCTTCGGTGCCGTCGTCGTACGTCAGTATAAGATCGCACAGCAGCTTCCAGCCGTCGCCGTAAAACGGAGGCTTTTTCGTATCGCCCCCAAAACGGCTTTTGTACCAGCCGTTGCCGAGAAGCACGCTGATGCATGACGGACCTGAGATCAGATCGGTGACGTCGTAAGTCTGATACTGGACCCAGGCATTGTAGTTATTGCAGTAAGGCGTCATGTGTTCGTCGTCGACGCGTTTGCCGTTTATAACGGCTTCATATGTACCGAGACCGCAAATATACAGCCGCGCTGAAGAAACCGGTTTGGCGGGAAAAAAGGACTTAGCGAATACGGGAAGGCGGGGCTCACTGTCGTCGCAGCCTATCCATTTGCCTGTCCAGTTTTCGTCCAGGCGTGACGTTTCAAAACGGTTGATCTCGCTTGACGCTTCCTCGCCAAGATCAGTCTTAACGCTGACGCGCCATTCGTAAACGGTACGGGGCAAAAGCCGGATATCTGGTGTTGTGCACAGGCTGTCGAGTTCCGTCCAGCCCGTGTCGAGTACGGTCCGCCCTTTAGTTTCCACCGTTAGGCGGGATGAGACCGCACGTTTGCCGGATGCTTCCGTAGTCCATGAAAAAAGGGGTTTGCCAAGCTCGTAGCCAAGGGGATTTGAAAGGTGGTTTACCTTGCAGTTTATTATCCGCATAGCGCTGCCTCCAAATCATTTTGTTGTATTATAACACTGTTCAGCTGAGTTGGAAAGGAATAACGCAAAAATTCGCCGCTGTTATAATAAACAGCGGCGAATACTTGGATACGGGATCAGACTTCCGGCGTTTCGGGCTGAGCCAAATACCCGATATCCAGTTTGGAGATATTCAGTATTTCGGTGTTCCCTTCGAGATCTTCGTAAATGTACACGAGCACATAATACGGCCGGGCATCGGGATAAATCACGGTCGCCTGGGCGAGGAAACAGTGGTTGCAGCCGGCGACCACCTGGCTGCCGAGATATGCAACGGGTTTATAGCTTACGCCCAGCAGACCTTCGAAAGCCTTTTCGAACAAGGCATTGGTCTCATCGGTGATCTCCCAGTTTTCGGAAGGAGTCCAGCCGCCGTCCAAATTGGGTTCTTCGCACAGGGCAAAGGGTACAGTTATGACGAAAACAAGCATGATGATTATAAGCTTCTTCATGGTATCGACCTCTTTTGACAGAATATCGGCCAACTTTTGCTGACCGATAATCTGACGTTTAAACCGGGATATTGTTCCAAAACTGGCGCAAACTACGATTCGATTATTCGTACATCCAGTATCCTGTTGATCAGTTTTCCGAAGAACGAATCCATCATGGATCTGAAATCCCCGGCGGGGATATCGCTTCCGGCGCTCATTACCGAATAGATCATCTTGAATTCCTTCAAACGGCACGGCAAATCGATCAGCCCGCTGTTAAGGTAAAACCCGTGACGTTTAACGCGCTCGTCGTAATTATCCGAGGTCTCATCCAGAGGCTCGATGGCTAAAAACAGCCGTTTTCCCGAATATCTTCGTATCAGCAGTTTGATGGCTTCGGTACCAATGCCCTTGCCGCGGCAGTCTTTGCGCACGGCAAAAAAAAACAGATATGCGAGATACTCGTTTGTGATGACGTAAGCAAACCCGGTGTTTTTGCCGTCATCGTCCAGCGTGAGCAGCTCGGCTTTGCCGGCTTTTGCCCGCTTTACAAGCATATGCCATGGAAAACGCTCGTTAAGAGGGAACGCGCTGCGGTACAGCCTTTTATGCTCTGATATCCGAGATCTGTCGGACGCCGTAAGCGTAAGCATATCAGTTGCCCTCGATCAGGTTTATCACGTCGCCCGCAAGGTAAACGCTGCCTGCGCAGATGACTATGCCGTTATCTCCGGCAAGCTCTTTTGCCGTTTTGAGCGCGCCGGGAACGTTATCTACCGCCGTGCAGTCCGGTGAAAAGCGCAGCGAGAGCTCTCCAGCGGAAAGCGCCCGGGGCCAGGATACGTTCGTAGCAACCACTGTGTCGGTGAATTCCCGGAATATGGAGGCGCAGGCGTCGACCTGTTTGTCTTTCATCATGCCTATAAGCCCCACGCGCTTGCGGTCGGGGAAGAATTTAAGCACGTATTCCCTGAGCGTATTCATGCCCTGGGGATTGTGCGCGCAGTCGACAAGCACATTATTTCTTAAGTCGAGCCGTCCGGCCCAGCGGGTGTTTGAAATGCCGCCTATCGCTTTATCCATATCTATTCCCAGCAAATCCAGCCCGCACAGGGCGAGAGATGCGTTGTATGTCTGGTAGCTGCCGGCCATAGATACGGAGACTTCCCTGTGACCGCTTACGGGAAGGTCAAGGCTGAATACGCTGCCGTCAAAGGCTTCCCGCAATACCCGAGGCTTAGCGCTCAGATACAGAGGCGTGCCGACTTCACACGCCCGGGAAGAAAAAACATTAAGAATACTGCCTGCCTGAGGCATGACGACGCATGGCACATTTGCGCGCATTATGCCGGCTTTCTCAAAGGCGATCTTTTCTACCGTGTCGCCCAGTACCGACATATGGTCGAGCCCGATCGCGGCGATAAAACTTAAAGACGTGTCGAGCACATTGGTCGCGTCGAGCCTGCCGCCCAAGCCGACTTCCATCACGGCAAAGTCGGTGTGCCTGTCCGCATAATACATGCAGGATAAAGCCGTGAGCAGTTCAAAAGTGGTGGGGAAGACGCCTTCTTCTGTCAGTTCGCTGCAGACGTCAAAGAGCCGGTTTGCGTAAAGCACGAGCTCGTCGTCGCTTATGGGCTGACCGTTCAGCATGATCCTTTCGTTGAATCTGCGAAGGTAAGGCGAAGTAAACAGTCCGACGCTGTGACCGCAGGCGGCAAGACCGCCGGCAAGGAACGCGCTGACCGAGCCTTTGCCGTTTGTGCCTGCCACGTGCAGCACCTTGCCCATGCGCTTTTGGGGAGAACCGAGCTTACGCAATAAGGCGCGGACATTTTCCAGTCCGCGCTTCTCACCTTTCCAGCGTTCTCCATTTATCCAGTTTTCAGCTTCTGTTGCAGAAACGAACTTGTCTGTTATCATAGTTTAAGCGCTGCGAGACCAACCTTTTTGCGTACTTTCAGCATGGTGCGGTAGGCGATAGCTTGAGCGCGTTCCCTGCCGGACACCATCACGCTCTCAAGGTATGCCTTGTCCTTGCTGATGCGGTCATATTCTTTCTGAATGGGTTCCAGGGCAGCGACCACGCAGTCGGCAACGGCGTCTTTGAACTGACCGTAGCCTTTGCCTTCAAACTCGGCTTCGATCTGCTCCATGGTCTTTCCACTTAAGACGCTTAAGATACTCATGAGATTTGCGACGCCGGGACGGGTCTCGGGTTCGTATTTCACGGTAGCTTCGCAGTCGGTAACGGCGCGGCGCAGCTTTCTGCGAATAACGTCGGGCGGATCGATTATGGCGATGTAGCATTCTTCGGGATCGGACTTGCTCATTTTGCGGGTGGGATCCTGAAGGCTCATGATCCTCGCGCCGACTTTGTTGAAATATCCTTCGGGAACAGTAAACACGTCGCCGTACACCGCGTTGAACCTGAGTGCTATGTCCCTGGCAAGTTCGAGATGCTGCTTCTGGTCGGCGCCGATGGGCACCAGGTCAGTCATGTAAAGAAGGATATCCGCAGCCATCAGTACGGGATAAGTGAACAGACCCGCGTTTATGTTGTCCGCATGCTTGGCGCTCTTGTCTTTAAACTGGGTCATGCGGCTGAGTTCGCCCATGTAGGTATAGCAGTTCAGTATCCACGAGAGCTCCGCGTGCTGAGGGACCTGGCTCTGGAAATAGATGATGTTCTTTTCGGGGTCGAGCCCGCAGGCAAGGAATATACCCATGGTACGCAGGCAGGCTTTGCGAAGCTCCGCGGGATCCTGACGCACGGTAAGTGCGTGCATGTCGACTATGGAATAGAGACAGTCGTACTCGCTCTGGAGTATGCCGAAATTCCTTAATGCGCCGATGTAATTGCCCAGGGTAAGATTGCCGGTAGGCTGAATGCCGGAGAATATGCGTTTTTTTGCTTGCTGCTGTTCCATTTTTATACTTCGATCTCCTGAAATATTTTAGCCTATTATACACTTAGTTCAGCTGTTTTTCAAGCGTTTCGGGCCCAATTCGCTGTGATAATAGTATATGAACAGTATGGATGAACACACCACCCAACCCAGAGGATAGGCAAGGGCTATCACAAGGCGGCTCATCGGGAACAGGCGGGTAAATGTAAAGAGGTATATCTGCCTGAAAACCACGAAACCGGAAAGCATGATTATGGTCGGGGCGGTCGCGCGCCCGATGCCTCTGAGCGCGCCTGCGTAGATCTGATTAAAGCAGATGGTGATGTAGAACGGGGAGATCACCAGCACGAAAAACCGCCCGAAATCCATTACGCCGGTATCTTTTTTCTGTATGAATATGCCCAGCAGCGGCTCGTTCAGCAGCATGAGCAGTCCCGCCAAAAGCGCGGTAACGCCAAGACTCAGTATCAGCGCTTTGTTTACGCCTTCACGGGCGCGCTGCTTTAAGTCCGCGCCCCAGCATTGACCCACGAAGGTAGTCGATGCCATGGCGATAGCCTGTACGGGCACGACAAGGAACGCGTCCAGACGGTTGTAGGCGGTCCAGCCGGCCATGCCGTCCGCAAGCAGGGAGTTTATATATGCCTGAACAAATACGTTGGAAAAAGATGTGAGCGCGGTCTGGATGCTCGTGGGCAGGCCGAGGGCGAGGATCCTTGAAAACACGTCTTTATGTATGGCAAGTTTTGAAATGCGCAGACAGTAGGCGCGGTCGCTGCGTATCAGCACCCAGAGCACCATTCCGGCGCTGACGGCTTCGGATATGATGGTGGCGTATGCGACGCCGTCCACTTTCATGCCGAATCCAAGCACGAACAGCAGGTCGAGCGCGGTATTGATTATGGCGGAAACGATAAGGAAAACGACCGGGCGCGTGGAATCGCCGACGGCACGGAGTATGCCGGTGCCCATGTTGTAAATGAGCAGTCCGCTCACGCCGTAAAAATATATCTTAAGGTACAGCAGCGCGTCGTCCTGAACGGTGGGATCCGTGTTGGTTATTTCAAGCAGCGGTTTGGCGAATATGAGCCCGAGGAACGTCCCCAGCGCGCAGAGCATAAGCGTGACCATCATGGTGGTGTGCACCGCGCGGGAAAGACGCGCGTCGTCTTTGGCACCGAATGCCTGGGAGATAACTACGCTGGCGCCCGTGGCAAGACCTGCGAAAGTGCCCACGACGGTGTTGATGATGCTGGAATTGCAGCCTATGGCGGCTAAAGCTTCTTTGCTAACGAACTGACCGACGACCCACGCGTCCACGGTGGCATACAGCTGCTGGAACAACAGCCCCAAAAGCATGGGGATCGAAAATGTTAGCAGCTGGGCCAGAATGTTGCCCCGGGTCATATCGGTGTCTGTACGTATGCGCATGGATGCCTTCCTGATACTTTAATGATTCGATTATAGGCGTGTACGGTGAATTTTCAAGCCGATGAATGTTAAGCTTGCGCTTGCAATGCAGCTTTTAAAGTGTTATACTAAAAACAGTATATTTTGGAGTATACAGATGGGATTATTTGATAAAATATTCAGGCGCAACAAAAATGTAATAGAGCTGAAGGAAGAGGATTTTTCCGAGCCCATGCCGGAAACCGAGCCCGAGAAAGCTGCGGCAGGCGAACCGGAACCGGTCATCAATCTGGACGGCAAGGTGTATTTCGGAGCAGCTTCCATGGATGAAGCGTGCATGAAAACACGCTTCGCTTTAAGAAACGCCGCGCGCGGTTTCTCCGAAAGCGACGAAGGGTTTGAAATCGGGTTCAGGGAGCGCATATCAGCAAAAGCCTGTGTAAGCGCCTTTGACTCTGCCGACGGAACGGGATACAGGCTTACTTACGAAGAAAACGCCGCGCTCAAAGGTTTCGGCTTTGTGCTTGATGTGATCTTCTCGGGAACCGACGAAAATGTTTTAAGAGAAGAAAGCCGAAAGCTCATATCGGAAATAAAGGAAGACCTGGGCGGGCTCGGGATATTTGAGGGCGAAAGCGCAGGTCTGGCAGTAAACGTGCAAACCGGCGAAAAAGCCGAAGAAGCCAAAACGATCGACTTTAAAGATCTGCCGGCTGGAAGCAGGGGAAAAAGCATAGCCGGTCTCAGGACACACGGTATATTCGAACCCGTGAGCGTCGGAGAAGAGCTGCTTGGAGAGGAAAACTATCCCAGAAACGATTCGGATGTGCTTAAGAGGGCGGCGGGTCTTTTGTATACCGCGCTTACTGCCATGTCCGCGCCTGTGCCGGGGCAGACGCTGCCCGTGGGCAGATACTCGGCTTTACTGGCAAAACTGAACGAACGATACGCTGTAAAGGATACTCTTACCGCCAAGGAAGCGGAATACATAAAACAGCCCGGCGTAGCCGGGAAAGCGACCATGACACTCAAGACCGAGGCGGCAGCGCTGCTTTTATGGTACTTGGGGCTGTGGGAACTGCCCTGGGCGGACACCCCGAGCGATATAAACGAGCTTGCGGGCGCGCTGAGCCCCGCGGGCATGGAGGAAACGCTTTCGCGCTCAAGACCAAGAAGCAGGGGAGAGATAGAAGATATGTACGACCTGACCATCTGCCAGCACTGGCTCACGGTCAGGATGAGCCTAAACGAGCTGAGCAGCAAGGCGCTCGATCCGGACATCATTTACGCCCGCCATTACGCGCTCAACTGGCTGATGCGTGTTGGCGGCAAAAAGAAGTGGGACAGCGTGGTGCCGACCACCTGACGAAGCCGCATGGACTTTTTTCGCGATGATCTGACAGACGGCGAGATACTGCTAAGGCTCGTGCGCACATCAAACGGTCAGCCTGAGAGAAAGTATCTGCCCTCATACTGCTTTAATATCTGCCTTGCGGACGGCACATACGCCGGTTACTGCGACTTCAGAGTCGGGTACAACGAAAACGTATATTACAGCGGCAACATAGGCTATACGGTCACGGAAGAACACAGGGGGCATCATTACGCGGCGAAAGCGGTCAAACTGCTGCTGACGCTGGCAAAAAGGCACGGGTTAGAGTATATTCTGGTCACCTGCGACCCTGACAATACGGCGTCTGAGAAAACCTGTCTGGCAGCGGGCGGAAAGCTGCTTGAGACAGCCACAATACCTGAAACGCACGATATGTACCGAAATGGCAGAAGATACGTAAACGTCTATAGGTTCGATCTTAAGTGAATGTTCTTATCAAATACTAAGCAATAATAAGCCGGATATCCGAAATGCGGATATCCGGCGTTTTTTACGTGTCTTATTCTTCGTCGGAGGGAAGCAGCTTGTCACGGAACCGCTCGATGGAATACAGAGCACCGTCCGCCTGTTTTTGCAGGTTCTGGAAAGAGCCTTCCACCTGGGTCTGCAGTTTGTCCAGCAGCAGCAGGCTGTCTTCCACGGCCTGGCGGCGCATTTCGTTGGCTTCCTTGCGGGCCTTGGCGCGCATCTCGTTGGCTTCCTTGTGAGCTGCGCGGGTGACTTCGTCCTGGCTGACCAGTTTCTTGGCCTGGGCTCTGGCTTTGGCCACTATGGCATTGGCCTCTTCCTGCGCAGCGGCGATGATCTCTTCCTTGCGTGCTTTGGCTTCGGCGTCTGTCTTGCGGGCGGCCTTCTCGGCGTCGCTCTTGAGCTTGGAAGCCTTGCTCAGCGCCAGCTGGACTTTATTGTCCGCGATCTGCTCGGCGTTGGAGAGGATACGGTTCTTCTGGCGGTTGGTATGATAGGAATACTCGATGCTGGTGGGGATGTTCTGCTTGATGTTGTTGATTATCTTCATGCAGGCTTCGGCATCCACACGCGGCTTGGAAATGAATGAACCGCCTTCGGGATTGGAGATCAGATCGGTAAGATAGTCAAGCAGCGTCATAATGTACGCGCTTTCGTCGGGCTCTACCACATCTTCGCCCTCGTTCTGCGCGCCGTCTTCGGTGCCGTAGTTCTGATCCTGGGCATCTTCGTCATCATAGACTTCCTGCTCTTCGTCTTCGTACTCCTCGTCTTCAGGCTGTTCCTGAGCGTTGTCGTACTCGTACTCTTCCTCGGAGTATTCTTCGTCTTCGTACTCCTGGGGAGCCTCTTCGGGCTGCTGGGCAGTATTCTTGTTCTCTTCCTGTTCGTCTAACCAGTCACTCATGGGTCTAACACTCCTTTTTTAAGGCGGTATGTATATGTTCTAAAACTGAATCGGGTACAAAAGCGCTTACGTCGCCGCCCAGGCGGGCGATATCCAGTATCAAACTGGAGGAGACCTGCGAAAGGGTCTGCCGGGCCGGAAGCAGCAGCGTGTCTATGCCGCTGAGCGCGAAGTTCATGTCGGCCATTTTCTTTTCGTAATCGAAATCCGCCGCGTCGCGCACGCCCCTGACCAGAGTTTCGCATCCAAGTTTACGTGCAAGCACGGATGTGAGACTGTCGCCGACTATAAAACTGACGTTCGGCAGATCTCCCGCGCAATCTTTCAGCATTTCGACGCGCTCAGCGGGCGGGAACAGATACTGCTTCTCCGGGTTTGCCATGACAGCCACGTACAGGGTTTCGAAAAGAGGGGCAGCTCTGCGTATGATATCTATATGGCCGTTGGTTGGGGGAGAAAAGCTCCCGGCGAACAATCCGTTCAAAGCGTTTCCTCCTTCGTGAGCAGCTCTATGACCGTGTCGGAATAGTTCCGAGATTTTATGACCGTGAATCTTTCGGGGTAGCTTATGGACGAGTCCCTGCACTTTTCCACTATGACCAGCGCGTCATCCGAAAGCATATCGTGTTCCAGTATGAAGCTCAGGCTGTTATGGTAGGCGGCTTCGTCGGCATACGGGGGATCTAAGAACACCAGGTCGAATTTCTGATCCGACAGCTGCTTGAGCGCTGCGCGGTAGTCGGATTTTATAAGTATCGCGCCGTTTGCTTCGCCAAGCACGGTCCTGATGTTGGTCTCTATGGCTTTCTGCGCTGGACGCGATATATCGCAGATGACGGCTTTGCCTGCGCCCCGGCTCATCGCTTCCAGCGCCAGCGCGCCGGTTCCGCCGAAAAGATCGAGCACGTGTGCGTCGGGGACATAGGTCTGGATCATACTGAACAGCGCCTCACGGGTCTTATCCTGTGTGGGTCGGGTCTGCAGGCCGTCCGGCGCGACAAGACGTCGGCCTTTGGCCATTCCGGCAATGATCCTCATATATTATAGCAGCAAATGCGTATAAAATCAACTATATTTCGGGTTTGACGGGCTTGAAGGAGCGGCCCTGCTTCTTCATCCTGCGCTGTTTTTTGCGGGAGCCGGACATCATGGCATCCAGGGTGCGTTTTCTGAGCCGGGGTCCCTGCAGATAGCCGATCAGCATGGCAAGGGGAGGCAGCACGCTGAAAGGGATATAAAGGATGCGCATCAGCGTCAGGCTGCTGGTGTCTGCGGCAAACGCGTAACGGGATACGCTGCCGGCGGCGGATATGATGCCGTTGACATCCAGACCGTCGTAACCTATGCCGCTTAACACGGCTTTGCTGGCCTCAACGGCTCCGCTTATGTCAAGCTTGACAAGAGAATTGAGCCATACCGTAAGAAACGCCTGAGGCAGGAAAACGATCCTGGTTATGGTGCCGAGCGTGTTCTCGTTTGCGGAAGGAGGGGCAAAAAGGATGTTTGCGACCGCGAGCGCAACGAGGGGGAGACTCAGTATGATAAAGGCGCAGATGCCTTTCTTGGGGTCATAGGTCGTCTTGAGCAGGCCCGCGTCGGGCTGTTTGCCTTCCTGCTTTAAGCGAGCGACCATGTCGGAAATGCCGACCTGGTGTTCTCCGGCGGAGGCGCCTTCGGCGTACATAAGCACGACAAACGCGATATAAAGAAGACCGCTCAAAATGACTCCCAAAACTGTGGAGCCCGCAAACGCGGTGATGGCGCTTACGATAGCCATCACGACATAAAGTCCCAAACCTTTAACAACAAGTTCCCACATGATATTTAAACCTCATTCGTTTATCCAGGATTTTTCCACACGTCCGGAAAAGCCAAGCATTATCTCGTAGGGTATCGTTCCGGCGAGAATAGCAAGCTCGTCGGGCGTAATCTGTTCGCCTCCGTCTTTGCCAAGCAGGACGACCCGGGATGAAAAATCCGCGTCGGGGATGTCGGTAACGTCGCACATCATCATGTCCATGCAGATGTTTCCAACCACGGGAGCGCTCTTTCCGTTCACCAGCACCCGGCTTTTGCGGCTGAGTATGCGGGGATAGCCGTCGCCGTAGCCGCAGGGGATCGTCATTACGCGGGAAGGCCTTACGGCGGTAAACGCACGGCTGTATCCGACCGTCTCGCCGGAAGACACGTTATGGAAAGCGACGGGATGTGTCACGAGCTTCTGCGCGGGAGAGATCTCACCTTTAAGTGCTTCAACGCCCGTGCCGTACAGCGCTATGCCCGCCCTTACCATATCGAAGCGGTTTTCCGGGCAGAGCATGGCTTCGGAAGCGGCGGCGTGGCACAGGGGAGAATACCCTGCCTTATGCACCTGAGCAATCGCGGAAATGAACCTTTCCCGCTGCAGGTGGGTGAACTCCTCGTTTCCGGCGTCTGCGAAGTGGGTGTACAGTTCGCGTATTACCAGCTTTTCAGGAGCGATACCGCGCAGATAGTTCAGCGCGCCGTCCAGTTCTTCGTTGCCGCGAAATCCCAGACGGGTCATGCCGGTATCGATCTTGAGCGCGATCAGCGCGGGAGTTTTAAGGGCATTGGCAGCTTCGCAGATAAGCTTTAAGTCCCTTAACGATGCGGCGGTCAGGGTGAGAGCGTTTTCGATGCCTGCTTTGATATCGCCCGCGTCCGTGCAGGCGCCCAGCACCTGTACGGGAAGAGATATATCTGCGTTTCTGAGCTCGGTGCCTTCCTGCACGGTCGCGACGGCGAAGCAGTCGGCGATCCCGCTTAGGCATTTTGCGACTTGAACGGCTCCGTGCCCGTAAGCATCGGCTTTGACCACGGCGAGCATCTTTACGTTTCCGGGCAGCTTCCGGCGGATGGCAAGGGCGTTTAAGCGGACCTGCGAAAGATCGGTTATGAGCCTTAATCTGTTCACAGCGAATGGACCTCGCCGGGAGAAACGACCTGGATGTAGTTTTCCCTTAAAGCGATCTCCGCAAGACGGTTGTCGCTGAGCTTAAACACGATCAGCGCGTCAAAACCGGAATTGCGCAGGAAGGAATACAGATATTCCACCGATATGTCTTCTTTTTCGATTATTTCCAGCACATCGGCAAGACCGCTGGGGCGATCGGGGACCCTTACCGCAAGCACGTCGACCAGCCTGACCGTGTATCCCGAGCCCTTCAGCAGCTCGAATGCGTCTTTGGGTCTGTCGATGATCATGCGGCAGACGCCGAAGTTGTCGGTCTCGGCAATGGCGAGGGCATAGATATTATAACCCGCACTTCCCAGCAGGGACGTAAGCTCGGCTATGCTGCCCTTTCGGTTTTCAACGAAAACTGAAACTTGTGTTATTTCCATATGCATGCCTCTGAAAATAAATCAACTTTAATTATATCAAAAACAGGCATATAACGCAAGCTCAAGGCGGCAAAAAACATGCCGCCGAGCGTTAATATTTGTAAACAGATTGACTATGCACCCAAAAGTGCATTATAATATTGTTGACAAATGAACAGTCGGTGTATCTGCGCCAATGGCGCGGCATTCCTCGGAGATAGGGAATGTCATAGGAAGCGGATGTGATTTCCGGGCTGTCCCAGCAACCGTGATGTTGACGAACGCGCATGGGTCCGTACCCAATATGTCACTGCTCAGGCGGGAAGACGCGCAAGTAGGATGAAACTAAGCCGGGAGACTTGTTTACACCGTGAAGAGTTTATCCCCTGGGTATGGGATATGCTGCCCGGCCTGTTCGATACGGCCGCGCTGGTTTTCCTCAGGAAGAGAATAATCTTCCGCTGCCTCATTTGATCAGCATAACAGGAGGAAAAGTAAATGTCTCACAGAATAGTTGCCGGTTGCCTCGCCCTTGCGATGCTGCTTTGCGCCGCAAACGTGTTTGCCGAGACCGAAGGCGTCACCGTAACGGATATGTACGGCCGTGAAGTGACCCTGACCGAACCCGCCACCCGGATCGTGGCGCTCACCGCGTCCGACTGCGAGATACTCTGCGCCCTGGGCTGCGAAGATGCTCTGGTCGGCAGGGGAGAATACTGCGACTATCCGCCTACCGTGCTGGACAAGCCTTCCGTGCAGTCCGGCTACGAGACCAACATGGAGCAGATACTGGCGCTCGAGCCCCAGCTCGTGCTGATGAGCGATATGGCCCAGTCCGAGGATCAGGTGAAGCAGCTGGAGGACAACGGCGTAAAGGTGGCGGTAAGCAACGCCCAGACCATCGATGAAGTTTATGTTTCCATAGCCATGATCGGAAAGCTCATGGGCAAGGACGCCGAGGCTCAGGCGCTGATCGACGACATGAAGCTCACTTTCGAAGAGATCGCCGCCGACAGCGAAAACATCGGCAAGACCGTATACTTTGAGGTCTCTCCCCTGCAGTGGGGCCTTTGGACCGCAGGCAAGGGCACGTTCATGGACGAGCTCGCCACCATGTGCGGCCTGACCAACGCGTTCGGCGACACCGAGGGCTGGAACGCCATCTCCGAGGAGCAGGTCATTGCCAGGGATCCCGACTATATTGTCACCATAACCATGTACTTCGGCGAAGGCCCGACTCCCGTGGAAGAGATACTCTCCCGCGAAGGCTGGCAGGAAATGAAAGCCGTAAAGAATCAGGCGATACTTAACGCCGACAACAACGCCATTTCCCGTCCCGGCCCCAGGCTCAAGCTCGCGGCTAAAGAACTTTACGAGTTCGTATACGCGGAAGAAGAGGTCATCGAGCCTGCTGCCTAAACACTGCAAGTGCGGCGGGGGAGCGTCACGCTCTCCCGCTTTGTAAACTGTGAAGTTATGAAGAAAAAGCGGGAAGGATTGTCCGTAAGGGCATATGCGCTGTTCACTTTGGCGCTGATAGCCGCGATGCTGCTGTGCGTATGCGCCGGGAGCGTGCCCATCGCGCTCAAAAATACGCTGACTGCCATCGGATACAGCCTTATAGGCAGGGAAGTGCCGGCGGGCATATCCAAAAACATCATACTCAACGTTCGCCTGCCAAGGGTGATAAACGTTTCGCTCGTGGGAGCTTCGCTGGCACTGTGCGGCGCGGCAATGCAGGGGCTTATTCGCAACCCGCTTGCTGACGGCTCCACGCTGGGCGTATCCTCCGGCGCGGCGCTGGGCGCGGTGGTTGCGCTGGCGTTCGGGTTTTACATCCCGGGCACCGCATACGGCGGCGTCATGCTTTTGGCAATGCTGTTCGCTTTCATATCCCTGATCCTGATACTGTCCCTGGCGTACGCGCTGGATCACTCGCTGTCCACGAACAGCATTATCCTCATCGGCGTTGTTTTCTCTATGTTCGCCTCCAGCATAATCAACCTGATCATATCCTTTACCAGCGATCAGGTAAAGTCGATCGCGTTCTGGATGATGGGCTCTTTAAGCGGCACCAACTATTCCCACGCCCGCATTCTCACCGCCGCATTGGCCGTCTGCGGCGGGATAATACTATTTCATTCGCGGGAACTCAACGCTTTCGCAGTCGGAGAAGACAATGCCAGGCATGTGGGCGTGAACGTCAAGCGGGTAAAGCTGGTCATCCTGATCACCGTTTCCGTGCTTATAGGCGTGTGCGTATCCGTGTCCGGATCGATAGGCTTTGTGGGTCTTGTGATGCCGCATATGTCCCGTATGATAACCGGACCCAATCACAAAAAACTGCTGCCGGCTTCCATGTTTTCGGGCGCGATATTCCTGCTGCTGGCTGATCTTGTTGCCAGGACGCTGTTAAGCCCGATAGAACTGCAGATCGGCGTAGTCACGTCGCTCATCGGAGCGGTGGCGTTCATAGCCGTGTTCTACCGCAGTCGCAGGAAAGGATAGAATAATATGCTTGAGATAAAGAACGTAAGCGTAAAGTATTCATCCTTCCTTGCGCTGGACCGCGTCTCGTTCACGCTTGAACCGGGACAGTGGCTGATGCTTGTCGGACCGAACGGCGCGGGCAAGTCGACTATAGTAGAAGCGATAGCCCAGGGCGTCAAATACACGGGCGACATCAGTTTCATGGGAGAAGATGCCGCGCGCATGAGCGCTCAGGCAAGGGCAAGAGCCATAGGCGTACTGTCGCAGAAAAACCAGGTCAATTACGCGTACACGGTCGAAGAGGTAGTGTGTCTTGGCAGGTACGCCCACAGGCGTGGTTTTCTGTCCAAAAGCACCAAAGAAGACGGTGAGCTGATAGAGAAAGCGCTTTCGGTGACAGGGCTTGACGCTTTCAGGCGCACCAGCGTGCTCCAACTTTCCGGAGGCGAACTGCAAAGGGTTTTCCTTGCGCAGGTGTTCGCCCAGGATCCCAGGGTGCTTGTACTTGACGAACCCGCAAACCACCTGGACCTTATATACCAGAAGCATGTATTTTCACTTATAGGCGAGTGGCTCAAGGAAAACGACCGCACTGTCATCAGCGTGGTGCACGACCTGTCACTGGCGAAAAAATACGGCACCCGCGCGGTGCTGCTCAACAGAGGAAAAGTCGCCGCGGAGGGCGGACTAAACGAATGCCTTTCCCGGGAGCGGCTGAAAGAAGTATACGGCATGGATGTATACGGCTGGATGCGGGACATGCTCCGGCAATGGGAAGAATAAACGGTAAACGATGGCGCAAATGCATGTTCGAAACGGAGGATATATGGGCGGCACTACGAGCACGGAAATGAGAGAAGGCCTGGGCAGGCGGTTCCCGTTTGGAGGCACCGCTATAATGCTGGGCGGCGGCGCGGTGATAAACTTCATATTGGAAGCATTCGGCAGGGGAGGGATCGCGGACGCATTCGGCTTTTTGGTCAAAAATCCCGTTGCGTTCGTACTAGGCTGCCTGATAGTTGCGTTCACGCTCGCGATAGCTCTCGTGTTCAGGAGAAAAGTGTTCTCTCTGACGCTTGTCGTTATCATCTGGCTCACGCTGGGCATCGTGAACTTCATGGTACTCAGGCACAGAACGGGCTATCCTCTCACGTTCGCAGATATAATACTTTCGGTCGGCGCGAAAGGGCTGCTCACGGTGTACTACAAGTGGTGGCAGATCGTACTGATAGGGCTGCTCATAGTGATGGTGATCGGGCTGCTCGTGCTGCTGTTCGTCAAATCCCCCAAATTCCGCAGGGAGAAAAAACGCGGGCTTTTAAGGCTGCTTTTGGTGACGGTGCTGCTTGGCGCCTGTCTGACCGTGGCGCTTGCGGGACGCTATGTGAACGCGAGCCTCAAACCCAGCATTTACCATTCGTACATCGAATACGGGTTCTCCTACAGCTTCGTATGGAGCGCGTTCGATAAGGGCATCGCGCGACCGATGGAGTACTCCCAGAACGTGGTCTCCGTTATCGGCACGCAGGAGACGCCCGCGCCTACCTCGACACCGAAACCCGACAGAGGCTTTACCGAGGACTTTATCGAGTTTGTCAGAAACGGTCTGTTCTCCTCCCGTCCCGAAGGATATACCGAGGAATCCGTAGACAACATCAAAGACCTGCTGGGATACTCGGAACAGTACGACGATCTGGATACTCCGAACATCATATTTATACAGCTTGAAAGCTTTTTCGACCCGCTCACGCTTAACGATTATCGGATAGAGGGCGATCCGATCCCGAATTTCCGTAAACTCTCCGAAGAATATACCAGCGGCAAGCTGTACGTGCCGACTGTTTCCGGCGGTACCGCAAACACAGAGTACGAAGTGCTCACGGGCTGCAACCTGGACTTTTTCGGTTCAGGCGAGTTCCCGTTCCAGACGGTGCTCCAGGAAGGCGTGTGGGAATCCCTTGCGTTCGACCTTAAATCTCTGGGGCTGTACAGCACGTTCATTCACAATTACACCGGGTCTTTTTACCACAGGGATACCGTATACAGCAACCTGTGCTTCGACCGTTTCGTATCGGAAGAATATATGAACGTGACCGAGACGAATCCCAAGGGCTGGGCAAAGGACAAAATGCTGACCGGCATAATCAGTGACGCGCTTGGGACCACTCAGAGCAGAGACTTTGTGTATGTCGTGACCGTTCAGAGCCACGGCGCCTATCCGTCGGACGCGGAAGAACAGGCGAGATTCCCGGTGCTTTCGTCTCCCTCGGATGCGGACTCCCAGTCCATGGAATACTATTTGAACCAGATAAATGACGTGGACGCGTTTGTGGGAGAGCTTACTGACGCACTTGCGGAGTTTGACGAACCCACGGTGGTGGTAATGTTCGGCGACCATCTGCCCGGGCTCAACTTTAACGTGGACGAACTGCCGGAGGGCGATCTGTACGCCACACCGTATGTGATTTGGTCCAACTATCTGCTGGAAAAACAGGACAAGGATATAGAAGCATACCAGCTTGGCGCTTATACTCTGCTAAGATGCGCGCGGCCTGTGGGGACGATGGTGCGCTTCCACGCGGAGCAGATGGATTCCCCCAAATATATGGACGAAATGGAGATACTCGAATACGATATAGTCTACGGTGACCAATACGTATACGGCGGAAAGACGCTGGAAAGGGAAGCTGACATGGTGTTCGGCATAACTCCGGTCAGGATAGAAAGCTGTTATACGCAGGGCGAGAACATTTTCGTCACCGGACAGGGATTCACGCCCTCCAGCACCGCGTATGTGAACGACTCAAGGCGAAAGACCATACTCGTTAATTCGGAATTGCTTATCGTGCCTGACATGGAACCGGATCCCGAAGACAGCGTTAAGGTCTGCCAGGTCGCCGCGGATGGCAGCGTGCTCTCCGAAACGGACACGTTGTTAATAAAATAACATCATCGCGTAAAACATTCGTAATCATTCGATAAAAGCTGTAATGCAAAGGGTGGTATAATAAAACATATTCTGGGTTATTTTTGGATAGAGGAGGTTTGCAATGCTTAACAAATCCTATGCAAGGGACGCGCTGCAAAAAGCGGTATCCACGGGAGGAGATTTCGCGGAACTGTTTTACGAGGACACGCGTTCCAGCAGGTTAAGTCAAACTGACGATAAGATAGATACCGCGACCACCGCGCGCATACACGGCGTAGGACTGAGGGTGTATAAGGGGCTGCGCAGCGTGTACGTGCATTCCTCGAATACCGATTACAGCGGGCTTATGAAGCTGGCGGACGCCGCTGCCGGCGCTATCGGCTCAGTAAAGACCGAAGGCATAAGCGTGAATCTCGTGGGTTCTGTCGAGCCGAACATTCACGAGATCAAGCAGCTGCCCATGGACGTGGCGGGCGAAAAACGCGCGGCGCTGATCCGCAGGATCTGCAAAGCCATAAAGGCTGAAAGCCCTGAGATCGCCCATGCCATGAGCAGCCTGTCGGATTGGGAACAGCATGTGACCATCGCCAATACCGAAGGCATGTTCAAAAGCGATGTGCGTGTTTACAGCCGTGTCGCAGCTACTGCGGTAGCATCAAAAGACGGCGTAAATCAGACCGGCAGCGCTTCTCCCGGCGGAATGATCGGTTTTGAACTGTACGAGACCCAGGTAGACCCTGAAGCCATTGCAAAAGAGGCGGCGCAGCAGGCGCTCACCATGCTGCACGCGGACTTTTGCCCCGCGGGAGTGATGCCAGTGGTAATCGACGGCGGTTTCGGCGGCGTGATCTTCCATGAAGCCTGCGGGCACTCTCTTGAAGCCACGGGAGTCGCTTACGGCAACAGCGAATTCTGCGGCAAACTGGGACAGCAGATCGCTTCAACAAAAGTGACCGCGATCGACGACGGCACCATTCCCAACTACTGGGGCAGCGAGAATATTGACGACGAAGGCGACCCGACCACGAAGCTGGTGCTTATCGAAAACGGCATACTGAAGAACTATATGATCGACCGTTTCAATTCCAGGCGCATGAATATGCCTGTGACGGGTTCCGGCAGAAGACAGGATTACACCTTCGCACCCACATCCCGCATGAGGAACACTTACATTGCCCCGGGCTCCGACGATGAAAGCGAGATCATCGCTTCCATGGGCGACGGTCTTTACGCCAAGAAGATGGGCGGCGGCAGCGTCAACCCCGTGACCGGCGAATTCAACTTCGCGGTGGGCGAAGGTTACCTGGTAAAAGGCGGCAAGATCGACAGACCCGTGCGCGGCGCTACGCTTATAGGCAAAGGCGGCCAGACCATTATGAAGATCGACCGCGTGGGCAGGAAGATGTGGATGGCGCAGGGCATGTGCGGATCCATGTCCGGCAGAGTGCCCACAAATGTCGGCCAGCCTATGATCCGCGTGACCGAGATGACCGTAGGAGGCAGAAAATGAACAGAGACGAATTCATAAAGAAGCTGTTTGAAGGCGCCGCCCTTGCGGGCATCACGGAGTGCGAGGCGTATTTCTCCGACGGAGAAAGCTTTGACGTGGACGTGCTGGAAGGCGAGATCAAGGAATACTCCGTAAGCGAATCAAAAGGCGTTTGCTTCAGGGGCCTGTATTCCGGGAAAATGGGCTATGCGAGCACGCAGGTCGAGGATGAAAGCGCGATCGACATGCTCATAGAAGGCGTCAGGACAAACGCGATGCTGCTTGAGACCGACGACGGAGAGAGCATATTCGAAGGCAGCTGTGAGTATCCCAAAGTAGACGCATTCAACGAAGCGATACTGTCGGTTACGCCCGAAACCAAGATCAATCAGGCGCTGGAACTGGAAAAGCTCGTGAAAGCGCGCGATCCCAGAGTTGCCAGGGTGGACGGCTGCGAGATCAGCACCGGTGTGCGTGAGGTCCGCATCGTGAACTCAAAGGGCATGGACGTGCGCAGCAAGTCCTCTTCGTACGGCGCCGTAGTCGCCCCGGTAGTCAAAGGCGAAGACGGAAAGCCAGCCATGGACTACTCCTTCAGTTTTTCGAAGGATCCTGACAAACTGGATCTGAACAAATTGGCCGCGGAAGCGGTCGACGAAGCGATCGGAAAGCTGGGCGCAAAATCGATACCCAGCGGTCAGTATGAATGCGTGTTCAGGCGCGATGCCGCAAGCACCCTGCTGCGCACTTTCGTGAGCGTGTTTTCCGGCGAAAGCGCCAGAAAGGGCATGAGCCTTCTGAAAGGCAGAGAAGGCGAAAAGATCGCTTCCGAATGCGTGACCGTTACCGACGATCCGCTTTACCAAGACGCTCCCGCAACCAGCGCGTTCGACTCGGAAGGCGTTGCGAGATTCAGGAAGGATATCGTGAAAGACGGTAAGTTCCTTACGCTGCTCCACAACCGCGTGACCGCAAAGGAAGCCGGGACAGTGACCACCGCAAATGCATCCAAGGCAGGATACAGCGGCAAAGTGACGGTGGCTCCTTCCAACCTGTTCATACAGCCCGGAAGCGTTTCCGCCGAGGAACTGTATGCCAAAGTAGGCGAAGGTCTGATCATAACCGAACTGCAGGGCACTCACGCAGGCGCGAACCCGATCAGCGGCGATTTTTCGCTGGCTGCCAAGGGTTACCTGATCGAGAACGGCAAAAAGAGCCGCCCCGTGGAGCAGATCACCGTAGCCGCGAATTTCTACGAGATCCTTAAAAACATAAAGGCAGTGGCCAACGACCTGGAATTCACAATGCCCGGCTCAAGCGCGATAGCCAGTCCCACTTTGTATATCGGCAAAATATCCGTGGCGGGCATATAGGAGGTAAATATGAAAAATCTGATTCTTATGGACGGCGCTATAGGCACTACGCTGTGGCACCTTGCCGACGAAGCGGGGATCAAACGCGAACCTGTTTGGAAATACAATATCGAGCATCCCGAACTGGTGACCAAGCTGCATAAGCGCTACGTGGAGGTGGGTGCGGAAGTGCTGCTCACCAACACTTTCGGCGCGAACGTGCAGATGGTAAGCCACTCGTCTTCCTATACCGTGGAAGAAGTGGTGAAAGCCGGCGTAAAGTGCGCGAAGGAAGCCGTCAAAGGCACCGACCGCAAACTGATTGGTTCCTGCGGCCCGCTCAAGGAGTTCATGGAGCCTTACGGCGATCTTGAAGAAGACGAAGTCGAAGAGATGTTCACCCAGCAGATAGGCGCCGCGGTTGACGGAGGCGTGGATGCGATCCTTCTGCAGACCTTCCTGGACCTGGACAGCCTGTTGGTGGGATGCCGTGTCGCCAAAAGCATGAACATCCCGTTCTATGCCGCGCTCACTTTCGAGAAAACCGGGCGCACGATGATGGGCAACACCGTCGAACAGGCGTGCAGGGAACTTGAAAAGGCAGGCGCATCCGCAGTCGGCATGAACTGCTCGCTCGGACCGGATATGGCAGTGCCGATCATAAGGGAATTCACCAAGTATACCGAGCTGCCTCTGCTGTTCAAGCCCAACGCCGGGCTTCCGATCACCGCGCCCGACGGTACGGTCACCGCGCCATACACCGCGAAGATGTTTGTGGACGAGATCAAGCCCGCGTTGGATTTCGTGACATTTGTGGGTGGGTGCTGCAATACTGATTTCGAATATATCAAACTGCTTAAAACTGAGGTCGACGCCTTGAGAAAAGAGGGCTAAATGGGATTATTTGACAGATATTTTTACGGCAAGGCGGGACAGGGCGACTATACGGTCGAACAAATGCCCACCACCCGCAAACAGCTGTTCTTCACGACTCTGAAGGTGCGCTTAAGTTCCATGGTAGGTGTCAATTTGCTGCACTTTCTGTGGATGATACCCTTGTTCGTGTGGCTGTATATCGCCATGAATTCAGCCATTCTGTACCTTACGCCAGAAGACGCCGTAAAGCTTCCCAACGCGCCGCAGGCGATGCTTGACGCCTACAAGGAGTATACGGAAGCCGAGGATGCTTATGACAAGATAACCAATGCCCAGACCTATCTGGAGCAGAATCAGGCTAAGCTGGCGGATATACAGAACAACATACAGACCATACTTGCGGGCGGCGAAGTAACGCGCCAGGTGACCGTGATAGAGGGCGGCGAAGCTACCACCGAACAGGTCACGCTGGAACAGCTTCAGAAAGAGGAAAGCGAGATCCAGGCACTCATAGACGAGAATAACCTGAATCTCGCCAAGGCAAATGACGAGGAGCTTCTTAACTCCCTCAAAGCCAAGCACAGTGAAAACGTGCGTACATTCAACCTCTACGCCAGACAGCTGTTAAACGGCAACATACTGACGAGCCTGATCATCCTTATCCCGCTTATCGCGCTGTGCGCTGTGGGCAAGCCGGGCATGATGTACGTGCTCAGGAACTGGGCACGGGACGAGCATTCCTTCGTCTGGCAGGATTACAAGCAGGCGATAAAGGAAAACTGGAAGCAGGCGCTGGGTATAGGCATACTGAACGGTTTAAGCTTCCTGCTGGTTTTCGTGGCGTATGTCACATACGGACAAATGGCCGAAAACAGCTGGTTCTTCAATATACCGCAGGCGATGATGGTCATACTGCTGGCACTGTGGTGGATGGCTAACGAGCTTATGTTCCCGATGCTGATCACGTATGACATGCGCTTCAGGGATATACTCAAAAACTCAATTATCATCGCTTTAGCCAGGCTGCCCTGGGCGTTTCTGATACTGCTGGGCTCCGTGGCGGTGCCCCTGGCGATACTCATGTTCATACCGATGCCGTTCAGTCTGCTGGTTTTCCTGCTTCTGTACGCGCTGTTTGCTCTGGCGTTCAAGGGCTTTATCGAGGCTTCTTTCGCCAACAGCTGCTTTGACAGGTACCTGAACCCCAGGATCGAAGGGGCAGAAGTCGGAAAGGGTCTGTACAAAGCCGAAGAAGACACTGAAACGGAAGAGGAGCCTCAGACGGAGGAGAAACCCGATCGTTTCTGGGAGCATAAGACAAAGTGACATACGATTCCCTGTCGCGGATATACGATCTTCTGACCGAGGATTTTGACTATCGGCTCTGGGCGGATAAGTATCTGGATGTGCTGAAGTCTAAGGCTCAGAACATAAACGAGATATGCGATGCCGGCTGCGGAACGGGCAGCGTGCTAACGGAGCTTGCAAAACGCGGCTATGACGTGATCGGTATCGACATATCCGACGGCATGCTCAGGCAAGCCCAGGCAAAGGCGATGGCAGCCGGTTTTGTTCCGAAACTGCTTAAGCAGGATCTGCGGGAACTGAAACTTGCCCACAGGGTCGACGCGGTCATCTGCGCGTGCGACGGGGTGAATTATCTGAGGACCGAAAAAGGCGCGGCCGCGTTTTTTGCCCGCGCCTTTGATTCGATTAAACCGGGCGGCGCGTTTGCCTTCGACTTTTCATCAAGAAACAAACTTACGGAGCTTGCTCAGACGGGGCTGTTCGCTGAAGAAAGGGAAGAAGCCGCATATATCATGTTCTGCGCCCGGGAATCCGATGCCGTAAGAATGGAACTGACTATGTTCCTGAAACGCGATAACGGGCTTTACGAACGCCTTGAGGAGACCCATATCCAAAGAATGTGGGAACCGGACGAAATTAAAAGCCTGCTTGAACAGGCGGGTTTCACCGATATATCGATAACTGAAAATGATATCAAGGGCTTTGGCGGCGACAGAGTATTTGTCGCCTGCTCAAGGCCGTAATACGGGGCTGAAATGCAAAAAGACTATCTTAGACTCGACAATATGTACAGGCTCACGCTGCTGGGCGGAGAGGCGCGGGCGTTTCTGCTTGAGTCCACACAAATGGTGGAACAGGCAAGGCGGATCCATTCTCTGTCCAAGACCGCTACCGCCGCGCTCGGGAGAACGCTTTCCGTCACTTCAATAATGGGCACGATGCTCAAAGGCGAAAAGGAAAGCGTCACCTGCAGGATAGACGGTAAGGGACCGGGCGGGCTGATCATGACCGTAGGCAAAAGCGACGCCAGCGTGAAGGGCTTTGTTGCACATCCCTTTGAGGAAGTGCCAAGGCGCGGCGAAAAGCTGGACGTGGGGGCTTATGTCGGCAAGGAAGGCACACTTACCGTCATCAAAGACCTTAATCTCAGGGAACCGTATTTGGGGCAGACGCCGCTGGTCAGCGGTGAAATAGGCGAGGATTTCGCACTGTATTTTACCTCATCCGAACAGACGCCGTCCCTTGTGAGCGTCGGCGTGCTGGTTGCCGACAGGGTTTTGAGCGCCGGAGCTCTGGTCATACAGATGCTGCCCGGAGCCTCATCTGCGGCGATCGCATCCATAGAAAACAGCGCAGGCATGTTCATGGATATATCAAAGAGCCTGCTTGCCGACGGGCTCGACGGCACGCTCGAGCAGCTGCTTTCCCATTTGGAGCCCGAAGTTCTGGACAAAATACCCGTAAGGTACCGTTGCGACTGCTCCAGAGAACGGATGGAGAAAGCGCTGATGCTTTTGGGCGTCAAGGAACTGACAGAACTGCTTAACGAAAGACACGGGGCAGAGATGCACTGCAACTTCTGCAATACTAAGCGCATATTCTCCGAAGAAGAGCTTACGCGGATGATAGATAAACTCAAATACAGCGCCGATGAGCAAAGAACCAGTTGAGATAAAGCGAACAGCGGAATACTATCTGAGGCGTGCGCTCGAAAATGACAGAAAGGGCGCGTTGTTCGATGCCTTGAAGCTGTACCGCAAAGCGTTCGAGAACGGCATCGATTCGGCTGAAGCGCTTTTGATGGCATCTATCGCCGCATCGCGTATGGGTTATACGGGTCTTGCGGGAAAGTATATCACCGAGGCTATGCTCAGAAACTGCCTGGAACCGGAGTGCCTGTGCGCGATCGGGTTCAGCCTGTGCGCTCAGAGACGGATGAGAGATGCGCAAAGGATTCTGGATCTGCTTCCGCTGACACGGGGCGGAGAAACCGCGCTGCGCAGGCTCGCGGATCATTACTATAAGTGTTTACGACCCGCTTCAGCCAGGTACAGCGCGCGCCTCGACGCGCGTACCTATCTGAAAAACCGGAATAATCTGCTTCAGGAACTCGGCAAACCTAACATATCTCCGATAAGAGAATTTGAGCTTTTGACATATCTGGACAGATATGCTAAACCGGACACGGTATACAGCTTTCTTAAACTGATCACGGCATATAAACCCGAAAGAGCGCTTCTGCACGCGATGAGCGTTTCCGCACTCAGAAGCGGGCAGAAAACCGAGAATGTCACCGAAGGATGGCAAAAGATACTTGAAGCCGATCCGGACGACATAGAGGTAGCCGAGCTTATCGCCTGGGCGAAAAAAGGCGATGTATCAGGCAAGCTTTCTCTCTTTGAAACGAAGCTTCCGGAGGAATGCGAAAGCGCAATAGAGCGAAGGCTGAAAACTGTTATAGGAGAAGCTGAAGCTGAAAACAGAAGGCTGACATCTTCGGAGAAAAGGTTGGTATTCGATGTCTGCCACAGCGGATCGTATGCGCGGCACAAAGAAGCCATCGAACGCATACTTGCGTCCGATGCGGACGAAAGGCTCAGGAGACTTAAGTACATCATTCCCTTGAGAAGCGACCTCGCGTGTCCGGGATATCCCGTTTCAGCAGTCGGCGCGTCGAATCCCTACGCGCTCAAATACATGTTCCTCGGATTCAGCGCGCTGCCCGGACTAACCGCATATTCGCTCGAAAGGCTGGTTTGGCAGGGCAGTTTTATAGGCGGGATATGCGATTACCTGAGGGATACGGCAGGCGGCTTCATTGAGGCTGAACTTGCGCAGATAATACGTGTTTTCATGCAGAACGATTGTCTGCGCAAGATGTGCATGTTCCATACCGACGCCGCGCAGGCGACGATAACAGCGCTGTATTGCGAGAGATTGCAGCCGAACATCCCGTTAAAACGTATAATGAAATACTTTGAAGCTCCGGGCAGGAGCGTCGCAAGAGCCATGAAACTGGCAAAGAATACCCTGGCTTAAGGAGAAAACGATGTACGAGATACTGGATTTTGACGCGAACTTTAAAGCGTATCTTGACAGGTGGATAGCGCTTAATAAAGGCAAATTCAAAACCTACGAGCAAATGGAAGACGCCATGCCGGAAGTGTATGTGAAGTGGCTGAACGCTCCCGCGGCGTTTCTTGCCGGAGCCACGCCCGGAACATATTTCGCGCAGTTTGACAACGCATCGGAGTTGGTCAAGTGGATGCGGCTGTACGAAGAGAACGAGGTCCCCGTTCCGGATCAGCTGCTTGACAGGATAAGCGATCTGGGCGATGAAAGCCTTAAGCCGTTGATCTACACCGCGTCTCATGAAGATTACAGTCCTTCCGTGCGCATGCTGGCGATAAACCTGCTAAAAGAGATCGAAACCGGCGAGGAAACGATAAACCTGTGCTTAAGGCTGATCGATTCACGGGAGGAAGACGACGAGATCGCCGATGCGGCTTCGGAGCTGCTGCGCCCGCGCGTATCCGATTGTATGGATAAGCTTATCGACAGGCTTGACGAGGTGAACGAAAACGCAAGGGAAGCGTATCTTGATCTGCTCGCGGGCGAAAGCGCGGATGAAAGGGTGTACAATGCACTGATGACCGCGTTCGAACAGGAGACGGAAAAGACTGCGTTGTACGCGTCCCTGCTGGCAAAACAGGGAGACGACCGCGCGCTTGACGCGCTTACCGAAGCGGCTGTGAACAGAGAGATCAACTACCTTGATTATCTGGAACTCAGAAACGCCATAGAGAAGCTGGGAGGCGAGTGCCCTGACAGGGAATTTGCCGGTGACGAGTATTACGAAGCCCTGAAGGGCGGCGCATAAAAGCAGGGGAGACCGACGGTGTATTGTGTCAAATGCGGCAGGAAGGCGAAAACGGGCGAGAAAAAATGCCCGGTCTGTTCCACGCGCCTCGTTTCCGCAAAACAGCTGAGCGAGCTGCTGAAGCTGAAAAAGCAGGCAAACCGCAGGAAAAGGCAGGCGCAGCAAGAACTGCTTTCGCGGCTTCGCAAAGGCGCCGGCGCATTCTGGCTCAAACTGTGTTCGGTCTGTCTGATACTCTGGCAAACTATAAAGAATCTAAGTATCGGCGTATACGAAGGCTTAAAAGCGGGCTATAAACGCATTATACGATGGATAAAGGCTAAGAAAGAGAAGCCCAAGAAAAAACAAGCGGTAAAAAGACCCATCTCGGGCAAAGCGACCCGGAACGAAGCCGGACCACGGATAAAAGCTTACAAAACCGCATCCGCACGAAACACGGCGTCATCATCCCGTTCGACGACGGTCGCGCGCAAAAACAACGCAAGACCCGCAAAGTCGACCGCTGCGCGAAGGCCTCAGAGCGTAAACGGCAGGCCGTCTTACGGCGGGAAAAAACCTGGGAATGTCCGCCGTGTCAAGGCGTCGGTCAGGAGCAGGTCAAGAAGAATGGTCGACAGCCTGTTCAGCCTGAAGCATATACGCACCACCGTGGCTGTTATCCTGCTTTTATTCACAGTGATCACTGTAGCGATGTGGGGAACGCTTACGGATTCGGGTCAGCGTTCATTCGCGAAACTCGGAGCGGGTTCATGGCGGGGCTATCTGCTGCTGGGTGACGATTACATGGCCGAAAACAATTACACCAGGGCTGTGGAATGTTATTACACTTCCATCAGAAAACAGCTGAGCCTTGAGGGGACTTACAAACTGGCTGCGGCGTATTCGTATACGGGCGATATTTCGCGCGAAGTGAACGCGCTGCTGGCGTGCGTGAAAAACTATCCGGAGTACAAAATGGCGTATGTACAACTTTACAGGCTGTTCCCATACCCGGAGACAAGACCGGACGAAGTCGACAGGGTGATAAACCTCGGTTTTGAGAGATTCGGAGATCTTGAATAAAACAGAACGGGCGATTTGATCGCCCGTTCTGTTGTTTAATCAATTGTATCGGATCAGCAAGCGATGAGGCGCTTCGCAAGCTCTGCGGCAGAGGCAGCGTCAGCGGAGTAACCGTCCGCGCCGATCTGGTCGGCATAATCCTGAGTTACAGGAGCACCGCCGATCATGACCTTGACCTTATCGCGTAAGCCGGCATCTTCCAGAGCTTTGATGGTGGTGGCCATCATGGGCATCGTGGTGGTGAGCAGGGCGCTCATGCCGATAATATCGGCGCCTTCCCTGACGGCGTTGACGAAACTGTCGGGAGAAACATTTTCACCCAGATCCATAACGGTAAAGCCGACGCCTTCAAGCATCATGCCGACCAGGTTCTTGCCAATGTCATGCAGGTCGCCTTCCACGGTGCCGATCGCGACGGTGCCAAGGGACTGTACGTTGTCAGCCTGGAGCAGGGGCTTAAGAATTGCTGTGCCGGCTTTCATGGCGCGGGCTGCGACTAGGACTTCGGGCACGTAGACTTCGCCGTTTTTGAAAAGCTCGCCCAGTTCGGTCATGCCGACCACAAGGCCGTCGTTAAGCACTTCGGAGGCGGGAATGCCTTCAGCCAGCGCTTCGTTTACAAGCTGTTCGACCACTTTCTTGCGGCCATCCATAACAGCCTGAGAAATGGCTTTAAGATCTGCCATGATACTTTTCCTCCAAATCAAATAACTGGCTTAGATTCTAACACAACAAGGTAAAAAACACAACAGCAAAACGAAAATTAATGTAAATTTGCGTTTACTCCTTTTCAATCAAACATATATATGATATAATAATATTGGTGTAGCTCGTATTGGAGGCTGTTATGTACAGGATCGACAAGCTCAGGACAAAAGGCATATCAGGCTGTTCGCTGTTTGACGACAGCAAAAACATATATTACCTGACCGGGTATACCGGTGAAGGTTCGCTGCTGGTCACGGAGGACGAAGCCGTCATTATCACAGATTTCAGGTATGTTGAGCAGTGCGAACGTCAGGCTCCCGAGTGCAAACTTGAAGAGACCACACGCGATCGGAGCAAGCTTGCCATCCTGAAAGAGTACATGGACAGGATCGGCGCAAAAACGCTTGCGGTCGAGACCAACATACTGACCGTGGATCAGTACAACGCGCTTAAGGAAGCACTCCCAGGCGTTGAGCTTACCAAGATCGAAGACTATGTGCCTAAGATGCGCATGGTCAAAGACGAAACGGAGATCAGGTGCCTTAAGGAAGCGGCTAGGATATCCTGTGAAGCGTTTGAAGCGCTTCTTAAGCAGCTGAAGCCCGGCATGACTGAAAAGTACGCCTGCGCGCTTCTGGAGCACGAGATGCGCTTAAGGGGAAGCGAAGGCCTGGCGTTTGACACGATAGTCGCCAGCGGCGTAAACGGGTCCCTTCCGCACGCCGTTCCCAGCGACAAGCCCCTGCGCGAAGGCGAGCTCATCACTTTCGACTTCGGTGCAAAAACGGGCGGATACTGCGCGGATATCACCAGAACGATCGCGATGGGACAGATATCCAAAGAGCTAAGCGATATTTACGAAGCGGTGTATACCGCCCATATGAGCGCGCTCAAAGAGGTCAAGCCCGGCATAAATGCGAAAGAACTTGACCGTATCGCAAGGGATTATCTCGAAAAACTGTATCCCGGCGCTTTCGGACACTCCTTGGGTCACGGTGTAGGTCTGTACATACACGAAACCCCCAACGTCAGCTACCGTTCCGAAGCGGTCCTTGAGCCCGGACACGTCATTACCATCGAACCCGGTGTGTATATCAAGGGTCTTGGCGGCTGCCGCATAGAAGACACCGTTTTCGTTACGGAAAACGGATATGAAGATCCATTCACGGTTTCAAAGCAGCTCATTGTTGTTTGAACATATACTTACCCCATATTTTAAGGAGGAACTCCAATGGTAACAGCAGGCGACTTCAAAAAAGGCATTACAGTTGAATGGGACGGCGGCATCTGGACGATTGTCGATTTCCAGCACGTCAAGCCCGGCAAGGGTGCCGCGTTCGTGCGCACCAAGATCAAGAACATAATCACCGGCGCAGTGCTCGAGCGTACCTTCAACCCCACCGATAAAATGCCCAAGGCCATCATCGAGACCAAGGAAATGGAGTACCTGTACGACGACGGAGATCTGTACTACTTCATGGATGGCGAGACCTACGAGCAGATCGGTCTTACCAAAGACCAGGTGGAAGACGCCATAGTGTTTATGAAGCCCAACACCAACGCTACCGTCCGCTTCTACAAGGGCGCTGCGTTCTCCGTTGAGGCTCCCACTTTCGTGGAACTGGCAGTTACCCACACCGAGCCCGGCTTCAAGGGTGATACCGCTTCCAACACCACCAAGCCCGCCACCGTAGAGACCGGCTACACTCTGCAGGTGCCTCTGTTCATCGAGATAGGCGACGTCATAAAGATCGATACCCGCGTCGGAGAATATCTGAGCAGGGTTTGAGCTGACACCATTCCGGGCGGAGACGCGCTGCGTTTCCGCCTTGCTTTGTGTCCGGAAAGGAGCGCACAATGGAAGAGATCAACAGGCTTTTGGGAGTCGCTCAGGGTCTTACCGAGGCGTCCGAAGATGCCGCTTCGCTCAAGACCGCGCTGAAAGCAGCGTTAAACGCCTTAAATGCGGTGTGCGGAGAATTAAAGCAGCTCAGGAAAGATTATGACGAACTGAATGAGTACGTTACGCGCATAGACGAGGATCTTTCCGAGCTCGAGCTTATGCACGACGAAGAGGCGGAATACGACAAGCTTTACGGTGACGAAGAAGACGACGAAAACGGCGAAGATGAAGCCGAACCCGATGACGAGGACATAGACGAGCTGCTGGGGAAACTGTTCAAAAAGAACGAAGAACAAACCGAAAACGAAGATAACCAGGGCAACGGTTCCGGCTTGTTTATGTGGAAAAACGACGACAAGGACGAATAATCGAACCGATAACAAAAAGCCCCTTACGGTTTTACGAAGGGGCTTTCGATATATCGCAAGGATCAGGTGTCGTCTTCTTCCAATACGCCTGATTTGTACTGACTGTTTAACAGGTTCGCATAGAAGCCCTGTTTTGCCAGGAGTTCTTCGTGCGTGCCACGTTCAATGATCTCACCGTGGTCAAGCACAAGGATCTGATCGGCATTCCTGATAGTGGAAAGCCTGTGAGCGATAACGAAGCTTGTACGGCCTTTCATCAGTTTCAGCATAGCCTGCTGTATGCGCATCTCGGTCCTGGTATCGACGGAAGACGTCGCTTCGTCAAGTATCAGCACGGCGGGATCGGCAAGCACCGCCCTTGCGATGGAGAGCAGCTGCCGCTGGCCCTGAGAGATGTTGGAACCGCTTTCGGTGAGTTCGGTATCAAGACCGTTGGGAAGCCTTTCGATAAACTCTTCGCAGTCCGCGGTGCGGATCGCCGAAAGTATCTCTTCTTCGGTAGCGTCAAGTTTGCCGTATACGATGTTGTCCCTGACCGTTCCCGCGAACAGATAGACGTCCTGAAGGACCATGCCCATATGTGTGCGCAGGCTCTCGCGCTGGATATTCTTTATATCCACATCATCCAGCAGCAGTTCGCCTTCATCTATGTCGTAAAAGCGCATGAGAAGGTTTACAACAGTGGTCTTGCCCGCGCCTGTAGGACCTACCAAGGCTATGGTCTGACCGGGCTGCGCTGTAAAGGTAAGATGCTTAAGGATAGGGACTTCGGGATTGTAGCCGAAAGTTACGTTTTTGAACTCGACCTTTCCCCTCGGGGAAGCGAAACTGTCCGCGTTCTGAACGTCGGCGGGCTCGGGAGGCTGATCCATCACTTCAAACACGCGCTCGGCACCGGCAAGCGCAGACTGTATAGTGGTGATCTGGTTGGCGATCTGGTTGAAGGGATTTGAAAACTGCCTCTGATACTGCAAAAAGCTCTGTATGCGCCCTATGGAGGCTACGTGTCCCGTAACGACCAGATAGCCGCCGATGCCGCTCATGAGCGCGAACGCGATATTGTGCACAACGTTCATTAAAGGTCCCATGATGCTGGAAAAAATGTTTGCCTTGACGCCTGCTTCCACCAGTTCTTCGTTGGCTTCGTCAAAATCAGCCTCTACGTTCTTTTCGCGGCAGAACACTTTTACGACTCTGGAACCGCTGACAGTCTCTTCCACGATACCGTTAAGTTCACCGAGGCATTCCTGCTGGCGCTTAAAGTATTTGCCCGTACGCTTTGTAATGGTGCGCATGATAAGTACCGACATGGGTATCGTGATAAAGCTGACAAGTGTGAGCACGGGGGAAAGCTTTATCATCATGTACAGGCACATGACGAGCGTTATGATGGAGGAAAGGATCTGTGTGATGGTGTTGGACAGCATGTTGCTCACGTTGTCCACGTCGTTGGTCAGGCGGCTCATAAGCTCTCCGTGAGGAGCCGAGTCGAAATACCTTAAAGACAGCGCCTGCAGTTTGTCGAACAGGTCGGTCCTTATGGTGTGCACGGTATGCTGCGAAACGCGCACCAGTAGCAGCTGCTGGGCAAGGGAGCATAAACTGCTTATCAGGAAAAGCCCGCCCAAAGACAGCAGCTGGATGCCGAGCTGCTGGGCATATGTGAGGGATGCGTCCTCATTAAGCAACTGCGTGTTGTCTGTTCCCATGCTGGACAGCACGATCGCGGACACTATGGTGAATATGCCGCTCTGCGTTACAAGGTTTAGCATTTGTCCCTTGAGTTTGAGACCGCGGGCGCGTTCAAGCATTGCGCTTGAAACAAAGCCGATACCGAACGTGGCGGCTATCGTTTTGACGGGATCGGTATTGAAACCCTGCTTCAGGATATCTATGATATTGCCCGAAATGGTGGGGGTGATGAGCGAGGTCGCAGTCGCCAGCAGCAGCGCCACCAGTGCGAATATAAGCTCCCATTTGACGCCGAGCAGGTATTTGAGCAGCCGCGCGATGGTACCTTTCGCGTTCTTAATCTTGGGCTTTTCTTTTCCCATCATGCCGCGTCCGGGACCTCTGCCGGGGAAACCGCCCTGAGCGGGAGCAAAACGGCGCTTTTTCTCGGTGGTTACCGGTTTCTTTATATTCTCTGACATTACCTGGCCGCCTCCTCTCCCAACTGGCTTACGACGATCTCGCGGTACACCGAGCATCTGCGTTTAAGCTCTTCATGTTTTCCGCTGTCGATTATTTCACCGTTGTCGATAAGAAGTATCTTGTCCGCGTCCATAACGGATGAGATGCGCTGGGCGATGATGAATACGGTCATGCCGCCGAAAACTTCCCTGAGCCCGCTTTGGATCTTTGCTTCCGTGGACAGGTCAACGGCGGAAGTGGAATCGTCCAGTATAAGGATCTTCGGATGCTTGACCAGCGCCCTTGCTATGCACAGCCTTTGCTTCTGACCGCCGGAAAGGTTTACGCCTCTTTGACCCAGCACAGTCTCGTATTTTTCTTCGAGTTTCGATACGAATGCGTCAGCCTGGGCGATATCTGCAGCCTGCTGTATTACTTCATCAGAGGCATCGTCGTCGCCCCAGTGCAGGTTTTCGTTTATCGTACCGGTAAACAGCACGCTTTCCTGAAGCGCAACGCCTATGGATCCGCGGAGCTTAGGAAGCACATAGTCTTTAACGTTAACGCCGTCAACAAGGATCTCGCCTTCGCTTACGTCATAAAGGCGGGGGATAAGGTTGACCAAAGTAGACTTGCCGGAGCCTGTGGCGCCCAGTATGGCGACTGTCTCACCGGGAAGCGCAGTAAAGCTGATATGCTTAAGCACTGGTTCGCCGCTTGCGCCGGGGTAGCGGAAAGAGACGTCTTTGAATTCCACTTCTCCGCGGCTGACCTTAGCTTCAGTATCCGCTCCGTCGGCAATATCGCTTACGGTATCGAGCACTTCGTTTACGCGTTTAATGGAAACGCTGGCCCGGGAAAGGAATATGAGCATGAAGCTGGACATGGTGAGCGAAGACAGGATCTGGATGACGTAGTTTGAAAACGCCATGATCTGTCCGGGCTCAAGCAGACCGGAAAACACCATCCTGCCGCCGAAAAAGTACATAAGCAGCATGGTGACGTTCATAATGATGCTGATAAGCGGGAACGACAGCGAGAGCATACGCATGGCGCGCATTGATGAATTGCACAGGTCGTCGTTCGCAGCCTTGAACTTTTGCTTTTCGTAGTCACTGCGGGCAAAGGCCTTTATGACCCTTATACCGGCCAGGTTTTCCTGCATAACGGTGTTGACCCGGTCCATCTTCTGCTGCATGCTCATAAAGAGGGGAGAGCCCTTTTTCAGCAGAAACACTATAAGCACCGCAAGCAGAGGGATTGCGGCGAGTACCACCAAAGACAGCCTGGGGCTGATGACGCAGACCATGACCACGCCGCCGATAAACAGGAAAGGCGCGCGGATGAGCATGCGGATGCAGGTGACGAACGCGTTCTGTATCTGGGTGATATCGTTGGTCGTTCTGGTCACCAGAGAACCGGTTTTGAACTTGTCGATATCGGCGAAGGAGAAGGATTGTATCTTGCGGTACACGTCGCTTCTTAAGTCCTTTGCAAAACCGTAACCGGCTTTTGTTGAGAAGATCATGTTTCCGATGCCGCCGACAACGCCCAGGATCGCAACGGTACACATGAGTATGCACATCCTGACTATATAAGGGTTGTCGCCGTTTGCGACGCCGACGTCGATGATCTTGCTCATAAGCATGGGCTGGAGCAGGTCCATAAACACTTCCAGCAGCATGAAAGCCGGGCTTATCAACGTCCAGAACAGGTACGGACGAATATACTTAAGCAGTTTCTTCAATTGAAACGCCTCCCAGAAGTATTAGCAATATTATCCGATATCAGTAATAAAATGTCCATTCATCAAATGTAAGCATTAGATTAATTCTGCAAATAAGGAGGCGTTACGCCTCCTCGTCTGCTACGATGTTGTTTATCCATATGCCGTTTTTAAGCAGTATGTATCCTACGGTGACCTTGACGATCTCAAGAAGGTGCACCAGTTCGAAAATAGTTACTATATTGAGAGAAGTGTATCTGACCAGAAGCAGGCTGCAGGGCACGGGCAGCACCCATGTATAGACGCTGTCGAACAGGAAAGTGATGAACGTCTTTCCTCCGGCTCTCAGGGTAAAATACGTGCAGTGGGTGAAAGCGTTGAGCGGCATGACCAGCGCGGTGCAGCGCAGCAGGCTTGAAGCGAGTTTTTTGGCATCAGCCGAGCTCTTTGTATAAGCAAGCGGCAGCGTGTTCGAAAGGATTATAAGCAGCGCGCAGGTGACTACGCAGATCATTTCGCAGAATACTATGATCTTTCTCGCATTGGACTTGGCGCCTTCCATGTCGTTGCCTCCCAGGCTTTTGCCCACCATAACGCTGACCGCCGTGCCCATGGAGAATACCAGCACATTGAACAGGTTGGATATGGTGCTGGTGATAGTCATGGCGTTTATGACCGTGAGCCCCCTTAACGAATAGTGCCGCGTGAGCATCGTCATGCCGACGGACCACAGCAGTTCGTTGGCCAGCAGGGGGATGCTGCGAATGAATATGTCCTTAAACAGCTTGGCGGGGATATGGAAGTGTCTGTACGCGTCTTTAAGGAAAGAGTATCTCCCGTATTTGTGAAGACGGCGGTATGTGACGACCAGTATTATGCCAACCTCCACGTAGCGGCTTATGACCGTGGCGATGGCGGCGCCCTGTACGCCAAGACCCTTGTGTCCGAGATGGTCGAAGATCAGCAGCCAGTTGAGCGCAAGGTTGGTGACCACGCCTGCGACGCCGGCGTACATGGGCAGCTTTGTCTCGCCGGCCACTCTGAGAGTGGAGGCGTAGGCGTTTGTAAGCGCGAAAGGCGCAAGCCCGAGCAGAATGATGGCAATGTATTCCAGCCCCGCGATCTTGGTGTCCTTCGCCTTTTCCAGCTCCAGAGCGATCGTTTCTTCGGTCCCGCCGAGATCGGGGTTTATGAACTTGTCGAGCAGATCGGACCCGAAAACGCCGATCACGAAAGCACCCGCAACGCAGATGACCAGTCCGACTATCAGCATGAACCTGAAACAGTCCTTGACGCCTTTTTCGTCTTTGGCGCCGAAGAACTGGGCGGCGAATATGCCCGCGCCGCTCATGCCGCCGAAAATACACAGGTTGAAAACGAAGAACAGCTGGTTGGAGATCGACACGCCGTTCATCTGGGCTTCACCCACGGAGCCGACCATGAGGTTGTCCAGCAGGTTCACAAAGCTGGATATACCGTTCTGTATAACAATCGGTATGAAAAGCGCCAGTACGGCGGAATAGAACGCCTTGTCGCCAAGATATCTGTCTTTGATTCGTTTTAAGAAGTTCATAGGCTTCTCTCCTTAAAAAGGTGTGAGTAGTTTAGCATTTTTGTGTGTATAAGATATTAAGATATGCGTAAGTTTTTAATAAAGAATGCATAATGCTTACAAAGCTTGAAAAAAAGCCGGTCCGGTAATATAATGTTTGTTAACCAGGATCTTGCATACGGAGGAAGAAAAAGTGAAAGAGCTGCAGCTTGAAATGCCCGGAAACACGCTGAAAATATCAGCATGGGCGGAAAACGTCATTCGTGTCAGGATAAGCAAGGATTTCCATGAGACTCTGATGGAAAGGTATTCGGTGCTCCAGCCAAGCACCTACGAAGGCGGCGAGGCTGAAGAAGGCACAGTCAGCTCCGGCTTTTTGAAAGTCAGTGCAGACGGAAACGGGATCATCCTGGAAACCCCTGCCTGCCGCAGAAAGATAGCTTTTGGTTTCGACGTCGAGAAGCCGGTGTTCGACCGTTTCATGGAAAAAACAGCTTCCTTCCGGCCGGAGCGCAAGCAGATCATAGGCGACGAAGATAAACAGGAGCAGGTGTTCACCGATTTCTTCAAAGCTCCCAAGACGATAAGCCTGTCGACCGATGGCGAAATATTCTACGGTCTGGGCGAAAGCAATGTCGACAGGCTGATACTTAACGGAAAAACATATCTGCAGAAAGTCATATACACGAAGCATGAGTTAGTCGTGCCCTTTATTATGACCAAAGCAGGCTACGCGATCAGCATCAACACGACTTTCTGGCATGCGGTGGACGTGGGCGAGAACGACGAGAAACGCGTGACCTGGCTGCTGCCCGACGGTGAGATCGACTTTTTCATATATTATGGCGACACTCTGAAGGCGCTGCTGGAGAGATTTACTTATGTGACGGGCAGATGCATGGTACTGCCCAAATGGGCGTACGGGCTCATGTTCATCGACCAGTACAACGCGGACCAGTTCGAGGTCATGAGGAACGCGTCCACATTCAGGGAAAAGAAGCTGCCCTGCGATTCTTTTTCCCTTGAACCCGGCTGGATGGTAAAAAGATATGATTTTTCCACGGAAAAACGCTGGAACACCGACAGATTCTATATCTGCGACTGGATGCGCAAGACGCCGGACAACTTCGAGGATCTCGTGCCTCCGAAGCGCACGTTTTTGTCCGCGCTCAAGCGCTACGGTTTTAAACTGGAACTGTGGCTGTGCTGCAAATACGATTTTACGGCCAACCAGGAGAACCGGGCCGGCAACGCCGAAGACTTTGGAATCGAGCCCTGGTTTAATCACCTTAAATCCTTCGTATGCGACGGCGCAAGGGCGTTCAAGCTGGATCCGTGCAAGCTTATAGATACCGCCGACGAGACCCGCATATACGCCAACGGCCGCAGCGAAGCGGAAATGCATTCCTTGCAGACCACTCTGTACGGCAAGGAAATGTATGAGGGCATGAGCGAATACACGCATCTGCGCCCCATGCATCACATAAGCGGAGGATATACGTCCATTCAGAAATACTCTGCCTGCACCACGGGAGACAGCGGCGGCGGCATAAAGACCCTTGTGTGGATACTGAACAGCGGACTTTCCGGCGTAAGCAACATAACCTGCGACATGGATATTTTCCAGCCTCACACGATACACTATTGCTTCTTTACCGCATGGTGCGAGCTGGACAGCTGGAGCGGGTATTCCCATCCCTGGTGGGCGGGAGACCATAACGAAAAAGTGTTCACTTTCTATGACCGTTACCGCTATCATATACTGCCTTACGTATACTCCGCTGCGATCAGCACTCACTTAAACGGCACGCCCGTAGTCAGAGCCATGCCGCTGGAGTTTAATGACAAAGCGCTTCAGAACACCGTCACGCAGTTCATGTTCGGCGACAGCTATCTTGTGGGCGCGTTCAGCGACAGCATAATACTGCCCGAAGGTGAAGTCTGGATAGACGCGTGGACCGGGAAAGCGTATGAGGGAGGCAAAGAGCTGCCTGCAGTGTTCCCGGAAGACAGAGGCGGTGTGCTTTTCGTTAGAAACGGCTCCGTCATTCCGACACAGGCCGAAAAACAGTACACCGACTGCGTCGACGACGAGAGACTGACGCTGGAAGTTTACGCTGTGAGCGATGTGGACAGGGAATACCGTTTCTATGAAGACGCCGGACTCGATCTTAAATACCTGTCCGGTGAGATCGCATGCACGAGCATGCGCGTGGTCAGAGATAATAATGCCGCAGAACTGTACGTTTCAAAACGTGAGGGGACTTTTGACGGCATGAGGACTGACAGGAAGTATTCCGTCAAAGCCCTTACGGGTTCCAAGCCGAAACATGTGTATGTGGACGGGAAAGAGATGGAATTCATCGTCGAAGACGACTGCATATGCTTCGATATGGGAATTGGTACTTGCGCGAGGATCGAACTGTAAAACATGGGGAAAAGGGATAAAACCGTCTTTATACTTGCCTGCGCCGCAGCCATCGTGACCAACGTGCTTTGGGGGCTTTCTTTCATAGGCTCAAAAAGGTCGATGGAGCTCGGATTTCAGCCCTTTACTCTTGTTACGGTAAGATTCGTGGTGTGCACTTTGGCGCTGCTCCCTGTGGCACTGGTCAAAAAGGAAAAGCTGAAAGTGGACAGAAAAGATATACTTCCCATGATAGCAAGCGCTCTTACGGGCGTTACGGTATACTTCTTTTTCGAGCTGGAGGGAGTAAAGCGTTTAAGCGCCTCCACGGCTGCGCTGTTCATCGTTACGATACCTGTAATGACGCTACTGTACTCGATCTTCTTCAAGCGGAAGCGTCCGTCTGTCATATGTTACCTGAGCATGGCTGTTTCGCTTGTGGGCGTGTATCTCGTGGTGGCATCCGACAGCAGCGGCGACAGCGTACAGGGCGCGCTGTTCATGCTGAGCGCCTGCGTTTGCTGGGTCGCATATATCGAGATCAGCCAGGTTTTGCTGAAAAAATATACGCTGATGACGGTGACACTGTGGCAGGGGATCATCTCCCTGATCACGCTTGCTCCGATGTATTTTACCGAAAAGGTGGATCTGCGTGCCATTCCGGCTGAGGCCTGGATGTGGTCTGCTCTGTTCCTCGGGTTTTTATGCTCGGCTGTGGCATATGTGCTTAACAACTATTCCATTTCCAAAATGTCGAGCCTTGGCCATGCGGTGTTTCTGAACCTTAACCCTCTGGCTGCAGCGGTCGGCGGCTGGCTGATACTGGGCGAGGCGATGACGGGAAAGGGCATCATCGGAGGCGTCATCGTGCTAGTCAGCGTGTTTATACTGACGCTCACCGAGCGCGACGTCGCGGAATAGATATTTGACTTTGTAATACCATGATGATAAAATAATAGACAGTATTAACGGAGGTTGGATGTATGAAAAAGACGCTCGCAATCCTCGCTGCCGGCATCGGTTCCCGTTTCGGAGGCGGCATCAAACAGTTGGAACCCGTGGGACCCGGAGGGGAGATAATAATCGACTACTCGATCCACGACGCTATCAAGGCGGGATTCAATAAAATAGTATTTATAATCCGCAAAAGCATACAGGATGACTTTGAGGAAATGATCGGCGGCAGGATACGCAAACTGTGCGATTCACTGAATGTGGAGACAGCCTACGCTTTTCAGGAAATAGAGAACGTTCCGTGCCCTGTTCCCGAAGGCAGGACCAAACCCTGGGGCACCGGTCAGGCGGTATTGGCATGCAAAGGCATAATAAACGAACCCTTCGCCGTTATCAACGCGGACGATTATTACGGCAAGAACGGCTTTAAAAAGGCGGCCGGACAGCTGGAAAAGGGCACATACGCCATGATCGGCTACATACTCGGAAACACGCTGTCCGACAACGGCGGCGTCACCCGCGGCATATGCAGGCTGAACGATTCCGGCGCGCTTATCGGCATAGACGAAACCAAGGATATAGTCAAAGCCGGAGACAAAGCCATGGCAGGGGAAAGAGAGATCGACATCCAATCGCTGGCCAGCATGAATTTCTGGTGCCTGCCCGCTTCCTTCATCGACGAACTGGACAAGGGTTTCCCGGAATTCCTGAAGAATATGAATAATCCCCTCAAAGACGAGTATCTGCTGCCCACTATAGTTGACGGGCTTATCAAGCGGGGCGAAAAAGTGGACGTGCTGCCTACGGACGACAAGTGGTTCGGTGTAACATACAAAGAAGACAAGCCGGTCGTGGTCGACAGTTTCAAACGCCTTTACGCTCAGGGCGAGTACGATATAGATCTGTATTCCGATATTATCAAGTAAATGCGCAGGTTTTTGCTCATACTTCTGACAATTTGTTTTTTGTGCGCGATAGCCGAGGACACCGGCCTTTTCGTTTCGGAAAGGCTGAGTGACCTTGGTTATTTGTTTGATGCGGCGGAAGAGGTCCCCGAATTCGCAATAAAGAACTTCCAGCGCGCGAACAGGCTGTTTGTGACAGGCGAGTTGGATGAGAACACGCTAAACGCACTGTTTTCCGCCGATGCGCTGTCTTTCGATGAATATATCAATAACAGCGTAAATCACGAAATTACGGACCTGTACTATACCGACGCCGGAGGGGATGTCACAAAGCTTAAGCGGCGGCTGAACGTGCTCGGGTATTACGGGACGGATTTCAGCGAGCTCTATGACATCAACACCGCCGGAGCCGTAGCGCGTTTCCAGATGGCAAACGGGCTTGACATCAACGGAGACGCGTGGGGGTCAACAGCGCAAAGGATCTACAGCCCTTACGCAGTCGAGTATACGGATTTTACGCGCAGTTTCAATCTGTCGCTCGGTGACGGGGGATATGCGGTAAAGCAGGCGCAGGAGTATCTGCAGGCGCTGGGGTTTTACGGCGGAAGCATTACCGGGTTCTACGGCGAAGGCACTTTCGACGCGGTCAAAACATTTCAGAAAGCCAACGGGTTTACCGTCGACGGCGTCTGGGATATAGTTTATACCGTTCTTGCTCACAACTCCCTGCTCAAATCGGCAGAGGATTATGATTCATTTACGACAGAAGCGACCATATCAGTCGGATACCGCGGGGAAGAAGTGCTCGGGCTCGAAAACGCCCTGTATTCTCTCGGCTTCTTTTCAGGTTTGGCGGACGAGGAGTTCGACGAAAGCACGTTATCTTCGCTTAAAATGTTCCAGGAGGCGAACGGTCTTGAAATAAGCGGATCGCTCGACACGTTTACGCGGGAAGCGCTGTTTGGCGATGCTGCCAAAACCGATTTCACCCAGTTCAAATATGCCTGTATGGATAAACATGTGGGCACGGGAGACAGCGGATATGCAGTAAAATTGCTTACGCTGCAGCTAAAGAAACTTGGGTATCCCATAGACGTGACCGATCTATTCGACGAACAGACGCTTGAAACGCTGCTCAAATTCCAGAAAGCCGAGGGACTCGAAGCCAGCGGTGAGGCAGACGCTCCGACCCGTGAGAGGCTGTACAGGGAAGAATGTCAGACTTACGCAAGCGCAAGTATAGTGCTTGCGGAGATAGAGACGGAGGAAGCCCACGACAGAAGGCGCCTCGCGCTCGAACAGATGCTTACCGAGCTGATCGATATGCCGTATTCCGCCGGGATGACAGGTCCCGAAAGTTTCGGTGTGGGCGGGTTCACGTATTATTGCATGCAAAAGGTCGGAGTCGAAGTGCCTCCGACCTGCCAACTGCAGTATGAGCTTGCGGTAACAAAGGACGGCTTTTCGCTGGAACCGGCGGATATACAGAAACTGTCGCTCGTATTCTTCCAGAATGACGAATATGTATACAGCGGCATCGCGCTGGGCGAAGGGCTTGTGGTCTACGCTTCTCCGGAACTTGGCTGTGTGACGACCCTGAGCATGACTGACCTGACCGACGCATATACATTCAAAGGGACGGTAAACCTGCTTGGATGAAGTAAAGCTTAACCGGGACGAGCAGATCCACGATCTGCAAAACGGTCTGTTTATAATACAAAAAAGCAACGGGTTCCGCTTCGGCACGGACTCAGTTTTGCTCAGTCACTTTGCACTTATTAAACGCAATTCACTGGTCGCGGATCTCGGCTGCGGGACGGGCATCATTTCGCTTATTGCAGCGGGTCTGAACGATACATGCCGAATCAAAGCTATAGACATACTTGAAGACATGTGCGACATGGCGCGGAGGTCTGTAGCTTTAAACGGACTGGAAGACAGGATAGAAGTACTGCATGGCGACGTAAAAGACTGCTGCACAGTTCTAAGCGCATCTGTTTTCGATCATGTGATCTCAAATCCGCCGTATTACTCCGATAAGAGCGGTAAGACCCCGGAAGACGCAAACAAACTGTCCAGCAAGATAGAAAAAAACATGGACATAAGCGATGTATGCATCGCGGCAAAGCAGCTTTTGAAGAGCCGGGGCAGGCTATCGCTTGTGTTTCCAGCGTGGCGGTATAACGACGCTGTCGACTGTATGCGCGAAAACACAATTGAGCCTAAACGGGTCAGGTTCGTGCACGACACCATAAAACACCCCGCCAGCATCGTTCTGATGGACGGGGTGAAGCAGGGCGGAAAAGAATTGACCGTGCTTCCGCCGCTGGTCTTAAACAACCCTGACGGATCTCACACGGAGGAATGGCACGAGATCTACGGCTGAATCTTTTCAAATACGCACACGCTCATCGGCGCTATGGAGAACGTGAATCCCCAGGCGCCGTTTTGTTTTGTGTCCACCGTCACGGTCTCGTTGTCGGTATAATGCGGGTATTCGGCATATTCGGGGCGGGAGCTGGTAAAGATCATCTTATATTTGTCGCCTTTGACGCCTATCGGCACGAACAACGGCAGCCGTTCTGTGTTAAAGTCGTTAAAGCTGAACATGTACACAAGCCCGCCCTTTTCATATGCCATGAGCCGCTGCGGCTGGTCGATCCAGAGATTGTGGCTTTCGTGCTTTGACAGCACCTTGTATTTCCTTGCGAAAGAGAGGGAATCAACATCGAATTTAAGCAGTTTCTGATACTTTAAGAAACCGTTTTCGCTCAACGACCACTGTCTTCTTGCATATTTGAAAGAGAATCCGTTGCCTTCACGCGGGAAGTCCACCCATTCGGGATGCCCGAATTCGTTGCCCATAAAGTTGAGATACCCGTCCGAACCCAGGGTGAGAGTGATAAAACGTATGAGTTTTATCATGCTTATCGCCCTGTCTATGCGTGGCGAATGCGCCTGGTTGTCCATGTTGGTGTACATCTCGGAGTCCGCGAGCCAAAAGATCAGAGTTTTGTCGCCTACCAGCGCTTGGTCGTGGCTTTCGCAGTAACCGATGACTTTTTCCATGGGACGGCGGGTGGTAAGCTCGTACCACATTTCGAAAAGGTTCCAGTTGTCGTGTTTTACGGTCCTTATCCAGTAGTCCGGCAGACCCATGCCCAGACGGTAATCGAAACCGATGCCTCCGTAACGTATGGGGAGGCACATTCCAGGCATGCCGCTCATATCTTCGGCGATCGCCACTGCTTTGGGATTGACGGTGTGGATAAGCTCGGTAGCAAGCTGGAGATAGACGATCGCATCGATATCCGTGTTCGGACTGTAGTATTTTTTGTAGTTATCGAAACACTCGCCCAGTCCGTGGTCGAGATACAGCATGCTGGTGACGCCGTCAAAGCGGAACCCGTCAAAGTGGAACTCTTCCTGCCAGTACTTGATGTTGGAAAGCAGGAAGTGCATCACTTCGTGTTTGCCGTAGTTGAACACGCAGGTGCCCCAGGCCTGATGATGGCCTCTGTCGCCGGGATGGAAAAATTGCTCCTGCGTGCCGTCAAACAGGTTGATGCCGTCAAGCGCGTTGCCGCTGGCGTGGGAATGCACGATATCCAGCAGTACGTACATGCCCATTTCGTGCGCGGTGTTGATCAGCCGCTTTAAGCCTTCGGGTTCGCCGTACCAGCTGGAAGGGGCGAAAAAGTTTGTCACCTGATAGCCGAAGGATGCGTAATACGGATGCTGCATTATTGCCATGAGCTGGACCGTATTGTAACCGTCTTTCTTTATGCGCGGGAGAACAAGGTCCGTAAACTCGTCGTAGGTGCCGATCTTTTCGGACTCTGTCGCCATGCCGATGTGGGCTTCGTATATGGTGAGGGGAGATATCTTGCGCTTTTTGAAACCGCCGTCCGTCCATTCGAAAGGTTTTTCGGGCTGCCATATCTGACCGGCAAAGGAGTTGTCCGCGGGATCCTGGATGACGCGGGTGATGTACAGAGGAATGCGGTCGAAAGTGCGGCTGCCTTTGGTCACAGCGACCTTGACCCGCTGTCCGTGTTTTAAGGCGTCCTTGCCGGGCAGGAAGATCTCCCACACGCCGGAAGGGTCGATCTTCTTCATGGGATTCGCGTCCCGGTTCCAGAAATTGAAGTCGCCTATAAGATGCATCTGAGTGGCTGCGGGAGCCCACTCTCTGTATACCCAACCGTCATCGGTCCTGTGAAAGCCGAAATACATATAACCGTTGGCGAAATCCGCAAGGTCGGCGTATTTCCCAAGAATAGTCTTCTCGACTTGCGCCAGTTTCTCCATGCGCAGGTTTATGTCGGCTTCAAATGGCTTAAGACCTTCGTCCAGGCGGATCATTTTAAGCTCAGAGCGTGTTTTCATAAGCTTCAGCCCCCTTGCTGTTGTATTTATATTATACTTTAAGACGGCGAAAAAAACAATTGAAGTTTTAGGTATTAAAGGGTATAATTAAGAAAAAAAGCAGGAGGATCGCAATGTCAAGCTATGTGACAAGGAAAACCCCGGGAGATACGTCATGGTTCACCGCTTCGCGTTTCGGAATGTTCATTCACTGGGGACTGTACGCCATGCCTGCCAGACATGAGTGGGTCAAAACCAAGGAACGCATACCTGAAGAAAAATACGACAAATATTTCAAGTATTTCGATCCCGATATGTACGACGCGAAAGAATGGGCAGCAAGAGCCAAAGCCGCAGGCATGAAATATGCCGTACTGACCACCAAGCATCACGAGGGCTTCTGCCTTTTCGACAGCAAATATACGGATTACAAATCCACAAATACGCCTGCCGGAAGAGACCTGGTCAGGGAATACGTAGACGCGTTCCGGGCCGAAGGTCTCCATATCGGGTTTTATTACTCCCTGATCGACTGGCATCATCCGTCTTTCCCCATAGACCACCTGCATCCCCGCAGGGATGACAAAAACGCGAAAGAGCTGAACGAAGGCCGTGACATGAAGGTCTACGCTCAGTATATGCGCGACCAGGTGTCCGAGCTGCTCACGAACTACGGCAAGATAGATCTGCTCTGGTTCGACTTTTCCTACGATACTCCCAAAGACGGACCCTACGCCAACGGCTGGATGAAAGGCAAGGGAAAGGACGAATGGGAGGCCGAGAAGCTTATCGCTCTGGCGCGCAAGCTTCAGCCGGGCATAATGATCGACAACCGCACACAGCTGGAGCAGGATCTCTGGACTCCGGAGCAGTACCAGCCTTTGGAGTGGCTGCGTCACAAGGAGACGGGCGAACTGGTCACCTGGGAAGCGTGCCAGACATTCAGCGG
>JAIKYG010000079.1:0-10197 GCA_024683475.1 Clostridiales bacterium | reverse complement strand
GTTTAATATCTTGAGCCACTCTCCGCCCGTGGCGCTCAAAATGTATTCCGCAGTGTTGGACACGTTCCATCTGGGGAAGTTGATGTCCGGCTTTTCGTACAGGGCGGTGCCGTTGGCCTTGGCCCTTACGTACAGCGTCTCGAACACTTCGGTAAACTGGATCTCGTCGGAAGAAGCGGGATACACGGAGGGGTTAAGGTATCTGCCGTCCAGCAGCAGGTCCAGCGTGTCGCCGTCGGCAATGCCGCTGACAGTCAGCCGGCCTTCGCCTTCCTGCGTGTTCACATAGGTCTGGAACGCGCTCACGGCGGCGCGGGTCTGCCTGCCGTACACGCCGTCGGCGGCGCCGCTTAACCAGCCTTGGGTGATGAGCAGTTCCTGCAGGGATTTGATGTCGTCGACAGAGGAATTCTCGTTTATGCTGTAGCCTTCATTGGTATCCTGTCCGGTGGGGTTCTGGATCTCTATGTCGCACAGGCGCATAAAGCCGGTCTGTCCGTTGGAGGAAGCCACCATCGCCCAGTTCTGGCTGCCGGCCAGCATCACAAGGCGGCTGTTGTGGGCGACTATGCCCAGTACGCGGCTGTTTTCGCTGGCGCTTTCGTACACGCGCACATTGCCTTCGGCGCTCACGATCACGTCCGCCGGCTCGAACAGCTCCACCATCTGGTCGGTCTCGTCATAGGGATCGGCGGTGGCGGTGGGAGAAGGTTCGGGCGTGACAGTGGGCGTGACCTGGGGCTTGATGAATTCGCCCCATTTGAGCAGCAGCACGGTGTGCTCGTCCGCGTAGCCGGTCTCGCTCACGTACTGCACGCCGGTGGAGGAATTGACATAGGACTGGAACTGGAGCACCGCTTCCATGGTGTTCGCGTCGTAAACGCCGTTGGCGGCGCCCGAGTACCAACCGTTGGAAGTAAGCAGCAGCTGGAGCTCGCGGATCTCCAGGGGCGATGAGTTCTTGTCTATTACGTATACCTGGGGCGTGGGAGTGGGCGTGATGCCGGGAGTGGGCTTTGCGGAGATCCCGTAGTTGTCAAGAAAACTGAACGTCTTGGCTCCGCAAATGCCGTCCACGGTGAGACCCGCGCCGTAGGCGTTGTTCATATAGGTCTGGAAATCCCGGACCGCTTTGACCGTGGCGGCGTCATATTCGCCGGTCGCGCCGCCGTTTTCCAGCCAGCCCAGCTGTATGAGCTGCCACTGGAGCTCCCGTATAAGCTCGGGGTCGGAACCCTTTTTGACCGTGCCGCGGGTGGGCGCGGGGGTGGGCGTCATGCTGCCCCAGGTGGAATCGATCTCCTGCTGGAGCTCCTCCCACATGTTGTAGGGGGTGGGAGTGGGAGTGGGTCTGACGGTGCTGGTGTCGCCGGGCTGCGCCATCCAGTCGGCATATTTTATGCTGGTGTTCTGGGTAGGCTCGCTCCACACGTAAGGCGTGGGGGTGGGCGTCACGTCAGGCAGCCAGGAGATATTCTGAGAGATCGCGGTGGGGGTGGGGGTGAGCTCCTGGGCGGTGGGGTCGTCCTTGGGACCGCCCGCAAGCAGCCTGACGGCCAGGTAAATGAGACCGATCAGTATCACGGCCGCAACTATTATCGCGGGCAGCTTGCCGTTAAACGGGTTTTCCACCAGTTCCTCTTCAGGTTCGGGAGTGGCTTCCTTCACGGCCTTTTTCCTCTCCACGAACCAGGTGGTGCCGCCTGCGGTAAAGGAGGTGTATCTTTTGTCCGCGGATTCGTCCAGTTCTTCCATCGCCTGGCTGAGCGCGCGTTTGTACGCGTCCTCATGGCCGGGCTTTACGGCGAGCCTGCCGTTTTCAAGCCTCTGGCAGTGCCTTTCCGGGCAGAACTCCAGCAGCTTGCGTCTGGCTTCCTTTTCGTTGTCGTAAGCAGCATAGATATTCATTACGCCGTCGGAGCTCTTTAAGCGGCCCACCACGTAGCGGGACGCCAGAACGGTGCCGGCTTTTGCGGCGCCTTCGTTTAAAGCGGACGCGTTGTCGAACCCGCAGTTCGGGCAGACACCGTCCGCGCCTACGGGCTTAAAGCAGTTATAGCATCTTTGTTTCATTTACTCTACCTCCCCGGGAGGGCTTGTCAGCAGCCTTACTACCGTTTGGCGAAGATTGTCGAAGATTTGTTCCGGAGTTCCGGTGGCGTCCAGGCGTTTATAGCGTTTTTCTCCGCTTTCGCACAGGGCGATAAAGGCCTCATATACCCGCCGCTGCAGTTTTTCTTTTGAAAGCTCTATACGGTCGGCGGCCTGTTCTCCCAGACGGCGCTTGAGCGCCTCGTCCGGGCTGATGTCGAATACTACCGTCAGATCGGGCGTGCATTTGGCAAGGGCGTGCTCGTTTATCTGCCTGACCCAGTCGCCCAGACCGCGCCCGTAGCCCTGGTAGGCGATGGAGGAGTCCACGAAACGGTCGCACAGCACGAGCTTGCCACGGTTGAGCGCGGGCAGTATGGTGTCGCTTATGTGCTGCTGACGGGCGGCGGCAAACAAAAGCGCCTCGCACTCGTCCGTCATGCCAAGGCTGCTCACGTCGAGCAGTACGCCGCGGATCCTCTCGGAAATAGGGCAGCCGCCCGGTTCCCGCGTGGCGACCACGTCCAAACCGAGACTCTCAAGATACGCCTTGAGCAGGCGGCTCTGGGTGGTCTTCCCGCAGCCGTCGGAGCCTTCGAGGGTTATAAAGAAGCCCGGCATGCGCGGCGCGTCTCCCAGCAGCTGCTGCCTCAGGGAAGCGGGATCGGGGGCAATGGCGTCGGGCTTGCAGGCGTCAAGCTCTTCGCGTGAACCGTAACCGTAACCTGCGGCAATGGAGTACACGCCCGCCTTGCGCGCGCCGTCTATGTCGAAAACGCGGTCGCCCACCATGCAGGCGTCCGCCTTGTCCGTTTTGAGCGCGGAAGTGATAAGCTCACACTTGGTTATGATGTGGGCGTTGTTTTCGTTCGGGGCGACTACGTCGTCAAAAAACGGCAGCAGCCCGAAATATTCCAGTGTCTTTACGCACAGGGAACGGGACTTTGAGGAGGCGAGAGTGATGATCGCGCCTTCGCGCTTGAGCGAAAAGATCGTTTCGTAGATGCCGGGGTAGACCGAGGCTTCCTTCCAGCCAATCGCCACGTGCCTTTCCCTGAACAGGGCGGTCGCCCGGACGGATTCATCTTCGGTCATGCCGCACAGGCGCTTAAAGCTGTCCCTGAGGGGCGGACCCACGAACTCCAGCAGCTTGTCGTCCGGGAGGGCAGGGAAGCCCATTTTGTCTATGGCGTAGGCGGCGGAAGCGCAGATGCCCGGAGCCGAGCGGGTTATGGTGCCGTCCAGATCGAATATGACCTGCCTGAATCTGAGGGACATTACACGATCCTCCTGGCCCAGGAGAACACCCGGTTGTAATAACCGGTGGTGATGGAGGAAATGATGACCTTGCCCGCGGCGGAGGAGGCGTGTATGAACTTGCCGCCGCCCAGGTAGATGCCCACGTGGTCGCTGAGGTCCGAGTCGGTAATGGTGTTCATGCACACGATATCGCCGCGCTTCATCGCGCTCACGCTCTCTATCTTGGTGCCTCTGCCGTAACCCTGGGCATACGCGCTGCGGCCCAGGGAGATGCCGATCTTCCTGTAGCAGTAGCTGGTGAAGCCGGAACAGTCGAAGCTGTTGGGGCCGGAAGTGGCGTAAATGTAGGGCTTGCCCAGCTGCTGCAGGGCGTGGGTGACAACGGTCTCTATGTTAGAGGAGCCCGTACCGCTGGCGGGGTCGTCGTTGGGGTTGGTGGAGTAGTTGCCGGTGGAAGCGCTGCCTCCGCTTGAGGATGAACCCGAGCCGCTGACGGCGGCGCCGGTGTTCTTGGGCGCGGAGGAAGAGAACAGGCTGGACAGGGTGGCAGGATCGGCCACGCCGGTCTCCTCAAGCCCGGCCTTCTTCTGGTACAGCTTTACGGCGCTCAGGGTGATGTTGCCGAAGTCTCCGTCTATGCCGGCGCTCAGATAACCCTTGTAGGTCAGGCGGGTCTGCAGACGGGTCACGTCGCTGCCCACCGAACCCTTAGACAGGTTGGCGGTTTTGATGGAGCTCTGAGGCGCGTGGCCGCCGTAGAGCACGCGCTGGGTGGTCTTGTCCGCAACGCCGCTGGCGCTCAGGCCGATCTGGTTCTGGAAGCGGGACACCGCGTTCGTGGTGAGCGAGCCGTAGTTTCCGGCGGGCAGACCGTCGAAATAACCCAGGTCTTCCAGCTTTTTCTGCAGGGCGAGGATCTGGTTGGCCGCGGATACGCCGTTTTTGAGCTCGATATAATCGGTCGCGGACAGGGTGTTCCTGAGCAGGTACGCGGTCACGCCGGAGTAGCTGATGCGCGCCCACTTGTCCGTATATGCGGTGACGGTAACGTTTGTGGCGATGGGGATGGTGCCCAGCCGGTTCGCGCTCTCAAGCGCCGCGGCGTAGGCGGGGGCGGCGCAGATCACAGTGGCCTCAAAAGTCATCTCCGTCGGGGAAATGAATTCGTCCAGGTGGATCTTGAGCCCGGTCACGGGATAATAGCCCTTGTGCCCGTTGCGCTCTATCAGCGCCCAGTAGGTGTTGTGCGCCAGCACGTTCACTTTCATTCCCGCGCTGACGGAGCCTGCGCCGGTGCTGGCGTCGTAGGCGTATTTCTTTACGCTGCCCGCGACGGTGACGGTGGCCTGATAGCGTTCGTCTTCGTTCAGGGTGACGCTGGAGTACCTGACCAGGGAATTGATGTCCACATAGCCCTTGTGGCCGTTGCAGTCGATAAGACCCCACTGGCCGTTATGCCCGAGCAGCGTCAGGAAAGTGTCCTGGTTAAGGGTGGCAAGGGTATCGGAAGATGTGGTGGCGTAAGCGTACACCTTGGTCTTTTTGTTTGTGAGCGCAGAGATGTTTTCGGTCTGCTCCAGCGTGGGGTTGGTGATCGCGGAGAGGCTGGAGGCGGTGCAATAGCCCCGGTTGCCGCGGTATTCCACCAGCGCCCAGGTGCCGTTTGTGGCAAGCACGGTCACTTCGGACCCGGAGGTGAGGGAACCGACCGTCTTGGAGGAACTGGAAGCGTATTTATAGAAGGTCACGCGGCTGGCGGAGACCTGCGCTTCCGCACGCATGGCGGGCTGCAGGGTGACGTCGCTGACCTTTGTGAGCGCGCTCAAAGAGGTGTAGCCCTTTGTGCCGGACACGATCACCGCAGCCCAGGCGCCGTTCCAGCCCCATACGGTGAGCTCCTGGCCCATGGACAGGGTCCTGATTTTCTCGGAAGCGATGGAGGGAGACTTGTACAGCGGCACGGAGCAGTTGGCGAAAGCCGGTATGTTCTGGTTGGTCGCCGTGCCCGGGGTGGGGGTGGGAGTGGGCTTGGGAGTCGGGGTGGGCGTAGCGGAGCCCGCTTTGGGTGTGGCGGTGACGCCGGGCACAATGTTCACGTCTTTGCGCTCCACAAAGCCGACATTTTTGCCGTTTTCCAGCTTGACCCAGTTGTCGTTCATGTCAAGGATGGTGAAGTCGGCGCCCCTGTTCATTACGGCGATAACGTTGGAATTCGTGCTGTAAGAAGCGTATATCTTGGTTTTGTCCTGTTTTATGTAAGCCAGTCCGGTGGGGGTGGGAGTCGGCACGGCAGAAGCGGTGGGAGTGGGGGTCGTGGTAACGCTTCCCGGCGCGGGAGTGGCGGTGACGCCCACACGGATGTTGAGCTGCGACATCTTGACGTAGCCGATGGAACTGCCGTTCTGGAGCCTTGCCCAGGAGCCGTTAGTGGCGAGCACGGTGAAGGTCTGCCCCTGCTTGGCGACCATAAGGACATTCGAGGAAGCGGACGCGGAAGCGTAAACGTTCGCCGTGGCGGAGGTTATGGTGCCCAGACCGGACAGGGAGCCGCTGTCGGTGTTCGCGGTCGCGGTGGGCGTGGGGGTTGGCTTCTCCACAGGGGTAAGCTGGCTGAGCAGAGAATAGCCGGTTTTGCCTTTGTAGCTTATCTTGGCTATTTTGCCGGATGTTGCCAGCACCGTTACACGGGTGCCCTTGTTCAGGTATCCCAATATGCCGTAAGCGGTGGTGGGACCTGAGCGCACCACCATGCGGTTCAAATTAACCTCAGCCTCGTAACTTTCCGCTCTGGCTGCCGGAAACAGCGCGATAATAAACGCCAGCGCCAAAGCGATGGACAGCAGTTTTGTGGGCAGGTTTTGATTTTTCATAGCGTACTTCCTCGAAACACTTTTTTATCAAAAAATCACGGGTATATGTACTCGGAAATATTATACAACTCCGGCAATAATTTTGCAATATCATTTACACGATTTAGAGATTTATTTGTAGCAAAAACGAAACCAAGGCTAACAAAACAGAAAATAATATGTGCTAAAATCACAATAATAGCACAAAACGGAGGCTTTTTTATGAATAATACCCAGCGGCTCCACGCTATAATGAACTATGAAAAATATGACCGCATGCCCCTTGTGGTCTTCGGATTCTGGCGCGAGACACTGCTGAAGTGGGCGGAGGAAGGGCATATCACCATCGAGGATGCCAATAACTGGGGAGACGGCAACGCGACCGACCATAAGATAAACCAGCTGCTGGGTTTTGACTTCAACTGGGGCGGCGGTCTGGGCTTCAGCGGCTTTCTGAACCCGTCATTCAAGTCCGAAGTGCTGGAGGTGCTGCCTGACGGCAGCGAGATCCGCCGTGACAGCATGGGGCTGATCACCAAGAGCAAGCCGGGCGTGGTGTCCATACCCGCCCACGTGGGCACTACCCTGAAGGACAGGAAAGCCTGGGAGGAGGAATACCTGCCCCGGCTCAGATTCTTCCCGGAAAGAGTGGACGGTGAGAATATCAAGTGGGAATATGAGCGCCTTAAAGGGGAAGACCACCCGATATACCTGCATCTCGGCTCGCTTTACGGCAATGTCAGGAACATGGTGGGCGTGGAAGAACTGAGCTACCTGGCCGTGGATGACGAGGAGCTTTATGAGGAGATCGTGGATACGGTCGACTCCCTGTGCTACGAATGTGTGAAAGAAGCCATGAAGCTGGGACTCAAGTTTGATTACGGCCATTTTTGGGAGGACATATGCTTTAAGACCGGTCCGCTGCTCAGACCCGCGGTGTTCGGGCGGCTTACCGGCAAATGGTATAAAAAGATCACGGACGAGATGCGCGCCCACGGTACGGATATAATCTCTCTGGACTGCGACGGCAAGATAGACGAACTGGTGCCCATATGGCTGGAAAACGGCGTAAATACCATGTTTCCCATAGAGGTGGGCACATGGAACGCCTCGATAGCGCCCTGGAGAGAAAAATACGGCCCGGCCATCAAGGGCGTGGGCGGCATGGACAAACGGGTGTTCAGCAAGGACTTTAAGGCGGTGGACGCGGAGATAGAACGCTTAAAGCCCCTTATCGACCTGGGCGGATACATTCCCTGCCCCGACCACAGGATCGCGCCGGACGCCAAGTGGGACAACGTCAGGTATTACTGCGACCGTTTCCGTCAGGAATTCGGCGGCTGAGACGGCTTAGCTTCCCTGCGCGGGCTTAAAGCCCTGGCGCAGGGTTTTTCTATTACATAGGTCATAAACGCCGCGAACAGCAGGGCGGCGATGAAGCAGACCAACGTATACCGGTGCTGCCAGACTGTCTGACCGTCCATGTTCGGGGTACTGCCCGTGTATGAAGGTATGCGCGCCTGCTTAAGACGCACAGCCAGGGTCTGGTGCCAGATGTAGAAGTTGTAGGAAATCCCCGCAAAGAACAGCACTATGCGGTTGGAACACAGTTTTTTGACCCATCCGAAGCTCAGGCTTAAGCATACCGTGAATGTGCACATGAGCAGGGACAAAGGCAGCGCGAACCACATCTGCGCCTGCCTTTCCGTCTCGCCGCCCGTAAACGTGGCAAGGCTCTTCATGAGGAAGTGCGCGCCCAAAACGCAGCCAAGACCGGCGAAAGTGAAAGCGAGGAGCGCATACCTGCCGAAACCGTGTTCCTTCACGCGGTAATAAACATACGCTCCAAGCATGCCTGTGCCGAAAACGTCAAGGGTGGTGCTCAGGCGGTTTATGTATAAAGTGGAATCCGGGATATATGCGCGGATAAGCAGCTTTACCAGAGTGGAGATAGCCAGCATCCCGGCAAAGACGAGATACGGTTTCTTTTTGAAGCACCGGGCGAGCAGGGGAAATATCAGGTACAACTGCATTTCCACGGCGACGGTCCACAGGGCGTGGCTGAAGTGGGATGCCTGATAGCCTTCGTATACCAGGTTATGCGTGAATGTCAGATGGCTTAGCAGATCCTTAAGCATGAATCCCAGGGAAGGATACGGGTCGTCGGGGATTATGACGAAACAGCCGAAGATCACAAGGCACATGAGGTAAGATGGTACTATGCGCGCGATCCTGCCCAGGTAAAAGCGCTTTACGGAGGGATATCTTCCGCTCAAGCTGCCCAGCATGAGCACGAAGCCGCTGAGCATGAACATCACGTACACAAACATATACCCCCTGCTCACAAGGGGGTATAGATTGAAATAATGCCCGAAAAGGGTAAAGCTGGGATTCAGCCAGCTCTGCTGCCAGATGTGGTACCAGCCCACTATGCCTATGCTGATGACCCGCAGTATATCCGCAGCGGGGGCGCGGTCTGAATTATTCATACTTTGCCAGTTCGGCACGCACGGACTGTATCTGCCGGGCGGTCTGCTCGGGGGAGGTGCCGCCCAGGCTGTTCCTGCGCTTAAGGCACGCGTCAAGGCTGATGAAACCGTACACATCGCTGCAGAACGCGGGGCAGAAATGCTGATAGTCGGCAAGCTCGGCGCTTTCCAGAGTCTTGCCTTCGGATATAAGGTATTTGACCAGGGAGCCTACGGCTTTGTATGCGTCACGGAAAGGCACGCCTTTGGCGGCAAGGTAATCCGCCGCGTCGGTGGCGTTTATAAAGCCCCGGGCAGCGGCGAGAAGCATGTTTTCGGTTTTCACGCTCATGGTCTCCAGCATGGGGATACACACTGTCAGAGCGGCTTTTACCGTGTCAAAGCTGTCGAAGATCGCCTCTTTGTCTTCCTGCATGTCTTTGTTGTAGGCGAGGGGCAGCCCCTTGAGCATGGTCAGCAGGGACATGAGATCGCCGTTCACCCGGCCTGTTTTGCCCCGTGTAAGCTCCGCCAGATCGGGGTTTTTCTTCTGGGGCATAATGGAGGAGCCGGTGGAGTATTCGTCCGCCAGCTCGACAAAGCGGAACTCCCAGCTGGACCAGAGGATGACCTCCTCCGACAGGCGGGAGAGGTGGGTCATTATCAGGCTCAGAGCCGCGGCGAGCTCCACGCAGAAGTCCCGGTCGCTCACGGCGTCTATGGAATTCAGGCAGGGCGCGTCAAAACCCAGCAGCTGGCTCGTCAGCTCCCGGTCGATGGGGAATGACGTGCCGGCCAGTGCGCCGGCGCCCAGGGGACAGCGGTTCATGCGCTTTTCCGCGTCGGACATGCGGCCCATGTCCCGCAGAAACATCTGCGCGTAGGCCAGCAGCTGCTGGGCAAAGCTCACGGGCTGCGCCCTCTGCAGGTGGGTGTAACCGGGCATGATGGCTTCGGTATACTTTTCTGCCTTGTCGGTAAGGGCGCGGGCCATTTTTGCCAGCAGGGAGATGACGTTTTCCGCCTGTCCCTTCAGGTACAGCCTCACGTCCGTTGCGACCTGGTCGTTGCGGCTGCGGGCGGTGTGCAGCTTTTTGCCCGGAGCGCCCACCCGCCGGGTCAGTTCGGCTTCAACGAAAGTGTGGATATCCTCCGCTTCGGGGGATATCGCCAGTTTGCCTGAAGATATATCTTCAAGTATGGCGTTTAAGCCGCTTTCTATTGCGGCGTGATCCTCTGCGGAAATGATGCCTGTTTCACACAGCATCCGCGCGTGGGCGAGTGAGCCCAATATGTCCTCACGGTACATGCGCGAGTCTACGCGTATGGAGGAGTTGTAGTCGTTGGCGGCGCCGCTGAGGCCGCCCGCAAGGCGGCCTTCCCAAAGCTTGGAGTCCATTAGATGATCCTTATTTGTTCAGTTTCGCGTTGAGTTTTGCCTGGACTTTGATGGGCAGCCCGAACAGGGTTATGAAGCCCTTCGCGTCCTTCTGGTCGTACACGTCGTCCTCGTCAAAGGTGGCGATCTC
>JAIKYG010000057.1:0-3503 GCA_024683475.1 Clostridiales bacterium | reverse complement strand
TCATTTGGAGCGAAAGTGGCCGCACATTTTCCGCTATTTGTCAAGTGTTTTTTTGAAAATTTACAGAAATAAAAAAGGCATCCATGCTTTTCTTCACATAGATGCCTTTGTGTCACTTAACTCAATGACATTGGGTTTGCGACCCCTCCAAAATTCTATCTGGGTTTTGTACTTCTGTAATAACCGATTTTGGGGAAAGGCCGTCAGGCGGCCTTAAATCGGTCTTTAAAGAATTCTTTTTGCTTAACCTATCAGATCGTTCGCTATGGCGATCATCGCCTCGTGAACTGCTTTGGACTGAGCTGCGCTCCAGGAGGTGGACGCCTCGGCGCTCAGATCCGCTGTATCAAGCGCAAAGAACGCAGCGTTCACGTCGGCCTGCAGCGCGTATACCTTTTCGTAGACCGCGTTCACCGTCGCTTCGTCAAGGCCTCCGTAGAGCACGATGTTGCTCACCACGTCGTTGGTCCAGTATACGGAATCTTTCCAGTTCTCCGGTATCACCATATAGCCCTCTACCGCGACGCGCTGGCCGTCCACACGCCTGTTCACAGTGGTCGGATAGTACGCGCCGGCTTCAGGCGCTTCAGTCGTAAATTCGGCCTCCGGCGTGCTCAGCTTGTAGCATTCGTATACGTCTGTGGTCAGCATCGGATAGTACGGCACGTATACCGCCAGCGCATTGTCGTTCATAGCGACCCACTCGACCGTTTCGGTCGCGCCTTCGCCGGAAATCTGGAAGATATGCCCCTCGAGATTGCGCTGATAGCCGATGTTGGATATGTGATAAAAATTCTGCACGTCCTCGATTGACAGCTTTTCGGTGACCTCAAAGCCGTTGTACACATCCGTAATCTCGCCGTTTGCGTCCACGTTGCTCAGTACGTAAGCGGTGTCCGTTTCCGCGCTGCAGTTGACTGCGCATACGTCAGCAAAATAAGCCTGTGCGTTCACCATGCGCGCGTTGGGCTGCGTGCCGCCGTAGTAACTTGCCACGTAGTTAATCTGATTAAGCTCGGCGTCGCCCACGAAGCTGCCCGCCTGCTGCGCCGTGCTTATCAGCTTTTCTGAGCAGATCACGTTTTCGCCGTCCAGATCCACCAGACCGATCACCACCATGTTGGGCTGGGTCATAAGCAGCGTATCTGAAAGCTTCAGCGCGATATACTGATGTCCCGACACGTTTTCAATGTACCAAGCCTCCTGCGCGTCGGCGATAATTATGCCGCTGCCCGCGTTGGCGCCCGCGCCGTCGTATATCGACGCAAGCAGCTCGACGCCCTGCCTCGCGCTTGCCGCTTCGCTCAGAATCACGGTAACGATCTCCGCCTCTTCGATGCCAAGATCCTCATACGGGTCTGCCGCCTCGATCGCCTCCATGCCATTGATCGTCTCAGTCGCCGTAATGGTTACGCCCATGCTGTTTGTGCCCGCCGCCTCGTAAGGAGTATGCGCGTGATCCTGACCGCAGTCCGGGCATACGTTGTCCACGCCCGCGCCGTTATCGTCCGAGAACGCGGTGTAGCCGTAACTGTCATGGGTGAAGGTCCAGCTGAAGCCGTAGCAGCCGTTGTACAGCTCGCCTGCTTTGTGCTTGCCTTCTTCGGCGACATAAAAAAGCTTGTTCTGGCTGTTCGAATAGTCCTCGCTGCGCCCGAAGATCACGCTGCCGTCCGCAGATACGGCGCTGCCCACGTAAATCAGCGTGCACGCGTAAGCGGCGTTTGCAAACAGGCAAAACGCCAAACAAAAAGCTGCCGTCATAAGTAAGACCCGTTTCATAGATACATACCTTGCCTTTCAATTTTGATGACGGCTGGATTATATGACCCACGGTGCATAAAGTCAAGTATATTTATGCGGATTTAACCGTTTTTTCGTGTTAGTATTCAGTATATGCAGATTTCGTTGTATATTCATGCATACGCGCTCGTTCCGCCGCCAGATAAAAAACGCAGTATAAAATTTTTATTAGCTGTTTCATTTCGGTGACTTTTCTGTTATAATGGTATATGAAATAGCAGGAAGGACGGAGCGCGGAAATGAGGATACTGGATACGCTTGAAAACGCCGCCAAAACGCTGTACGCCAATCTCTTCGCGCAGCCAGACTGGCGCAACTTCCTTGACATATTCATTACCGCAGTTATTATATACGAGCTTATCCTGCTTATCGTGCGCACGCGTTCAAGCGCCGTCGTCAAGGGCGTCGGCGTGCTGATCGTGTTTACGTGGCTGAGCGACGTACTCAATCTGAACGTGGTGCACTGGGCGCTCACGCAGGTGTTAAATACCGGCGTAGTGGTCGCCGTAGTCCTGTTTCAGCCGGAGCTGCGCCGCGCGCTGGAGCAGCTCGGACGCTCGAATTTCATATCCTCCACCTCGTCCTCGCACGGTAAGAGCGAGGATTCCTCGAAGGTGGTCAGCGAGCTGGTGCAGGCGATGAGCAGCATGAGCAGAAAGCGCATAGGCGCGCTTATAGTTATCGAACGCAAAACAGGACTGCGCGAGTTCGCGGACACCGGCACGCTGCTGAACGCCGACATCACCGCGCAGCTTATCGAAAACATATTCGAGCCTAACACTCCCTTGCACGACGGCGCCACTATCATCAGAAACAAGCGCATACTCTCTGCCGCGTGCATACTGCAGCTTTCAAACGATCCCGACATAGCCAAGGAGCTCGGCACGCGCCACAGAGCCGCTATCGGCATAACCGAAACCACCGACGCGGTCGCGTTTGTCGTAAGCGAGGAAACAGGCGTTATCTCGGTTGCGCGCGAGGGACGCATAAACCGCTACCTCGACATTAAATCTCTCACTCAGATGCTGACGGAGCTGTTCGAGGCGCAGAATACCGGCGCGTTAAAGCGGCTGAGCGCGCTGCTTTCGAGCGAAGACGGAGGAGGCGCAGATACATGACAGGCAAGTCTTCAGCGTTTGCGCAGGCTTTGAAGGCGCTCATCTCCCGCATTAAAGCCGCACTGCCGCGCATATGGAAATGGACGCTAAAGGTGCTTACGCGCAGACTGTGGCTAAAGCTTATAAGTCTCGTGCTCGCGGTCATACTCTGGACGTACATCGTGATGAACGTGTCCTCTCTTACGCGCACAAAAACGATAGAGAACTTATCCGTAACCGTTCCCGCAAGCAGCACGCTGCCCTCGCAGCTGGCGGTGTCCACCGACATAGCCGGCATATACCAAAAAAGCATAGACGTCACGGTCAGCGTGCCGCAGAACGAATATTCGAAGCTTACCTCGCGCAACATACGGATCACGCCTGATTACAGCAGTATACGCTCGGCAGGCGAATACGACGTACCGCTTACGGCGGTATCCACCTACGGCGAGGTCGTGCGCCTGTCCCCCGCAAGCATAAGCGTAACGGTCGAAAGTCTGGATTCGCGCGTGTTCACGCCTCAGATGGAGATAATAAACCGCGATACCGGCACTTACTGGTACAGCGAGGACACCGCCGCGCTAAGCCCGATACAGATAAACG
>JAIKYG010000056.1:0-2138 GCA_024683475.1 Clostridiales bacterium | reverse complement strand
GGTCGATCTTCTGAACGTCCATGGCGCCTCCAATAACCGGAATTACCCTTCGCGGGCCACTTTATTATATGCCCACCGTCCCAAAACCGCAATGGGAAAAAGTGAAACTTTATGACTGAAACCCTGTATGAACGGGTGGCCGTGGTTTTGCCGGTTTCCATAAATGTTCCGCGCGACATGCGCACCATCGACCGGCAGTTCAAGGAAGCCGAGTCCACCTTCCGTCTGACCGGGGCTGGCGTAGAGAACTACGGGAAAACCATCGCGGGCGTAGAAGCCAAGCTGTCCTGGCGGTGCCACAAGCTCACCCGGCAGCAGCGGACCGTGGAACAGTACACTTTGACTTAAGGGATCAAAGAACGGATCGAAGGTGAGGGGGCGCGGTAAACGAATTGGTCAGCTTCAGTTGCCAAAACTGATGGACAAACGGCGGGAATCGAGGCGGCCAGACGCTTGTGCGCAATCGCCTGGTGTCCGTTTGTTACGCGTCTGGATAGCCACGGCGGCCCAACGCTGTTTTAGTATTCCAGAGCTGCTCCTGTGTGGGTGGGGCAAACGGCAGAACACCCGAAAAGCCCGCAAATGCGGCGCTTCCCGGCAAAAAGCAACAACGCTGATTTTGTTTCAAAAATCAGCGTTGTTGAGTGGAAAGAAACGCTTTTTTTGATACAATGTAACCTCGCTCTGCCGGGTTACAGGAGTTACAGGTATTCTGCTTCGCAATAGAAAGAGCCTGCGGAATAAGCACAGTATTATTTGCCATCTTTGGGAGACCTTTACGGTTTCCCGTTTTTTTCTTTTCTGAAGTCTGACGGAACGGATAACTCTGCCGACAATCTGATAACTTCCAGCGTAGTCGCTTGACTTGCGCGGGGCGTTGTGGCCTACTCACTACTAAGCTAAACGACAGGAGGTCGTAATGTGAACAGGCATACCACGCGCGAATCAGAAATGCTCCGCAAAGCCCGGATGAAGCTGGGTTATTCCCAGCAGCAGGTTGCAACAATGGCCGGTATGCAGATCCGGCAGTACCAGCGCTTCGAATATGGCGAACGAGAGGTGTACCGCGTCAACCTGAGGGCTGGGCTCCTGATGTGCGCAGTACTGGAACTCGATCCCGTGACGCTGATTTTCGACAAGAAGGCGGAGGCGCTATATGCGCTGATAATCAAGCGTCCAGCCAAGGGAAACATGATAAGGCGTAAGCGGAAATGATAAAGTAGCCACTTACGACCGCTGGACGTTGCGTGGTTCCAAATAGTATGGCTATATAACACTACCACCGGTCTGCCCCTCCAAAGGCACGGGAGCGTGTCCGATGGAATACACACAGACAGGAGTGAACAGAGCCTTGAAAGACATTCGTCCGAGGGCCGAGGAACGCGCCCGGCGACGACAGGAGGAAGCGCAGAGGCCGCCGGGAACGGGCTTTATATCCGAGCGCACCCGCGCGAAGGAAGCCCTGCGCGTGGAGGTCAACACCTATACAGGCGAAAACGTCCGGAAGATTGCTGCTACGGCAGCTGCGCCGGAGGAAGATCGAATCCTCCGCGTTGCGGCGTACTGCCGGGTCTCCACGGACGACATCGATCAGCTGGTCTCCATCGAGATGCAGAAGAACGCCTACCGGGACATGATCAAGGCGAATCCCAAGTGGAAGCATGTGGGCACGTATGTGGACGATGGTTTCTCCGGGACCAACACGGAGCACCGCCCAGCCTTCCAGCTCATGATGAAGGACACCATGGCCGGGAAGATCGACATGATTATCACAAAGTCGGTCTCCCGCTTCGCCCGTAACCTGCTGGACTGCATCGGCTGGGTGCGGCGGCTGAAGGAATTCGACCCGCCCATACAGGTATTCTTCGAACAGGAGCATCTGAACACGCTGGATCCCACCAGCAACATCATCCTGTTCGTTCTGGCCATGGTCGCCGAGGAAGAGAGCCACATGAAGGGCGAGGCCATGCTGCTGGCGCTGGAATGGCGGTTCAGCCGGGGCCGCTTTATGACCCCTGCCCTGCTGGGCTATGACCGTGTGGAGATCCCTGACGGCAACGGCGGCCATAGGAAGGTGCTGCGCATCAACGAGGATGAGGCTGAAACCGTGCGCCTGATGTACTACATGCTGCTTAACG
>JAIKYG010000020.1:0-8431 GCA_024683475.1 Clostridiales bacterium | reverse complement strand
TTCGCGTTCCAGCAGATGATCGCCATCATGGCCGCCACCCTGCTGGTGCCCATGATCATGACCGGCTACACCAACGGCGCCATCAAGTTCGACCCCGCCGCCGCGCTGTGCGGCGCCGGCATCGGCACCCTGATCTACCTGCTCTTCACCAAGAGGCGCTCCCCCGTGTTCCTGGGCTCCAGCTTCACCTTCCTGGGCGCTTATGAAGCCGTGCTCCACGCCAACTACGGCTACTGGGGCGTCATCATCGGCATCGCCTTCGCGGGTCTGGTGTACGTGGTGCTGGCCCTGATAATCAAGGCTACCGGCAGCGGCTGGGTCAACAAGCTCATGCCCGCCGTCATCATCGGGCCCATCGTCGCCCTGATCGGTCTTTCCCTTTCCGGCACCGCCACCGGCTGGATGAGCACCAACGGCGGCGCTGACTACAGCCTGCTCTACATCCTGGTCGGCGCTTGCACCTTCCTGGCCATCGTGTTCGCCTCCATCAAGGGTACCAAGGGCATGAAGCTGATCCCCTTCATCATCGGCATCGGCGCGGGCTACCTGCTCGCCCTCATCCTCACCCTGATTGGCAGGGCCACCGACACCGCGGTGCTCAAGATCATCGACCTGGACACCCTGGCTGCCACCTTCAAGCCCTTCAAGTTCACCAGCATACTGGACTACCCCAAGTTCACTTTCTTAAGAGCTTTTGAGACCAAGCTGGTCGAGGCCGGCGAGATCGCCGAGAACACCTACGGCGCCATCAAGCTCACCGGTTCCGATATCGCCAACATCGCCCTCACCTTTATCCCGATCGGCGTTGTGGAGCTGGCGCAGCACATGGCTGACCACAAGAACCTCTCCAACATCATCAACCGCGACCTCATCACCGATCCCGGCCTGGACAAGACCCTGCTGGGCGACGGCGTAGGCTCCATCGTGGGCGGCGTGTTCGGCGGCGCGGCCAACACCACTTACGGCGAATCCATCGGCTGCGTGGCCATCACCGGCAACGCTTCCATAGTGAGCATCCTGGGCGCGGCCATCGGCTGCGTGGCGCTCTCCTTCTTCACCCCCTTCGTGGCCTTCATCAACTCCATCCCCAAGTGCGTCATGGGCGGCGCCTGCATCGCCATGTACGGCTTCATCGCCGTCAGCGGTCTGCAGATGCTCAAGAACGTGGACCTGGGCAACAGCAAGAACCTGTTCGTGGTCGCGGCCATACTGGTGTGCGGCATCGGCGGCCTGACCCTGAGCTTCGGCCACAACGACATCACCGGCGGCGCGCTGCTGACCATCTCAGCGCTGGCTACCGCCATGATCATGGGCATCATCACCAACCTGCTGGTAAACAACGGCAAGATGTCTTCCGGCGAGGACAACATGGTGTCCGGCCACGCCGAGAACATGGGCAAAGTCAAGGAATAATCCGTAATACCCGCAGAGGGGGAACGCTTCCCCCTCTGTTTTTTATTCCCGCCGCCGCCCGCGACGCCATCCACGAGGAGAAGGCTGCGGTGTACGACGCCGAGAACTAAGTTTTTCCCTGCCGGGAAACCCCCGGCATAAAAAAGGACCCGCCGGGTTTTCCGGCGGGTCTTTGTTATCGTCAGCTCTTACTTTCTGGCTTCGGCGATGGCGGCGTTCACCGCTTCGAGCAACTCGTCCGCGTCGATGCCGTGCACCATGCAGGCATCTGCGATGCTCTCCGCCTGAGAGGCGGGGCAGCCCAGGCAGTGCATGCCGCTGGACAGCAGCACTTCGATGGCTTCGGGATACTCACGCACGATCTGGCCGATAAGAGTGGTGGATTCCACGTATTTTTCCATTATAAATTCCTCCGTTTGTCTTGCATTCGCAGGATAATTATAATACAATTCCCTGTAAGGTAAAGTCGCTTTTGCGACAGATACTGTTAATTTTTCCGTCAAACGGGAGGTGCTCCCATGAAAAAACTGCTGATCAGCGCCTTCGAGCCCTTCGGCGGGGAGGAGATCAATCCCGCCGAGGAAGCGGTAAAGCGCCTGGAAGGCGAAGGGATATATAAGCTTATCCTGCCCGTGGAATACGAAACGGCGGGCCGGCTGTTGATAGCCGAGATCGGGCGCGTAAAGCCCGACAGGGTGATAATGGTCGGTCAGGCGGGCGGACGGGACGCCGTCACTCCCGAAAGGCGGGCGGTCAACGAAAGGAACGCCAAGGCGCCGGACAACGCCGGCAGGGTCTGCCTTTCGGAAAAGATAATCGAAGGTGGCCCGGGCGAACTTTCCGCCACCCTGGACCCCGCGCTGCTGGCGGAGGCGATACTCAAAGAGGGCATCCCCGCCCGGGTGAGCGAAAGCGCGGGCACGTTCGTGTGCAACGACGTGTTCTACCTGGCGCTGGAGCACCTGAAAGGTTCACCCGTGCGGGCGGACTTCATCCACCTGCCTTGGTGCCTCGAGCAGGCGCCCCGCCACCCGGGGCAGTTCTGCCTGCCGGTAGAGACCATGGTGCGCGCGCTTTCCACCGCCGTCAAAGCGGCGGCGGAGGAATAAGGCGCATTTCCCCGCTATAAAGTCACAGCGCATAAAAACACGGCGTCCGCTATTCGGCGCCGTGTTTTATCTGTCCGTATATCTGTTTTGCCGTTTCCGCCCGGTTTTCCGCTTCGCCGCCGCCCGACCTGAGGAAATCGGCCAGCCACTTCACGAAAGCCTGGGAATACGGGTTCAGGGGACTGTTCGTTTCGCCGCCGTCCTTGAACCTGCACAGCAGCCGGGGCTTTTCGGCGGGGATATGGCGTATGCGGCGGGAGGAACCGTATTTCACGACTCCGTCCTTTACTTCCCTGACTGGCAGCAGCCGCGCGGCCACGCAGGCGAAATCGAAATCGCTGCCCCCGAACAGCAGCACCTCGCCTATCCCCTCGTCCCCGCTTATCTCCGTCACCGCGGGGTCGAAGGCAAGGGGCGAAAACGCCAGCGCGCCCTCCGAGCAAAACGCGGTGAACACGCGGTCGTATCCGCCAAAGTCCCCTTCTTCGGGCTCAAACAGCGCGGCAAAGCGGGCGTTCTCTTTGGCTGAAGACACTGTCCTGCCCCCGCCCTGCTCGATCAGCCTGAGCTTCAGTTCCTCGGGACAGCCGCCGAAATACACTTTTTCGCATGGCTGTTCCCGCTTTATCTCCCTGAGCAGGCTCCTGTCCTGCCTGGACAGCGCCGCTCCCTCGAGCAGCTCCGGGCGGCGGTCCAAGGTAAGCCTGAGCGCCTCCTTTTTCCTCCAGGCGTCTATGTCCGCCTGGTTGCCGTTTAACAGCACTTCGGGCACCGTCAGCCCGCAGAACTCCCGCGGGCGGGTGTACTGGGGATACTCCAGCAGGCCGTCGGAAAAGCTTTCGTCACGGCTGCTTTCGGCGCAGCCCAGCACTCCGTCCACCAGCCGCGCCACCGCGTCCGTGATTATGAGCGCGCCCAGTTCCCCGCCGGTGAGCACGTAGTCCCCCACGGAGATCTCCTCGTCTATGCACAGGTCTATCGCCCGCTGGTCCAGGCCTTCGTAGTGCCCGCACAGCAGTATCAGCGTGTCTTCCTTCGCAAGCTCCCCGGCCTTCTGCTGGGTGAACGCGCCGCCCCTGGGGGACAGGTATATCCTTTTGCCGGAAAAGCCCTCTCCCATGGCGTACTTCATCGCGTCGAACACGGGCTGGGGCGTCATCAGCATGCCCGCGCCGCCACCGTAAGGCGTGTCGTCGGTGTTTTTATGCTTGGACGCGGAAAAAGGACGGATGTCTATGACCTCCGTCTTGATAAGCCCGCTTTTACGGGCGCGGCCCAGTATGCTTTCGTCAAGGACCGCCTCCACCATACCGGGGAAAATCGTAAGGATCTTAAATGTCATTTATCACGCTGACTTCGTTAAGCCGCACGGAATCGAAAATCATCTCGCCCTTTGCCGGGTCGGTAGAGATCACCACGCTTTTGAGCGCGGGGATAAGGTATTCCTTACGGGCTTTTTTGTCCACGAACACGTACACGTCGTTGCCGCCGGGCTGCATGACTTCCGTGAGCGTGCCGTAGCTTTTGCCCGTCTCGTCGTAGCCGTTGAGCCCGATAAGGTCGACTATGAAAAACTCGTCCTCGTCCAGCTGCGCCGCGTGGGCGCGGTCCACCAGCAGGTACCTGCCCCTGAGTTTCTCGGCGGCGTTCCTGTCGCTGACGCCGTCTATGAACAGATACACCGCCTGGCCGTCAAAGCGGGAAAAGCAGGCGGTGACGGGCGTGTAAGCGCCGTTTTCCTCAAAGAAAAAGGTGTTCTCCCCTTCAAAGCGCAGCGGGTCGTCGGTCAGGGGCATCAGCTTGACCTCGCCCTTTATGCCCTGGGGCTTGACTATCTGCCCCACCTCTATGTATTCCTTCAAGCCTTGCCTCCGTCGGTGCGCACAAGTTCCGCCTCCAGGGGATAGTGGTCGGACAGGTAGATGCCGTTAAGCTCCTGGTCCCACTTGACCACCTCTCCGACTCGCTCGAAGCCCCGGGTGAAGATGTAGTCGATCTGGGGAGAGGTGCCCCTGCCCCAGTTATGCCAGGTGGTGCCCATGCCTTCGGTCTGCTCTGTCATGCCGAGGGGGCTTTTGTAGAACACGCCCAGTTCCTCGTCCTGCGGGTAGGCGTTAAAGTCCCCGCACAGGGCGAAGGGGAAGTCCCGGCGCCCGGTCTGCTGCGCGATAACTTCGCACACCCGCTTCGCGCCTCTTATCCGGGCGTCCGCCTGCTCGTGGTCCAGGTGGGTATTGAAAATGTGGAAGGGCTCGCCCTTGTCCAGCGCCCTTAGCAGCGCCCAGGTGATTATGCGCGGGCAGCTGCTCTGCAGGGGATACCTGGAGCCCGGCACGTAGGGCGTTTCGCTCAGCCACGTGGTGTCCAGGCCCAGAAGTTCGTACTTGTCGTGTTTGAAGGCGACGGGGTTGTGCTCGCTCTCCCAGTCGCTGCCCCTGCCTCCGCCTACCAGCGTGTAGCCGATATGGGCCAGGTGCTCTCGCATGTAAGAGTTCATTTCGTGCTTCATTTCCTGGAAGCAGATCACGTCCGGCTGCTGCCGCTCGATGTAGTCCAGTATCAGGCCTCGCCTGAAAAAGAAGCGGTTCACTCCGTCGACGGCGGATTCGCAGCGGATGTTGAATGTGACAAGCTTCATATAAAAAACCTCCGAAGGTGTTTGCTGTTTATTTCAGGTTCATGTTCGCCAGCACCGCGGCGCCGCGCATGCCCGCGTCGTTGCGAGCGGTCGCCAGCCTGAGCACCCGGCGTATCACGTCGGCGTCCAGGTTGTAGCAGGAGGGCACGTGTTTGAAAATGTGCTCCAGGAGTATCTCGCCACCCGCGCTCACGCCGCCGCCCAGCACTATCGCCTGCGGGCGGAACATCATGTACAGGGAGCACACGCCTATGGCCAGCTCCTTGGTATACTTGTTCACCGCCTGCAGCATGGCCGGATCGCCCTGGGCAGCCCGGTCCAGCGCCTGGCGCGCCCTTACGCCCCCCGCCATGCGGGAGAGCGCTCCCGCGGAAGCGTACATCTCGAAACAGCCGTTCAATCCGCAGCCGCACCTGAGCCCGTCCGCGTGTGTAATGAAGTGGCCCAGCTCCGCCGCGGCGTTGTCATGTCCCCGGTAGGGTTTGCCGTCTATGAGCAGCGCGCCGCCCACGCCGGTGCCCAGCGTCAGGTACACCACGCTCTTGAGCCCGAAGCACGCGCCGCCCTCCAGCGTCTCCGCCATCAGGGCGCACTGGGCGTCGTTGTCCAGCCACACTTTAAGCCCGGTGACTTCGCTGAGCGTCTTTCCGAAGTACACCCCCGCCCAGCGCAGGTTGCCGCTGTTGACCTTGCCGGAAGGCCGGTACGCCGCGCCCGGCACGCCCGCGCCGATGATGTCCGGCTTTACGGGGCTCTGGTCTATAAGATATTTGATCTGCCGCGCGAGCGCCAGGCTGTCGCCCCTTACGGACTTGGCCAGCTCCGTGTGCACGCAGTTCATTTCGCTGTCGAATATACCGAATTTGATGTTCGTGCCGCCTATGTCTATGCCGGCTGTATACATCTGTCTGACCGCCCTGATAACAAAAATTTCGCCGCGCCTCTTAGGGAAGCCCCCTGCCGAAAAGCGCGGCGCTTAAAGTTTTACGCCCTGTATACCGGCGTATCCGTTTTGGGTGTGGGAGTGGGCCTGACTTTTGGCTCGGGCGCGGGTTCGGGGCTCGGCTCCGGGTCCCGGGGCCCGCCCTTGTCCAGGTCGGGGAACTCCATGCCCACGTAGCTGAAGCCCAGTATCACGTATTTGAAGCCGTCTTCTTCCTCAATGCCGCCCGCGTAGTACCAGCCGTCGGTCTCGTCTTCTATCTCTGTCGCGCCGCCCGCGATGCGTTCCAGCGCCGCCTTCGTGAGGCTCAGGCACTCGTCGTAGCTCTGGTCCCTGGAAGCGCACATGGCCGCGGCCAGTATGCCGCCTAGGCGGCTGTCTTCCAGCCTGCCCTCCACGGCGCACAGAAACGGCACGCCGTCCTCTTCCAGCGCCAGCATGAGCGCGGTGTCGTCGTCGAAATAGAAGATGTGGTACGCGTCCGAGCCGCTGCCGTCCACCTCGAACCCGGCAGCGTCGACGAGCGGCAGGCCGTGTTCCTCCGCCGCCCGGTCGTAGGCGCCGCACCAGTCCTCAAGCGGGCCCGCCGCCAGCGCGATAAGGCACGCCAGCGCCAGCGCGCACAGCGCCACTCGTTTCAGCATTTAGTTTTCCCTGCCTCCCATGGAGGTGATTATGCCGTCTACCACGGTGAAGGTGTAGGCGTCGCCGAAGGTGTAGCCGAAGGAGAAGATGCTGCCGTCCGCCTTGAAGCGGTTGGCGGAACCCATGGAGTAGGTGCCGTTGGGATAGCCGCTCACGTCGATCACGCAGGTGAAGTCCGCGAACTCCATGTTCTTGCCCCTCTTGAGGGTGTGGGTGATGCCGCTGGCGCCTTCCGCCGTGGTCACCTTGTAGAAGCGCCTCTGGTTCTTCTCGTTCTGGATGTACACGTAGGCTTCGTTGTTCTTGCCGTTAAAGCCTTCGCGGTTGCCGTAGCTGAAGCCGACCAGGCTGATCACGCTGCCGCCCCTCTCGGAAGTGCCGATGGACAGCTCGGTGATGCCGTGCTTGGTCCTGGTGGCGGAATCCAGCTTCCAGGGGTACTTGGTGGAGGTCTTTATGTCGCCGCTGGCGTACAGGCTGGCGGGCACGGGAGTGGGAGTCGCGGCTATCGCGGGAGTGGGTTCGGGAGTGGGCTCGGCTTCGGGTTCGCCTTCGCCGAAACCTTCTTCCTCGGTGCCGCCCTCGGTCTCGGGCTCGTCCGCTTCCACATGGTCGCCCGCGTCGCCTTCAGCGAGGTAGCCGTCGTCGAAGCCGTCGTTCTGGTCGCCGTCGTCGTAAGGCTCATTGACTTCCTCGGCGCCGTCTTCACCGGGCAGCTCCTCACCGGGCAGCTCGTTTTCGGGCAGTTCGCCCGCGGGCTGCTCCTGGGGCTCGCCTTCTGAAGCGGGCTCGGGCATCACGTCGCTTTCGGGAGCGGGCGTGGCGTCTTTATTTGCCAGCTGCTCCTCCAGCGGGGTGTATACGTAATCGTCCGCGGGTTTGGGATCGCTCTTATCCTTTAATACAAAATGATTCAGCAGCAGAATAAGCGCCACAATCACCGCCGCGCCCAGCACAAAGCGAAGTATAGCGCGGAAGACATTGTTTTTGCGCACTTTCATGATGGTTTCCTCCTTAAAGCTCTGGTGGATATATCATACTCTCCCACCCCCGAAATGTCAATAACTGTGACAAAATTATTGCAGGCTTAATGCAAAAGTTTTACCAAAGTAAAAACGGTCCTGGCGGCGGGGCGGGCGCGCGTTTCCCCGTCCGCAGGCGTTTCATTGGCAAAAAAGCCGGGATCCGGCCGCTATTTTACACAAATTTATCACCCAAACCGGGGCGTTTTTCTTGTGTCATACGTATTTCATATGATATAATAAAGGGTAGCGTCCGAAAAGGACGATTTCTCACCCGCGCGGATTTTCGTAAGTGTTGCCCGAAAGGGTGCTTTGAAGAAGTGAGGCGCGGGGCGGAAAAAACATTATTTAAGGAGGAACCCCAATGGCAGTTATTTCCATGAAGCAGCTGCTGGAGGCCGGCGTACATTTCGGCCACCAGACCCGCCGCTGGAACCCCAAGATGGCGCCCTACATCTTCACCGAGCGCAACGGCATCTACATCATCGACCTGCAGAAGACCGTTAAGAAGGTCGACGAGGCCTACATGTTCGTGCGCGACCTGGCGCTGGACGGCAAGGACATCCTGTTCGTCGGCACCAAGAAGCAGGCTCAGGAATCCATCGAGAGCGAAGCCAAGCGCTGCGGCATGTTCTTTGTGAACAACCGCTGGCTGGGCGGC
>JAIKYG010000036.1:0-14617 GCA_024683475.1 Clostridiales bacterium | reverse complement strand
TCCGCCTACATGGTGACCGATTCCGACAAAATGGAAGCGGTGCTGGACGATCCCTACATCCTGATCACCGACAAGAAGATCTCCAACATTCAGGAGATCCTGTCCCTGCTCGAAGCCGTTGTGCAGCAGGGCAAGAAACTGATCATCATCGCTGAAGACGTGGAAGGCGTAGCGCTGGCCACTCTCGTGCTCAACAAGCTGCGCGGCGCGTTCACCTGCGTCGCGGTCAAAGCCCCCGGCTTCGGTGACAGGCGCAAGGACATGCTGCAGGATATCGCCATCCTGACCGGCGGCCAGGTCATCACCGAGGAACTGGGTCTCGACCTTAAGGAAGCCACCGTTGACATGCTGGGCCGCGCCCGCCAGGTCAAGGTCGACAAGGACAACACCGTGATCGTCGAGGGCGCCGGAGACGCCAGCGAGATCAAGGCCCGCATCAACTCCATCAAGAGCCAGATCGAAGACACCACCAGCGATTACGACCGCGAGAAGCTGCAGGAGCGCCTGGCCAAGCTGGCCGGCGGCGTTGCGGTGATCCGCGTGGGCGCTGCCACCGAAGTCGAGATGAAGGAAGGCAAGATGCGCATAGAGGACGCCCTGGCCGCTACCAGAGCCGCCGTTGAGGAAGGCATCGTGCCCGGCGGCGGAACCGCCCTGCTGTCCGCTTCCAAGCCTCTGGCCGACTATATGAAGGCCCAGAGCGGCGACTTCAAGACCGGCGTTTCCATCGTGCTGCGCGCCCTTGAAGAGCCCGTGCGCCAGATCTGCTCCAACGCCGGCGTAGACGGCAGCGTTGCGGTAGAGAAGATCAAGACCAGCCGCAAGCTGGGCTTCGGCTACGACGCCGCCAAGGACGAGTACTGCGACATGACCGAGCGCGGCATCATCGACCCCACCAAGGTCACCAGAAGCGCGCTGCAGAACGCCACCAGCGTCGCGGCCATGGTGCTCACCACCGAGAGCCTGGTCACCGACCTGCCCGAGAAGAATCCCGCTCCCGCGGCTCCCGCTGCCGGCGGCGGAATGGGCGGAATGTACTAATTCCAAAGTATAACAGACCCGGCTGGCCATTGCGCCGGCCGGGTCTTTTTATGCCTTTCCCTCTCTCCCGCGACAGGCTACGGGGCCGGAGATACCCCAACCGTCACATGACTGCGGGCATTACGTATAACGGTAGCGTGCTCTCCCGGACCCTGCCGGTTGTTTTTCCCCCTTTATATCCGTGCTTTGCGCGCCTGCAGGCATACCCTTGCCCCGCCTGCCGCGCTTATGCTACCGTGCTTTGGCAAAGCGCCTTTTTCGTCTTAAGACTCATCCGCATCTGCTACGCAGACAAAAGCCCGGCTTCGGAACCGAAGCCGGGCTGCGCGTTTTGCGGCGCGCTTACCAATTTTTGTTTGGCAGGCGCTGCATGATGTAGTTGTAGGTGTTCTCGTCGATGGGATAATAGTCGCCCATTCCGCCGGGATGGAAGTTGCCCTCGTCGTCCTTTACCGGCGACAGTTCGGGCCATCCGCCGTTGGCGGCGTAGTAGTCCTGCACGTCGGCGATCGCCGCGTACGTGACGTCTCCCATGATCCCGTACTCGCCCGCAGCGTTCATGGAATCCCAATCCAGCCAGCCCTTGCTGACCAGCATATCCTGGAATTCTCTGACCTTTTGAGCGTCGTATACCCAGTTCTCGTCGTAAGACGGCGGAGTGGGTGTGGGCTCAGGAGTAGGTGTCGGAGTGGGTTCGGGAGTCGGTGTAGGCGTCGGCTCGGGAGTCGGCGTAGGTGTCGGCTCGGGAGTAGGTGTCGGAGTGGGTTCGGGAGTCGGCGTAGGAGTGGGCTCGGGAGTCGGTGTAGGCGTCGGTTCGGGAGTCGGCGTAGGAGTGGGCTCGGGAGTAGGTGTCGGCGTGGGTTCGGGTGTCGGTGTCGGCGTCGGTTCCGGAGTCGGTGTAGGCGTCGGTTCGGGAGTAGGCGTCGGTGTAGGCTCCGGGGTGGGCGTAGGTGTGGGCTCCGGAGTGGGCGTGGGTGTCGGCTCAGGTGTCGGAGTAGGTGTCGGTTCGGGAGTCGGCGTAGGTGTGGGCTCGGGAGTCGGTGTCGGTGTCGGTTCGGGTGTCGGAGTAGGTGTGGGCTCGGGAGTGGGCGTAGATGTAGGCTCGGGAGTCTCGTCCGGCGCTATGTCGCTCAGGCGCATGTATCCCGTTGTGTCGTCAGGCAGCAGCACCTGGGCCCAGTTTTCGCTGGCTGCCAGCATCACCACGCTGCCCGAAGAAGGTACAGTCGTCAGCACCGCGCTGTTTTCGCTCGCCCTTTCGTAAACCGGCGCGTCGACTTCCGCGGTCACGATCATGTCCGCAGGCGCATCCAGATCGACCATGCTGTCGGTCTCATCGTCGGGATCCGACGTGGGTGTGGGCGTAGCCGTCTCTTCGGGCGTCGGGGTAGGCGTCACTTCCGGCGTGGGAGTAGGCGTCGCCGTCTCCTCGGGCGTCGGGGTGGGCGTCACTTCCGGCGTGGGTGTGGGCGTCGCCGTCTCCTCGGGCGTCGGTGTAGGCGTCACTTCCGGCGTGGGAGTTGGTGTTGCGGTCTCTTCGGGCGTCGGGGTTGGTGTCACTTCCGGCGTGGGAGTAGCCGTCACTTCCGGCGTGGGTGTGGGTGTCGCCGTCTCCTCAGGCGTCGGTGTAGGTGTCACTTCCGGCGTGGGAGTGGGTGTCGCCGTAACTTCCGGCGTAGGTGTGGGTGTGGGCATGGCGGTCGGCGTCGGCGTGGGAGTCGGCGTGGCTGTGGGTGTAGGCGTAGGCGTGGGAGTGACCGAAGGCGCGTACACGTCAAAGTATTCCCTCAGCCCGTAGCCGATAAAGTGGTTGGAGGGATTGAGTATCCTGAGCCACTGTCCGCCGATGGCGGTCAGGCGGTATTCGCCGGACCTGGAGACCTTCCACCTAGGATAGGCGGTATCCGGCCTCTCGTACAGTATGGTATTGTCCGCCTTGGCTCTCACGTATATGATGCCCGACACCTCCACGAACGGTATCTCCGTGGCGGTAGGCGCGGGAGTGGGCGTGGGAGTCGGCGTGGGAGTCGGGGTAGGCGTAGGCGTGGGCGTAGGCGTCACCGTCGCCAAAGCTATATCGGCCAGGCGCACATAACCGGTTATGCCCGTGGCGGTGGTGATCCTGCCCCAGTTGGGGGAATAGGCCCTGAGCAGCAGCGTTTCGCCCCTATACAGCCGCGCCAGGCCCGCGGAGGAGGTCCTGGGCTCGCGGAACACGTCCGTATAGTTGCTCCTGACCATATAGGTCACCGGCTGGTACAGCGTGGTAAAGCTTTCCGCCGACGGCGTGGGAGTGGGCCCCGTCACCTGCAGTTCGGACATGAGCACGTAGCCTATGGCGCCGCCGGAGTTCTGCACTCTCGCCCACTCGCCGTTGGACGCGAGCAGCCCGAGTTTGGTATTGCGCGTCACGCGGCCCAGGTGATTGGCGGACAGGGAAGGCGCGTCGTATATCCACGCGGTGTCGACTGTTATGCTCACGGTGAAGCCCGCGGCGTATTCCACAAACGGTACGGGCACGGGCGTAGGCGTGGCGTACACGGGAGCGGCAGCGGAATACAGCAGCGCGAGCGTCTCTTCGTCCGCCCTGCCCGTGGTCTTCAGCCCCGCCGCCCTCTGGAACAGGCGCACCGCGGTGCTGGTCTTCCAGCCGTAGTTGCCGTCGATCTCGCCCACGTCGTAACGCAGGTTTTTGAGCCGCGTCTGCAGGGACCTTACGCGGTCGTTCTTGTCGCCGTAAACCAGCATCACATAGTCGTTGCTTTCGGGCACCCTGCCTTCGAACAGCCAGGTCTGCAGCTGGCGCGTGGCCACGCCGCTGGCCCAGTAGCCCATCCTGGCCTGCACTTTTTTCACCGCGTTTTCGACTTCGTCCGTGAACGCGCTGCCCTTCGCGGTGGAAGGCAGGTAGTAAAGTTCAATAAGTTTGCCTATAAGTTCGGCGACGCGGAATCCGCTGTCGCCGTTTCTTAAATCTATGTAACTTGTATTCATCGGAACGCTGTCCGCGTATAGCGCTTTGAGCGTATCCTCATCCGCAATGCCCGTCTCCTCAAGCCCCATCTGCTTTTGGAAGAGCAGCACCGCGTTGTAGGTGGCGCCTCCGAAGTCGCCGTCCACCGCGCCGGCCAGGAAGCCGAGCTGCTTGAGCCGGGTCTGAAGGGTGGTGACCCTCGCGCCCTTGTCGCCCCGCTTGACAGTCAGGTAGGGGCTGTAGGGCTGGATCTCACCGTTCACCAGCTTCTGCATCAGGTCGTTGTCCACCTTGCCGTTCATGTTCAGGCCGTTGTCGCTCTGCAGCAGCTCAACGGCGTTCTGGGTCTTGGTGCCGAAGGCGCCGTCCGCATCGTCGTTAAGGTAGCCCAGCTCGATCAGTTTTTCCTGCAGCAGCTTCACGCTGTCGCCCTTGCTGCCCTTCTGCATGGTGGCATAGGTAGTGGGCGCGGGCGTGGGAGTGATAAATATGAGCGGGGTGGGAGTGGGCTGTGCGGGCAGAGTGGGATGCTCGGTAGAGCCCACGAACTGCTTGTAGAACAGCTTAAGGTCGTTGGGGTCGCCGTCGAGGGGCTGGTCGTACACCAGCAGCTCTTCGCCCGCGCCGTAGAGCCGGGGAGCGGCCTGCTGACCCTGATAGCTGTTGCCCAGTTTATACGCTTCCGCGTACCTGCCCGTGGTGGGAGACACGCGGTACACGGTGTAATCCGTGTCGATTATGTACAGATAGTCGCCCGCCGCCACCAGCTGGGGCATATGCTCCTTGAGCACGCGGGTCATCACCTTGGACACACGGGTAACGGGGTCAAAGCGGTCGATCTCCGTCAGCCAGCGGGTGCGGCGCAGATAGAACAGATAGCCGCCGTACACCACGAATTCCTGCACGGAGTCGTTTATGGTCAGGCTCACGTCACCCGCCGCGTCCAGTTTGACCAGCAGGGTGCCGTCTTCCTTTAACAGCACTTCGTTGCCGCCGAACATCGCCTTCTGCTTGTAGGGCTCAAACACGCTTGCGCCGCATTCCAGCGCCCTTTGCAGCATGGGGATATATATATACGCCTTTTCCGCGGTCCTGAAAGCCAGGTCGTTGGCGGTGAGCCTCAGCTCCTCCACGTCGCTTTCGGCGGTAAACATGGGCGTGATCACAAGACCCAGGGTGGGATAATCCGCCGCGACGTTTATGACCTTGCGGTCGGAAGCGTCGACAAAATACACGTAGCCGCTGGCCTCGTCCAGCACGGCGCGCCCGTATACGTTATTGGACAGCACGTCGTTTTCGGGGCGCTGGGCGTTCAGATTGCCCGTAGCCACCACCATGTTCTCCAGCGAGCTGCCCGCCTGCTGATACTCTTCGCTAATCAGGTACAGGCCCTGGCGGATCAGGCTCGACACTCCGTTCTCACCGGGAGTCTGATAGTACACATAGGCGTCGTACACGCCGAGTATATAGTCCGCTCCCTCGTCCACCACAGCCGCGTCGTAATACGCCTGATAGATGGCTCCGGAGTCCATATACACGCCCCAGACGCCCTCTCCTCCGGTAAAGCCCGCGGCCAGCGCCATTTCGGGCACCAGCAGGAAGATCACCAATAATACCGCCATCAGCTTTTTCATTTTATCTATCCCTCCGTGTGTTGGACGCAACAGAATCCTTATTGTTCCCCGTTTTTGCCAAAAACCCGTATAAAACCTTTTTCCAGCGCCTCTTCCAGCAGTGCGCGGTATTTGTCCGGCACGTCTTGGGAAGTCCTTACACTCTTTATCATGGTGTCCAGCCTCATCCGGCAGCGGTTTTTCAGATCCTTTTCGCTGCGCCTGAAGCCCAGGAAAAACCTGTTCGAGCTGGCTTCTTTCAGGAACATGTCCGCGTAGCCGAAGCCCATCTCTTCGAAATATTCTTTCTTAAGCGCCTCCGGGTCCCCGGACAGCGCCGCGACTTTTTCTATATCCGGGTTGTTAAAGAAGCTGTCCAGCATTTTGCTTCTTTCCTTCCGGCTGTATTCGCCGGGGCGCTCCAGCGCCGTGAGCGGCCAGAAGGGTATGCGGTAAAAGTCCGGCTTTCCGCCCTTTTCGCCCAGCCTGCCATGGAACAGCAGCCGCTTTTCCACCCTGAGGTCGCCCGGAAAGCGTTCCCGCGCCTTGAGCAGGAGCTCTCGTTTCCTTGAAAGGTCGGTCTCCCTGTCCGCCTGAAACACAAGCTCCGCGCATTCGTCCGTGTCAAGCTCCGCAGCGCAGTACGGGCAGAACCTGGCCTGTGCGTCGATTATTTCCTTGCCGCATTTGGGACAGTTCACAGCCAGCCTCCCCCGATTATTCCCGTATAGCCGTTTGAAGTCACTATCACGTGCTCCAGCAGCTTTATGCCCAGGTTGCCCAGCACTTCCCGTGCCGTTTTGGTCAGTTCCACGTCCGCCCGGGAGGGATTAAGGCTGCCCGAGGGATGGTTGTGCGCCAGCACCGCCGCTTTTTCTCCCCCCGCCAGCGCGTGGCGGGCCACGTCCCGCATATACACGGTGGACGAATCCAGCGTGCCCCGGCTGAGCAGCGCGAGATGCTTAAGGCAGCCCTTCGGGCTCAATCAGGCGATGTAGCAGTATTCCTCCCGCCTGCCCAGAGTCAGCGCCCTGAAAAACTCGCCCTGCGCCTCAAGGCTGTCCAGGCAGGGAGTTTTGCCGAAGCGTTCCGCGCCGGTATACCTGGCCAGTTCGTCCACCATGCCGATCAGCCGGCAGATCTCCGCGGACAGGCCCGTGAGCTCCCTTATGTCCCTCTCCTCCATTTCGAACAGGGACGAAGGGGAAACGCTGTTCTCGTCCAGCGTTTTGAGCGTTTCGAGCGCGGCTTCCTCCCCTTCGTACAGGGAGATCAGCTCTTTAAGCGCCTGTCTGAGCTCAGGCTCATTCATGCGCTTCCATTGCCTGCCTAAGCAGCGCCTCGGCCTCCTGCGCGCTTGCGACCGTGTCCGACATGTACCAGCCCTGCAGTTCCGGGTCGAACTCCAGGTACGCGGCGCCCTGCACGGACACCCCGTCGTCTTGTGTGCTTATTTCCATGGTGACGGGCCTGTCCAGCTCGAACAGGTCCACCACGTATTCGTTTTTGCCGATCTGCTCCGCGTCGGGATTCCCCTCAAGAAAGCCCAGCAGCGCGTTTAAGTCGATATTTAAGCGCATAAGCCACCTCTTTTTTATTTTACTCCATATCTCCGTCAATTGCAAGCGGAAGTTGGACCGCCCTCCGAGCAGCCGGCCGCCGTATTAAATATTCATCTTTCGTTGACACTTCTGTAATAAAATGATATAATTTTGTCACTGATATCATATGGAGAAATTGCTGTGAAGAGATTGCTTGCCTTGTGGCTGGGTATTTGCCTGCTCGCGCTGTCCTGCGCGTGGGCGGCGGGGTATACGCTGCGCCTGTCCGCGTCCAATATTCGTCTGGCTCCCGGGGAGAGCAGGACCGTGTCCTGGTCCATCGAGCCCGTGAACCTTATGGAGCACAGCGTCACCTGGTCCAGCGACAACTCCTACATAGCTTCCGTGGACAAAAACGGCCGCATCACAGGCCGCACTCCCGGCTCCACCACCGTGACCTGCACGATGGAGACCGGCACCAAGAGCAAGGTGACCGTGACGGTCACCGGCCAGCCCGTGACGAAGCTCTCCATCCCAAACAACGAACTCACGCTGGAGCCGGGCGAAAGCGCGGTCATAGAGTACGAGATCAACGAAAACGCCGACGACAAGCGGGTGAGATGGACCGTTGACGACAAGACCGTGGCCACCGTGGACTCCTCCGGCCGCGTGACCGCCGTGAGCGGCGGCATCGCCACCGTCACGCTGATCGCCGCCAACGGCATGCAGGCCAACGCCTACATCTTTGTGCCCAGCGAGGTCAAAAAGGTGGAGCTCCACCCCGAAACGGTGGCGCTGGGCGTGGGCCAGTCCTATCCGCTGGACGCGTACATCTTCCCCGGCAACGCCAAGAACCGCGAGCTGGTGTGGGACTCCAACAAGCCCGACATCGCCCGCGTGGACCGGGACGGCGTAGTCACCGCCGTGGGCGAAGGCAGCTGCCTCGTGCGCGCCATGACGCAGAACGGCACCTACGCGGTCAGCCAGATAAACGTCTATCCGGTGCCCGATTCCCTGGCCCTTGACAAGACCGAAGTGCTCCTGTCCAGGAATAGCCGCTCCTACAGTCTGAACGCCCTTATACTGCCCGCCTCCGCCGCCTCTTCGCCCCTGAGCTGGGAAAGCGACGACGAAAGCGTGGTCAAGGTGGACAACGGCAAATTGAGCGCCGTGGGCTACGGCAGCGCCGTGGTGAGCGTGGTGGCGCTTAACGGCCTTAAGGCGTCCTGCGAAGTGCACGTGGCGGAGCAGCCCGAAAACGTCAGCTTCACCCAGAACCTGTACATGCTTGCCGCGGGCGGCGAAGGCGTCAGCCTCTCCCCCGTGTTCTACCCCGCCGCCAGCCTGATACTTGACGTAAGCTATGCGTCCAGCGACCCCGAAGTCGCCTCCGTGGACGCGGACGGCCGCGTAAGGCCGCTTTCGCCCGGCAGCTGCGTGATCACCCTGACCGCGGGGCAGTTAAGCTGCAAGTGCGAGATAAGGGTGTACGAGAACGTAAAGGCGATCTACACCCCCGAAAGCAGCGTGACCGTAAAACAGTACGAGTGCGTGGAGATCCAGCTTTACGGCGACAACGGCCAGCCCCTGTCCACCCGTCCCACCGAGACCGTGGACGACGAAAGCGTGTGCGTCTATCTGGACGGTATGCTCTACGGCCTGCGTCCCGGCAGGACCCGCGTCACCTTCTCCAACCCCGGCACATCCATAACCACCCAGATCTCGGTGACGGTCAGCGAAAACGCTTCCCGTCCAGTCAGGTGCCTCGCGCTCACCTTCGACAACGGCCCCGGCGAATACACGGACGAGATACTCGCCCTGCTCAAAAAGTACAACGTGAACGCCACGTTTTTCATGCTGGGCAGCAGCATAGAAAGGCTGCCCGGCCAGGCAAAGCTGTTTAACGGCACCGCCCACGAAATAGGCAACCACACCTACGACAATTCCTCCATCAGCTCCGGCGGCGTGGCGGAGACTTCCAGCGGTCTGGGCAAGACCGACAAGCTCGCCCGCACCTACACCGGCAAGACGCCCACGCTGATCCGCTCCTCGGACGCGCTGCTGCCCGAGTGGCTGTTTTCCAGCCTGCTGGACACCCGCACCTTCGTGGCAAGGGGCTACGACATGCGGGACTACGGCGCCGCTTCCGCACAGCAGATAGTCGACAACGCCCTTTCCCACCTGTACAACACGACCATGCTCACCTTCCACGAAACCTCTCCCGAGACCGTGAAGGCGCTGGAATCGCTTTTGCCCGAGCTTATCCGCAGGGGCTACCGCTTCCTGACCGTGTCCGAACTGATAGAATATACAGGAAGCGACCAAAGTCTGTTTTCCACCAGGCTGAAATGATCGTTATAGAAAAAGGCGCGCGCCGCCTGACGCTTAAAAGGGACGGGCAGACGCTGTTCTCATGTCCGGTGAGCCTGGGCAGCCGGCCCGAAGGTCCAAAGACCCGTGAGGGCGACGGCAGGACCCCCGAGGGCGAGTATTACGTCTGCACCGTCAACCGTTCCAGCAAGTTTTATATCTCTTTAGGCATAAGCTATCCCTCCCCCGCGGACGCGAAGGAAGGACTTAGGCGTTCCGATATAGGCGTTTTGGATTATCTTCTCATACGTTTTGCCGCGCTGCTTAAGCTGCGTCCCAAATGGACGAGCCCCCTGGGCGGCTTCGTGATGATCCACGGGGAAAGCCCCGAGGGCAAAACGGGCGACTGGACGCAGGGCTGCGTAGCGCTTTCCAACGCCGATATAAAAGCCCTTTCCGCTTTGGCGGGAAAGGGCGAAAAAGTCAGGATACTGCCTTAGCGCAATACTCTTTCAGCAGTTTTATATATATCCGGTAATTCTCGAGGGATACGTCCGGGGGCGTCTGATGATCCACCGACGGGATGTACTTCCCTTTTTTCATGGCGGGCAGTATGCGCTCGAATTCCTGCCTCATGGCGGCTTCCCCGTATTTCATGACCATCTTGTCGTAGCCGCCGATAAGTATGAAGTCCCCGAATTCTTGCCTTAAGCGGTTCACGTCCACGCCCGCCTGCCTTTCCAGGGGCAGCGCGCCTTCTATGCCCGCGTCCATCAGCCAGGGTATCATCTCGGTTATGTCCCCGTCGGAGTCCACTATCACCCGCGTGCCTTTGGAGCGGATATACGGCACTACCATGCCGTAGTACGGCTTCAGGAATTCCGTGAACATGCCTTTTGAGAGCATCGGGCCCTTGTTGTAGCTCATGTCCTCCGCTATGGTCATGAACACCGGTGTGCACACGGAGTATATGGCGTCCATCACCTTGAGCTGGTATTCCGCCAGGTCTTCCAGTATCTCGTGATACAGTTCAGGCTCGTCGTAGAACGAATACAGGTGCGCCTCTATGCCGAACAGCGTGCGCGGGAACCAGAACCCGCCGTCCATGCTGAACCAGATAATATTCCGACTTTGGTCTGTTTTCCAGTCCTCCATTATCTGTTTTACCCGCCGGATCTCTTCCGGCGGGTACAGATACGGTTTCAGCTTCAGGTAGCTCTCCCGGTCTTTCATAAGACCCTTGCCCTGGGCGGGAGGCTTCGGGCAGGCGGGCGACGTGTGCCTGAACCACAGCTGCCTGTGGGGGTCCAGTCCCAGCGCCTGAAAGCGCTCCTCGGCGGACATGTCCGCTTTCAGGCCCTCTTCGGCCCAGCGATTTAGCGTCAGGTGCCACCAGCTCGCCCATTCGATCACCGGCAGGCGGTCGATGCTTTTCAGATCGCCCGAAAGCGCCGCCCGGAAACGGTCACGGCTTTCTGTCATTTGGCAAAGAAGTCCTTTATCGCCTTTATGTTCTTGTTCCTGTCCGGCACCAGCACCGCCATGCCGCTGATCCTCTGGCTGGTATAGGCGTTGGAGCGCGGGATGGTGAGCTGCTGTACCTCGGCGCCTTTCATGGCCAGCACGGCGGGCGCAAGCGTGACCAGTTCGTTTAGCGTCATGTTCGTCCTGACCAGGTTCATGTTCTTCATGGCGAAGGTCGCCAGCTCCGTGACCGACATCTCGGTGATCCTGTCGAACACCAGCTCGATCAGCTTTCTCTGCCTTTCGGTGCGCTGGAAGTCGCTCTCGCTGTAACGGTACCTGGCCCAGGCTTCCGCCTGCTTTCCGTTGAGAAGCTGGAGGCCGCCGTGGGTAAGGTAGTCCGAGCGGTTGTCCTTCTTACCCAGCACCTGGTCGTTGTACCAGTAGATGACCGCGTTCACCCTGTCCACCTTGTTGGCGGGCACGTCCACATACAGGCCGCCCAGCTGGTCGATCACCTCCACCAGCCCCGCCAGGTTCACCGCCACGTAGGCGTCCGGCTTCACGCCGAAGTTCCTCTCCAGCGTCTTGGCCAGCAGTTCGTACCCGCCGAACACGTAAGCGGCGTTAAGGCGGTTGTTTTTGTTGCCGGGGATCTCCACGTACAGGTCGCGCAGGAACGATACCAGTTTTATGGTTTTGTTTTCGATGTCCACGCTCAGCAGCATCATGGTGTCGCTGCGGGGAAGCGCGCCGTTGCGCCCGTTTTTAACGCTGGTGGCGCTGCCGCGGCTGTCAAGGCCTAAAAGCAGGATGTTCCTAACGCCGTCCAGCGTGTCCAGCGCGTTGGTGATGGCCACGTCGTCCAGGGCGATCTCGTCTATGGGGTCGAACACCACCTGGTCTCCCGCCAGGTCGAACTCGTCGGTGGTCTCGCCTTCGCCCTCTATCTCACCGTCTATGACCTCGACCGCCCCGCGCCCGCCGGGCGCCGCGGGGGGAGTTTCCGTCCCCTCTTCCGCGAACGCATTTAAGCCGCTCACACAGATGATGATCGCCAGCAGTACGCTCAGAAGTTTACGCATTTCAGTCCTCCGGATCGAGTTTGGTTATAAAGCTGCCGTAGGATTCCACTTTGACTTTCTGTCCTTCCCGCAGCTCGGGTTTTTTGTATTCGGCGTCCAGCACCAGCAGGCGCTCGGTCTGGCCGTCTTCCTCGTAAAAGTCCAGGTCCCACACTTCCACGCCGTCGTACATGCGGGTCTCGAACGCCGCGCCGCGGTAGATCAGCATCGCGTGCTTCCTCTGGCCGCTTTTGAGCTCCTTAAGGAACTTTTTGTACTTGAGCCAGGGCGCGATCTTGTAGCTCCACACGAAAAAGCATACCAGATACATCACCGCCGTGAATACGTACAGCACGATCTTTTGCCTGAGCAGGGTCAGCGTGATTATCCCCGCCACCCCCAGCGCGATCAGCGCCGTGCCGAGTATTATCCGCGCATTCGTCTTTCCGAACGCCTTTTCGTAATCCCGGGAAGTATACAATATATCTCACCTCTGTTATATCATACTCTTTTGGACGGAGGTTGTAAAGATAAAGTTCGTAATATTTTTGTCTTAATTTTGTAACACTTTGCCAAACGGAAAGGCGGCGTATTTCCGCCGCCCCTGTCCGCATTCACGCCTGCCGGATGCCGCTTTTTTAGTTCCCCAGCCCCACATACCCGCTCTTTTCCACCAGCTCCTGCCCCTGCGGGTCGGTAAGGAAGTCCAGTAGGCGCTTTACGTTAGGATTGCTTTCGCCCTTGCGCGTCACCGCGTACAGGGGAGTGATGATGGGATACTTGCCGTTAGATATGTTCTCCACGGTGGGCTCGATCCCGTCTATCGCCAGCAGCTTCACCTTGCTGCCCACCATGTCCGCGCAGAAAAAGCGGAAGGTGTAGCCTATGGCGTTGGGCAGGTTGCGGTACTCAATGGTCTGAAGTATATCCTCCATGCCGTCGGACACGTACATCTGCGGCGCTTCCGTTATGGGCGTGTCCCCCATCAGCTTCTCCAGCGCGGTCTGGCTGCCGCTGTTCTTGGGGCGCTGGTAGGGAATTATTTCCCCCAGCCCTTCCACGCCCAGCTCGTCCCAGGTGGTGAGCTCCCCGGAGTATATCTCCTTTATCTGGTCCACGGTGAGACCGTCAAGGGGATTCTCCGGATTCACTATGAACACGAAGGACTCGTAGCCGAACAGCGTGTACTCGAACTCCACGCCGTTCTGTGCGGCGTACTCTATCTGCTGGTCGGACGGCTCCGCGCAGAAGATGATATCCGTTTCTCCATCAACCAAACGGTAGTATGCTGTATTGGTCTTGGTACAGGTAAATAACGCGTCCGGGTTTGAAAATCGACCACAATCTTCATATCTCGTATCGTCGGGATAGACCGCCTGCGCCAGCGCGGCGTACACGGGCAGCAGCGCCGTCGCCCCGTCCAGACGCGGGAGAGGATGCTTCCCGTCAAAGGCGAAGTCAACCTCGTAGTCGTTCGCGGCGACCTTGGAGCCTTCAAACGGGTAGTAGTCGGATAGATACATGTTGTTTTTAACCACCGTTACTTCTTCGGGCCCGTTTTCTGTTATCCTATAGTAGCCTTCGTATTTGTTTCTTTCAACATACACCAAATCATCTTCAGTAAACTCTATCCTGGTGCCTTTCAGCAGCTCATTTCCCTCTTTATCAATTAAGATTCTCTCTCCATAGTCAGAATATGATACAACTGCCAAACCGGTACCGAATGTAAAACCGCCGTAATAGCAGCCATCATATTTAGGTTCTATTGCCCAGTTTCCCTGCTTATCTATAAAGCCCCATTTTTCACCATCTTCCGTAACGGCACACAGACCGTCATTGAAATACAGCGCATCGTCAAATCGCGGCTCGATAATATATTGCCCATCTATGTTGATAAAACCCAATAAGCCGTCAACGACAACACATGCTATGCCATCTGAAAAGAAAAAAGCGTCATCAAACTGCGGCTCAAATATCCAGCGCCCGTCAAGGCTCAGATAGCCATACTTGTCTTTATGTCTGACAAGATATGCAGATTCTTCTTGACCATAGTAGTATATATGGTAATTTGAGCCTATTATCCCCGTCTCGTCATACAGGTCCCATTCGCGCGTCGTTTCATTAAATTGCAGATACGTGGGCGGGTCGGTCTTAAGCCGGATGATATTTTCGTCCTGCTCTTCCGCGCAGGCGCAGAACATCAGCATGACCGCCAGCAGCGAAGCAAAGAGTCTTTTCATTTTGCACCCCTGATATTGGTTTTCTTTAATTGGGTTTTTATTTGTTTTTCCGAATCAACTCTACTTGAACACTATCTCACAGCAGTTGCGGGTCGGAAAAACATTCACATACGTAAGAGCCGGTGATGCGAGTATCCTGCTCAGCTGCAAGCTTCCTTTTTCAAAATCCAATCCCACAAGCGTTACCCTGTCGAGGCGCTTCCGATACGCCCTCATTATCTCAGTCTCGGCTTCGCGCCAATTGGTCACCTCGATAAGCGGATTCTCGCTTCTCGCATACGGCTCCTTGCTCATCTTGACGGGAAACACCGCTGACCAGCTGTAAGAATCATCCATCATGTCTGTGCCCAAAAGGTATGAAACGTATGTG
>JAIKYG010000033.1:0-3925 GCA_024683475.1 Clostridiales bacterium | reverse complement strand
GGTATTGCCCAAAAGCAATACCCCGAATTCCATTGATTATGTTTTGCTTTCGTCCTCGTGATCCTTGTCATGCAGCTGACTGAGCACTGCCTTTAGCTTCTCCGGCACGGGCAGCCCCAGGTGCGCTGCGTTCTCCAGCAGGCTCACGCCCTCATCGACCACTTCATGGAAATGCCTTGTGGGTGTATGCTCGAAAACGACAGTCTTTCCATGGGGAGCTTCGTCCGCGGGTCCAGTCTTTCCCACACGGCGCATTCGGTTTCGTTTTTATAGCGATTTGAAATCCGAGCTTCGTCAGCACATGTATGAGCGCGGCGTTGATTCCGTGTTGAACCAGTATGAGCTATACGATCCCAACGATGAAGAGAACGCAAAACTCCTCGAGGAAATGGCGGAATTAGTGAAATAATACAACTGTTTCTGGCGGCCGGATAAACTCTGGTTGCCATTTTTGTTTTGATTTGCTGCCTTATCCATATATTTTGCCATGTGTAATAGCTGTAATTCTTGGAAATACAAAATAAAGCGTAAATAGGGAAATGCGAACCCATGTGTGAAAATGAGTCTAGTAGATTCTAAAAGAATTAACTGGACAGCATTAGACAAACTAGAAGATCAGTATGGGAGTGAAAGAACTGAAGCATGCAGCGCTGATGCAGGAATGAGACGTGAAGGTCGAATTTTGGATTTCACTAAAGCAGATCCTCGGTCAGGAATAAACAGGTAGGTGAACTTTTATGGCATCAGAACCTTGGATTCAGGCACATGAACATATCAATTAATCTGCTAACAAAGTTGTAATGCCGACAAATGACCTAACAACTTTTGTTAGCATGCTAATAATTTGCTAATATCACCGGTCTATACGGGTCGACTCGAACCGACAAATATCGACATAGTGCCCAATTATCTCCGACAAAAAGCCGCAGAAACTAGCAAAAATCGACAAAAACAGACCAAAGTCGGTTCAGCTCCTAAATAGGCTTAGCCAAGATAGGCAAATGGGCGTTTTCAGGCTGCAAAAAGCTCGAGCTGCTTGATTTGCCTGCGAAGGTTTCAAAAGTCGGCGAAGAAGCATTTGCAGATTCCGGTATAAGAACACTTGTAATCAGAAATAAAAACCTTAGCCTGGATGGTACAAACTGCCTTAAACACTGCGGAAATTGTCTGATCTATGCCCCGAAAGAATCGCGTGCTTCCATTTATAACAATATCATCTCAATGCCGCTGGAGTTACTAAGCAAATAGGCATTTACAAATCCCATTGCTGCACCGAAAGCGTTGGAAGGCTCGCTCAGTGGCATTAATCAACGAAGCCGAGTTTTTAAGCTGGCGGGGCAGAAATAGCATAAGGAGCGTTCATAATGAACATCAAGCAAGCCAAGGAACAGATCAAACAGGCGGTAGAGGCCTACCGCGTAAAAAACGAATTCGGGGAGCCGGTGATCCCTGTGGAGCGCCAGAGGCCCATATTCCTGATGGGCGTGCCGGGCATAGGCAAGACCGCCATAATGGAGCAGATCGCGCAGGAACTGGGAATCGGGCTGGTGAGCTATTCCATGACCCATCACACCCGGCAGAGCGCGCTGGGGCTTCCGTTTATAGTTCATAAGACTTATCGCGGGCAGGAGTACGATGTAAGCGAGTACACCATGAGCGAGATCCTGTCCTCGGTGTACGACCGCATCGAGCAGGACGGCGTGCAGGAAGGCATACTGTTCCTGGACGAGATCAACTGTGTGAGCGAGACTCTGGCGCCGTCTATGCTGCAGTTTCTGCAATACAAGACCTTCGGCCGTCACAGGGTGCCGGACGGCTGGGTGGTGGTCACGGCAGGCAATCCTCCCGAGTACAACGACAGCGTGAGGGAATTCGACATCGTCACCTGGGACAGGCTGAAGCGCATAGACGTGGAAGCGGACTTCGACGTATGGAAGGAGTATGCCGTCGCCCAGGGCATACATCCCGCCGTGCTGACGTATCTTGAGATACGCAAGGACGATTTCTACCTGATAGAGACCACGGTGGACGGCAAGCGTTTCGTGACGGCGCGCGGCTGGGTGGATCTGTCCGACATGATAAAACTGTACGAGCAGAAGGGCTTCAAGGTGAACGAGCAGCTGGTGAAGCAGTACCTGCAGAACGCCAAGATCGCCAAGAGCTTCGTGGTGTATTACGACCTGTTCAACAAGTATCGCAGCGACTATCAGGTGGACAGGATACTGGCGGGCAAAGCGGGCGAGAAGATCGAAAAGCGCGCCATGGACGCCAAGTTCGACGAAAGGCTGTCGCTGCTCAGCCTGCTGCTGGACGCACTGAACGGGGACTTCAAAACCATCTCTGTCACCGAAGGCATGATGACGGCGCTGATGAACGATATAAGGGGCATGCGTACGCAGCTGGGACGCGCGGACAGGGAAGGCGCCGTGGGACTGCTTAAAACTGCCGCGCAGAAGCTGGAGGCCGCCGCGCCAATTCCATAAGCGAAGCCGACGCTATGGCCAGCCGCCGCGCCGCGCAGGTGATGACCGAAATGGCCGCGGAGGTCCTGAAAAGCGACGTATCCACGGGTATGGAAGCGTTTAATGTCATCAAAAAGCGCTTTGACGGCGAAAATGACAGGCTCAAGAAGGCGGCTGCTTCCACGCGGGAAAAGCTGGAAAACATGTTCGCGTTCTGCGAAAAGGTCTTCCCGGACGGCCAGGAGCTACTGATACTGGTGACAGAGCTCACCCTGAACCCCAACGCTGCCCGCTTCATAGGCAAATACGGCTGCGACGCGTACTTCAGGCACAACAAGAACCTGCTGTTCTATGAGCGCAAGCAGGAGATCATGTTCAGCATAGACGAGCTGGGGCTGTAAGGGAAGATTAATTTGCGGTACGATATATGGATAATATGTCAGGTTGGTGTCGGAAGTGTTCGGCGGATTTTTGGCGGGGTTAACAGTGCCAGCCGACAAAGACAATTGAATACCATATTCATATGAAGAGTGCGTGAGAGACGAGCGCGCTGACTGCACGACAACCTGCCCGAAACGATAAGGTGCCAAAGCTCAAATAAAAACGCATGCTGCTATGTTTCAGATATTCTTGTAGAGCTCGTAGCAGCTGTGCCCTTTCGGAACGTCTTTGAGCTCGCCTCTGAGAAGATAGTCGTTCTTTTTGAAGAAGTCGACGTTCCAGTCGCCTGCGTTCGTCAAAACCATGGAAGCGCCGTTTTCTCTTGTAAAGTCCTCCACCGCCTTCAAAAGCGCCGTGCCCAGGCCCTGATGCCGGAGCGGTTCCTCCACAAAGAGCGCGTCCACAAAGCCGTAGGCGTCCTTGTCCACATTCGCGATCACTCCCGCCGCAAATTTGCCGTCCCTGTCCACGAGCTTCTTCCCAAAGCCGGCGCTTTCGGTTTTCCCCTCGTGGGCTTCGCTGTACTCGACGATGCCGTTTTTGATCAGCTTCGCGTCATCCTCGTTGCCGGGAGAGACCCTGAACCGCGCGCCGCTGTTGTCTGACGGCACGTACTCAGGCGTTTCCCTGTCAAGATATTTGACCAGGGAATAACTGATGTAGCCGTTTGCCTTTTTCAGCGTCGTGAAAACTGTGTAGCCGTGTTTTTCATAGAAGGGTCTTGCCATATAACTGGCGGTTCCGAGCGTCACGACCCGACAGCCCTTCTCTCTTGCAATGCGCTCGACTTCGCGGATGATCATGGAGCCGAGCCCGTGATGCCGATAGCGTTCATCCACCCAAAGGGTGTCAAGAAACATTCTCGACCAGCGGTATTCGTAGGCCTGGGCAATACATCCGCCGACGATCTCGCCGTTTTCGTTCTCGACCTTGAGGACGAATTCTTCTTCATCAGCATCTACCTCGTGCGGCACGATTTCATTGATCTTCTCGCCGATATATGCGGCGTCTTCTTTTGTCAG
>JAIKYG010000043.1:0-19127 GCA_024683475.1 Clostridiales bacterium | reverse complement strand
CTCGACCATCTGGACCTTAACGGTCTCGAACAGCTCGTCGTCGGGATTGTAGTACAGGGGGTTGGCGGTCAGGATCTTGTAGGAACGATCGATGAACTCGCTTACGTAGTAGGGGCCGTTGTACCACAGTGTATCATAAGTTACATTGCGGTAGCCGTCGGCGCCGATCTCCTCCAGCAGCGCGGGGCTGATGGGGCTCAGGCAGGAATAGGTGGCCACGGTGGGGAAGTAGCCCAGAGGAGCGACCAGAGTGTATACTACGGTGTAGTCGTCGGGAGCAGCGATGCCGACCATTTCGACCAGCTTGTCGATGCCCAGAGCCATGGCTTCCTCAGCGGGAAGAGCCTTGGTGTACTCATAGTAATCGCCCGCGCCCTTGATCATTTCGATGGGCATGGAGGTGTTGGCGGCCTCGTTCTTGTGATAGTTCAGAACGAACTCAAGGCCGTAAAGGAAGTCGGCGCTGGTGAGGTCAGCCATGTACTCGCCTTCGCAGTCAACCCACTTCACGTTGTCGCGAAGTTTGAAGGTCCAAACAGAACCGTCATCGGTAGACCAGTCAGTGGCGACGCAGCCGATCAGCTCGCCGGTAGCATTGTTGGTCAGCAGACCGTCGATGCAGTTGCACAGAACGTTCAGGTCAACGGCGCCCTGGGAGTGCTGGATGCACCAGTACTCAACTTCGTTAGCCTGGGTCTGGTAGTCCACGTAGTTGGTGATGGGATCGGCGTTCGCAACGGCGAACACGGACAGCACCATGACCAGCGCGAGGACGATGCTCAGCATTTTCTTCATGTTAAGCTCCTCCAATTTCTTATTCATCATAGTGTAAAGCGATGATGATGTGGGAAATTATACAACAGTGTCCCTCTCACGTCAAGAGGTTTTTTTGAAAACTTGGATATTTATTTTTTGCATAGCTGCATTTTTTCGGCAAAGCAGGGCATCAGCAGGGGTGAATTTGAATTATTCAGGTCACGTTAAACCGTTTTACGCAAAAATAATGCTATTTGCATATTGTATTTTTTACACCGTTTATGTATAGTATTGTATTATTAAGACGTGTTCGAGGTGCATTAAAATGTCACTTAAAAAGAAGATAAAGGATATCTGGAGCAGGGACATGACCCGCCCCGTGGTGTACAAGACCTTTACCCGGGCGGTGCTGACACTGCTGGTGATCAAACTGGCGCAGTTCTTTATGGGCAAAAACGCGCCGAAAACGGCCAACCTGTGCGCGGTGCTGGGGCTCGTGTTCGTGCTGGGGTGTTTTCTTGCGTATCTGAGGCTGGACGGCGTGAACATACCCCAGCTCAAGCTCCCCCGCATGAAAAAAAAGGATCCGCCCTTTATAGAAAAAGATATGATCGACGACGTGGACGCGCCCATCACCACCTTTGACGACCTGGACAAGGACGAGCAGGCGCTGGCGGTGTTCATCACCGACGCCGTGATCGCCGCAGTGCTGCTGATACTGAGCGTGATACTGTGACGGCATGTCGCCCGGTCAGGCGCGGAAAAGCGCGCAGCGCCGGCTGCGGAACACAGAAAAAACGGAAGGGGCTCCCCTTCCGTTTTATTCAGCCTTTCGGTTTTCACCTTTCCCCTACTCTTCCTTGTGCCTCACCCCGCGCTCGGCTACGGAGCCGCCGTTGGACAGGTCCTTGCCCTCCAGCAAAAGCAGCTTTTCGCTGAGCAGCCGCGCGAAGGCGCCGACTATCGCGCACATGGAGATAAGATCCTCCGGCTTGTCGGTGGCGATCTCCGCCCGGTCCCTGTGGCTGAGTATCGGTCCCGCGGCGATCCTGACCTGGTCCATGAAGAATATGGCCGCCTTGCGGTGCAGTTCCGCATAGCCGGTATAGATCTGCTCCACTTCCTGGGGCGTCCGGTCCATGGGGATTATCTTCTGTATCAGAGAGATCGACAGGGACTGCTTGAGCGTGAGGATTATAATAAGGTATGCGATATGCACCCGGAAATAGCGCTTGTCCACGGGCCGGGGCATCACTTTGGTGCGCACATAGTTGTTTATGGTAGCCGCGGTAATGAACTGCTCCTCCTTGAGTTCCGGGGGCAGGTAGTCCAGATACTGCTTCAGCAGCACCGTGACCTGCTCCATATACAGACCGAAATCCGGGATCTCGTTCCAGGCGGGCAGGTGGTAATCGTTCAGATATTTCTCCCAGCGGCGGAGCTTGCCCGCCACCAGCGCATTGTCGTATGCCATGATTTCACCTCTTCTGTGCTCATTATACAGATATTTTTTGCTAAAATCAATAGCGGGAGCGGCGGCGCCGAAAGCAAAACTTAATTTTTCTCCCCCTTTACGTTCACGCTTTAATGTGCTAAAATACTCCTGAGAACAGAATGAAGGGGGCCCGGTTTATGAAACCCGGTTTTGACCGCATCCCGGACACTGACATGTACAAGGCCATACTCACCATAAAGGACGAAGAGGAGTGCCGCCGCTTTTTCGAGGATCTGTGCTCCCCGCGGGAGCTGTCCAGCATGGAACAGAGATACGAAGTGGCGAGGCTGCTGATGCAGGACAACGTGTACACCAAGATCCTGGAGATCACCGGGGCGTCCAGCGCCACCATAAGCCGCGTGCGCCGGAACATACTGGACGAAAACGGCGCGGGAGCGTTAAAAGCCATCGTGGAGCGCCGCGGGGCCGAAGAAGAGTAAATCCTATCCGAAAGGAATTATTATATATGGAACGTTACTATCAGCCGGAGATCGAGACCGCACCGCGCGAGGAGATGATCCGCCTTCAGACCGAGCGTCTGATCAAGCAGGTCAAACATGTGTGGGACTGTGTGCCCTACTACCGCAAGAAGATGGAAGACAAGGGCGTTGCCCCGGAAGACATAAAGTGCCTGGACGACCTTAAGAAGCTGCCCTTCTTAAGCAAGGCAGATTTAAGGGAGGCTTATCCCTACGGGCTGATCGGCGCGCCCCTCAAGGACTGCGTGCGCATCCAGTCCACTTCCGGCACCACGGGCAAGCGCGTGGTGGCGTTCTACACCAAGGAAGACGTGGACCTGTGGGAAGACTGCTGCGCCCGAGCCATCACCGCGGCGGGCGGCACCAACGAGGACGTGTGCCAGATAGCTTACGGCTACGGCCTGTTCACCGGCGGCCCCGGCCTGAACGGCGGTAGCCATAAGGTGGGCTGCCTGACCGTCCCCACCTCCAGCGGCAACACCGAGCGGCAGATAATGTTCATACGCGACTTAAACGCCACCATCCTGTGCTGCACGCCCTCCTACGCCGCATATCTGGGCGAGACCATGAAGGAGATGGGCCTGGGTCCCGACGACATCCCGCTCAAGGCGGGCATATTCGGCGCCGAAGCCTGGAGTGAGGAGATGCGCCGCGACATACAGAACACCCTGGGTATAAAGGCTTACGACATTTACGGATTGACCGAGCTGAGCGGCCCCGGCGTGGCCTTCGAGTGCTCCGCCCAGAACGGCATGCACATAAACGAGGACCACTTCATAGCGGAGATAATCGACCCCGTCACCGAAGAGGTGCTGCCCGAAGGCCAGCAGGGCGAACTGGTGTTCACTTCCCTGACCAAGCGCGCCTTCCCGCTGATCCGCTACCGCACCCGCGACATATGCGTGCTTTCCCGCGAAAAGTGCCCCTGCGGGCGCACCCACGTCAAGATGAGCAAACCCCGGGGCAGGAGCGACGACATGCTCATAATCAGGGGCGTGAACGTGTTCCCCAGCCAGATCGAGACAGTGCTGCTCAACCAGGGCTATCCCGCCAACTACCAGATCATAGTGGACAGAGTGAACCACACCGACACGCTCGACATACAGGTAGAAATGACTCCCGAGATGTTCACCGACAACATGGGCGAGATCGCCGCCCGCCAGAAGCTGCTGGTGGAGGGCCTGCGCTCCATGCTGGGCCTCACCGCCAAAGTCACCCTTGTGGCGCCCAAGAGCATCGTAAGAAGCGAAGGCAAGGCCGTGCGCGTGATCGACAAGCGCAAGATTTAGGAGGCAGACATGGTACGACAGATCAGCGTATTTCTCGAAAACAAAGCCGGCGCCCTGGCGCAGATGACCCGCGTGCTGGCGGACAACGGCATAAACCTGCGCGCGTTCTCCCTGGCGGAGGCCAGCGATTTCGGCATCGCCCGCCTGATAGTGAACGACGTGTACCTGACCAGCACCGTGCTCAAGGAAAACGGCTTCGTGCTGGCGGTGGCAAACGTGCTGGCAGTTGCCATGCCCGACGCCCCCGGCGGTCTGGCAGGCGTGCTGGAGTGCCTTAAGGACGCGAACGTGAACGTGGAATACATTTACGCCTTCACTTCCGACAAACCCGGCCAGGCGTACATGATACTGCGTCCCGACGACGAGACCGCCGCCATGAAGGCGCTAAGAGGCGCCGGCATCAGGCAGGTGGAACAGGAAGAATTAAGCGAAATGTAGTCGATCGAACAGACCGGATCCGCGATCCGTTCCGTTCGGCAAAGCGTTTGCGCATATTGCAAAAACATACAGTCCCGCTCAGGCAGAGCGGGGCTGTTTCTTTCGCGCAGGGCGCCTTATTTGCCTTATGCCGGCCAAAGTTGTATAATGAACGGCGGTAAAAAACAAGGGCGGTAACAAAATGGGGAATTATTTGGTCACGGGCGCGCTCGGCGGCATGGGCAGCGCGATATGCGCCCTGTTAAGGCGGGAAGGCCACCGGGTGTGGGGGCTGGATATAAGCGCAGCCGAAGGCGTCATACAGGCCGACATCACGGACTCCCGCAGCATACGTTCGGCATTTGAGCGCGTCAAAAGCGAGGCGGGCAGCTTAAGCGGCATAGTCCACGCCGCGGGGATTTACGACTTAAACTCTCTGGTCGAGATGCCGGAAGAGGACTTTATCCGCGACTTCAATGTGAACCTGGCAGGCATGTTCCGCGTGAACAGGACGTTCCTGCCGCTGCTTGAAAAAAACAGCCGCATAGTCATGATTTCCAGCGAACTCGCGCCTCTCGATCCCCTGCCCTTTACGGGGATGTACGCCGTTACCAAGGCCGCGGTCGAAAAGTACGCGGCGGCGCTGAACATGGAACTGCAGCTGCTGGGCCACAGGGTGATCGTGATCCGCCCCGGCGCGGTAAACACGGGCATGCTGGCCGCGTCGACCCGTAAGCTGGACGCGTTTTGCGAAAACACGCATTTGTACCGTCTGAACGCCGCCCGCTTTAAGCGCATCGTGGACCGGGTGGAAGCTAAAAACGTACCGCCCGAAAAGATTGCCGCGACGGTAAAAAGCGCCCTGTCCGCCCGCCGTCCCCGTTTGGTGTACGGCGTGAACCGAAATCCCCTGCTGCTGCTTCTGAATGCCCTGCCCAAACGCGCGCAGCTGGCGATCATAAGGATGATACTTAAATAGGCTTTCTGCGAAAAACCGCGCGGTGCATCCCGCATCCGCGGACACCGTTTCATAAACAAAGGACGGGCGTTTGCCCGTCCTCTATTATAGCTTTCGCTTAATCTCCCAGATTCCTCAGCGCGTCGACTATGGCGGTCTTGGAATTGGTCTTTTCGTCCTTATATTTGATCACGCGCGCGGGAGCGCCTGCTACCACCGCGTTGTCCGGCACGTCCTGAGTCACTATCGCGCCCGCGGCCACAACGGCGTTTTTACCCACCTGCACGCCCTCCAGCACCACGGCGTTGGCGCCTACCAGCGTGCCGTCGCCAATCGTGACGGGGGTCGCGCTGGCCGGTTCGATCACCCCTGCCAGCACCGCGCCCGCGCCGATGTGGCAGTTTTTGCCGACTATCGCCCGGCCGCCCACCACGGCGTTCATGTCTATCATCGTGCCTTCGCCTATGACGGCGCCTATGTTGATCACCGCGCCCATCATTATGACCGCCCTGTCACCTATCTCCGCCCTGTCTCGTATATATACGCCGGGCTCGATGCGGGCGTTTATACCGCTAAGGTCGATCAGCGGAACGGCGGAATTGCGCCTATCCAGCTCCATCTCGCAGTCTTCGATCACGCCCGAATTGGCTTCCAGCCAGCTTTTGACTTCGCTGAGTTCCCCGAAGATCACGTTCCCGAAATGCCTGATGGCGCCGAAATCCGGAGTTTGAGACGCGCGGAAATACAGTTTGACCGGCGTCTTCTTGGGAGCGTTGGCGATGAAAGAGATTATCTCCTGCGCGTTCATAGCGTGTCCTCCATAAAGTCGTCCATGGTGTACAGTCCCGCGCTCTTGCCGCCCAGCCATTTTACGGCTCTGAGGGCGCCCAGGGCAAATATGCGGCGGCTTTCGGCAAGATGCCTGAACTCCAGCGTCTCGTTGTCGCCGAAGAACCTGACGGAGTGCTCCCCCGCCACGGTGCCGCCCCGCAGGGCATGTATGGCGATCTCGCTGCCCCGCTCCCCCGTGCGGCCCTGGCGGCCGTAAATGACGGGCTTGTTCCTGCCGTCGTCGGCGGCGGCTCTCAGCATCAGCGCGGTGCCGCTGGGAGCGTCCACCTTTTTGCGGTGATGGGTCTCCACTATCTCGATATCGAAGCTTTCCCCCAGCGCCTTTGCGGCCATGCGCACCGCGCTTTTCAGCACCGCCACGCCCAGGGAATAATTGGCTTCCGCCATCACCGGCACCAGCCGGGACAGCGCCTGTATCTTCTGCTTCGCTTCGTCGCTCAGCCCCGTAGTGCCGATCAAAAGCGGGCAGTTGTACTTCCGGGCCAGCGATAAGGAGGTATCCAGCCCCTCCGGCAGGGAAAAGTCCAGTATGCCTTCCGGCGCGGCGTCTCCCGTCCAGGGCGGCAGAAGCGGGTCGATCTTTCCGATTATCTCAAGTTCCGGGTCGCCGGACACGATGTCTTCTATCATGCGGCCCATGCGCCCGTAGCCGTTAAGCAGCAGTTTCATATCAAGCTCCGATCAGGCCGTAGTCTCTGAGCACGGCGGCCATCTTTTCGTGGTTCGCGCTTTCCATCTCGCACAGCGGCAGGCGCAGGGGGCCCACTTCCATGCCCATAAGGTTCATGGCTTCCTTTACGGGGATGGGGTTGACCTCCATGAACAGGGCGCGCACGAGTTTCAGGTACTTGAGCTGCAGTTCCCGGGAAGTCTTTACGTCACCCTCCAGGAAGGAAGTCACTATCCTGCGGGTCTGTTCGGGGACCACGTTTGCCAGCACGCTTATCACGCCCACGCCGCCCGCGGCCAGTATGGGGGTGATGAGGTCGTCGTTGCCGGACAAAAGCTGGAAGTCGGGGCCGGCCAGATGGGCTATGTTCATAAAATAGCTCATATCGCCGCTGGCTTCCTTAAGGCCGACTATGTTCCTGTGCGCCGCCAGTTTTTCGACGCTGGCGGGCGCCAGCGCGCAGCCCGTCCTGCCGGGCACGTTGTACACGATTATGGGGCAGTCCACCCGGTCGGCTACGTAGGTAAAGTGCTTTACCATGCCCGTCTGGTTGGCCTTGTTGTAGTAAGGCGTGATGAGCAGCAGCGCGTCCGCGCCCAGTTTGGCGTAAGCTTCGCTCTTCATAAGCGCGGTCTGGGTGTCGTTGGAGCCCGCGCCGGCGATCAGAAGGCACCTGCCTTTTACCGTTTCCAGCGCGCAGCGGACCACGTTCTCGTCTTCCTCATGGGTCATGGTGGAGCTTTCGCCGGTAGTGCCCAGCACCACTATGCCGTCCGTGCCTGCCGCGATCTGGAACTCGATCAGCTCCTGCAGCTTGTCGAAGTTCACCGAGCCGTCGGCTTTGAAGGGCGTTATAAGGGCTACATGAGAGCCGCTAAGATCCATATCAGTATCCTCCCGATGCAAAATCTGCCATATAAAATCTCCCGCCGGGACAGCCGACGGGAGACGCTGTAAAGCCGTTTTCTCCTCGATAGCTCTCCCGCTTTGTCAAGCGGACAGTGCGGCGGATATTCTCCGACGCACCACCCCGGGGAACATACCTGCTCCCGGGATTCGGCGGAATCGCCCTTCCCTCGGCTCTGGCGCCTGTCGGCTCGCCGGGGGTACATCTTTTCCGCGCCTCTATCCGGTCATCATTATATGCATGTCACGGGGCGATTTCAACATCTTTACTTTTATTTAGCAATTTAACCCGGCAAAAATGGTATAATTTGAGCGGTTACCTGCCGAAAGGACTGTTTTATGGCAAACAGATTCGCATCCTTCGTCGTGTCCCACCGCAAGGGGATACTTATCATATATCTGCTTCTGGCCGTCGCCAGCATATTCACGCTGGGGAGGGTCAACATAAATTACGACATTGTGACCTATCTTTCCAGGGACACGCTGACCCGCTCCAGCCTGGAGCTCATGAACAGCGAGTTCGGGCATACGGAGATCATCACCATGCTGTTCCCCGACATAGGCGAGGAAAAGGCTTTCGAGCTTAAAGACTGGTTTTCCGGGATGGACGGCGTGATCTACAGTTCGTTCGACCCGGAAGCGGACGTGAAAAGCGATGGCGAGCGCACATATTACCGGGTGAGCGTGTACTCCGACGCCGATGACTCTTTCGCCTTCACCGAAACGCTCCAGAACAGCCTGCGCGGCCAGAGCGACATAGGCGGCGGCTGGCTTTTGACCGGCGACGCCGCCCAGACCATATACGTGGAAAACCGTATCGCCGAGGAGATCCCTCTGGCGATGGGCATCGCCGTGATAGTGGTGGTGGCGGTGCTGTTTTTGACGGGGCGCAGCTATATAGAGCCGGCGATCTTCTTTATCGTCATCGCCGTGTCCATACTCATCAACATGGGCACCAACTTCGTGTTCCCGTCCATTTCCTTCATCAGCTTCGCCGTGTGCGCCATACTGCAGCTGGCGCTGGCCATGGACTATTCCATAATGCTGCTACGGGCATTCTGCGACATACGCGACGCGGGAGCGGACGAAATAAGCGCAATGAAGCTGGCCCTTAGGCGCTCGCTTATGCCCATATCGTCCTCCTCCCTCACCACCGTGGCGGGGCTGGGCAGCCTGATGTTCATGAGCTTCACCATAGGCTTCGATATCGGCATGGTGCTGTCCAAGGGCATACTTATCAGCATGGTGAGCGTGTTCACGCTCATGCCCGCGCTGATACTCATGTTCGCCAAACCTCTGCGCAAGACCGCGCACAGGCCCATTCCCCTGGGCGGCGAACTGCTGGGGCGCTTCGCCCGGTCAAAGGCTTCCCGCTTCGTGCTGGTGCCCCTGCTTATACTCGTGATAGCGGGCGCCGCTGCGCTGCAGGGCAGCATACAGTACTCCTTTATGGACGGCAACCTTTCCCAGAACCAGGCCAAACTGTTCGAGCTGTACGGACGCAACAACTCCGTGGTGCTGCTTCTGCCAGGCGACGATTCCGACGAGAGCTTCGCAAAACAGCGGGCGCTGATAGACGAAGTCCGCTCCCTCCGCTATCAGGGCAGGGACATAATAAAAAGCGTACACAGCTTTGTGACCACCGCGGAGGCGGCGGTAAAGTACTACACTCCCAAAGAGATCGCCTCCATGCTGAACCTCCCTTCCATGATCGTGCAGGGATATTACACGGTGAGCGGGTTCGGTTCTTCGACCCGGGGCGACAAACTGATCGCCGCCGCGCACAGGCTGCTGCCCGGCAATCCGCAGGTCGGCGAGCTCTCTTCGCAGGTGGAGCTGGCCAGGCGCATATTCCTGAGCGACCGCTATTCCAGGGTGATCCTCGAAGTGGACATGCCTTCCTTCGGCGACGAAGCCATGGCCGTCACCCGCAGGCTGATAGACCTGACCCGGTCCGCCTACCCGGAAGGGGCGGGGGTAACGGGGCTGATAGTGAGCGCATACGATATTTCCGAGGCCTTCGGCGGGGACCTGATGCGGGTGAACCTGATAACCATACTGGCCATATTCCTGATCGTCGCGATAAGCTTCAAGTCCGCGACGGTGCCGGTCATGCTCATATGCGTGATACAGGGCGCGGTGTGGATAAACACCGCCCTGTCCGTGCCCGCAGGCATACCCATATTCTTCATGTGCTACCTGATCTGCCTGGCGCTGCAGATGGGTGCGACCATAGACTACGGAATACTGCTCACAAGCAACTACATCCGCCAGAGGGGCATAGAAGATAAGCCCGCCGCCGTGACCAGCGCGCTCAAGTTAAGCCTGCCCACCATATTCACCAGCGGTCTCATACTCTTCGCGGCGGGGCTCGCCATCGGCCTCACCTGCTCCGTGTACTACATTTCCAGGATCGGACTGTTGATAGCCAGCGGCGCGTTCTTCTCCCTCGCGCTCATAGTCTTTCTGCTGCCGCCGCTGCTAATCGCCTTAGACCGCCTGATAGTCCGCACCCGCAGAAAGGGGAAAAAGCCATGACCTGGCCCAACGGAAAACAGTTTGCCTTTACCGTCATAGACGACACCGACAAAGCGACGGTGGAAAACATTAAGCCCGTATACGATTATCTGGCCTCCCACGGACTTAGGACCACCAAGACCGTGTGGGCATATCCCTCCCGGGACGGCTTCCCCGGGCAGACGCTCTCCGACCCCGAATACCGCGATTTCATACTCTCGCTTAAGGAAAAGGGCTTTGAGATCGCCTCCCACGGGGCGGGCAGCGGCGTGTTCGAGCGGGAAGAGATACTTCCCGGGCTGGAGCTGTTCAGGGAAACTCTGGGGGACTATCCCCTTATATTCATAAACCACAACGTGAATTCCGACTGCGTGTACTGGGGCAGCGAAAGGTTCTCCCGGCCTGTCGGCGCGCTGTACTGCGCGGCCCGCCGGCTGCTGGGCAAAAGCCGCGTGAGAAGCGGCGGCAGCGACCCTGACAGCTCCTCATTCTGGGGCGACGTCTGCAGGCAGAAGATCAGGTTCATCCGCAACCACACGGTGTCCGAAGTCAATACCCTCAGGTTCGACCCGGACATGCCCTGCCGGATAAAGCGCAAACAGACGTACTCCAACTACTGGTTCTCCTCCTCCGACGGGCAGAACGCGGACATGTTCTGCCGCCTGCTCTGCCGTGAGAACGTGGACAGGCTGGCAAAAGAGGGCGGCCTGTGCCTGGTATACACCCACTTCGCCTACGGCTTCGTGAAGGACGGGAACCTCGACGCCCGGTTCACGGAAACAATAGACCGTATCTCAGCCATGAACGGCTGGTTCGCCCCGGCAGGAGAGATACTGGAATATCTGCTCGGGCAAAAGACCTCGGACAGGCCCCGGGGCGCGGGCAGGGAATTCATCATGGACGCAAAATGGGCCCTGGACAGGCTCAGGCTGGAAAGGAAAAGCAAATGACGCGGGTTACCGAAGCAAGCAAAGCGGAATTCGAGCAGGCATTAAACGATCCAAACAACCTGCACACCGTGTTTTTGACCCCCGAATGGATAAGTTTCCTGGAGGCGGACAAACGCGGCAGGGCGGTTTACCTTAAGCTGGAGCAGGAAAACATAACGGGCTGGTTCGTGGGCCTGCTGTTCAGAAAACTGGGGGTAAAGCTGTTCGCCAGCCCCTTCGAGCAGTGGTTCACCTGCAATATGGGCTTCGCCGCCCCGGAAGGCTTCGCCCGCGCGGAAGCGCTGCCCGCCGTGGCGGAATACATGAAAAGAACATACCGCTGCGGCTACATGGAGGCAATCGACGCCCGCATAGGCTTTGACGACATCAAAACAATAAACTGCAGCCATCTGACGCGCAGGACCTACATGCTGGACATCGACCGCACGGACGAAGAGCTGTTCAAGGTGTTCAAGACCGACTGCCGCAACTTTATCCGCCAGTTTGAAAGACGAGGCGCCGTGCTCGAGATCGTGCCGCCCTCCGAGAGCTTCGCAAACGAGTATTACGACCAATTGATCGACGTGTTCGCCAAGCAGAACCTTAAGCCCCACAACTCCCGCCGGCAGGTGATAAGGCTGATGGAAGCGTTCAGGGACAAGCCGGAAAACCTGCTGTGCGTAAGAGTCACCGAGCCGGAAAACGGCAAGTGCATCGCCACGTCCATATTCCCCGGCTTCGGGGACACGGCGTATTTCTGGGGCGCGGCGAGCTGGCGGGAATTCCAGCACTACCGCCCCAACGAGTACATGATCTGGACCGCCATCAGATACTGGCGGGAAAGGGGCTGCAAGACCTTCGACATGGTGGGGCTCAGGGACTACAAAAAGAAGTTCGGGCCCGTGGAGTACGCTTACCCCAGGGTCATAATCACCAGCAGCCCGCTGCTCATAAAGGGCCGGAACCTGGCCAAAAAGCTGATCGCCGGATACAGAAAACTCAGGGGCAAATGACCCCTGAGTTTTTTATGCGATGACCTTATTTCGCGGCGGGGAACCTGACGCTGCCGTAGGAAAACGCTTCGCCCCCGTAGCTCAGTTTATACTGTTCGTCTCCCCGCGAGAAGATATATTCCCGGGTGCCGGCAGCATCGTTTTCAAGCAGGCGCTTAACCAGCTCGTTGTGTATGATCGCGCCGGGGTTGTACCTGGCAAAATCGGTGTCTATGGCGAAGCGGCACACTGATACGACTCCTCCGTTCATCAGTCCCGCGGTATAGCCCGCGATCTCACCGTCCACATACAGTATGGCGCAGTAGCTGTTGGAGCTGTTGTTAAGCCCCTTTGAGGCGGGGTTCAGGAGCTTTAGAAACCTTACCGCGGCCCCCGTCAGGGGGTTTTTGACCTTCATGTGCTCCATGAGCCGCTTGGAAAGGATGGAGTTTATCCTGTTGTACTGCTGTTTCGAAAGGGGCTTGCCCAAAGTAAACTCGAATGAATATGTTTTTCCGTCGGTGTTCAGCCGGTTGTAGGACGTGCGTATGTTCTGTCTTACGCTCTTAGACAGCCCGGCATACCAGCTGTCGTAGTCTGTCAGGAACATACGGTAGCTGACTTCGTCTTTGACGGCGGCGTTTTTCCGTTTAGAACAGTACTTAGCCAGCAGCGAATCTTTCATGAGTGGAGAAAACAGGTATTCGTCCGGCTTTTCGCTTTGGGTGACCGCGTCAAACAGAAAGTCGAACTCCTCGTCCTTTATGTCGCCCGGATACACCAGATCCAGCGGCTCCGCGGGCGTGTTGTAGCCGGCTATCTTGATCTTTTTGCGTTTCCCGGGCTGATGCTCCGCAAGCAGCGGGGCAATGCACCTTAATTCGCCGCCGTCGTTATACAGCAGGTATATTTTCAGGCGGCTGAACACGCTTTCCAGCGGGTGTTTGTCCCTGAAGCCTTTCCCGGTGTTCTTTATCCAGTCATAGGACAGGTAGGGCGAAGCGCACGCGCTTTGGGCGTAAAACTGCCTGTACAGCGCCTCTATGCGCTCTATCCGGCGAACTGTCTGAATCCTCATCTGTCAGCTTCCGATCCTGTTATTTGTCAAGCACGCCCTCGACTATGCCGCACGCCAGCACGAAGGCGGCGCCGAAGAGCAGGATGCGCTGGGAAAACTCGCCCCAGAACACGCTCACATAGGCGAAGAACACCGTGAATATCAGCACGCGTACCAGCGCGAGCAGCACGCTCAGGCCGAACGAGCCCCTGAACACCGTCACCTTCAGCAGCCCCAGCACGACGCAGGTTATAAGGATTATGGCGGTGATGTTGGCGCTTGATAGCGCCAGGGGCAGCGAATCGGTTATCTCCTTTATCCAGGTGATCAGCTTTTCCAGCAGGGATTTGAACAGCACCTGGTTGGTTATGAGCCACGCGCAGGACACGCTGGTTATGCCCATGCTCACGGTGGCGATGCCCCGCAATGGCAGCCTGATCAGGAATGCCTGCTCCCCTATCCATTTGTACAGTACGTTGTAGCACAGCAGCCTGAGCACCATGTACACGGGTATGGACACCAGGATCAGTATAGCCAAAGCGTACAGCGCCTGCAAAAAGCCCTTGTTCTGCGGTATCCTGCCGATATAGCCCCAGATGTCCGGGCGCTCCGCATCGCCGTTTTTTATGAACGCGGAGGCGTCCTCCATCACGTCTTTGATGCCGTAAAAACCCGTCTCCTCGTTGCCGTACATAGGGAAACTCTCCAGCCCCTGCACGCCCATCCTCCAGGGCGCGTAGTCGCTGTAGTCTTCCGGGATAAGGTCGTCGATCGCGCTTATCGTGCTGTCTCCGCCCAGCAGCTGGGGATACATGGTCAGCAGCGACGCGCCCAGCAGCGCCAGCGCCAGCACAAAACAGATAAATTGCTTCATGTGTCCTCCTTTAGAGGCTGTTCCATCACGTATTTGAGGGGCTTAAGTCCCATAGTTTTGTAGAAATCCAGCGCCGTTTTGTTCCCTTCCCACACGTTCAAGGTGATATATCCGAAACCCTCTCTCCTGGCAAAGGAGACCGCGTGCCTGTAAAGCTGAGTGCCTACGCCCTGCCCCCGGCAGTTTTCGTCCACGCACAAGTCGTCTATATACAATTCTGTGTAATCGTTAAGCGCGCCTTCGCCGGCGTGCCGCTTTATGATGCAGAAACAGTAGCCTTTCACTTCCCCTGCGTCGTCATACACGAATACGGGCGTGTTTTCGCAGGCAAAGATCCCGCTAAGTTCGTCCGGCGTATATTTCGCGGCACCGGAGCGGAACAGGTCGGGTCTTATAAGGTGATGGGCCTGAGCTACCTGCTTAAGCAGCTCCATCACTTTGGGGATATCCCTTTCCTCCGCGGGGCGTATCATTCCAGCGTCCCCCTTAGGTAGTCTCCCGCCTCCACGCCTTCGGGCGCGGGCAGTGTGAACACGCTGTCGGGCACCCGGGCTTCGCTTATGGGCTCGCCTTCCTCCGAAAGCAGGTTTTCCGCAGTGAATCCTATTATCCTGCCGGGAGTGAGTGCCTCGATCAGCCTCCCTTCCACGATCTTGTTCTTGAGCCTGACGCGTATCCTGCCGTCTTCCCGCGCCAGCACTTCGCCCAGGTATTCCCGGCTCCTCAGGTAGGAAGCGGGCGCGTTGGGCGTCTTCTTTATCTCGCCCTCGTAAAAGCCCGTGGAGTACGGACGGTGGGAGATCGCCTCCAGCTCATCAAGAGACGTGCCCATGTCCCCGCCTTCAAGGTACATCCGGTAGGCGTTGACCGCCCCCGCCACGTAGTAAGCCGTCTTCATGCGCCCCTCGATCTTGAGGGAAGACACGCCCGCGGCGATCACCCTGTCCAGCACGGGCAGGGCGTTCAGGTCGTAGCTAGAAAGTATGGTGTCGCCGTCCGGGTCCTCTTCTATGGGAAAATACTCCCCCAGGCGCTTTTCTTCCGTGAGGGCGAACTTCCAGCGGCAGCTCTGGGCACAGCCGCCCCGGTTGGCGCTGCGTCCCGTCAGGTACGCGCTGATCATGCACCTGCCGGAATAGGCCATGCACATGGCTCCGTGCACGAAAGCCTCCAGTTCCATGTCGGCGGGAATGCGCTCCCGAATGGCGGCTATCTGTTCGATAGACAGTTCCCGGGCCAGCACCACCCGTTTGGCTCCCAGTTCGTAGTATATGTTCGCGGACTCATGGTTGGTGCAGTTGGCCTGTGTGGACACATGCACTTCCATGCCGGGGCACGCCCGCTTGACCGCGCGTATGCCCCCGAGGTCGCTGACTATCATGGCGTCCGCGCCAGCGTCGGAAAGCGCCCGGGCATACTCGGCTATCTTCGCCGTCTCTTCCGGGAACACAAAGGCGTTGGAAGCCACGTATATCTTCTTTTTCCGCGCGTGGGCGTACTCGGCCGCGCGGACGATCTTTTCCATGTCGAAACCCGCGCTGCCCGCCCTCAGCTGCAGAAACGGCCCGCCCAGGTATACCGCGTCCGCGCCGAAGCGCAGCGCCGACACCAGACTCTCCCAGCTGCCCGCCGGAGCCAGCAGCTCCGCATTTGATCTTTTATCAGTCACCGGATTACCTCCGCCGTATAGTTCAACTTCTTTATTATACCAGTCAAGTCAAGCGCTTTGCAAACGCCGGTAAATTGTGCTATAATATAATTGGAAATGTATGTATGCAGGAGGAAGACACATGGATCGCGACCGCGTTATATTCAAAACCAGCATAATCGGGATAATCGCCAACGCTATACTGGCGGGAGTCAAGGCGCTCATAGGTCTGCTGAGCGGGTCAGTAGCCATAGTGCTGGATGCGGTCAACAACTTAAGCGACGCCCTGAGCAGCGTGATAACCATAATCGGCCAGTACTTGAGTGGCAAGGCGCCCGACAAAAAGCATCCGCTGGGGCACGGCAGAGCCGAATACATCGCCGGCGCGGTCATTTCCGTGATCATACTGTACGCAGGCGTGACGTCCCTGGTGGAATCTGTCAAAAAGATATTCTCCCCCACCGAGCCCGACTACTCCGCCGTTTCGCTGGTCATAGTGGCGCTGACGGTCGGCGTAAAGGTGCTGCTGGGGCTTTACGTCAAAAGGCAGGGCACCAAAGCCAACAGCCCCGCCCTCAGGGACAGCGGTCAGGACGCGCTTAACGACGCGATCATCTCCTTTTCCACTCTGGTCGCCGCGCTGGTGTTCGTCATTTTCCACGTCAGCGTGGAGGCGTATCTGGGCGCGCTCATCTCTCTTGTCATCATCAAAAGCGGCATAGGGATGGTAAAGGAAGCCTACAGCGTGATCCTGGGTCAGAGGGTGGACAGCGAGGTGTCCTTAAGCGTAAAAAAGTCCGCACTGTCGTTTGAAGAGGTGTCCGGCGTGTTCGACCTGGTGCTCCACTCCTACGGTCCCGACCGCCTGATCGGCAGCTGCCACATACAGGTGGATCCCTCCCTTTCGGCGGACAGGCTCGACACTTTGGAAAGGCGCATAATGGAAAAAGTGCATGCCGACACGGGCGTCGTGCTCACGGGCATAAGCGTTTACGCCACCAGTCTTAAGGGCGCCGCAGGCGAGGTCTACGGCAGGATCAACGGCATTATGGCGGAGTACCCGGACATCATACAGCTGCACGGCTTCAATCTGGACGAGGAATACAAACGCATCCGTTTCGACGTGGTCGTTTCCTTCGAGTCGGACATGAACAAGGTATACTCCGACTTTTGCTCAAAGGTGCGCGAAGCCTTCCCCGGCTACGACATTCAGATCACTCTCGACGCGGATATAAGCGACTGACGCGGAGATTTCAAAATGACCCTGCTTACCCTGCAAAACGTAAACAAGGCCTTCGTGATGAACGAAGTGCTCAAAGACATAAACCTCTCCCTGCCCGAAGGCGGCAAGCTGGGGCTGGTGGGCGTGAACGGCTCGGGCAAAAGCACCCTGCTTAAGCTGATCGCCGGGGAAGACGCGCCGGATTCGGGCGTGATCTCCCTTATCAAAGGCGCGAAGATCGGGTATCTGAGCCAGCACGCGGATATAAAGAACGATTACACCGTCACCCAGGAGCTGTCCCGGGTGTTCGACGACCTGTTCCGCATGGAGACACGCCTGCGCGAGATGGAGAAGCAGATCGCTGCCGGCGAGGATCTGGCGGACCAGTACGCCCGGCTGACACAGCGCTACGAGGACGCGGGAGGCTACGAAAAGGAGAGCCGCATACAGGGCGTGCTGGCGGGGCTGTCTTTCGCCAAAGACCGCCGCGACATGCCCTCCCGCCTGCTTTCCGGCGGCGAGCAGACCCGCCTGTGCCTGGCGCGGCTGCTGCTGCGCCAGCCGGACCTGCTTCTGCTGGACGAACCCACCAACCACCTGGACCTGCCCGCCACCGCCTGGCTTGAGGACACCCTCAAAAAGTACAAAGGCGCGGTGATCGTGGTGTCCCACGACCGGTATTTCCTGAACGCCGTGTGCTCCCAGATGGCGGAGTTGAGGCAGGGGCACGTGACCCAGTATTCCTGCGGCTACGACGAGTTCGAGAAGCGGCGGGACGCGAGACTTAGGCAGCAGATAAAGGAATCCGAACTGCAGCAGGAGACCATCCGCCGGGAGGAGGAGATCATCCGCCGCTACCGTTCCTTCAACCGGGAAAAGAGCATAAAGGCCGCCGAGAGCCGCGAAAAGCGGCTGGAAAAGATAGAGCGGCTGGAAAAGCCCGTAAGCGACAAACACGTGCGCTTTTCCTTCTCCTGCCGCAGGCGCACGGGCGACGACGTGCTCATGATAAAGGGGCTCAAAAAGAGCTTTGACGGGCGGCCCCTGTTCGAGAACCTGGATCTGCACCTTAAAAGCGGCGACCGTGTGGCGATCATAGGCGCAAACGGCATAGGAAAGACCACCCTGCTCAACATAATCATGGGCCGGGAGACCCGGGACGGCGGCAGCGTGTTTTTCGGCGCCAACGTGGACACGGGCTACTACGACCAGAAGCAGGCCGACCAGCACCCGGAAAAGGACATACTCAGCGAAGTCTGGGACGACTTTCCCCTGCTCGAGCCCGGAGAAGTCAGAAGCGCGCTGGGGCTGTTCCTGCTCACGGGCGAGGACGTTTTCCGCGAGGTGGGCACCCTGTCCGGCGGCGAGCGCGGGCGTGTGGCGCTCAGCAAGCTGATGCTCCGGCACGACAACCTGCTCATACTGGACGAACCCACAAACCACCTGGACATGGACTCCCGCCAGGTGCTGGAAGACGCGCTTATGGACTACGAAGGCACCATACTCACCGTGTCCCACGACCGCTGGTTCATAAACCGCGTGGCGACCCGGGTGGCGGAAATGACACCCGAAGGGCTGAAACTGTACGAAGGCAATTACGACAGCTACATGGAAAAGAAGCAGGAGATGGCGCATCTGCTGTCCTCCCCCGCCTATTCCGGCGAGACCCGCACGCAGCTGATAAAGCATCAGAAAAAGGAACGTCTGAGCAAGGAACAGGAGCGCATAAGGCGCGTGCAGCTTAAGCAGCTGGAAGCGGAAATAGAAAAGCTGGAAAAAGACCTGGCCGTTCTTGATACCGAGCTGGGCAAAAGCGAGACTTGGCAGGACCACCAGTACGGCATGGGCGTGCAGGCGCGCCATGACGCGCTTAAGCAGGAGCTGGACGGCAAGTACGACGAGTGGACGCTGCTGAGCGAAGAAGCGGGAGCCTGTGAAAAAAACTCTGTAAATAGGTGAAACAATAAGGCCTTCTGTGGTAAGATAATAAAACACAGGAGGCTTTAGCATGGCTGACAAGAAGAAGGAATACTTTAAACCCGGCCCGATGACTGAAGGGAAACGGA
>JAIKYG010000042.1:0-6304 GCA_024683475.1 Clostridiales bacterium | reverse complement strand
ACCTTGTCGCCTTCGCCGAACTGCTCGACGGTCAGCTTGTCGCCCACGTTGTAGCTGCTGATGTCGTCAAAGCGGAACTCGCGCAGGTACCTGGTCGCGGTCATGTTCCTTTTAGCGAAATAGCCGAGCTCGGGCTTGTTCATCAGTTTCTGAGCGCGCTTTTCGGTGAGCTCTTCGAAACCGACCTTGACTGCCTCATAGCCGTCCACGTCCTTGGTCTTGATCTGCGCCACAGTGCAGGGACCGGCCTGGACGACGGTGACCGGCACCAGACGACCGTCCGCGAGGAAGATCTGGGTCATGCCGATCTTTTTGCCGAGAATTGCCTTCTTCATGTCGTTCCTCCTGAGTTGGGTTACAGTTTGATTTCGATCTCAACGCCCGCGGGCAGGTCGAGCTTGGTCAGAGCGTCTACCGTCTTGGGGCTGGGCTGAAGGATGTCGATTAAGCGCTTGTGGGTCCTGAGCTCGAACTGCTCACGGCTGTCCTTGTGCTTGTGGGGGGAGCGCAGTATGGTCACGATCTCCTTCTCCGTGGGGAGCGGGATGGGGCCGGATACACGGCTGCCCGTGCGTTTCGCGGTCTCTACGATGCGCTCGGCGCTCTGGTCGATGAGCGAGTGCTCGTAAGCCTTCAGCTTGATGCGGATCTTCTGGTTCGCCATTGTTTGGGTTTCCTCCTTGTGGACTCATGCACACGCTGCCGGGCGTGCTCTTACTTAATTTTTGTTCGACGGCGCATGAGCCGTCGCCCGATTGTCGGACTGGTCCCCGGAAATTACCGGTTTGAAGCCGCAACCTCCCGGTTCATCCCTCGTTTGCGCTGGCTTTCGGGGCAGGCTCTCCGGCAGAAGAGCATACTCCACCCACACGCGAACAGAGGTATTATAACACAGCACGCCTGTGAGGTCAATTTGAGTTTGCGTTAATTCTCGTTAACAATGGGTTATTCTTACAGGGCTTCCGCACCGGCGGTCTCACTGCATTCGGAAATGATCCGGCGGTCCCCTTTCGGGATGTCCGCAAACCGAGTACCCGCAAACCGAACACTCGAAAACCGGGTCACATATAAAGAACTAAATAACTAAATACTAAATAACAAAGAACACAGCCACCAATAACGCGCACGCGGAGGCGGGGGGTGGCTGTTAGCTTATAGCTGTGAGCTGCGAGGGAGCGGCTTCGCCACGTCATTGGTCATTGGTCATTTGTCGGTGGTCGTTGGTCGTTGGTCATTGGTCGTTGGCCTTTCATGCGTCATCGCGAGCGAGAACGTATGTTCGAGCGTGGCGATCCGTTTTCTTTATTGCAGGGGTTACGGATTGCCACGCCTGCCGTTGGCAGGCTCGCAATGACGAAGAGAATGACACTGTGCATAGCACAACAAAAGCGGCGCATGGGAACGCAGCCGTCCGCGTTCAGAACAGCGCCTTTATGATGGCGTCGGCGCACTCTTCCGGGCTCAGTTTGTCCGTGTCCACCCTCAGGCTGTAGCTTATATCCTTCGCCATCAGTTCCGCCTGTTCGTCGGACTGGGTCTCGTACCTGTCCCCCCGCTCCAGGCTGCGCCGCCTGCATATCTCGGGCGGGCAGTACACTTCAACTATATCCAGGGGGTTGTCTTTCAGGATGTCCCGCATGCGCTCGTAATGGGGCGCGACCCCCTCCCGCTCCACCAGTATGCCGTCGATCAGCACGTTTTTGCCCATGTCGGAAAACAGCCTCGCGGTGTGGTACATCATGATTATCGCTTCGCCCAGGTACTTCCAGTAGTCTTCCTTCAGGTATTCCTCCCCCACCGTCTGTTCGAACAGGTCGTTGGCGACCACGTAGAAGAACACGCCGCGGCGCGCCTGGAGCGCTTCCACGATGGACGTCTTGCCCGAGCTGGTCACCCCGTTCAGGAAAACGATGCGCCCTTTATCCATTTAAGCCCTCCCCGCGCCCGGCACTACAGCCGCACCGGCTCCGCATCTTTAACAATATCTTAATCAGAAGTGGACTCTGCTTGCCTTTTTGGACTTTTATAAGTGGTATAATAGTACCGTCAAAAGTCAGACGCACGGCACGTCCGCACCGCAGGGTACGGGCGCGTTTTTATGCCCGCCCGACGCTTTTGCTGCGCTTTGCTCTCAGTGACTCTCCACGCGTCATTGCGAGTGTCACGACAGTGACACGTGGCAATCCGTAACCCCATCTAATTAAGGACGGATCGCCACGCTCGAACAAACGTTCTCGCTCGCGATGACGCACCAAAGCAACATCCACGTCCCTCCGTTTCCCTCGCGCCGATCGCAAAAGAAGAACGGATTGCCACGGGCGACAAGTCGCCCTCGCAATGACGCATATGGGCCGTTTACGGAAGCGGAGCAACTTTGTCAAGCGTAAGCGCAGACGACTTTTGACCAATGACCAACGACCAACGACCGCGGCGGCGTCTGCCGCCGCTCTAACAGCTCACAGCTGACAGCTGACAGCCAAACCCCTACAACCCCGCTTCGGCGTAGTCCTCCTCGCTGAAGACCTTTATGCCCGCGTCCTTTAGCAACCGGGCGCACACGCCGTCGCCGGGTATCAGCCTGCCCGAGAACGTGCCGTCATAGATCCTGCCGCTGCCGCAGGAAGGGCTTTTCGCTTTGAGTATCGCAACGGACACATTGTTGAGCTTCGCTATCCTGAGCGCGCGCTCGGCGCCCGATTCGTAGGCTTCGGTCACGTCCCCGCCTTCCCGGTTGGTCACCCTGTCGCCCTGCCTTTCGGCGGGGGACCTGGGGGTGGAAAGCCCGCCCAGCTGTTCCGGGCACACGGGGATCAGGGTGTGTCTTTCCGCCAGCGCCTTTATCCCCTCGCAGGGGCAGCCGTCGCCCTTGTAGCGGCACTCGATGCCCAGCAGGCACGCGCTCACGAGTATGTTCGCCATGGGATCACCTCCGGTTTAGATGATACCCCCGCCCCGCCTGAGCTGTCAAGGGGTTGAATTTTCGCCCGGGAAGGAGTAAAATGACTTTGATCATAACCGATCGGAGACAGCCAATGCCTGCTTTATATGACGAATACAAAAACCTGCCCTTTGCGGAGCTTGACGCGCTTAATGGCAAAAGCATACTGGTGACCGGCGCCACGGGGCTGATAGGCAGCTGCCTGGTAAAGGCGCTCGCCTGCGCGTTCGACGGGAAAGCCAGCGCGCCCAGGCTGCTGGCACTGATCCGCAGCCGGGAAAAGGCCGACCGCGTGTTCGCGGACGTGCCCAGGGACAATATCGTGTACGTGGAAGGCGACGTGACCAAGCCGCTCAAGGCGGACTTTTCCGTTGACTATGTAATACACGCCGCCAGCGTCACCGCCAGCCGCGCCTTCGTGGACGCCCCCGCGGACACCATTTTTACCGCTCTGAACGGCACGAAGAACATGCTGGACCTGGCGCGGGAAAAGCGGGTCTCCGCCTTTGTGTACCTGTCCTCCATGGAGGTGTACGGCGCGCCCGAAACCGACGAAAAGATAACCGAGACCCACTCCACAAACCTCGATCCCATGCTCCCCCGCACCAGCTACCCCGAAAGCAAGCGCATGTGCGAAAGCATGGTATCGGCGTACAGGGCGCAGTACGGCGTGCCGGGCATGTCCTTAAGGCTCACCCAGACCTTCGGGCGTGGCGTAAGCTACGACGACAGGCGCGTGTTCGCGGAGTTCGCCCGCTGCGCGATCGAGGGCAGGGACATAGTGCTGCACACCAAGGGCGAGACCAGGCGCAGCTACCTTTACACCCTGGACGCGGTCACCGCAATACTCACGCTTCTGGTCAAAGGCGTGCCCGGGGAAGCCTATAACGCCGCCAACGAAGAGACCTACATAAGCATATACGACATGGCGCACCTGGCCGCCCGCGTGTGCGGTGACGGCAGCACCCGCGTGGTGGTGCAAAACGACGACGACGGCAGCCGTGGCTACGCGCCGGTGCTCAAGATGAATCTGGACACTTCAAAGCTTAAGAGCCTAGGCTGGAAAGCCGAAGTCGGGCTCGAGGAGATGTTCCGCATACTGGCGGACGAAATGCGCAGGAAAGACTGAAAACGGACTTATGACCCTTAACACCGAAAGCCGCACGAAAAACGCAAGCAGGAACGTGTTTTCCGCCTTCGCAAACAAGGCGCTGTTCATGCTGCTCACCTTCGTCCGCCGGCGCATATTCCTGGAGTTCATAGGCGTACACTACCTGGGCATCAACGGGCTGTTCGTAAACATACTTACGCTTCTGTCCCTGGCGGACCTGGGGCTTGGGCGCGCGATGAACGTGAGCCTGTACAAGCCAATAGCCGAAAACGACACGGACCGCCTAAGCGCGCTGCTCAATTATTATAAGAAGCTGTACCGCTATATCGCCCTGGGCGTGATGGGCATAGGGCTGTCGCTGATGCCCGTGCTCAAGTACATAGTCAACATGGACCGGGACATCCCCCATCTGTACCTGTACTATGTGCTGTTCGTGGCGAAGAGCGCGGTGAGCTATCTGTTCGCCTACAAGGCGTCCATGATCAGGGCGGACCAGAAAAGCTACATCATCAACCGGCTGGACATATTCGTGAACCTGGCGCGGGTGCTGATGCAGATACTGGTGATGGTGGTATTCAAAAAATACCTGCTCTACCTGCTGCTGGAAGTGGCGGCGGTGGCGGCGCACAACCTGATCGTGGCGCGGGTGGCGGACAAGAACTATCCCTTCTTAAAAGAAAAACGCCTCCTGGGCGAGGCGGAGAAAAAACACGTTTTTTCCGAGATCTCCTCGGTCTTCCTTTACAAGCTCTCCTGGACGCTGCTAAACGGCAGCGACAACATACTGATCTCCGTGATGTGCGGCACGGTCATGGTGGGGCTGTACTCCAACTACACCACCATCACGAGCCACCTGATGGAATTCGTGGCGCTGCTGTTCACCTCCGTCACCGCCGGCATAGGCAACCTGGTGGCCACGTCGTCTGTGCAGAAGCGCTTTAAGACCTTTAAGTCGATGCAGCTGGTGAGCTTCTGGGTGAGCGGCATAGTGTCCGTGTGCCTGTTCTACCTGACCCAGGACTTCATCCGCCTGTGGCTGGGCGAAGAGTACGTGCTTAGCGATCTTACCCTGACCGCCATAGTGCTGGACAACTACCTGAACTGCTGCATGCGCCCGGTGTGGACCTTCCGCGAAGGCACGGGCATGTACCGGCAGATACGCTACATAATGTTCTCGACCGCCCTGGCGAACATCGGCTTGTCCATACTGCTTGGCAGGACGTCGCTCGGCATAAGCGGCATACTGTTTGCCACGTCCATCGCCCGCTTAAGCACCTACCTGTGGTACGAGCCAAGGGTGCTGTACAACAAGTTCTTCGACATGCCCGGACGGGTGTTTTACTTTAGCAACCTCAAGAACCTGCTGGTGGTGTTACTGTGCGCGGGTATCTGCTGGTTTCCCATGACGTATATCCCCTGGGGACAGGGGCTGCTCGCCTGGCTGGGCAAGGCGGCGGTATGTCTGGCCGTTATAAACGCGGTGTATTTTGTAAGGCACCGCAAAAGCCCGGAGTTCCTGGACGTATCTGCCCGGGTACGCAGGCTGTTCGGAGGCGGCGCTTAGCTTTTCCAGGTCCACGATGTGCATGAACTGCCTTATCCCGTCCCGCGTCTGAAGCGCGAGATACGCGACAACGTCCGTATCAACGGGCGTTTTTTCTGCCTCCGAAAGCAGCTTGAGCGCCTTTTCCGCGTCCGCCCCGTCCACTTCCATAAAGCAGTTTTCGCGGCCGAGCGTCTTTGCGAAGAACCTGAGCTTGTCGTCCCACAATAGCCCCGCCACCGGTATGCCAAGCGCCGCGGCGGCTATGCACGAGTGCAGCCTCGCCCCCAGCACCAGGGAAAAACGGGACTCCGTCATCACCAGCTCCCTTGCGCTCATGGGCCGGGGCATAAGGCGGCTTTCGTCAAGCCCCAGGGTCTTAAGCAGCTTAAGGGCGAACAAGTGGTCCCTTTCCACGCCGTTGGTGAACAGCGCCCAGGGGCGGCCCGCCTTTTCGAGGCGCCCGATAAGCTCCTGGTAGAACCTGAGCATCTCCGGTTCTCCGGCGCGGTTGCCGTAGGCGGCGAAGATCTCCGGGCGGATCACGTTTATGCCCAGTACGCCGCTGTTTTGTTTTTCTATGCCGTACACCAGGGGCGCCCACAGCCCGGGGTCGCCCGCCTTGGCGGAAAGTATCCCTTCGCGGGAGATGTAGTGCCCCTTGAGCCTTTCCACGCCCCACTCGCCGTCGCGGGTGGTCACGATCCTTACC
>JAIKYG010000015.1:0-2556 GCA_024683475.1 Clostridiales bacterium | reverse complement strand
AATCTGGTTTGCGGCTGAATCATAACCGGTTCCTCCTGCTCTTACTTCGCCTTTTCGACGATCTCGACCAGTCTCCAGTGCTTTTCCTTGGAGAGGGGTCTGGTTTCCATCACGCGCACGGTATCGCCTACGCCGCACTCGTTGTTCTCGTCGTGAGCCTTGAGCTTGGTGGTGCGGTTCATGATCTTGCCATACAGCGGATGCTTTACACGGGTGCGGATCGCGACCACGATGGTCTTGTCCATCTTGTCGGACACTACTACGCCGACGCGCTCTTTGCGCATGCCTCTTTGTTCGGACATCTGTTTTTCCTCCCTCAGTTCTTAGTCAGTTCGCGCTGGCTGAGAACGGTCTTAATGCGGGCTATGTCCTTTTTGCAGGCGCGTACCGCCGCCGTGTTCTGAAGCTGACCGGTGGCCAGCTGGAAGCGCAGGTTGAACAGCTCGCTCTTTTTGTTCATGAGTTCGGTGTCGAGCTCCTGAGTGGTCTTGTCCTTAAGAGAAGTCATAATGTTGTTTTTCATTGCTCTTCACCGCCCGCCTGTGTGTCCTTGGAAATGATCTTGGTTTTGATGGGGAGCTTGTGGCCGGCCAGGCGCAGGGCTTCCTTCGCCAGGTTCTCGTCGATGCCGCCCATCTCAAAGAGTACGCGGCCGGGTTTGACCACGGCTACCCAGTACTCGGGAGCGCCCTTACCGGAACCCATGCGGGTCTCGGCAGGCTTTGCGGTCACGGGCTTGTCGGGAAAGATCTTGATCCAGACGTTGCCGCCGCGCTTGGTCGTACGAGTCATGGTCTGACGGGCAGCCTCGATCTGATTGGAGGTGATCCAGCCGGGCTGAAGCGCCACAAGACCGTATTCACCGTACGCCAGGAAATTGCCCCTCTGGGCCTTTCCCTTCATGCGACCGCGCTGCTGCTTGCGGTGCAGAACTCTCTTGGGCATCAGCATAGCTTATTTGCCTCCTTCCTGAGTGTTGGTGTTGACAGTGCGGTTCTCCCGGGGCTGCCTGGGACCGCGGTCGCGGAAATCGCGTCCTTCGCGGCGGGTGCCGGTGGCCTTCACGGAACGGGGCGCGTAGCCCTTGCCCAGGAACTGGCCTTTGTACACCCAAACCTTTACGCCGATGCGGCCATAAGTGGTATGTGCCTCAGCGAAGCCGTAATCGATGTTGGCTCTTAAGGTCTGCAGCGGGATGGAACCCTCGTGATAACCCTCGCTTCTGGCGATGTCGGCGCCGCCCAGACGACCGGAGACGGTAGTCTTGATGCCCTGCGCGCCCGCCTTCATGGCGTGGGAGATGACCTGCTTCATGGCCCTTCTGAAGGACACGCGCTTCTCGATCTGCTGAGCGATGTTCTCGGCGACCAGCTGCGCGTCGCATTCGGGGTTCTTGACCTCAAGGATGTTGAGGTTCACGCCCGCGACGCCGGCGTAGGAAGCGATCTCCTGCTTAAGGGTCTCGACGTTGGCGCCGCCCTTGCCGATGATGATGCCGGGCTTGGCGGTCCATACGTTCACGTCCATCTTGTCGCCGGCCCTGGCCAGGTCGATGTGGGAGATACCGGCGGCATTGAGCTTATCCTTCAGCCAGGCGCGGAGTTTGTAGTCACCCACCAGGTTGTTGGAAAAATTCTTTTTATCGGCGTACCATTTGGCGCTCCAGTCCATTATAACGCCAACGCGCGCGCCATGGGGATTAACCTTCTGACCCATACTTTCCCTCCATTACTTCCGGTCGAGCACGACGGTGATGTGGCTGGTTCTCTTCAGTATCACATCAGCGCGGCCGTGGGACCTGGCCCAGTAGCGCTTGTAGGTCGGGCCCTGGTTGGCGTAGATCTCAGCCACGTAGAGCTCGTCGCGGTTCTGGCTCAGGTTGTTCTCGGCGTTGGCGATCGCGCTGGAAAGCAGCTTTTCTACCACGGGAGAAGCGGCCTTGGGAGTGAACTTCAGTATTGCCAGTGCCTGATCCACCTGCTTGCCACGGATAAGGTCGATGACGATCTTTACCTTGCGGGGGGAGATGCGCACGTGCTTAACGGTAGCGTGGGCGCGCTTATCTCTGGTTTCGTTGCGCTTAGCGGCTTTTTCCCTTGTACGAGTTGCCATTCGTCACTTACTCCTTTCCGTTTATTTCTTCGCGCTGGACTTTTCGCCCGCGTGGCCCCTGAAGGTACGCGTGGGGGCGAACTCGCCGAACTTGTGGCCTACCATGTCCTCGGTGATGTAAACCGGCACATGCTTGCGTCCGTCATGGATCGCTACGGTGTGGCCGATGAAGTCCGGGAAGATGGTGGACGCGCGGCTCCAGGTCTTGAGCACCTTTTTGTCGCCGGTCTTATTCATTTCCTGGACGCGCTTAAGCAGCGCTTCCTGGATGAAAGGTCCTTTTTTAACGGATCTGCTCATTATTCAATAGCCTCCTTCATGCTGTCCGGGTTACTTCTTGCCCGCGCGCTTGACGATCATCTTGTCGGAATACTTGCGATGCTTGCGGGTCTTGACGCCCTGCGTCTTCTTGCCCCAGGGAGACATGGGAGCGGGCATACCTAC
>JAIKYG010000013.1:0-64276 GCA_024683475.1 Clostridiales bacterium | reverse complement strand
CCCAACCAGCTGTCCGGCGGGCAGCAGCAGCGCGTGGCCATCGCCCGGGCGCTGGTGACCGGCCCGACCCTGCTTCTGGCGGACGAGCCTACCGGCGCGCTGGACCAGAAGACCGGGCGGCAGATAATGCAGCTGTTCAGGGAGCTGAATGAAGAGGGGCATACCATAATTATGATCACCCACGACATGAACATAGCCGCGTTCGCCCGCAGGGTGGTGCACATAATCGACGGCGAGCTCACGGAAGGGGAAGGAGGGACAGCCGGTGCTGGTGATGCTTAACGAGTGCGTGGTCATGTCCCTGAGCAACATACTGGGCAACAAGCTGCGTTCTTTCCTGACCGTGCTGGGCATACTTATCGGCGTGTCGGCGGTCATAGCCCTGATAACCACCGTGTCCAGCTTTTCAGGCACCCTGTCCAGTTCCTTCGTGAGCATGGGCGCGGGCACGCTCTCGGTATCCGTGTCGGGCAGCGACCTTAAAAGCGGCCTGAACGCGGAGGACCTGACCGCGCTTACGGCGCTTAACGAGGTGGACGGCGTCACGCCCAACGTGTCCCTGCGCTCACGGGTGTCCAGGGGCGGCACGTACAAGACCAATGTGTCCGTATCGGGCAAAAACCACTACTTCTTTTACCGCACGGACGGCGCGGTGAAGAGGGGACGCCCGGTACATCCCACGGACGAGGAAAACATGACTTTCGTATGCCTGATCACCCCGGATATGGTCACGGAGCTGTTTTTCGGCGTGGATCCGGTGGGGGAGACCATGTACGTGGATGGCATACCCTTCACGGTGATAGGCATACTGTCCGACACGGCTCAGTCCAGCGTTACGGGCGTCATGAGCGGCAGCGCGGACATAATCATCCCCTACACCACGGCGCTCAAGATGAACAATTCCAGCGACGTGACCTCGCTTACCGTGTACCTGAGCAAAGGCACGGATTCCAGGACCGCTTCGGCGGCGATAGAGGAAGCTATGGACGCCATGTTCAGCTATGAGGACGACTGTTTTACCGTGACCGCCATGAGCAGCATAGAGGACACCATGAACACCATGCTCTCCATGGTCAGTTCGCTCCTGGCGGGCATAGCCTCGATAGCGCTTATAGTGGGCGGCATAGGCATAATGAACATGATGCTCACCACGGTGACCGAGCGCACCGTGGAGATAGGCCTCAAAAAGGCGCTGGGCGCCATGCCCTGGCAGATACAGCTGCAGTTCCTTATAGAGTCCTTCCTTCTGAGCATGATAGGCGGCATAATCGGCGTGATAACGGGCGTGCTGCTCTCCATGACCCTGTGCCGTGTGATGCAGACGGGCTTCTCGGTATTTGGCGGTGCAATCGCCCTGGGAGTGGGCTTCTCTGCGGCGGTGGGCATAGTGTTCGGCTGGGTGCCCGCCCGCAAGGCCAGCAAACTTAACCCCATAGACGCGCTGAGGGCGGCGTAAGATATAAGGCGGAGGTATTCGTATAATGAAAAAAGTGTTTGGAGCGGTCATCGCGCTGCTGATGTGCCTGCTGCCGGCGTGCGCGGCGGGGCAGGACGTGTATATAAGCGGCACGGTGGTGAACACGAATCCCATACAGGTTAATGCCGGTTTCAGCGGCAGGGTAGAAAGCGTGTCCGCCTTCGCGGGAGACTATGTGAACGAGGGGGACGAGCTGGCTTTCCTGGCTGGCACCAAAGTGTACGCACTGCAGGACGGCACGGTGCACCTGTTCGCCGGTGCGGGGGACAGCGCGGAGGCTGCCTGCGAGACCTTCGGCGCGGTGGCGTACATTGAGGCCTCAAGCCCGCTAAGCATCTCTGCGTCCACCCAGTACGCATACGAGAGCGAAGAGAACAAGCTGATCCATCCGGGCGAGACCGTGTATGTGCGCGCCATAAACAACATCAAGCACACCGGAGTTGGCTGCGTGACCGGCGTATCCGGCGCGAATTACACGGTGCAGCTCACGGAAGGCAGCTTTACCGCCAAGGAAGCAGTGTTCGTATACCGGGACGCGGGCTACACCTACAACTCCCGCATAGGCAGGGGCACAGCCGCGCGCATGGATCCCGTGGCGTACACGGCGGAAGGCGTGATCTCAAGGCTTTTCGCGGAAGACGGCGCCGAAGTCAAAAAGGGCGACGCGTTGTTTGAAACGCTGCCCGGCGCTTATGCGGGCGCGGACGCGCAGCCCGGAAATCTGACGGCTCCCGCGGACGGAGTGGTGTACTCCATGGCCCTCACCCGCGGCGCCTCCGTGGCCGAGGGGACCTGGCAGCTGTGATATATCCCGACGAATTCCTGCGGGTGCAGGCGAATGTGACCGAGGCGGATCTGGCGTACTTTGCCAAGGGAACGAAGGTCACAATAGAACTGATCAACTACGGCGACGGCAGGACGAGTATGGGCGGCACGGTGGAAAAGGTCTCCCGCGCGGGCAGCGAGGGCGAATCGGATACGGATGTAGTGAGCTATTCCGTTACGGTGATACCCGACAGCATCGACGGCCTGTACTACGGCATGGCGGCGCTGGTCAGCCCGGCGGAATAAATATATAGCCCGACTGCCCCGGTCCTTTTTGCGGACCGGGGCAGTGTTTTATAAACAAGCCGCCCCGGGAGGCTTCCTGCGGGGGCAGGGAATGTGGTATAATGACGGCATAACGCAAAAGGAGCAGGCAAAGTGGACAGACTGATCATCAGGGGCGGAACGGTAATCGACGGCACGGGCAGGCCGGCTTTTCCCGCGGACGTGGAGGTACGGGGCGGCATCATAACTGCTGTTAAAAAGGACCTGCCCGCCTCCGCGGCGGACAAAGTGCTGGACGCGGAAGGCTGCGTCGTGGCGCCCGGCTTTATCGACGCCCATGCCCATTCGGACACCGCGTTCCTGAAGGACGACAGCGGCGCCTCCAAGCTGTTCCAGGGCATCACCACGGAGATCTCCGGCAACTGCGGATCCAGCCCGTTCCCGTATCAGGACGCGGGAAAAGACGACGGCTGGCGCTGCGCTTCATTCAAGGAGTTTCTGGAAAGGTTTGACAGGGACCGGCGCCGTATGGCGGTCAACCAGGCGATGCTGGCGGGCCACGGCAGCCTGCGGGAGAGCGTGGTGGGCGAAGACGACCGTCCCGCAACGGAAACAGAGCTGGAACGGATGCGGCAGCTGCTGGCTTCAGACCTTGAACAGGGCGCCTGGGGGCTGTCACTGGGGCTGGAATATGCGCCGGGCTGCTTTGCCGATACCAGGGAACTGGGTTTTCTGGCAAAAACGGTCGGGGAATTCGGCGGGATCGTGACCTGCCATATGCGCAGCGAAGGGCTGCATATAGACGAGGCGATAGACGAACTTGCGGCTGTGGGCAGGATGTCAGGCGCGCACGTGCATATATCCCACCTTAAGCTGGACAATTACCGGGTGCACGGCAGGGCGCGGGAAGTGTGGGCACGCACAGAGAACGCCCGCAAAGAAGGCGTAAACATTACCGCGGACGTGTATCCGTACACCGCGTCCAGCACCACGCTCACCATACGCTGCCCCAGATGGAGCCTGGACGGGGGAGACGCCGCGCTGCTCGAGAGGCTGGGCGGTCCGCGCAGGCAGGAGATAGTTGAGGGCATACGCTGCCATTACCCTGACGCCGCCCGGGCTGAGACCTGCCTTTTCAGCGACGACGGCGGTTATTGGCCGGAAATAGTGGGCAAGAAGCTAAGGGAAGTGGCGGAAACCTGTCTCGGCACCCGGGATTACGCTTCTGCGGCGGCGCAGGTGATAGAGAGGACGCGGGCGCAGGCCTGGTGCGTGTTCTTCGTCATGAGCGGGGAGGACATGCTGTACTTCCTGTCCAAAGACGTGAGCATAGGCTCCGACGGGCGCGCCATGTCCGCAGACCCGGCGAAGGTCGGCAGCAAACCCCATCCCCGATCCTACGGCGCGGTCGCGGAGTTTTTGAGGCTCGCGAGGGAAAAACGCCTCTGCACTTTGGAGGAAGCCGTGAACCGGGTGACGCTCTTGACGGCGCGGTGCTTCGGCATAACGGACAGGGGAGTGATCGCTGCGGGAAAGGCCGCGGACATCACGGTGTTCGATCCGGCTGCCATAGCGCCTCGGGCGACGTATCTTGACCCCGTGCGCACGGCTCAGGGAGTCAGGCACGTGGTCGTAAACGGGGAAGTGGCGCTTAATGACTTCGCCCAGACCGAGCTGCGCGCGGGCAGATTCCTGTTAAGACCGCGCGGGTAAAGGATATAAAGCCATAAAAAAGGCGGGGATATTTCCCCCGCCTTTTTATATATGCGGTTTCTACTCCAGGAAGCTCTGCGGCAGTTCGCCCGTAAGGGTGATTATGGTGACCCGGGGCGGGTTGTTGAGCCTGCCCGACAGCACGGTGCGGGAGTTGTTGCCCAGCCCCTGGGTGGTGTAGACCTGTATGCCGTCCACGCTGCGCAGCCCCTGCACGTATTTTTCGGAGGGGAACCAGCCGTAGCGGGGCAGGATGTTGGTGTCAGCGTAGAGAGTGCCGATAAGCGGCAGTTTCCACTCGCCGCCGCAGTAGTGGCCCGCCAGCACCAGGTCGGGAGCGGAGAAGAAGCGCTTCTTTTCCGCCTCGGTCATGGCTTCCTGCGCGCGGGTGAGCTGGGAATCCCCCGGCACCTCGTGGGAGAGCATTATGATGATGTCGTCCTCGCTGATCTCGGGGATCAGGTCGTGGGACTTGTAGAGGATGTTCCTTCTGTAAGTGGTGAGCGGCAGCGCCTGACGGGACACGGACACGCCTTCCAGGAAGCTTTCGTTCACCTGCTCCAGCTCGCTTTTGTAATCGTCCAGCGCCTTGTAAAGATCCAGGTTCAGGAACGTGTCCGGCATGAGCCACAGCGAAGAGGAGCCGCGGGTGAGCTTTACGGGGATGTCCATATAGGTGCAGCCAAGTTCCATCGCTTCCAGCACCCAGTCGGCAAGCACCATCTCGTTAAGCGTAAGGGAGCCGTTGCTCTCGCGGGGCTCGCTGAGCACCGGGTCGGGATCGCTGTCGCCGGCGATAAAGTACATGGGTCTGCGCCCGTCTAGCTGGTTTATAAGGGAATAGAAGGGCTGGGTGTTGCCGCCGGGCCCCACCATATCCCCCAGGAATATCACGCAGTTGTAGCTTTCGCTGCCCATGCGGCGCATGAGGGTGGACTGATCCTGGCCGAAAGAGCGCCCGTTGAGGTCGCTGATTACGAGTATCTTGTAGCCTTCAAAGTCGTTGGGCAGGCCTGCCATGACCACGTTCACGTGCTCCACGCCCACCGAGCGGTTGTTGAGGATGAGCGTGACCAGCACTATCAGCGCGAGCATCATTGCCATGAAGCCCGCGAAGGTGACTGCCCGGCCGAACAGCTTGGGCTTTATGTGGTTTTCCCGCTCCTCCGGGTTGGTGGTATAGCTGTAATATATGTTGAATACGCGCCCGACACCTTTTAGAAAGCGGCGCAAAAACGACCGTTTGCGTTTGGACTTTTTCTTTTTGCCCGGTTTGGCGGGCAGCTTTTTGCGTTTGATTTCTTCCGGCATAAACCTATCCTGCTTGCAAGAGTATTTCAAGTCTGCTATAATTAAACCACAAAATCCCGGAGATGTAAACCATGGCGAAGGTTAAAACAACTTACGTGTGCTCTGCCTGCGGCTATACCGCCCCCAAATGGATGGGGCGCTGCCCGGACTGCGGCAGCTGGAACAGCTTTAACGAGGAGACGCCTGCCGAGGAAGCGCCCGCCGTTAAGCTTAAGCGCCAACCCGGCAGCGGCGCGCTCGCGCTTACCATAGACGAGATCCCGGAGGAGGGCGCCTCCCGCCTGTCCAGCGGCATAGGAGAACTGGACCGGGTGCTGGGCGGCGGCGTGGTGGAGGGCAGCATGGTGCTCGTTGGTGGCGACCCCGGCATAGGCAAAAGCACGCTGCTCACCCAGCTGTCTGCCAATCTGTCCCGCAACGGGGACAGGGTGCTTTACGTATCCGGCGAAGAATCCGCCCGGCAGATAAAGCTGCGCGCTACCCGCCTGAAGGCGGGTGGCAGCGGGTTCTACGTGCTGAGCGAAAACGACATGGGGCTGATTGAGAGCCGCATGAACCAGGTGCAGCCCAAGGTGTGCGTGATAGACTCCATACAGACCATGTACCTGACGGACATCTCCTCCGCGCCGGGCTCGGTCACTCAGGTCAGGGAGTGCGCCTCCCGCCTGATGATGAACGCGAAAGCCAGCGGCACGGCGGTGTTCCTGGTAGGACACGTGACCAAAGAGGGCAACATAGCGGGTCCCCGGGTGCTGGAACACATGGTGGACGCGGTGCTGTACTTCGAAGGCGAACGAAGCGGCAGATACAGGATACTGCGGGCGGTCAAAAACCGCTTCGGCAGCGTGAACGAGCTGGGCATGTTCGAGATGACGGGAGAGGGCATGCGGGAAGTGCCCAACGCCAGCGAACTGCTTTTGAGCGAGCGCGCCCAGGACGAGGCGGGCTGCGCGGTGATGTGCGCGCTGGAAGGTTCCCGCCCCCTGCTCACCGACGTGCAGGCCCTGGTCACGCCCACGGTGTTCGGAAATCCCCGCCGCATGACTCAGGGCGTGGACCTGAGCCGCCTGTGCCTGCTGCTGGCCGTTATGGAAAAGCGCGCCGCGCTCAATCTGTATAACCAGGACGTGTACATAAACATCGCGGGCGGCTTAAGCCTAAACGAGCCGGCAGCCGACCTGGCGGTGTGCGCCGCGGTGGCTTCCGGCTTCAGGAATATCACGCTTGACAAGGAATGGGCGATAATGGGCGAAGTGGGCCTGGCAGGCGAGCTGCGGGGCATCACCCAGGTGGAGAGGCGGCTTGCGGAGTGCGCCCGGCTGGGCTTCAAACACGCGCTGCTGCCCAAAGTGAACTTAAGGGGGCTCGCCGTTCCCGAGGGCATAACGCCCCACGGCGCGGACACCCTGTTCGAGGCGTTCAGGGCGCTGGGGCTGTACAGGAAGGTGCAGTAAGCTATTTCCCGGGCCAGGGCAGCAGTTCGCTGCCCTTCACCAGAAACGCTTTCCGGGCCAAAAGCGCCAGGGGAGCGTCGGAGAGGGAGTCGGAGTAGAATTCGTCTATGACCACACCCGGGTATTCCTCATTAAAGCGGCGCACCTTTTCCTTTCCGTGGCAGTTTGGCCCGCCGTAAACGCCGCTGAACGTGTCCACGGGGGAAGCGATCACACCTTTGACTCCCAGACGCGCCATGGCGGGGGCGACCAGGAACAGGGGCGAGGCGGAAATGATCACGTCGTCATCCCGTTTCCCCTGCAGGTAATAGGGTTTGACGCGGCGGATATTCCTGTCCCAGAAGGCGGACACTTCCTTTTCCGGGTCGGGCAGGTCGCGTAGATACCCGAACATGTGCTGCTTAAAGCGCTGCTTGTCCTTTTTTAGGTATTTTACGGCGTAATATGCCACACCGGGCAGCCGGCGGACGATCTTCGGATGCCGCCTCAGGCACCACAGGTAGAAAAGAAAGCTGGAATCGCCGCGGATAACGGTGTTGTCGAAATCGTAAACGTTCATAAGACCCTCCCAATGAGGATTATATTTCGGCGGGACGGGCGCAAAATCCTTTAAGGAGACAAAGATGCTGTTCAGTTTAAACGAAATAATGTCATCGCCCCTGGAATGGTTACAAAGTCTGCTCATAATGCTGCCGGGCATCATGCTGGCGCTGTCCGTGCACGAAAGCGCCCACGGCTGGGTGGCGGAAAGGTGCGGCGACGACACCGCGCGGCTGATGGGGCGCATCACGCTAAACCCGTTAAAGCACATAGATCCCCTGGGTTTCGCCATGATGTTCCTGGCGGGCTTCGGCTGGGCAAAACCCGTGCCGGTCAATCCGCTCAAATACAAAAACTACCGCAGCGACGACCTTAAGGTGTCACTGGCGGGCATCACGGCGAACCTGTGCCTGTTTTTCATATGCTTCCTGATACTCGCAATGATATTCTCCTTCGCGCTGGCGAAGCTGCCGGAATACGACAATTACTATACGGCCATTCGGCAGGGTGAGCAGGGCAATTTCCTGACTTCCTACGACGGCGAGAAAAGCGTGATACTCGACGGATATTACCTGCCGGTCGAAAGCATGCTGGAGTATTATGTATTCGCTTTCTTCGCTCCGGAATACCTTATCACCCCCGTGCTCGGGTCGGTAGTTTCGGTGATATACCGTATGGTGGCTTACTGCATGATAATCAACATAGGTCTTGCGGTGTTCAACCTGATACCCATACCGCCGTTTGACGGCTACCATGTGCTGAACGATCTTGTACTCAAGCAGGACCTGTTCGCCCAGCAAAGGACCGCGCGCATAGCAAGCATGGTGCTGTGGGGCCTGATAATCCTGGGCAACTACAATTCTGACCTGGACATAATCGGCAAGCTGCTCAACTGGACCAGGAGCGGGCTCATAGACAGCCTGCTGGCAGGGCTCAGGATCGTGCTTTCAGGGATGGGACTTGCCTGATGGCGTACGTAGTAGAGCTTAAAAAATACCAGTACACCGGACCGCTGGACCTGCTGCTGGACCTGGTGCACGAGGCGAAAATAGACATAAAGGACATATTCATTTCCGAGATCACCTCCCAGTATCTGGAGAGCATGAGCCAGATAGGTGACCTGGACATGGATTCCGCCAGCGAGTTTTTGCAGATGGCGGCGCTGCTCATGGAGATAAAGAGCCGCTCGCTCCTGCCCAAGCCGCCCGTGCCGGAGGATCCGGACGCGGAGACGCCGGAGCAGGCGCTGATCCGCCAGCTGGAGGAATACAAGCGCTTCAAGGAGCTGTCCGGGGAAATGCGGCTACTGGAAGAGGCGGCGGGGGAGCTTTACACCAAGCTGCCTGAGGAATATCCTCTGCCGCCCCCGACCATCGAACTCACGGGACTGACCCTTTCCGCGCTCACCAAGGCCTTCGGGCGGGTGCTGAAGCGCTTGAGCGAAATGGCGGAGACAGAGAAGTTCGACGCGTTCTCCCGCCGTGAGGTCAGAAGGGAAGCGTACACCGTAGCCCAGTGCATGACCCTGATACTGGAAAAGACCCGCAAAGGCCCCGTGAGTTTTTTCGATCTGTTCCTGGGAGACTTTGACCGGGAAGAGGTCATCAGCGTGTTTCTGGCGCTGCTGGAGCTGCTCAAAAACGGGCGCGTCACCGCGCGGCAGGACGAGGGCTATGGGGACATAACCATCGAAAGGCGGACGGAAAAGTGAGCATAAGGCCCGCGGCCGCGCGTGACGGGGAACTGCTGGAGAACCTGTTCAACCTCTACCGCAACGACTTGAGCTTCTGCGCGAAGGAGTTCCGTTATCTGGACGAAAGAGGCTACTTTGACCGGGGCATCTCCGGGCAGCTTCTGCCCTTCGGGGACGGGGTTGAAACGTATATAATCGAGGAGGACGCCCATCCCGTGGGGCTGATAGTGGTGACGGGGGAGGATTACGCCCTGCCCGGCTGCTCCCGGCGCTTTCAGGAACTGTACCTGATAAGGCCCGCGCGGGGACGGGGACTGGCGCGTTACGCTGCGGAAGAACTGCTTCTGGCGCACCCCGGCAGGTGGTGTTTAAGCGTGTACACGGACAATATGCCCGCGTATTCCTTCTGGAAAAAGCTGATATCCGCCCGGGGGAGGCTCCTTGGCGAGGCGCCCGGCGAGGACGGAATGACGGATATAGTATTTGAGACCATATAAAGGAGATTGGGTATGAAGATCAATGTTGCTCCCTTCGGCAAGGCGTTTGGCAAAAGCGCGTTCCTGTTCACACTCACCACGTCCAAAGGCGCGAGCCTGTCGGTGACCAACGCGGCGGGCGCGGTCACGGACATCAGGATGCCCGACAAAAAGGGCAGGATCGAATCCGTGGCGCTGGGCTTTTCCGACGCCAGACAGTACGCGAAGAATCCCGGCTACCTGGGGGCGCTGATCGGTCCCGTGGGCAACCGCATAAAAAACGCCGAGTTCGACTTTGGCGGCAAACATTACGCCTTCACGCCCAACGAGGGCACGACGCTGCTGCATTCCGGAGACTTCGGCTTCCACACCCGCGTATGGGACGCTTCCCTCGAGTGCGACGGAAGCACCGCCAAAGTGATACTGACCCAGCGCTTCGAGCAGAAAGACACGGGCTTCCCCGGAAACCTGGACGCGAAGGTCACATATACCCTGAACGAGCTCAACGAAGTTAGGATATACTACGAGATCGCTTCCGACGCGCCCACGTTCGTGTCTCCCACCAACCACACGTATTTCAATCTGGGCGGCGCGGACGGCAAAAAGCCGCCCAGGAACGACCGCATGATGGTGCGCGTGTTCGCGGACCGCTTTACCGCCATAGACGAAAAGTCCATCCCCGTGGGCGTGCGCCCCGTGGAGGGCACGCCTCTGGACCTCAGGAACTGGACCAAGCTGGGCGAGCGCATGGATGCCGACGACGAGCAGATCAAAAACGGCACGGGCATAGACCACAACTTCATACTCTCTTCCGACAGCGACCTGACCGGGCTGCGCCCCGCCGCGGAGGTGTTCGACCCCAGGAGCGGCAGAGCGATGCGGGTGTACACGGACATGCCCTCCGTGCAGCTGTACACGGGCAACTTCCTGTCCCGGCGCGACGGCGAAAAGGGCGTGAGCTACGGCAAGCGCCGGGCGCTGTGCCTGGAGACCCAGTGCGCCCCCGACAGCATACACCATCCGGGCGAGGCGGGCTACGACATCGCCGCCGCGGACAGCGAGCATACCTTCAGGTCTGCCACCGTGTACGCGTTTTCGGTAAAGAATGAGCGAGTTTAAGCATCTGCCGGTACTGCTTAATGAATGCCTCGAAGGGCTGAACATCCGGCCCGACGGGACATACCTGGACGGCACGCTGGGCGGCGGGGGGCATTCGGGCGAGATACTGAAAAGGCTCGCCTCGGGGCACCTGTACGGCATAGACCGGGACATGGACGCGATAAACGCCGCCACCCGGCACATGGAAGAGCTGGGCGTAAGCGAGCGCTTTACTCCCGTTCACGGCAATTTCCACGACGCGAAAGCGCTGCTGGAAGCGCAGGGAGTGAGCGGGCTGGACGGCGCGCTGGTCGACCTGGGCGTGTCCAGTTACCAGCTGGACGCGGGAGAGCGGGGCTTCAGCTACAACGGGGACAACCCACTGGACATGCGCATGGACGCCTCCCAGGGACTGAGCGCGGCGGACATAGTGAACGGCTATTCCGCCGAAGAACTCACCCGCGTTCTCAGGGACTGGGGGGAGGAAAACTGGGCGGCCCAGATCGCGCGGGTGATCTGCGACCGCAGAAAGCTCGCGCCAATAACGACCACCGGCCAGTTGGTGGACATTATCGACGCTGCGATACCCAAAAAGATCCGCGCGAAGGACGGCTCGCATCCAGCCAGGCGCACGTTCCAGGCGCTCAGGATAGAAGTCAACGACGAGCTGGCTCCTCTGGAAAAGGCGCTGGAGGACATTTTTTCACTGCTCAGGCCCGGGGGAAGGCTGTGCGTGATAACCTTCCATTCCCTGGAGGACAGGATAGTCAAGAACCTGTTCAGGCGCCTAAGCGACCCCTGCACCTGCCCCAAGAGCTTCCCCGTGTGCGTGTGCGGCAAAAAACCCACGGCGCGGCTCGTCACGCGCAAACCGATCACGGCATCCGACGGGGAGCTTGAAAACAATCCCCGCGCCCGCAGCGCGAGCCTGCGGATAGCCGAAAAGCTTTAACAACAGCGAGGAAAGATGGTAAAAGAACTGGTTCTGCCCTTCGGCACGCTCAAACTCCCCGCGTTCTTTCCGGACGCCACGCTGGGAGTGGTGAGGTGCCTGGACGCGGGCGACGCCGAGAGCGCCCGCTGCCCCGGGTTGGAAATGAACACCTGGCATCTGTACAACCGCCCCGGCGCGAAGCTGGTCAAGGCGGCGGGAGGTCTGCGCGGTTTTACCGGCTGGCGGGGCGCGATACTTACCGACTCCGGCGGCTTCCAGCTGTATTCCCAGATACGGGAAAACCCGGATTACGGGGAGATACGGGAAAAAGAGATACTGTTCCGCCCCGACCTTAAGGGCGAAAAGGTGCACTACACCCCGGAAAAGTGCATACAAGCCCAGTTCAACTATTCCAGCGACATAATGATGGCGCTGGACCTGTGCACTCACCCCAACGACCCCATCGAGGCGCAGGAGAGAAGCGTGTACCTCACGGTAAAATGGGGCGCCCGGTGCCGGGAGGAGTACGACCGGCTGGTCAGGAACGTGAAGGGACCCCGCCCGCTCCTGTTCGGCATAGTGCAGGGCGGCGCGGACAGGGCACTGCGCATGAAGTGCGGTGAAGAGCTGGAAAAGATAGGCTTTGACGGCTACGGTTTCGGAGGCTGGCCCACGGACGAGAACGGCAAGCTGTATAAAGAAGTACTGCAGATGGCGGCGGACGCCATGCCGGACAACAAGGTCAAGTACGCCATGGGCGTGGGCCGTCCGGAGGAGATCGCGTTTCTGTACAAAATGGGCTACAGCCTGTTCGACTGCGTGATACCGTCGAGGGAAGCGCGGCACATGCGCCTGTACGCGTTTTTGCCCGGACAGGACACGGCGGAAGGCGTCACCCGGGAGGACGGCAGGTTCTACCGCTTCGTGTACATAATGGACGAAAACCATACCCGCGATTTCAGCCCGGTAGACCCCACCTGCGACTGTCCCGTGTGCCGGAAGTATTCCAAAGCGTTCCTCCAGCACCTGTTCAAAGTCGGGGACAGCGCCGCCATGCGCCTGGCGACCATCCACAACCTGCGCTTCTATTCCCGCCTTATGGAAAAACTGGGTGAGGCGCTATGACCGAAGCCGAAGCGCTGAACAAGCTGAAAGCGTCCAGGAATTTCAGGGACATCTGCCCTTCCACCGTGGAAAGGGCGCTGGCCTCGGCGCTAAGCAGATACTCAAAGCCAGAAAAGGCGCTGGATGCCGCCAAGGAACGCCTGCACGCGCTGACCAACGCGTTTATGAGCGAAGGGGAAGCGAAAAAGGCTGTGAAGTGCCTTGAAAGCTACCTCGCGGGCGACGTTTCCGCACTTTACGAGGCTCTCAAATGCCACGCCTCCACGAGGGAGAGGCTGGAAGAACTGGACGGGATATACGACAGGGTGTTCGCCGTTGCGGGCGCGGAAGGCGGCGTGACGGACCTGGCCTGCGGGCTGAACCCCATATACCTGGGCTTTCGCGGGATCGGCGGCGTAAGGGGCATAGACATAAGCGGCAGGGCGTGCGCCACGGTAAACGAATGGGCCGCCGCCTGCGGCTGGGACGTCAGCGCGCGGGCGGACGACGTCAACACCTGCGCGTTTGATGGCAGGAGCCGCCTCGCCCTGTGCATGAAGCTTTTAAGCGTCATCGAGACCGACGAAAAAGGCGCGGCGGAAAGGCTGCTTGAGCGCGTCCCCGCCGAATACGTTTTTGTCACGTTTCCCACCCGCAGCCTGTCCGGGCGGGACGTGGGAATGGAAAAAAACTACTCAAATTGGTTCGAAAGCCTGATTTCGGGGAAATTTGACATACTTGACCGCTTTATTTTGGCGCGGGAATTGTGCTATACTATACGCGCAAAGGTATAAAGGAGAGCAAAGATGCCCCGAAAGCTCAGGCAGCCGAAGAACCGATTGATACGTTTCTTATGGGGACTTGAGGACGAGACCCGCAGGGACAGGCGGGTGAGGATAGTATACCAGATACTCCGCCTGTTTACGATAATCACGCTGGTCTCCAGCATAGTCTTCCGGGAATATGAAAGCGCGTTCATCTGCGTTTTGTGCCTGATACTCTTCCTGATCCCGGGCTTTCTTCGCCGGGTGCTCAGGATAAGGGTCCCCGAGGTGCTGCAGATAATAATCCTGCTGTTCATATTTGCCGCGGAAATGATGGGCGAACTGTTCCACTTTTTTACCCGGGTGCCGGGGTGGGACACCATACTCCACACGCTTACGGGTTTTCTGATGGCGTCGGTGGGGCTGTCGCTTGTGGATCTGCTGAACTCGTCCAAGGCGAAGTTCTCACTCTCTCCCGCGTACATGGCGCTGGTTGCGTTCTGCTTTGCCATGACGATAGGCGTGCTGTGGGAGTTTTTCGAGTTCGGCATGGACGTGATCTTCCGACAGGACATGCAAAACGACATGCTGATCTCCCGCTTCACCACCATCGGTCCCGCCCTGTCCGCCCACGGCGATGACTTTTTCGTGACGGACGTGGTAAAAACCGTGGTGGAGACCGCAGGCGGCGAAGTATACTCCATCGAGGGCGGCTATTACGACATCGGCCTGTACGATACCATGAAGGATCTGATCGTGACCTTTGCGGGCGCGGCAGTGTTTTCCGTGATAGGCTATTTTTCCATGAGGAACCATACGGACAATCCCTTCGCCCAGACGCTCATGCTCACCCGGGCGCAGGGTGATTCAGAAGAAAATACAATGACACAGGAGGAAAAACATGATACTTGATACCTTCTCCCTCAAAGGCAAGATCGCCTGGATAACCGGTGCAAGCTACGGCATAGGCATGGCGATAGCCACCGCTTATCACGAGGCGGGCGCGACAATAGTGTTCAACGACATCAACCAGGAGCTGGTGGACAGGGGCTTGGCCTCTTACAGGGAAAAGGGCATACCCGCCCACGGCTACGTGTGCGACGTTACCAACGAGCCCCAGGTGCAGGCGCTGGTCAAAAAGATCACCGAAGAAGTGGGCACCATAGACATTCTGGTCAACAATGCCGGCATCATCCGCCGCATACCCATGACCGAGATGTCCGCCGAGGAGTTCAGGAAGGTCATAGACGTGGACCTGAACGCTCCCTTCATCTGCGCCAAGGCGGTCATCCCCGGGATGATCGAAAAGGGCCACGGCAAGATAATCAACATCTGCTCCATGATGAGCGAACTCGGCCGCGAGACGGTGAGCGCCTACGCCACCGCCAAGGGCGGGCTCAAGATGCTCACCCGCAACATCTGCTCCGAGTACGGCGAAAAGAACATACAGTGCAACGGCATCGGCCCCGGCTACATCGCCACGCCTCAGACCGCGCCCCTGCGCGAAAGGCAGCCCGACGGCAGCCGTCACCCCTTCGACCAGTTCATAGTGGCCAAGACCCCCGCCGCCCGCTGGGGCACCACCGAGGACCTGATGGGTCCCGCTGTGTTCCTGGCTTCCGACGCCAGCAACTTTGTGAACGGACACATCCTGTACGTGGACGGCGGTATCCTGGCGTATATCGGCAAGCAGCCGTAAAACGTCCGTGCCCCGATCGAGCAGACCCTCGATCGGGGCGGTTTTTTTGTTCTCCGCAAAGGTGTGGCAGGACGAACCGCAGCAGCTTAAGGTTAGACAGCGTGCGTTCAGAAAGAAGGGGAAAGTTCATGCGGGCCGTCAAAACGAGACAGTTTTACATAAAGCACAAGGTGATGCCCTTTGCCAGGCTGCCTGAATTGGTGCATGAGTATTTCGAAGAGCAGGGGCTGAAGCCGCACAGGTTCATGTATTATTTCTGTGAGATCCTGTACGCAGCCAAACCGGATCCCGTAAGTTGCTTGAAAGTACTCAAGGATATTCCATGCCTTGGGGATATTCGCATATTGGATGGGGAGGTGACAGGCTATTCTAATTGTGCCGTATTGACTAATGTTGATGCTGATAATGAGTTGACAGATGAAACAATCATGCCGTATATGGGTAAACTACAGAGATACTATGGTTTGGGCAGTATGGATATGTACTGGTATGACGCTGATTTTTTCGGAGAAATAATAAAGCTTGGACATGATACGAGTTGGTTGTCAGAATTCCGTAAGCAAAACAACGTTGAGCCGGATCCGTTGTTTTATATGAATAATCACATTTACAGGCGTACGCATTCATAAGTCAAAACTTGAAAGTGAATCAGTACTGTTTATTGATGTTGAAATGTTCCGAAACGGCGAAACAGTCGATGTTGAACAGTATTTATCCGCGATGAGCGATAAACTGCCGGGAGTTAAATACGATGACAGTATAAAATATATCTTTACCGATGATGAAAAGGGCGAAATCGAAAGAATGCTTTCCACCGCCGAGCCACTGATCGAAAAGGCAAAGGCTCGTTTTTTATCCTATGGTTTTGAGCCTGATAGAAAGCAAATCGTCAGGCAGGCGAGTTATACTCTTGCACCGAAATTAAAGAAGCTATCCAAAATATACGGATTTATGCACAGATGTGAGATGAGCGGTTTCCATGAGATGCAAAAAACTACTGCTAACGGGCATAGACTGATAGGAAATGTTGATTGCGGTCCTTCCCATTTTAATTCTTTCTTTTATTGCACATTGGCGGGAATGGGATTTAGAGTAAACCTTTGCAACGCAAACTTTTTACCGCTGGATCAAAAGCAGTTTGACGCCTGCGCCGACCGATTTTTCGAAGCGCTTGGCAGGTTTGAACAGACTGACGAATTCAGGAAAGCGGACGGCGCGTTCCCTCCCGCCCCGGACTGGTTTATAGAATGAGTAAAAACAGAAACAGCGCGGTTTCCCGCGCTGTTTTTGTTTTTGCTATTTCTTTGCGTATTTGTATATGTTTTCGATTATCCTGCCGCTGCCGTCGTGGTTGGGCTCGCGCATCATGCACTCGATCAGTTCGCCCCTGTCGTGATAGACCTCGATGATCCGCTTGAGCAGGGTCTCGCCGGTCATGTCCTTCTGCTTAAGCACGCGGGCGAAGCCACGGCGCAGGAAGGAGAAGGCGTTCACCACCTGGTCGCCCCGGGAGGCTTCGGTGGGGTAGGGGATGAGCAGGGTGGGCTTTCTGAGCGCCAGCAGTTCGCATATGGAGTTTGAGCCCGCGCGGGACACCACCACGTCCGCCATGGTGAGCGCGTCCGCCATCTCCTCGTTTAAGTACTCTACCTGCACATAGCCGGGAGTGCGCTCGTACAGGTCGTCCAGGTTGCCGTTGCCGCAGATGTGCAGCACCTGGAAGATGCCGGTCAGGTCGTCCAGTATGCCCCTGGCGGCGCGGTTTATGGCCTGGGCGCCGCTGGAGCCGCCCATTACCAGCAGTACGGGCTTGTCCTGGGTGAAACCGAAGGTCTTAAGGCCGCGTTCGCGGCTGCCCTTGAACAGCTCCTCGCGGATGGGTGCGCCCACATATACGCCCTTTTTGCCGGCGTTCTTCGCGGTCTCGGGGAAGGTGGTCAGAAGCGCCTTGGCAAAGGGCTTGCACAGGCGGTTGGCCAGGCCGCTGGTCATGTCGCTTTCGTGGATCAGCGCGGGCACGCCCTTCATCCTCGCGGCAACGACCACGGGCAGACCCACGTAGCCGCCCTTTGAAAACACTATGTCGGGCTTGACTTCGTCAATGATCCTGCGGGACTCTTTTACGCCTTTGAGCGTCTTGCCTATGTCGGTTATATTCTTGGAGGACAGGTATCTGCGCAGTTTGCCCGCGGGTATTGCGTGATAGGTGATACCCGCGACCTTGCCCATTATGTCCCGTTCCATGCCGTTTTCCGTGCCCACGTAGTGGACCTCCCAGCCGTCCTGCATCAGGCGGGGGATGATGGCCAGGTGCGGGGTAACGTGTCCGGCGGTGCCGCCGCCGGTAAGGATGATCTTCATCTGTTCTGCTCCGTCATCGGAATGATGAAATGATTATACAACATTTTTGAAGCTTCTGTTTTATGGTGCGGTAAATTGGGCTTTAATTTCGTTTTGCGAAAGGCGCTCGAACGCCAGTTTCTGCCCCAGCAGCGCGGTCCGTTTTACGTCCAGCCCCAGGGCGGTGCCCATCGCCAGCCCCGCGCACAGGCTGTCTCCCGCGCCGGTGGTCTGGCAGGAAAAGGCCCTTTCGGGCGCAAGCAGCCCTTGCCAGTCTTCGCCCAGGCAGTACAGGCCGTCTTTGCCCAGGGATATGAACACCCGCCGTATCCCCATGCGGCAGAGCGCTTTCGCGGCTAAGGCGGGGGAGGTCTCGCCGGTCAGGGACTGCGCCTCCATCAGGTTGGGCTTGAACGCCGAAAGCCTCGGAAACAGGGGCTTCAGGCGCGCGCACTTGCTGACGCTCACCGCGTCGGCGACGAGGCGGATATTCACGCAGTCGGATATGCTTTTCAGCGCCTCTTCGGAAAGATTCGCGTCCACCACGCAGGCAGCCGAGCGGTTTATGTCTTCCGAAGCGGCTTTTACAACATCGTAAGTCACATGCTCCGCGGCGGACATGTCGTTTACTGCCAGAAGCATCTCGCCTTCCCGGGAGTGCAGTGACAGGTACATGCTTTCGCCTTCGGCGGCATCGACCGCGCGGGACAGGTCGAGGCCCCGTTTAAGGCAGTCCTGTTTGAGCGCGTCTCCCGCCATGCCTCCCGGCAGGGCGGTGACGAACAGGACCTCCTGCCCGTGTTCACGAAGCGCCGCGGCGATGTTCCGGCCAACTCCGCCGGGGGAAAGGCCGATGCGGCCGGGATTGCTGTCCCCGGGGCGCGTTTTGCCCGTGATGACGCCCGTGACGTCCAGGTTTATGCCGCCCACCACCGCGAATCTCATTTGTCCGCCTCCGGGAAGCGCGATTCGTTTGCCGAAAGGGCTTCTTTGGGTGCGCTTTCGCCGATGTATTCGAAGCGGGGGCGGGTCACGCCGCCGCGGGTGACCGTCTCGGTCCACATGGACAGGGGACGCACCCACACGCGCTCGTTAAGCGGCGTCTCGCCGCAGTCGTACAGCGCCCGGTACACCACCATGGTCTCGTCCGTCTCGGAGTGGCGCGCCAGGTATAACAGCTCGTATTCGCCGCCCTTGAAGTGGCGGTATCTGCCTTTTCTGGGAAGCTTTTCATCCATCAGCCCGTAAAACCTCCGTCCACGCCCAGTATCTGGCCGGTGATGAAGCCCGCACCGTCGCTGAGCAGAAATGCCGCCGCTTTGGCGACTTCTTCGGGAGTGCCCAGCCGGCCAAGCGGCGTGCTTTCGCACAAAACGGCTCTGTCGTCATCCGTAAGGTCGGCGTTCATGTCCGTGTCGATAACGCCGGGGCATATGCAGTTGACATTGACTCCCGAGGGGCCGACTTCCTTCGCCAGCGCCTTCGTAAGACCTATGACCGCCGCCTTAGTCGCGGAATAGTGGACTTCGCAGCTGGCTCCCTGCACGCCCCACACGCTGGACATGGTGACGATGGAACCGCGCCTGCGGGAGATCATCTCCGGCAGCACGACTTGTATAAGATACATCTGCCCGTCCAGGTTCACGCCGCACAGATGCCGCCACGCCTCGGGCGAAATGTCGGTAAACAGCCCTTTCAATGCGATTCCCGCCGCGCACACCAGGCCTTCGATCTTTCCCATACGCTTTCGGGCTTCGTCAACGGCTTCACTGACCTGCCCGGGGTCGGCGACGTCGCACTTTATGGGGAACGCGCCGGTCAGGCGCGCGACCTCACGGGCGGCGTCCTCGTTTTTTTCGTATAAAAAGCTCACGCACTTGCCCGCTTTGGCAAGCTCGGTGACCACGGCCCGGCCGATCCCCCGGGACCCGCCGGAAACAAGAATCGTCTGCATAAACGCTCCGTTAAACTAAAATGGACTTGGCAAAGCAAAGTATAGCAGAGGACAGGCACAAATTCAATCAACAGGCGGCGGAGGGGAGTATATTTAACACTTACCTCTTTTATTGCGCGCGGATTTGTGCTATAATAATCGTATATGTTTAAAAGGAGAAGTATGTATGGCTGACACCGAAAGGACGGCGCAAAACTTTATAGAGGAATTCGTGGAGGAAGATCTGGCAAACGGACGCTTCGACCACGTGCGCACCCGCTTCCCGCCCGAGCCCAACGGCTACCTGCACATCGGCCACGTAAAGGCGCTGTGCATTGACTTCGGCATCGCGCAGAAGTACGGCGGCAAGTGCAACCTGCGCTTTGACGACACCAACCCCGCCAAAGAGGACACGGTGTTCGTTGAAGGCATCCAGAGGGACATCGAGTGGCTGGGCTTCAAGTGGGACAAGCTCCACTTCGCCAGCGATTTCTTTCCCCGTCTGTACGAGATAGCGCAGGATCTGATCCGCAAGGGGCTGGCATACGTTGACGACCAGAGCCCCGAGGAAATGAGAAAGAACCGCGGCACGCTGACCGCGCCCGGCGTGGATTCCCCATTCCGCAACCGTTCCGTGGAGGAAAACCTTGACCTGTTCGAGCGCATGAAGAACGGGGAGTTCCCGGACGGCAGCCGCGTGCTGAGGGCGAAGATAGACATGGCTTCCCCCAACGTACTCATGCGCGACCCCACCATATACCGCATCAAGCGCTGCCACCATCACAGGACGGGCGACGAGTGGTGCATCTATCCCATGTACGACTTCCAGCATCCTATCCAGGACGCCATAGAGGGAGTTACCCACTCCCTGTGCTCCCTGGAGTACGAGATACACCGTCCCCTGTACGACTGGATGGTGCACAACGCGGGCGGCTTCGACCAGCCCCCCAGGCAGATCGAGTTCGCGAGGCTCAACCTGACCCGCACGCTGCTGAGCAAGCGCTACCTGCGCTACATGGTGGAGAACCACATTGTCAGCAGCTGGGACGACCCGCGCATGCCCACTCTGGTGGCGATGCGGCGCAGGGGCTACCCCGCCGAGGCGGTAAAGGACTTCCTGGTGCGCGTGGGCGTAGCCAAGGCGGACAGCGTGGTGGACGGCGCGCTGCTTGAAGCGTGCGTGCGCGACGCGCTGGGCGATACCGCGCCCAGGGGCATGGCGGTGCTCAAGCCCTTAAAGCTCACCCTCACCAACTGGGACGAGGGCAAGGTGGACGTGATCACCATGGAAAACCATCCCGACCACCCGGAAATGGGCACCCGCGAAGTGCGCTTCACCAAGCACCTGTTCATCGAGCAGGACGACTTCATGCTGGAGCCGGTAAAGAAGTTCTTCCGCCTGGCTCCCGGCAAGGAAGTGCGCTTGAAGGGCGCGTACATAATCAAGTGCGAAGACGTGGTGCTGGACGAAAACGGCAGCGTGACGGAAGTGCTCTGCTCCGTGGACCTCTCCAGCCGCTCCGGCAGCGAAGGCGCGGACAGGAAGGTCAAGGGCACGCTGCACTGGATCAGCGACCTTGACGCGGTGAAAGCCGAGGTCAGGCTGTACGAGCCCCTGATTCTGGACGAGGATCAGGCCGCGGAAACTCCCGAAGAGACCGAGGAAGAGGAGGAGACCTCCTCCGCGCCCAAAGGCTTTAACGCCAGGATCAATCCCGACAGCCTTATCACCCTTACCGACTGTCTGGTCGAGCCGGTCATCGCCGGCAGCAGCGTGGGCGACCGCTTCCAGTTCCTGAGGCAGGGCTACTTCTGCAAGGACCCGGACTCTGTTCCCGAAAAGCCGGTGTTCAACCGCATCGTGCCCCTTAAGGACAGCTGGGCGAAGCAGAAACAGTAAACCGTTTGGCATAAACGCATTTATCTGACATCTATCGGAGGTGCCCCGTGGCTGAGATGTACACTATCGCGGTCGACCTTATGGGCGGCGACAACGCGCCGGACTGCGTCATTGACGGCGTAAAACAGTTCCTGCCCAAGTTCCCGGACACGAAAATACTGCTTTTCGGCCGGGAGGAAGCGCTTGAAAAGGCGAAGGCCGCGCTGGGCGATGCGCGGGTCGAATACGTGCAAAGCGGCGAGGACATCACCATGCACGACGAGCCCATGATGGCCGTGCGCCGCAAGCAGGATTCATCCCTGATGCTGTGCATGAAGGCGGTCAAGGAGGGCGCTGCGCAGGCCATGGTGAGCGCGGGCTCCACCGGCGCGCTGTTCCTGGGCGGCATGGTGACGCTGAGGATGCTCAAGGGCATCGACCGCCCCGCCCTGGCGCCCGTGATCCCCGGCATGGAAAAGCCGGTCATGCTCATCGACTCCGGCGCCAACGCGGACTGCCAGCCCGCCTATCTCAAGCAGTTCGGCCTGCTGGGCAGCGCGTACATGAAGCAGGTCATGGGAGTGGAAAACCCCAAAGTGGGCCTGGTCAACATAGGCGCGGAGGAGGAAAAGGGCTCCAAGCTGTACAAGGAAGCCCACGCGCTCATGAAACAGCAGAGCGCCTATGAGTTCATAGGCAACGTGGAGGCCAGGGACGTGCAGTCCTCCGAGGCGGACGTGATCGTGTGCGACGGGTTCACGGGCAACGTGATACTCAAGTACGCCGAAGGCCTGAGCAAGAACCTGTTCCGGATGATAAAGACGGAAGCCATGTCCAGCTTCAAGGGCAAGCTGGGCGGCCTGCTGCTTAAAGGCGCCTTCGGCAAGATCAAGACTCGCATGAACAAGGACGAGTACGGCGGAGCGCCGCTTCTGGGCGTGAACGGGCTGGCGGTCAAGGCCCACGGCTCTTCCAACGCCTACGCCTTCGGCAAGGCGCTGGAGCAGGCGCGCAAGATGGTCAGGGGCGACCTTACAAACCGGCTTAAGCAGGGGCTGGAAAAACTCTCACAGGAATAGAATCACAGTCAAACATATAATATTTTCGGAGGTAAAGTCATGGATTACAACAGCGTATTTGAGAAGGTAGCGGAGCTGATAGAGATGCAGCTGCCCGTGTCCAAGGATCAGATCAAGCCCGAGAGCCGCCTGGTGGAAGACCTGGGCGCCGACAGCGCCAACATCATGATCCTGGTGTGCGACATCGAGAACGAGTTCGACGTGCAGGTGGACAACGACATGCTGGCCACGGTAAGGACCGTGGACGATATAGTCAAATATCTGGTCAAATGACCGGCGCCGAAGACAAAATAGGCTACCGCTTTAAGGACAGATCGCTTTTACAGCAGGCGCTCACACACCCTTCCTACGGAGGAGATCACCGCGTGCCCCATTACCAGAGGCTGGAATTTCTGGGGGACGCGGTGCTTGAGTTGTATATAAGCGAAATGCTGTACAAGGCTTATCCCGACATGCCCGAGGGCAAGCTGACCCGGATGCGGGCGGACCTCGTAAAAGAGGAGACATTGAGCCTGGCGGTAAAGGATATGGGCATTCCGCCCTATATCCGCCTGTCCGCGGGCGAGGACAAAAGCGGGGGCCGGGACAAAAGCTCCATACTCTGCGACATATTCGAGGCCGTCACCGGCGCGATATATCTGGACGGCGGACGGCGCGAGGCGGGAGAGTTCATCAGGCGCGCCCTGGGGGAACGCCTGAACCGCGACACTTCCCGGGACGACCACCTGGACAGCAAAAGCCGCCTTCAGGCGCTTTTGCAGGCGGTGGGTGACATGCCGGAGTACACGCTCATAGACGCCCGCGGGCCCGCGCACATGCCCGAATTCGAATACGCGGTGGTTTCCGCCGTGAGCCGGCAGGAGCTGGGCCGGGGCAAGGGGCAGAGCAAGCAGGCCGCCCAGCTGGAGGCGGCTGCCCGCGCGCTGGAACTGATCTCGGCGAAATCGCTTCCCGAAAAATAACCCAAGGAGACACCCTTTGCGACTTAAGAAACTCTTTCTTCACGGCTTCAAGTCCTTTGCCGACAAGGTGGAGATCACCTTTGAGCACGGCATAACGGGCGTGGTCGGGCCCAACGGCTGCGGCAAAAGCAACATTGCCGACGCCATACGCTGGGTGCTGGGCGAACAAAGCGCCAAGCAGCTCAGGGGCACCAAAATGGAAGACGTGATATTCAGCGGCACGGACAAGCGCCGGAGGCTGGGCTACTGCGAGGTGAGCCTGACCTTCGACAATGAAGACCATACCCTGCCAATAGATTATACGGAGGTATCCATCACCCGCCGGGCGTACCGCACGGGCGAGGGCGAATACCTGTTAAACGGCCAGAACTGCCGCCTGAAGGATATCGTGGACCTGTTCCGCGACACGGGCACCGGCCGTGACGGCTATTCCATAGTGGGCCAGGGCAGGGTGGACGAGATACTGTCCCAGAAGACCGAAGAACGCCGCCAGGTGTTCGAGGAAGCCGCCGGCATAGTCAAATTCAAGACCCGCAAGACCGAGAGCGAAAAGCGCCTGGAAGCCACCCAGCAGAACCTGAACCGGGTGAGCGACATTATCGACAACCTGGAAGAGCGTCTGGAGCCGCTGAGGTTGCAGAGCGAAGACGCCCGCAAGTTTTTAAAGCTCAGGGACGAATTAAAGGGCCTGGAGCTCAACGCCTTCGTGCTCAAGACCGGGCGCTACAGGCAGAAGATAAGCGAATATCAGGAAAACACGGACCAGCTCAAGCAGGAAGCCCTGCAGAACGAAAACGAGCGCGCTGTGCTGGCCGGCGAGAGGGACGCGTATCAGCTGACCCTCAATCAGGGCGAAGAAGAGAGCGCGGGCCTGAGGGTGCTCGTGCAGGAGCTCATACAGGACGTAGAAGCCAAGGAAGGCGCGGCAGGCGTACTCAGAGAGCGCATAAACGGCCAGGAAAGGGAGAAGCAGAGGCTGCTTTCCGAGAGGGAAGCCGCGCAAAGCGGTGAAAGCGGACTTAAGGAAAGAACGGCGCTGCTGGAAACGGAGTACGCCGGATTCATAAAGCAGCTGGACGCCGAAAAGCAGGCTTCCGCCGAAAAGGACGCCGTGCTGGCCGGCGAAGAAGCCGCGCTAAACGAACTGTCCGACAAAGCCGAGGCTGCCAAGGAGAGCGTCATCAACGCCATGAACGGCTTAAGCGACGCCAAAAGCGATCAGGCCCGGCTCGGCGCGCTGTCCGGCGCGATAGACGAAAGGACGGCGAGGCTCGAAGCCGCGCTAAAGGATACGCAGGCGTCCGGGGCGGACTACGAAAGGGCGTATAACGACGCTTTGGACCAGCTGGAGGGCGAGAAGACCCGCCTTGAGCAGCTTTCAAACGAGACGAAGCGCCTGATCGACGAGACGCGGCAGTCCGGCGAGGAATACGAAAAGACGCTCAGCGAAAGCAACGGCATAATGGGGCGCCGCCAAGAGCTCCTTAGCCGTTTCAAGCTTTTGAGCGAGATGCAGCGGGATTACGAGGGCTACAATTCCTCGGTCAAGCAGGTGCTGCTTGAGGCCCGCCGCCGGGGCATGAAGAGCGTGCACGGCGTGGTCGCGAACATAATCAGCGCGGACAAGACCATCGAAAAGGCCATAGAGACCGCCCTGGGTCCCGCGCTGCAGAACATAGTTGTGGACACGGAAGAAGACGCCAGGGAACTGATCGAGTTCTTAAAGGAGAACCGTTTCGGGCGCGCCACCTTCCTGCCCATAAGCGCGGTGAGGAGCCGCACGCTGGACGCGAACGAGAGGAATCTCGCACGGATGCCCGGCGGCGTGGGCATCGCGTCTGAAATGGTCACCTTCGACAGCAGATACCGGGGCATAGTGGACAGCCTGCTGGGCCGCACGGTCATCGCAAAAGACCTGACCAGCGGCATACCGATCCACAGGGCTGGGCGGCAGCAGTTCCGCCTGGTGACGCTGGACGGAGACGTGATGAACGTGGGCGGCTCCATGACGGGCGGCAGCTCGCAAAGCCGCATGACCAGCCTGCTGTCCCGCGAAAGGGAGATAAACGAGACCGAAAAAGCGCTCAAAGAGCTGGAAAACAAACTGAGCGAGTATCAGGAAAAGCTGAACCTGCTGTCCAGTTCCCGCGCGGAAATGAAAATGCAGCGGCAGGAAGCATTCGATGCCTTCCATCAGCAGGAGATCGCCGTTACCCGCGCCGAGGCGCATCTGTCCCGGGCGGGGGAGGAAAAGGCAGCCTGGGAAGACCGGCTTGCTTCCATCGTTACGGATATCGCCAGCCTGAAGGAACAGAAAGTGCGCATAGAGGAAGAACTGGAGCGCCTGTCCAACCAGACGGAGAGCACCAAGGAAGAATCCGAACGCATGAGGGAAGAAGCCGCCCGCCTGCAGAGAGAACTGAACGAAAAGCGGCTGAAGCTGGATAAATTACGGAACGAAGCCACCGAGCGCCTGGTCAGGCTGACCGCCCTGGAAAAGGACGGGGAAAAGCGGCTTGGCGAAATAGAGCGCCTGAAAGCCCAGGCGGGCAGCGCCGAAAGCCTGCTTAAGCAGACCGAAGAGCAGTTAAAGCAGATAGACGAGCGTTCCGCCCGGGACAAAGATGAACTGAAGGAACGGGAAGTGAACCTGGGCATCGCCCGGGGCAGCCTGGACGAGACCAGGGCAAAGTTCAACGCCGCCGACAAAAAGCGCCTGGACGCCCAGGAGCATTTGAGGGACGTCAACTCCAAACTGGAGGAGCTTTCCCGCGCGGGCGAAGAGACTGCCGAGCGGCTGCACAGGATAGACCTGCTCTACCAGCGCGCCCAGGGCGAACTGGACACCATGACCGCCCGCATCTGGGAGGACTACCAGCTGACGTACGAAGGCGCCGGGGAGTTCACGGACGAAAACTTCAAGCTCAGCGAGGGCGAAAAGCGGATCAGCGCCATAAGGGCGGAGATCAAAAAGCTGGGAGACGTGAACGTATCCAGCATGGACGAGTACCGGGAAGTCAGCCAGAGGTACGCCGAGCTCACCGAGCAGCGGGACGACCTCGGCAAGGCGAGGGACGACCTGCTGGGCATAATCGGAGAGCTCGCCCAGAAGATGGAAAAGCAGTTCCGGGAAAAGCTGACCGAGATGGACAAGTATTTTTCCGAAACGTTTTCCGCACTGTTCGGGGGCGGGCAGGCGAGGCTTTCGCTGGAAGACCCGTCTGACGCGCTCAACAGCGGCATAGTCATACAGGCGCAGCCGCCGGGAAAGAAACTGCAATTGCTGAGCCTGCTGTCTGGCGGCGAAAGGGCGCTTACCGCCATAGCCATACTGTTCGCCATGCTGAAATTAAAACCCACGCCTTTCTGCATGCTGGACGAGATCGAGGCGGCGCTGGACGACGCCAACATAGACAACTTCGCGTCTTACCTGAGAACTTACTGCGACAACACCCAGTTCGTGGTGGTCACCCACAGAAAAGGCACCATGGCCGCCTGCGACGCGCTGTACGGCGTGGCGATGGAGGAAAAGGGCGTAAGCAAGCTGGTAAGCGTCAAACTGGGATAATAAATACACCGGGACGGAGGACAAATGGGACTTTTTTCACGCATCAAACAGGGACTGTCCAGAACGCGGGGCAACGTGTCCGCGCAGATGGACGAACTGATAGAGAATACCAAAGAGATAGACGACGAGTTTTTTGAGGAGATAACCGACATACTCGTCATGGCGGACGCGGGAGCGAAGACCGCCATGGAGGAAGTGGAGAAGCTCAAGGCGCTGTGCGCCGAAAGGCAGATAAAGGATCCCGCAAAGGCGAAGGACGCGCTCAAGGAAGTGCTCGCTGCCAGCATGAAGGCGATGCCGATGAACCTTAAGGATCCATCTGTGATATTCGTTATAGGCGTGAACGGCGTGGGCAAGACCACTTCCATAGGCAAGCTCGCCTCCCGCTTCAAGGCCATAGGCCGCCGCGTGCTCATAGTTGCCGCGGACACGTTCAGGGCTGCCGCTGCGGAGCAGCTGAGCGTATGGGCGGACAGGGCGGAAGTGCCCATAGTCAAACGGCAGGAGGGCGCCGACCCCGCCAGCGTGGTGTTCGACGGACTGCAGACCGCCAAGGCGCGTCATGCGGACATAATCCTTGTGGACACCGCAGGGCGCCTGCACAACAAAAGCCACCTGATGGAAGAGCTGAGGAAGATGGCGCGCGTGGTGGATAAGGAGTACCCCGAGGCGGAAATGCACGCCCTGCTGGTGCTGGACGCCACCACGGGACAGAACGGGCTTAACCAGGCGCGGGTGTTCATGGACGTGACGAAGCTGGACGGTATAGTGCTCACCAAGCTGGACGGCACCGCAAAGGGCGGCATCGCCCTGGCGATCCACCGGGAACTGGACCTGCCGGTAAGGTACATAGGCGTGGGCGAGGGGCTGGACGACCTGCAGCCCTTCAACGCCGAGGAATATATAGACGCCATATTCGGCTGAACCTGATCGGGAACGATAAAATCGAACATATACAGGAGGTCCCATTATGAAATTAAGCGTGTTTACAGTACTTTTGCAGGACAGGCCCTTTGACGAGGCGTGCGCGTACCTGGCGTCCAGGGGCGTTCAGGCGGTGGAGATCGGCTGCGGAGGTTTCCCGGGCAAGGCCCACTGCGACCCCAAGAAGCTGCTCAAGGACCCCGCGAAGATCGACGCGCTGAAGGCGACGCTCGATAAGTACGGCCTTGAGATCGCCGCGCTGTCTGCCCACGGCAACCCCGTGCACCCCAATAAAAAGCTGGCGAAAATGTACCACGAGGACTTTGAAAACGCGGTGCTGCTTGCCGAGAAGCTGGGCGTGGACACGGTGGTGGGCTTTGCGGGCTGCCCCGGCGGAAGCCCCCAGGACAAGACTCCCAACTGGGTCACCTGCCCCTGGCCGGACGATTTTACCGAGATCCTCAAGTATCAGTGGGACGAGGTGCTGATCCCTTACTGGAAACAGGAAGCGGAATTCGTAAAAAGCCACGGCGTAAAGAAGATCGCCTTCGAGATGCACCCGGGTTTCTGCGTGTACAATCCCGAGACCCTGATGAAGCTGAGGAACGCGGTGGGTCCCGTCATCGGCGCGAACCTGGATCCCAGCCACCTGTTCTGGCAGGGCATCGATATCGCCTATGCCATCCGCTACCTTAAGGACGCCATCTACTACTTCCATGCCAAGGATACCAAGATCGATCAGTTCAACAGCCTGACCAACGGCGTGCTCGACACAAAGCACTACGGCGACGAGCTAAACCGTTCCTGGATATTCAGGACAGTGGGCTACGGCCACGACGCGGGCGTGTGGAAAGAGATCTTCTCCGCGCTCAGGACTACGGGCTACGACGGATACATTTCCATAGAGCACGAGGACAGCCTTATGAGCGTGCCGGAAGGGCTTAACAAGGCCATAGACATACTCAAGCAGACCATGATGTTCGAGAAGAACGGCGCGATGTGGTGGGCATAATGAGCATAACAGAGCTGCTTTACAAAAAACGCTTCGGCGGCGAGCTTTCTTCCGAGGAGATACGCGCCTTCGTGCAGGGCGTGACCAGGGGCGAGTTCGCGGACTACCAGATCTCCGCCATGCTGATGGCGATCGCCATAAACGGCATGACCGCACGTGAGACCGTGGATCTCACCATGGAGATGGCGCAGTCCGGCGACATGCTGGACCTTTCGCCTATATCGGGCGTAAAGGTGGACAAGCACTCCACCGGCGGCGTGGGCGACACCACCAGCCTGGTGCTGGTGCCGCTGCTTGCGGCCTGCGGCGTGAAAGTAGCCAAGATGAGCGGCCGCGGCCTGGGCTTTACTGGGGGCACGCTGGACAAGCTGGAGAGCATACCCGGCCTCAGCATCAGCATGGATACCGACAGGTTCATGAAAGTGGTGGACGAAAGCGGGCTGGCGATAATCGGCCAGACCGCCCAGCTGGCGCCCTGCGACAAGGTGCTGTACGCCCTGCGCGACGTCACCTCCACCGTGGACGTGATGCCGCTCATAGTCAGCTCCATTTTAAGCAAAAAGCTGGCTGCCGGCGCGGACGTGATCGTGCTGGACGTCAAGACGGGTTCCGGCGCCATGATGACCACCGTGGACAAGGCCATGGAACTGGCCAGGACCATGGTGGACATAGGCAACCGCACGGGCAGGCGCTTCGCGGCGCTGGTCACGGACATGAACCAGCCGCTGGGCAGGTACGTGGGCAACGCGCTGGAGGTCGAGGAGGCCATAGACATCCTTTCTGGCCGCACGTGCGGCGAGCTCAAGGAAGTGTCGCTGCAGCTGGGCGCCCAGATCCTGCGCTTAAGCGGCAAGGCTAAAGACGCGAAAGAGGGCTACGAGCTGCTTTCAAAGGCGCTTGACGAGGGCCTGGGCCTTAAGAAGCTGGCGGAAATGGTTAAAAACCAGGGCGGCGATCCCGAAGCGGCTTACAACACATCGCTTTTGCCCAAGGCGGACAGGACCGAGGAACTGCCTTCTCCCAGAGCGGGCTATGTCACAAGGATCCACACCAATATGATCGGTTACGCCGCCAAGGCGCTGGGCGCGGGCAGGGAAAAGAAGGAAGATCCCATCGATCCCGCTGCCGGGCTCATAATGCGGGTGCGGCTGGGCGAAAAAGTGGAAGAAGGCCAGAGCCTGGCCACCTTGATGGAGGGCAGCCTGTCCAGGACGGAGGAAGCGAAAAAGCTGCTTCTGGCCGCCATAGAGATCGGCAGCGAGCCCGCTGAAAAGCCGGAACTGATCTACGGGGTAATTGAGTGAAAGCACGCTTAAGCCCGTGGCTCAAGGCGCTTATCGGCGCCGCCCTGACCCTGACCGCCCTGTGGGGCGGCAAGGAACTGGCCAAACTGCTGGTGGGGAGCCGGTTCGCGGAGGGCACAGACCCAGGGACCCTTTCCGGTGCGGCGAGGCAGGTCTACCTGTACTTTGAGAGCGTCACGTCGGTGATGGCGTACATGCTGGGGCTGACGGTGTGCCTGTTCGTACGGGACACGGTCGGCAAAGACGGCAAAAGCGCAAATTTGCGGCTGCTGATGCTGCTACCGGCGGGCGTCATGCTGGGCGCGGGGCTGGTCAAACTGCTTATAGACCTGGACGTGATACGCCGGGAAAAAGCGGCGCCGGAAGCGGGCGCGTACATTGCGCTCGTACTCATCCCCCTGCGCTGCTGGTTAAGGGAGCTGCTTTGCAGGAACGTGCTGCAGAAGGGACTGTCCGGCAAAAACAGCATTTTGGCGACCGCGGTCAGCGCGACAGTTTCCGCGCTCATGTTCGTACTGATACCCGGCAGGCTCAGCGTCACCGGCGCGGCAAACGGCCTGCTGCTGGGGCTTATCGGCGCCTTGGTGTACGATAGAACCGGGTCGTGGATGCCCATGGCGCTGCTGGATACGGGCTTCTGCCTGGGGGTGAGCCTGGACGGGTTCATAAACAGGAGCTCGCTGTACAGAGTAGGGGACGAGATATTCAGCGGGAACCTCTCGCTCATATACGACGGGCTGGGGCTTACGCTGATACTGGCTGCGATGACGGCTCTTCTGATCATTTCAAGGAGACCGAAAAAGAAGACACGCACATGAAAAAACTTTTGTTTATTGTGAACCCCACCGCGGGGAAAAAGAGGGTCGCCGGCAGCCTGAGCGAGATACTGCGCATATTCTGCGCCCACGGCTTCGCGCCCACGGTGCTCATGACCGAGAGGAGCGGCCACGCGGTGGAACTGTGCCGCGACAACGCAGAGGGCAACGAACTCGTAGTGTGCGCGGGGGGCGACGGCACCCTGAACGAGACCATAAACGGGCTGCTGGCCTGCGGCGCGGACGTGCCGGTCGCGTACCTGCCCTGCGGCACTACAAACGATCTGGCCAGCACGCTGGGGCTGAGCACCAACCTGCTCTCCGCCGCGAAAGACGCGGTGGAAGGCGACGACAGGAACCTGGACATAGGCAGTTTCAACGGCCGCAATTTCGTGTACACCGCCTCTTTCGGAGCGTTCACGAAGGCCAGCTACGGCACTCCACAGAGCGTGAAGAACGCGCTGGGCCACCTGGCCTACGTGCTGGAGGGCGTGAAGCAGTTGGGTTCGCTCAAGCCCACGCACGTGAAGATCGCCACGGAAAAAGAGGAGCTGGAGGGGGACTATCTGTTCGGCTCGGTGTCCAACACCACGTCCCTGGGCGGGATAATCACCATAGACAAGGAACTGGTGATGCTGGACGACGGGGAATTCGAGCTTATGCTGGTGGAAATGCCACACAACGTGCTGGATTACTCCAAGCTGCTCACCCAGATATCCGCCGCCAAGTTCGGCGACATGATACACCTGTCTTCCGCCGCGTCCATAAACATGGAAATGACCGAGGACACCGACTGGACGCTGGACGGTGAGCTGGAAAAAGGCGAGACCCTGTTCGAGATAAAGAACCTGCATAACGCGGTGAGGATAAAGGTGCCCCGCAAGTGACCCGGATCCGCGAGGTATAAAGCAAGCCCGGAAGATATCTTGTCTTCCGGGCTTGCTTTATTTTACGAAAACAGAGGTTATCTGTATCCCTTCGGGTTCTTTCTCTGCCAGTTCCAGCCGTCCCGCACCATTTCCTCTATGCCGCGGGAGGCTTTCCAGCCCAGCAGCTTCTCCGCCTTGGAGGGGTCGGCGTAGCACTCGTCCAGGTCGCCCGCGCGCCTGGGACCGATGACGTAAGGTATCTTCACGCCGTTGACCTTCTCGAAGGCTTTGACCATGTCAAGCACGCTGTAGCCCGTGCCGGTGCCCAGGTTGATCGCCTCGCAGCCGCTGTGGGAAGAAGCGTATTCAAGCGCCTTCACGTGGCCGTCCGCCAGATCGCACACATGCAGGTAATCCCTTACGCCGGTGCCGTCGTGGGTCTTGTAGTCGTTGCCGAACACGGTCAGGTGGTCCCTCAGGCCCACCGCGGTCTGGCAGATGTAGGGCATGAGGTTGTTGGGGACGTCGTTGGGGTCCTCGCCTATCATGCCGGAGGGATGCGCGCCTACGGGGTTAAAGTACCTGAGCAGCACGCAGCTGAGCTCCGGCTTGGCTTTGGCGGCGTCGCGGATTATCTGCTCGCTCATGTACTTGGTCCAGCCGTAGGGGTTTATGCACTCGCGCCGGGCAGTCTCGGTGAGGGGCATTTTATTGTCCCCGGCGTATACGGTGGCGGAGGAGGAGAAGATAAGGTTCTTGACGCCCGTCTCCAGCATGGCTTCGATCACCGCTATGGTGGAAGTCAGGTTGTTGCGGTAGTACATGAGGGGCTTGGCTACGCTCTCGCCCACGGCTTTGTGGCCCGCGAAGTGGATCACGCCGTCTATGCGGTTCTCCCGCATTATCCTGACCAGCAGTTCCTTGTCCTGGGCGTCGCCCTCTATGACGGTGAATTCCTTCCCGGTCAGCTGTTTGACGCGCCTTAGCGCCTCGGGAGAGGAATTGTTGTAATTGTCCAGGGTGACTGCGCCGTAGCCGTTTTCCAGCAGGCTGATCAGTGTGTGGGACGCGATGTAGCCGGCGCCGCCGGTCAGAAGGATGTTCATAGTCTGGCTGCCTCCTCAGAAATAATACCGCGTATCTTTTCGAAATTGTCTTCGGTGTCCTGTACGAGCTTAAACTGCGTGCGGCACCTTACCAGGTTGTGTTCCGGGTAGGCGGTGGAGAAGTACACGTCGCCGCTCAAATAGTCGGTAAGGAACCTGGCGCCGCACTCGTATGTCATAAGGTATCCGCCCCAGGGGAGCGTGTCGATCTCGTCACCGGTGAGCTCGCCCGCGCAGGCGGACAGAAAACCGCCCGCGAACCCCCGGTAAATGTCAAGGTCCAGCCTGACCTGGGACAGGTCCTGTTCGTCCTCCTTGCCGGTGGTGGCTCCGGAACGGATGCAGTCCCCGAAATCGTTGCCCGCCAGGCCCGGCATAATGGTGTCCAGGTCGATCACGCATACGGGCGAAAGGGTCTTTTCCTCCAGCAGCACGTTGTTTATCTTGGTGTCGTTGTGGGTGACACGGGTCTTGAGCTGCCCGGCAGCCTGCATGTCCAGCATTATGGCGGCGTTCTTCCGGCGGGACATATATGCCTCGAACTCGGGTCTGACCGTTTTGAGACGGCCGAATTCATCCTTTTCGGCGGCGGCCTCCAGGTCATTCAGGCGCTTGACGGTGTCGTGGAAGCGGGGGATCGTTTCACCGAGTTTCCCGGCGTCAAAGCCGCCCAGCAGCCGCTGGAACTCGCCGAACGCCCGCCCGCAGATGCCGAGTTCCTTGGGGGAGGACGCCTTTTCCAGGCTTACGCCTTCCACGTATTCGTACAGGCGGAAACAGCCTTCCGGGCAGCTGAAGTATTTGCCGCCTTCCCGGGTGTTAAGGAACCTGAGCGTGGACGCGCCGATCCCGGTCAGGTATCCGGTCACGGCAAAAATGTTGTTCATCAGCAGGTCCACGTTCCTGAACACGTTGGTGTTTATGCCCTGCAGCACGTACTTGCGCGCTTCTGACGTGACGACCAGGTATGTGCGGTTTATATGGCCGTTGCCCAGTTTTTCGCAGGACAGCGCGCGCCCTTCTATCGGGAAGGCTTCCGCGATCTCAAGCAGTGTCATCATCTGTTCCTTTCCGGCAGCACGGAGCCGTCAAACAGGTCGTTCGGGTACGCGCCCGAATCCTTCAGCTGCTGTATGCCGCGGCGCGTCTTTTCCACGTCCGCCTGGTAGGTGAGCCCGAACCATTTTTCTTTCGTGGGCAGCACGCTGAAGCGCGCCTTGCCTTCCGAAATGAGCCTCTGGGGCAGGGAAGGCAGGTAGTACTCCTTTTTAAGGGGATTCTCGCCAAGCTCGTTCTCAAGGAAGGCGTGGAAGCCTTTTTTGAGCTCCGCGAACACGCCTTTTCTGAAGATCCAGAAGTTGAGGCTCACGATGCTGTCGCCGGAGAGGGGATAAAAGTCCTTGTCGTTCTCGGTGAAGACCGCGTCCGCACCCATCTGGCTGATCTTGGTGCGCTCGGTGATGCCGGTAAGATAGCCGTTTTCGTCCGTCTCGCACACGCCGCGGGCTACGGAACCGTTGGGGGTCATGGTGTTGCGCAGGCGGTAGCCCACCATGGCGTTAAGGCAGGGATCATTTTCCCCGTCCAGGAAGCGGGCGGCCCTTTCATACGCCTCGCGGCCGTAAAAATCGTCCGCGTTTATGCACACGAAGCCGTCCGGCACCTCGTTTTCGGCGCACAGCGCCGCGTGGCCCGTGCCCCAGGGCTTGACCCGGCCTTCAGGCACGGTGAAGCCTTCGGGCAGGTAGCTTTCCGGGGTCTGGAAAGCGTATGCCACTTCTATAAACCTTTCCCAGCGGCCGCCGACACCTTCGTGGAAGGCGTCAAGGCTTTCGGGTTTGATCACATAAACCACTTTTTCGAAGCCCGCCCGGCAGGCGTCGAACACGGAGTAGTCGATTATCATCTGGCCCAGGTCGTCCACGGGGGTGACCTGCTTGGCGCCTGCTTTTCCGCCGAAGCGGCTGCCCAGCCCCGCGGCCATTATTACCAGCGTTTTTTTCATTTGAACGCTCCTTGATATTGATAAGAATATTGTACCACAAAAAACCGGGCGAAAAGCTATGAAATTGTAAATAAGCTTGCCAGAGGCACAAGAATTTCATATAATTAATCTCATGATCAATCTCGGGCGGGAGGCGGAAACATGTTAGACAGAGAACTGGACAAATTCTGGGAAAACGACGAGAAGGCCCACAGGGACAACTGTTTTGCCGTAGAGAGCCAGATCGCCTTCGGTATAAGGATGAGCGACGAATGCGTGTTCTGGGAACTGGGCGAGGAAGGCGAACCCTGGGGCTACACTCCCCGGGAACGCCGGCTGGACCTGAACAGGCGCTACAACGATAAAGCGGAAAAGATAGTCGGCAGGCGGCTGCTTAAGGAAGAACTGCCCCCCGAGGACGCGGCTTTCCCGTACGTTAAGCGCATAGGAGAGGTGTTCGGCGGCACATACGCACTGGAAAACGGCACGGAGTGGCTGAAAGAGTGCATCGAAGACGAAAAACAGCTGGAACAGACGCTGGACCGGGTGGAGAAACTGGACTTAAGGGAGTTCATGCTGCCTCCGAACTGGGAGAGCGAGAAGAAGCGCATATACGAAAAGTACGGTCTGCTGCCGCCCCGCATGCACTGGGTAAGGGGTCCGGTCACGCTGGCGTGCTCGCTGATGGGCACCACGGAATTCCTCTACTTCCTGGCAGATGAGGACGAGCTGGCGGAACGGTTCTCTTCCGTAATGACGGATGTGATCATTAAAATGGCGGAGATAATGGACGAGGAAGCGGGACGGACGGGCAAGGATGCCCGGGGGTTCGGTTTCGCGGACGACAACTGCTGCCTGCTGAGCCCCGCCCTGTACAAAAAGTTCGGCTATCCGGTGCTCAAAAAGGTGTTCGAGCACTTTTCGCCGGACGAAGGTGACGAGAGGTTCCAGCATTCCGACAGCGCCATGGGCCATCTGCTGCCCCTGCTGGGCCAGCTGAACCTGACCGGCGTCAACTTCGGGCCCACGGTGCTGGTGCCGGAGATAAGGCAGTACCTGCCCAAAGCCCGCATAGACGGCTGCATCGCCCCGTTCACCTTCATGCACAACGACGAAGAGCAGCTCACGTTCGAGACGCTCCGCGACATTGAAGCGGGCAAAAAGTACGGCGGCGTGAACATATGGACCGCGGGCTCCATCAACAACGGCTCCAGCTTAAAGAGCATGCGGCTGATGATGGATCTGGTCTGGGACAACCAGAGATGACGGGAGGCGCCGGGTGACCATATTCATTTGCGGGGATTCCACCGCAGCAAACTATCCGCCCGAACAGGCGCCCCAGACGGGCTGGGGACAGTTGCTGGGCGAGCTTACGGGCGGCGTCCCGGTGGTGAACTGCGCCATGGGCGGCAGATCCACCAAGAGCTTCATATCCGAAGGACGCCTGGTCGGCATCGAAAAGCAGTTAAGACCCGGCGACCTGATGCTCATACAGTTCGCGCACAACGACGAGAGCGACCTGGTGTGGCGGCATACGGACCCGTGGACGAGCTACATAAACAATCTGGCAATATTCGTGGACACCGCGCGGCTGTATAAAGCGGTGCCCGTGCTTATGACGCCTATATGCATGCGGCTTTGGCAGGACGGGCAGCTCGCGGAAAGCCACGGGGATTACATAAAAGCGGTGCATTATCTCGCGGAGCAAAGGAACGTGCCGCTTATAGACATGTACGGCAAGAGCCGGGAACTGGCGGAAAAACTCGGCGAAGAAGGGAGCAGGACCCTGTTCATGCACCTGGAGAAAGGTGCGTATCCCGCCTTCCCGGAAGGCCGGGAGGACAACGCGCATACGCAGAGGGCGGGTGCGGCGGCGTTTGCCAGGATCGCCGCGGAAGAGCTTAAGCGCCTTAATCTTATACGGGAGAGCGTGCTATGATCTATGTGGTGGCCGCAGACGGCAGCGGCGACTTTACTTCCCTGCAGCAGGCGGTGGACGCGCTGCCGGTGTGTTCGGACACGCCGAACATACTCGTACTGCGCATGGGCGAGTACCATGAACGCGTGGTAGTCGACAAAAGCGACGTGCGCATAGTGGGCGAAGCCCGTGACAGGACGGTGATAACCGCTTCGGCGTGCGCAAAGGATCTTGACGGCGAAGGCAGGGAAAAGGGCACGTTCCTGTCCGCGACGGTGATAGTTACCGGCGACAGGGTGGAGATGGAGAACCTGACGATCCGCAACGACGCGGGGGACGGCAGGCAGGGGGGCCAGGCGGTAGCGCTGTACGCTGCGGGCGACAGGGGCGCATTCAGGAACATAAAGCTCATCGCCCACCAGGACACGCTGTTCTGCGGTCCGCTTATGGAGAAGGTCGTAAATGACATTCATGGCAGGCGCGGCAGGGCGCAGGTGGTGGAAAGCGTAGGCGACTGCCCACCCACTTTTGCCCGGGAATACTTTGAAAACTGTTATATCCGGGGAGACGTGGACTTCATTTTCGGCCCCTATCGCTGCTGGTTCGAAAGCTGCACGCTGTTCATGAACGCGCGGGGCGGCTGGTACACCGCAGCGAACACTCCCGAAACGCAGCCCCACGGTTTCGTGTTCAGCAACTGCCGCCTCACGGGCGAATGCGGCGAGGGTGAAGCGTATCTGGGGCGCCCCTGGCGCAAATATGCCCGCACCGCGTTTATTTCCTGCGATATGGACGAGCATGCGGCGCCTCAGGGTTTTGCGGACTGGAACGCGGAAAAGCCGGTCACCTGGCGGTATCAGGAGTACGGCACGACGGGCGCGCGCAGCGAGCTTTCGGCGCGGCATCCCTCGGAAAAGCGGCTCACCCGGGAAGAAGCCGGGCAGCTCACGCTTCCATCTGTCATAGGCGGCAGCGACAAGTGGCGGCCCGACAGGCGCGCAGCCACCGTGTTCCTTGCGGGAGATTCCATCTGTGCGGACAAGCCTGCTAACGAATACCCCATGCGGGGCTGGGGGCAGGAGATACAGGCGTTCCTTCCCGACGTATATGTGCAGAACGAGGCCAGGAACGGGCGCTCAAGCAAAAGCTTTATCGCCGAGAAGCGGCTCTCTTTCATAGAGCTGTGCCTGCGTCCCGGCGATGCGCTGCTCATAGCTTTTTCCCACAATGACGAGAAGGCGGACGCCGAAAGGCACACCGACGCCCGCGTGACCTTCCCGGAATACCTGAACATGTTCATAGACGCGGCGATCAGGCAGGGTGCGCTGCCCGTGCTGCTCACGCCCATGCCCCGCAGGCGGTTCGGGGAGGACGGAAGACTGATACCCACCCACGGTGAGTATCCCGATGCCATACGCACGCTGGCGCTGCAAAGGGGAGTCAAGCTCATAGACCTGGAACGCATGGCGGCGCCTCTGCTGGAAGCGGAGGGCGCCGAAGCGTCCAAAACATGGTACTGCCACGCGCCGAAGGGGCACTTTAACTACCCGGACGGCGTGGCGGACAATTCACATTTAAGCCAGACAGGCGCCGCCCGTGTGGCGGAAATGATCGCTGAAGCGCTCAAGGAGGACCGGATATGGTGACCGAGTTTGTAAACGATTCTGCCCGCAAGTTCGCCGACAGCCTGATGAAGCGCTGCGGACTGCTCACCGCCCGCTGGAGCTACGATTATTCCGTGGTGTGGCGCGGCATGGAGGCGCTGTACGCCCTGACGGGGGACAAAAAGTACTACGACTACATCTACGACGCCGTGGATACGTTCATCTCCCCCGAAGGAGAGATAAGGGACTATAAACTTGAAAGCTACAACCTGGACCTGCTGTGCATAGGCAAGGAGCTCATATACCTGTACAAGCGCACGGGGGAGGAGCGCTTCCTAAAAGCCGTAAAACTCTTAAGGAGCCAGCTGGACGACCAGCCCCGCACCAAGGCGGGGGGTTTCTGGCACAAGAAAATATACCAGAACCAGATGTGGCTGGACGGGCAGCATATGTGCGTGCCGTTCTACCTGATGTACGAACTGGAGTTCGGGCACGACGCGGACGCCATAGACGACGCCGCCATGCAGCTGATACTCGCCTATGAGAAGACCTACGACCCCGCCACGGGCCTCAACCGTCACGCCTGGAACGAGGACAGACTGCAGCCCTGGGCGGACAGGGAGACGGGTCTCGCGCCTCACGCCTGGGGCAGGGCCATGGGCTGGTACATGGTAGCGCTGGCGGACAGCCTGGAACTGCTGCCGAAGGACAGCAAATACTATCCCCGCGTGCTGGAGATCTTCAACAAAGTCAGCGAAAAACTGCTCTCCATACGCTGCGACGGCGTGTGGTACCAGGTGCTGGACTGCCCGGACAGGCGCGGCAATTATCTGGAGTCCTCCGCCAGCTGCCTTATCACCTGCGCCATACTGAAAGGCGCGCGGCTGGGGCTGCTGCCGGAAGGATATGGAAAAGAGGCGCAGTACAGCTTCAGGCAGGTGCAGCTGAACTTCCTTGGGCAGATGGACGACGGTGAGTTTTTCATCGCCAAGTGCTGCAAGGTGGCAGGTCTGGGCAACACGCCCTACCGGGACGGTTCCTTCGATTACTACATGAGCGAGGACATAATCCGCAACGACCTTAAGGCCGCGGGCGGTTTCCTGCAGGCGGCAGTTGAGTACGAACTGGCGGCAAAATAGGGAGGCAGGCATGAAGCTTTTATATGTGAGCGCGGTGAGCGCGGCACTTTTGATCGACGAAAAGGGCGATTATTATTCAAGGGAAGCGTACACGCTTTACGTGAACGGAAGCCCCGTCAGCGGCGAGACCAGCGTTATCAGCCTGTACGGGCTTGATCCGGACACTGAGTACGAGGTCAGATGCAGCGCGGAAACGCTGTCTTTCCGCACCAAAGACGAGTACTGCTGCCTGAACGTGCGGGATTTCGGCGCGAAGGGCGACGGGGAGACCGACGACACTCCCGCTATACAGGCCGCCATATGCGCGTGTCCCGAAAACGGCAGGGTGCTGATCCCGGAGGGCAGCTACCACGTGCTGCCCCTGTTCCTTAAAAGCTGCATCACCCTGGAGATCGCAAAAGACGCCCAGCTGCTTTTGTGCACCGATATGAACGCCTTCCCCGTGCTGCCCGGAAGGGCGGACGCGAAAAACGCACACGGCGAATATATAATCGGCGGCTGGGAGGGCGAAGCCCACGTAAGCCGCGCCTCCGCGATAAACGGGTTTGGTCTTAAGAACGTGAACATCATAGGCGAAGGCACCGTGAACGGGCGGGGCGGCGAAGCGGGCTGGTGGCTAAACCCCAAGACGGGCGACAAACCTGCGCGCCCGAGGATGCTGTACTTAAGGGACTGCGAGCACGTTACCGTGCAGGGCGTGCACTTTATCAATTCTCCCTCCTGGAACCTGCATCCCTGCTTCAGCCGCGACCTGTCCTTCATAAGCGTCAGGGTCACCGCGCCCAGGAAAAGCCCCAACACGGACGGCTTCGATCCGGAAAGCTGCTCGGGCGTAAAGGTGCTGGGCACGCGCTTTTCCACCGGCGACGACTGCATCGCCATCAAGTCCGGCAAGATGTACATGGGAAAAGAGTATAAGACCCCCTGCGAAGACATAGAGATCGCGTACTGCCTGATGCTGGACGGTCACGGCGGCGTGACCGTGGGCAGCGAGATGAGCGGCGGCGTAAAACACGTGCGGGTACACAGCTGCCTTATGGAGGGCAACGACAGGGGCCTGCGCATAAAGACCCGCCGGGGCCGCGGCAAGTGGGGCGTGATAGACGACATAGAGTTCACGGACGTGAAAATGGTCCGCGTAAAAGCGCCTCTCACCGTGAACGCCATGTATTTCTGCGACGCGGACGGCAAGGGGCCCTACGTACAGAGCCGGGAAAAGCAGCCCGTGGACGAGGGAACGCCCACCATCGGCAGCGTGACCTTCGAGCGCGTGACGACGACCGACTGCCAGGCGTGCTGCGCGTATATGCTGGGGCTGCCGGAGAACCCCGCCCGGGAGCTCAGACTCAAGGACTGCGTTTTCGCCATGGACGCACACGCCGAGCCCATGAGCCCCGTCATGGCCTGCGGCGTAGAGCCCAGCGTCAGAAAGGGCATTTATGCCCGCTTTGTCGACAAAGTCACCTTGGAAAACGTGATCATGACGGGCGTGGAAGGGGACGAAGTGACGGTCGAGGACGTGGGAGAGCTTATAAGACGTTAGGAGTTTTCGGCTATTGTGTTTTAACTGCCTTCGTGGTAGAATATAGCAAATCTGACCACGGAGGCGGTTTTTTATGGACGTGAGCACAGCGGCGCGCAAAAAGCACATGCTGGCGTTTGAGACCGCCGTAAGGAACTGCATCAGGCCCGGCAAACGGGGCCAAAGGCGGGAAGTGAACATCTCCGAGGCGGACGCGCAGGAGCTGTATAATTTCTATTATAAGCATGTGGCGCAGGACAGGGACCGGGCGTTCACGGCCATAGGCGTCGCCAGCCGCAGGGCTGCCGCGAAAAGCGCCGCGTCCAGCGTGTTCGTGTTCGTGGCCATGCTCACGCTGCTGGTGACCTTCATTTTCAAGAGCGTGTGGGCGACACTGCTGGTGCTGCTGGTATCCGCGCTGGTCATATACCTTCTGTGGGCCAGGCGGCGGGTGGCCCAGAAGATCTGGGCGAACCGGAAGGGGTTCGGGCGCGGCACCGAAGAGGCGCTGGAAAAGATGTGCATGATACTGGCACTCAGCCCCCTGCGCAGCGCGAAGCTGCCCATCGCCGGGGGTCTTGCCGCCGCGGCAGCCGTATGCGCCTATAAATTCATAAGTACTTTGATCGGAGGTTGAAATGGACAAAGGCAGCGTCAGGATAATCGGGTTTTCCCAAAACGGCGTGGCGGTGAGCGCGCTGGGGGGCAGGATCTCCACCGGCAAGGGCACGGCGCTTGAGATGTTCGCCCTGTGCGGAAACAGGGAAAAGGACCTTAAACTGGTCAAAAAAGTGCTGTCCAGCGGCCACAACACCATAATCGAGCACGCATACTTCACCTTGGCGTTCAACGACGTGAGCGTGATGACCGAGCAGGCGATGATCGAACACCGCCTGGCTGCCTACACGGTCAAGTCCAGACGTTACGTGGACTTCGCCGGCGCGGGTTACGTGACGCCGGAAGGACTGAGCGAAGAAAAACTGAGCCTGTACCGGGAAAACATGGACGGGCTGTTCAGGGCGTATTCGGACTTGTGCGCCCTTGGCATACCGGTGGAAGACGCCAGGTTCGTTTTGCCTTACTGTTTCAGGAGCAATTTCATAATGAGCCTGAACGCCCGGGAGCTGTCCAAGGTGGTCTTTGACATGACCGCGGGACGCTTGAGCGGCTATGACGAGATAAAGCGCCTGGGGGAGATGCTCAAGGCGCAGCTGGACGAAGTGTTCCCCGGCGTGGCGCTGGCGTACAAGGACCCGGGCAAGTGCGATCCGGCTCTGCCCGAAATAGACGAAATACCCGATCCCGCGCCCGTAAAGGGCGAGGCGGAGGTCACCGGCGCGCCTGCGCAGCCGGAAAATCTGCTCAAAGCCGCGCTTGCGGCGGCAGGCAGGCCGGAAATGAGCCTTAAGGAGCTGGTCAAGGACGAGCGCCCGAGGGAGCTGGAACTGCTCAACTACACCTTCCGCTTTTCCGCGATCTCGCTGGCGGGGCTCACGCATCTGACCCGCCACAGGATGCAGACGCTCATCGTGCGGCCCGTAGCCTGCGCGCTTCTGACCAACACGTACATCGTGCCGGAAAGCGTGAAGAAGGACCCGGAGGCGCTCAGGATATACGAAAACGCGTTCAAAGCCAACACTCTGGCGGCGCGGAAGTTCGTTTCGGACCCGCAGGTGATCAGCTATTTCGCCCTAGCGGGCAACACATTGAGCGTGCTGTTCGGCATGAACGCCCGGGAGCTCAAGCACTACCTGCGCTTAAGGACCTGCGCCCGCGCCCAGTGGGAGATACGGGAGCTGTCCAGGGAGATGCTGTGCTGCCTTATGGAAGGGTTCAGGCCCCTGTTCAGATATTACGGTCCCAGCTGCGCCATACTGGGGCACTGCCCGGAGGGAAGGCTCTCATGCGGCAAACCTGTGAAGATCGAGGAATAGGCTATGTCTAAACCTGTTATAGGCGTGACCTGCGCCAAGTATTCGGACGGAATACGCGTAAACCGCAATATACAAAGGATCGTCGAGGAAATGGGCGGCGAAGTGCGCCCGCTCAGCTGGGAGACTCTGAGATTATACGAGCTGCTGGGCGAAGTGCTGCAGATAGACGGCTACATTTTTCCCGGCGGAGGCGACCTTAAGCCGTCATTCTACGGCCAGGACAAGCTGCCCGAGTGCGGCGAGCCCAGCATAAAGCGGGACGAAATGGAAATGAACCTGTTTCCCCTGCTGATGCAGCGCAGCCTGCCCATACTGGGCATCTGCCGGGGCTGCCAGATGATAAACGCGGGCTTCGGGGGCACGCTGGTCCAGGACCTGCCCTCCCAGAGGGGCTTTATCCACCGCCAGCCCACGGAGGCAGGCTACTTCCACACCGTGACCATCGCCGGGGGCACGCGCCTGCTCGCTGCCGTGGGCCAGGCGGAAATACAGGTAAACAGCCTGCACCACCAGGCGGTGGACGAACTGGCGGAGGGTTTCCGCGTGAGCGCGCTGGCGCCCGACGGCACGGTGGAGGGCATAGAGTGCATCGACCGCTCGCGCTTCATAGTGGGCGTGCAGTGGCACCCGGAAATGCTGGACGACGAGCCCTCGAAAGCGATATTCGCCGCGTTCATGGGCGCGGTGGCGTTAAAGCAAGGCAATTGCCACTAAACATAATGGGGAGGAAAGGCTATGAAGAACTTTGTAACCGGCGCGCAGCTGTATTCCGTAAGGAAACTGATGCAGGATAAGCAGTCAATCGACGACACCTTCGCGGCCATAAGCGCCATGGGCTATACCACCTGCCAGCTGAGCGGCCAGAACAGGGCCATAGAGCCGGAGTTTTATGCCGACATGCTGAAAAAGCACGGCTTACAGTGTGTGGTGACCCACAACTCCATGCAGGACTTCGACGAGGGGCTGGACGACCTTATCCGCCGCCATCACATCTGGAACTGCCGTTACGCGGGCATAGGCGGCCTGCCGGGAGAGTATAAGACCAGCTGGGAAGGCTACCGCGATTTCGCCCTCAAGATGAACGGCATAGCGAAGAAGCTGAAGGACGAAGGCATCACCTTCGTGTACCACAACCACATGTTCGAGTTCAACCGCTTCCCAGACGGGCACATGGGCATGGACGTGCTGTACGATTACCTGGGCGACAACGCCCAGTTCGAGCTGGACACCTTCTGGGTGCAGGCGGGCGGCGCGAACCCCGTCAGCTGGATAAGGAAAGTCAACGGCCGCATGGACGTCATGCACTTTAAGGACATGATGGGCAACGCCTCCTTCGGCACCTTCTCCGTGATGGTGCCCGTGGGCTGCGGCAACCTGAAGTGGCAGGAGATCAAAAAAGCCTGCGAGGAGACGGGCGTATTGTACGCCGAAGTCGAGCAGGACAACGCGTCCGACATGGAGGATCCCCTGGGCCAGATGAGCATCTCCGCCGAAAACCTGAAGAAGATGGGCTTTAAGCTGTGAGCTTCACCGAAACGGATGCGAAATACATGCGCCTCGCTTTAAGCGAGGCGCAAGCTGCCCTTAAAGCGGGGGAGATCCCCGTGGGCTGCGTGATAGTGAAGGACGGACAGGTCATCGCTTCCGCCCGCAACCGGGTGCAGCAGACGGGAGACGTGACTGCCCACGCCGAAATGCTGGTGATAAGGCAGGCGGGCAGGTACGCGCTAAGGGGCGCAGTGATGTACGTTACGCTGGAGCCCTGTCCCATGTGCGCGGGCGCGATCGCCTTATGCGGCATAAGCCGCCTCGTGTACGCGGCGAAGGATGAGCGGTACGGCTGCTGCGGCAGCGTGTACAGGATACCCGAGGACCCCGCGTTCCCGAATTTCTGCTTTTGCGACGGCGGAATTATGGAGGACGAAAGCCGGGCGCTACTAAATGAGGCGTTCAGGGGCATAAGGGGCGAAAGCGCGGACTGACCCCGCGCGGGCGGGATCGGTATCGATACAGGCGGCACGAATGCCGCCTGTTTTTTGCAGCTTCGGAACCGAGCCGCGGCCCGATTTGGCGGGAAAGTGTTCAAAAACTGCATATGCAGGCAAAAAACGCATAAAACAGCTCAAAGATGCAGTTTTTCATGCAAACATTGCATAAGTTTGTGTTATTATTTGCGTTCTAACCTTGACAGGCTTTTTGTACAGCTATATAATAATAAAATAGCAGTTTTGACTGTGATTACTATAGGAGGGTATATCCATGAAGAAATTGTTAGCCATCGTGTTAGCGCTCGTCATGGCTCTGGGCATGGTCTCCGCCTTCGCGGAAGAGTCTGCCTGGGACGGCGCTTACATGGACGAGGACGACTTCAAGGCCTATATCGAATATGACCTGGATGTCGCCTATAACGCAATTGCCGAGCAGCTGGGTGAGGAACACCTCGCCGCTGTGGACGCCGCCATTGAGGCCGGCAAGGCTGCAATCGAAGAAGCGGGCACTGTCGCCGAGGTAGAGGCCGCTTACGATGCAGCGTTTGCTGCCGTGCTGGCTGCGGTACCCACCGCTGACGGTCTGTACAGCTACAAGAAGCTCTCCAATGCCGAGAGGACCGAGATCCTGGGCATCCTGGAGCGCTATGCCGTGAGCACCGGCATCACCGGCGTGTCTCTGTTTGAGAACGGCGGCTACAGCATGTACAACCCCCGCGTGACCCTGGGCACCGAGAACTACATCGTCGGTTACGGCTTCGGCATCCTGGCCGAAGGCGCCATCACCGCCGATCTGGAGTACGAGACCAATCCTGATTGGGTCCGCTACTACCACATTTACGAGACCAGCGATCCCGGCACTCTGAACTACCTGAACGATCAGGGTGCTCAGGTCGGCGACCTGTACGGCTATCAGGGCGCTTCCTTCTACACCAACTTCATGAACGAGACCAAGGACGGCTATGACTGGGTGCCCGAGCTGGCCAAGGAAAAGCCCGTTGCGGTCAACGATGAGGACGGCGACGGCATGGCCAGCACCTGGAGATTCGAGATCCGCACCGGCGAAGCCGACGGCCTCGTATACACCACCGGTTCCAAGCTGGAGAGCCGCCAGGCCTTCAACGGCCGCCCCGTAGCCTTGGAAGACTACGAGTATGCCTTCCAGCTGCTGCTCACCCAGGCCAACAATCTGTACCGCGGCACCGAGCTCGCCAACATGAAGAGCGGCGCCATCGCGGGTGCCAAGGACTTCTACAATGCCACCGCCGAAGGCTTTAACGCCGAAGCGTGGGAGAATGTCGGCATCAAGGCCTATGAGGAAGACGGCAAGAACTACTTCGAAGTGACCTTCACCGAGGAGCAGACCCAGTTCTACTGCATGTACTACATCGCTTCTTCCCTGTACATGCCCGTTCCCCAGGAGTTCGTTGAACTGACCACCGTTAAGAATTACCTCGGTTACAACGAGGATTCCACCGAGACTCCCGCCGACAACGCTCTGACCGTTGGCGCGTACTTCGTGGAGACTTACGACCAGGATCAGCAGATCGTGTACAAGAAGAACCCCAACTACGTGTTCGCCGATACCAAGTACTCCATCCCCGGCATCCATGTGAAGATCCTCACCGCGGCTGCCAACGACACCGAAGCCGCTCTGAACGAGTTCCTGGCAGAGCATATTGACGCTGTCGGCATTCCCCAGGCTCACCTGGACGAGTACCGCAACGACCCCAGGACCCGTTCCACCACCGGTACCTCCAACTTCAAGCTCAACGTCAACGCCTGCGATTACGACACCTGGACCTACCTGTTCGGCACCGACGGCGTCGTAGCCCAGAACGCTGAAGAAGATTACTGGGATCTCAAGCCCGCTGTTGGCAACCATCACTTCATCCAGGCGCTGTCCTACTCCATCGACCGCCTGACCTTCGCCAACGCCCGCGGCAGCATCCCCTCTGTGGACTACCTGGCTTCCAACTACATGTCTGACCCCGAGAACGGTCTGTCCTACTCCGTGACCGAGGCCCACAAGAAGGCCGTTGAGACCCTGCTCGAGGACACCGACGGCTACGGCTACAGCCTGGAGCTGGCCCGCGACTACTTCCGTCTGGCCATGACCGAGCTGGAAGCTGAAGGCGCTTACACCCCCGGCACCGCCGAAGAACCCACCGTTGTCAACATCGAGATCGCGTGGATGTACCCCACTCATGAGGAGCAGTACCACAACGAGATCAAGAACTTCATCGAGACCGCTTTCAACGACGAGTCCGTGACCGGCGGCAAGTATCAGCTCTCCGTCAACTTCTGGGTAGGCAACGCCTGGAGCGATGTTTACTACAACAAGATGATGGTCGGCCAGTTCGACATCGGCTTCGGCTCCATCAGCGGCAACAGCCTGGATCCCATCGGATTCGTGTCCGTGCTGTCCTCCGATCAGGACATCTCCGGTTCCTTCACCCTGAACTGGGGCGTGGACACCAACGATCCCGACGCGTATCCCATCGTTTATGACGACATGCGCTGGAGCTTTGACGCTCTGTACAACGCCGTCAACTCTCAGGTCATCGCTTCTGCCGGCCAGAACAAGCCGCAGCTGACCTTCGTGTACGAGCCCATCGTGAAGAACGAGGACGAGACCTACACCGGTTCCTTCACCATCGCTTCCACCCTGCCCGAGATCACCGCTGTTACCGTGACCGATATAGAGTGCTGCAACTACGAGCGCTACTACAACGGCGACGGCCAGTATGATGAGGCTCCCGTAGAGTTCGAGGTCGAGGACAAGGGCAACGGCGTGCTGGTCGTGACCTTCACCGTTCCCGCTGAACTCGCCGCCGATTACGCTACCGGCAGCGGCACCAGCGCCGAACCCGCGGGCGACACCGGATTCGACATCTACTATGATCTCGAGTTCAACGGCTCCGTATCTGCCGGCCAGTATTACTCCGTGACCGACAACTTCGAGGTTCCCGAAGTAGCCGAGGCTCCCGCCGAAGCCGAAGAGGCTCCCGCCGAAGCCGAGACCGCGGCCTAATACACCAAACTTATCAAGGGCGGCGCGGGCGCAGTCCCGCACCGCCTTTCCCGCAGTGAAGGGGGCTTTATGCCCCTTCGCTGTGCGGTTACTGACGCGGAGCGGAAGTGTTGCCCGATGCGCCAGTCAGGAAGCTCTGACCGTTGATTATTTGCCCCGGATATGCTGCCTTGCGAAGGCGTTTTTTTGCTGTCCGGGAGAAAAGCGATTTTATACGGATCATTCTTCCATAAACCTATGAAAGGGTGATTTCCATGGGGAAATACGTACTTAAGCGAGTGGTGTTGGCCTTCGTTACGGCGTTCATCATTCTTTCCCTCACGTTTATTCTGGTAAAGCTGCTGCCCTTCGAGCGGCCCATAGGCGGCGATCAGCAGCAGATAGCTTACTTTGACAAGCAGTATAATCTGGGTTATGTCTATCGGTTCAAACTCATCAAGGATGCGCCGATCGTAAGCGAATACAACGCCATGTACGGCGAATACCTGTACAGGTCTCCCATAGAGAGGGGTTCCTGCTTTTATTACTATAAGGTCCCCGTTCTGGAGCAGTACGGCTCCTGGATCAAAAACGTGGTGACCAAATGGGATTGGGGCTATTCCAAGAGCTTCCAGCCCAACGTATCGGCTTCGGTCATCATAATGAGCCGGATCTGGTACTCAATGAGATTGAATATATTCTCGGTCATATTCTCGGTGCCGCTGGGACTTCTGCTGGGAATATGGGCTGCGCTTAAAAAGAACACCCTGACGGATCATTCCATTTCCACCATGGTGATGATCTTTATAAGCGTGCCGAGTTTCGTGCTTATATGTTTTGTGCTCAGGATCTTTGCCTATGACCTGGGCTGGCTGCCTTCCAGCTGGCCGGCGGACACGGCATCGACCTGGACGAAAATCAAAGGTTATATAATCCCCGTGTTCTGCCTTTCCTTCTCTTCCGTTTGCTACTACTGCCGCTTTGTGCGTGCGGAGCTGTGCGAAGTAATGGAGAGCGAATACCTGCTGCTCGCCCGCACCAAGGGCCTTACCCGCAGGCAGGCGATAGTGCGCCATGCGCTCAAAAACGCCATGGTGCCCATCTTCCCCAGCATACTGGCGGAGTTCATCGGCATGATCGGCGGCAGCATGATACTTGAAAACCTGTACGGCATCCCCGGCATAGGCAAGCTGTTCATATTGTCTCTTAACTATAAGGACTACGATATACTGTTCGTGGACATGGCCATATTCACCACCATCTCGCTTTTGGCGGGCGTGGTGCTGGATCTGAGCTACGGCTTTATTGATCCCAGGATCAGAATGGGGGCGAAGAAGTGATGGAAAAAGAGAACAGATTCAACCCCGATTCATTTAAGCTGGTGCAGTCCAACACCCGCATAATGGACAAAAAGCTGGAAAGCAGGCCTACCACTTTTGCCAAGGACGCGTTCAGGCGTTTCTGCAAGAACAAATCCTCCGTTATCGCCGCGATCATCCTTGCGATCCTCATTTTGCTGACGATAGTGGTGCCCGTGGTTTCCCCCTATAACATCACCAACGTCAACACCACGGAGAAGTTCCTGGCGCCCAAGCTGTTCGAAAGCGGCACGGGTTTCTGGGACGGCACCCGCAAGAGCGAGCGCGTGGTGTACGACAGGGCGAACGGTGTGCCCGCTGTGAGCGACAAATACTCCATCGCATCGCTGCAGGCATCCCTGGTGAGCATAAGCGTCGATCCCGAGCCCACCCTGATAGACGCCGCCAACATCTACGGCAGCAACGGCTTCGTTATGATGGCCACCGACGCCGCCGTGGACGGCAAGGACGTGTACATGATGTCCAAGGACATCAGCTTCACTGCCGCGGGCGGCTACCGCCTGAAGATCAAACTGGACGCCGAGGATGACGTGCAGGGCAGCCGTCTTGGCGAGTACAGGGTGTTTTTAAAGAGCAAAGACGGCACCGAGATCATCGTAAGGGACTTTTCGAGCGACTATTCCGAGATAGATTTCGACATCAGCAAGGCGCTGAGCGACGCGGGCAAGACTGCCCTCAATGCGCAGGTGGTGTTCGACCTTAAGTCTTCCGCCGACGCGTTCAGGTATATACTGGTCGAGAGCGTCGAGCTGACGACCGAGTCCGGCAAAAACGCCGAGCAGCTCAAAGCTGTGAGCTTTACCGATGCTACCCAGATGGTAGTGCTGGCGGACAAGAACGCCGACGGCTACTGGGCGTGCTCCGGCCGCAAAGGCGTGCACAACAGCGTTATCTACTACTGCGACTACGTCATCGACACATATGAACTGGTGTACGGCAACGCCGACCTGGTGACCTACTCCGCCACCGAGCTCAAGCGCTGGGTAGACGCGGGCTGGTGCGAATATGACGAGAAGGCCGGCCCGGAGAGCTTTAAGCGCCTGACCGACGACTGCCCCATCGACGAAGTGGTGGAGCAGAGCGTGAACAGCCGCACCAAGAAGCTGAACTCCATAACGGGCAGAGGCTACAACTTCCGCAAGATGGGTTACAAGTCCATGCCCAAGTTCCTGCTGGGCACCGACGCTTCGGGTTTCGACCTGTTCAAGCGTGCATTCGCGGGTCTCAGGACCAGCCTGATACTGGGCCTGTGCACGGCGGCGTTCTGCTTCGCGTTCGGCCTGGTCTGGGGCGCGGTCAGCGGTTACTTCGGCGGCAATGTCGACCTGTTCATGGAGCGCTTCTGCGATATACTGGGCGGCATTCCGTGGATAGTCATGATGACGCTGTTCATACTGCACCTGGGCAACAACTTCTTCACCTTCTTCCTGGCGCTGTGTATGACGGGCTGGATGGGCACCGCCCACCGCACCAGAACGCAGTTCTACAGGTTCAAGGGCAGGGAGTACGTGCTGGCCAGCCGCACGCTGGGTTCCAGCGACATGAGGCTGATATTCAAGCACATACTGCCCAACTCCATGGGTACCATCATCACCGCGAGCGTGCTGATGATCCCCTCCACCATCTACTCCGAAGCCACGCTGGCTTACCTGAACCTGGGTCTGCAGGGCGTGCAGTCCTTCGGCGTCATGATGAGCAACAACCAGCAGTACCTGAGCATTTACCCCAATCTCGTCATCTTCCCCGCCGTGGTGATGGCGCTTATGATGGTAAGCTTCAACCTGTTCGGCAACGGCCTGAGAGACGCGTTCAATCCGTCCTTGAAGGGAAGTGAATAAGATGGCGGAAAAGGTACTTTCTGTAAATAACCTCGTCATCAACTTTAAGACCGACAACGGTATATTAAAGGCGGTCAGGGACGTGTCCTTCGACCTGTACAGGGGCGAGACCCTGTGCATAGTGGGCGAGAGCGGCTCCGGCAAATCCGTTACCTCCAAAGCCATAATGGGCATACTGGCAAACAATGCCATTATCGCCGGCGGCAACATCATCTACAGGGGCGAGAACCTGCTGGAGGTCAGCGAAGAGGAATTCTACAAGATCCGCGGCCATAAGATCGGCATGATCTTCCAGGATCCCCTGTCTTCCCTGAACCCCATCGTCAAGATCGGCAAGCAGATCACCGAGGCGATGCTGCTCAACGCGGACAAGCTCCGTCTGATGTACAACGACCTTATCAGCGACGATCTGATCCGCTACAAGAACACGCTGGCGAAAATGAACATCGCCATCGACACCGAAAAGAAGAAGCTGGACGCGTTCATCGCCGAGGCGAAGGCCGCGGAAGGGCAGACCAGGGAGCAGCTCGCTGCTACCAAGGCGCTTATTAAGCAGAAGAAAGCCGAGTTCAAGCAGTTCGAGCAACAGACCCGCGCGCAGTACGAGGGCAAAGCCAGGGAATATAAGGAGATCCTCAACGAGACCGAGAAAAAGGCCAAAAAGCAGGTGGCGGAGTATAAAGCCCAGGTCACCGGCGAGCACAAGGCCAAGCTTGCGGAGCTCAAAAACCAGCTTTCCAAGGCTGTGACCGCGGAGGACAAGGCCAAGGCAAAACAGCTTATCGCCCAGGAAAATGAAGATTTTGACAACAAGCTCTCTATCACCAAGGCGGAAGCCAAGCGCCGTGCGCTGGCCATAATGAAGGAAGTCGGCATCCCCGAGCCGGAGAGGCGCTATAATCAGTACCCCTTCGAGTTTTCCGGCGGCATGAGGCAGAGGATCGTTATCGCCATAGCGCTCACAGCGTCTCCGGAGATACTGATCTGCGACGAGCCCACCACCGCCCTGGACGTTACCATCCAGGCGCAGATACTGGAGCTTATCAACCGCATCAAGAAGGAAAGGCAGTTAAGCTGCATTTTCATCACCCATGACTTGGGCGTCGTCGCCAACATGGCGGACAGGGTCGCGGTCATGTACGCGGGCAAGATAGTGGAATACGGCACTGCGGACGAGATCTTCTACGAGCCCAAGCATCCCTACACCTGGGCGCTGCTGTCCTCCATACCCGACGTGGACAGCAAGGAAAAGCTGGAGTCCATACCGGGCACCCCGCCGGACATGATCCGTCCGCCCAAGGGCGATGCTTTTGCCGAGCGCAGCAAGTACGCGATGAACATCGACTTCGAGGAAGCGCCTCCGTATTTCAAGCTGAGCGACACGCACTACGCGGCCACCTGGCTGCTGGATGAGCGCGCTCCCAAGGTCGAAATGCCCAAGATCGTGTCCGAGCGCATAAAGATCTCTTTGGGGGAGGGAAACAAATGAGCAAATTGAGAGAAATGTTTGACAACTCCAAAGAAGAGAACCGCGAGGCGCTGTCCTTAAGCGAGATCCCGGAGAGCGTGAAGTTGGCCGACGATCACGAGGACGAAAAGGAACTGGACGCCGCCTTGGACTCCCTGGAGGAGTTCAACCGTCATTACCATATCAATCCCCACGTAAAGCAGAAGCCCGAGCTGAGGGACCAGAAGATTCTTCTGTCCGTAAGGCACTTAAAGCAGTTTTTCTTCTTCGGCAAAGGCGCGAAGCGGCAGAAATTGAAGGCCGTGTCCAACGTATCCTTCGACCTTAAGGAAGGCGAGTGCCTGGGCATAGTGGGCGAGAGCGGCTGCGGCAAGACCACAACCGGACGCTCCATCATCCGCCTGTACGACATCACTTCCGGCTCCGTGTACTACCGCGGCGTCAGGATAAGCGGCGGCACACGCTGGAACCGCAAGGAGATCAAGTGGACCCGCATCAGGGGCAAGGAAAGGCTCAAGCAGCTTTCCGCGTCCGCCGACGCCGACGAGATCAAGCAGATCAAGGACACCCTGCACTACACCAAGGTGGAGCAGAAGGCGAAGATCCGCCAGATCAAGTTCGACAACAAGCATGTGAGCCGCCGTCTGTTAAACGAGATCCAGATGATATTCCAGGATCCCATCGATTCCCTGGATCCACGCATGACGGTCGAGGATATCATCCAGGAGGGTCTGCGCATACAGGGCTTCCGCAACAAGGAGGAAAACCACAAAAAGGTGGTAAAGATGCTGGAGACGGTGGGTCTGGTGGAAGAACACGCCAGCCGCTATCCCCACGAGTTCTCCGGCGGACAGCGCCAGAGGATCGGCATTGCCCGCGCGCTCATCATGAACCCCAAGCTGCTTATCTGCGACGAGCCCATAAGCGCGCTGGACGTGTCCATAAGGGCGCAGATAATCAACCTGCTCAACGATCTTAAGCGGGAACTCAACCTGTCCATCATATTCATCGCCCACGACCTGAGCGTCGTCAAGTACTTCTGCGACAGCATCGTGGTCATGTACTTCGGCAAGGTGGTGGAGAAGGCACCCAGCGACGAGCTGTTCAAAAACCCCATGCACCCCTACACCCGCTCGCTTCTGTCCGCCATCCCCAAGCCCAACCCGCGTTCCGAGCGCACCAGGGAGAGGATACTGTACGATCCCTCGAAACACGAATACGGGAACGGCGATCTGCCGCAGCTCAGGGAGCTGACAAAGGACCACTTCGTATACTGCAACCAGGCCGAGTTTGAACGCTATCAGACGGAGCTTAAGAAATGAGCCTGACCGCCCGACTGTTCAGGCATCACTGGGGGCATTACCTGGCCGCCGCGCTTTTCGGCGCGGCGGCAGCCTTAGCGGTGCTGTACCAAAGCAGCTTTACGCAGCTGTTTTCGTATTATTCCGCCCTCACCACCGGCGGCGCGGTGTGCGTGCTGCTGGGACTGCTGTGGTGCGTGAGCTATAACGGCTATTTCGACATATTCGGTTACGCGTTTTCCCAGTTCGGCACCCGCAGGTACGAGGACCTGCGCACATACAGCCGGATCAAAATGGAAAAACGCTCCAAACAAGGCTGGACGTTCATGCCGTGGATAACCGTGGGCATCATATTCATCGCAGCGGGACTGCTGTTCAGAGTGTTCGCGTAAACCGCATGCATTATAAACCAAGCCCTCCGCAGGTTTTGCGGAGGGCTTGTGCATATATAAGATTTATTAGTAGAATGCGTCGGTCGGTATATCTTCAAGGCTTTGCGGCAGCTCAATTTCTGTGAATATTCCGTCACCGCAAAACGCGAGACTTCCGATATGTTTTAATCCTTCATTGAGCTTGATACTGTTGCACCAACATTGGTAAAATGCTTTTTCTTTTATGGTTTCGACACTTGAAGGTATCTCTATGCTATCAAATCTGGCTTCAGCAAACGCTTCCTTCCCAATCACTTTTACGCCATCGGCAATTGTAATACTGTCGACAAAAGCATAACAGAATGCCCGCTCGCCTATCTCTTCCACCGTTGACGGTATGTTGATGCTACCTATATCAAGTCCCGCGAAAGCCCCGTAGCTGATTGTCCGAAGTCCTTCCGGCAAAGTGATGTACAGCTTACTGTCGTTTATTGGACCGAAGTTAAAGGTGTCCTCCCCAAACGCATTTGCGGCTATAGTCATAGTATCAGCTTTGACGGTTATGTGCTGTTCTCCGCGTGTATAGCTCGCGGCGGCTATGGGATAGCTGATAAGGGATTTCGTCTGTTTGTCGTACAGTATGCCATCGAAACTCTCGTAGCGTTCGTTGGCTGGGTCGACCAGTATTTCTGTGATGATATAGTCACACCCGCTGAAGGGATTGAGACCTATATAATTGATTCCGGCGGGAATCACTACGGTTGTGATGTCGTACCAGTTAACCTTGTCGGCATACCGGAATGCAAAATCCCCAAGACCCGTGACCGGGTGACCGTCAATTGTGTCAGGTATCGTGACAACGGACCTATCCGGCAGCATGACCACGTCCGTTATCATAGCGCTGCCGTCCCCCAATACGCTCCATTCATAACATTCCTCAGGAGGTATGATGAGCATATCCTTTATACGCTGGGAGGCGCGTATGGTTTCGAGATAATTGCAATTGGCGAATGTATCGTATGATATATAGTCGATGCTGTCCGGCAGAGTAACTTTGTTCAGTTCAGTATCTCCGAATGCGTTTTTGCCTATATACGAGAGAATCATTAAAGAGCACTACGATCAGTCCGCTGCTATAAAACGCTTCTTCCCCAATCTCTTTCAGTGAGGCTGGCAGTTTTATTGATGTTATCAGGCTTTGTTCGAACGCTCCTTTTCTGATCTCTTCGACGCTGTCGGGGAGGTAGACCTCATTCAAAGCGCTGTGGTAATCTCCCCACAGTTCGTCGCTGCCGAAGGCAAATTCGCCAATGATCTTCGTGCCCTCGCGCACGGTAAAGCTGCCTTCTATCGTCAGAGGGCAGGCGATCATGCGCAGTTCATCGTTGTCATAAAGCGCTCCGTCTACCACCTCAAGGTACAGGTTGTCCGGATCGACAATGATTTCTTTAAGGTATTACCAGTTGCGGAAAGGGTTCGCGCCGATATATTTGATCGAAGCGGGAATATATACCTTTTCCACATCTGCCTTATAGAAGGAACCGGAATAATACTGAAACGCATAATCGCCGATGGCGACGACTCTATGGCCGTCCAGCTCTTCCGGCACATACATCTGCCTGCCTGACCACGATTGTCCATTGGTTATAGTCGCTTCGCCTTTTTCATTCAGCGTATACTCAATCCGAAAATCGCCAACAGACGTGCTGTAGGTCGTTTCCGCACTCCGGCTTTCTTCTGTAAAAGTATGGAGCAGAAACGAAAAGAGTATAACTAAAGCTAAAATGAAGGGAATAAGCCTTTTTGTCATTGCTGACACCTCTGCGCCTAATGAACGTTCGCTAGATCAGTTTCACCGTGAACCAGCTGGTGTACACCTGACCGGGCTTGAGCAGCGTCACATAGGGCTTGCTTTCGAAGTCGTCGCCGTCGCTTGCCCTGCCGGGCATGCCGTGCCAGGGTTCAAGGCAAACGTAGGGCGCGTTGGCTTTGGGCTTTGTCCATACCGCCAGCACTTCCATCTTCGGAAACTCAAAGTATATGCCCTTGCCGCTGTCTTTGTGCACGAGTTTCACCGCGCGGCTGTTCAGCCCCGCGAACAAAAGCGCGTCCTTGTCGAACAGGCTGTGCTTAAGCGGCAGCGTGCGGGCGTCCGTGAACGCGGTCAGCTTTTCTTCGCCGTCGATAAGGTATCCGTCGGGCGCCATGCTGATCATGCCCTTTTCGGGTTTGTCGAATATGAGCGTATAGTCCTCAAAGGCGGCGCCTTCCTCCATGGGGCAGGCAAAGCCCGGGTGCCCGCCCGCGCACACGGGCATGGTCTTGTCCGAAAGGTTCTCCACCAGGAAGGTGGTGGTGTAGCCGCCCTCGAACAGGCGGTACGTCACGTGGAAGGCGAAGGAGAATGGGTACATCTCCTGGGTCTCGGGGTTGTCCCTCAGCACCAGGTCGATGAAATCCTCGCCCAGATGGCCGAGCTCGAACTCCGGGTTTCGGGTAAACCCGTGCTTGGGCATGGGGTAGAAGGTGCCGCCGATCCTGATCTTGTTGTCCCTCACCGAACCGCACACGGGGAACAGCACCGGCGCGTGCTGAGCCCATACATCGGGGTCCGCCTGCCAGATGACCTCCCGTCCGTCCGCGCCTTTGAAGGAAGTGATCTGCGTACCCTTCTGCCTGACGGTAGCTGTGGTCGAACCGTAAGAAAGTTTGAATTCCGCCATAAAAACCTCCCTGAGTTTAATATTCGTGTTCAGCGCGGCAGTTGGTCCATATGGAAGGGTATGCCGCGTTTATTCAGTTCTGCCTGTACAAGGGCCGCGCTGCCGCCCTTTTGCACCGCGATGCCCGCGGCTTCCCCCGATACGGCGCAGCAGGGGATGACCCGCACTATATCCCACATCCTGTCGTCCGCGGACACGATCCTGCCGCAGGCAAACAGGTTTTCGATATCCGTGCTCAGGGCGCCGAAGGGCAGCTCGTACACCGGGCCCGCCTGCCTCCAGTTGGAGATGAGGCCCACGCTGTCTTTAAACGCCCCGGATCCGTCCTCGAGCCTCATCGTCACCCTGCCCGCTATGCGCCGGGACATGCGTACCTGGGGGATGGATGGCAGCATCGTAAGCGTATGGTCATCCGACAGTTCGCCGCGGCTCAGGAAATCCCGCAGGACGACAGAGTGCGTGTCTGCCATCACTCCGGATAATTCCGCGCCGTCCGTGCCCGTGAAACCGTCCCGGACGCGCTCTCCGGGCGCGGGAGCCAGGCCCGGCATATGCAGGACGTGCCTGCCGTTTTCATGGGAATAGTACCACGCCGCCTGCCGGTTGCCCAGCGGATAGTCCACGGTCTTGGCGCCGGCAAACCTGAACAGAGCCGCGTCCCCGCTGGCGTCCGCGAAGCTGGCGGCTTCGTACGCGCTCATGTTCCCCGCGCGGTCAAGGCACACAACGGCTGTTACACGCTTCTCTTTGGTCACGCAGGCGCACACTTGCGCGCCGAAAAGTATATCGATCGACGAATCCCGGAGCAGTTCTTCGGCAAGGCAGGCAAACAGATTGGCGTTGAACCGGCACATGAACCGGTGTTTCGCCCGCTCCTCCCTGCCGGCGGGACTCTGCCAGCATTCGGGGACAGGCTCCTCCGCGCCTTTGGATACGGACAGGCGCAGCAGTTCCTCCGCAATGCCGAAGGACACCTGAGTGCCCTTGCCGTCGCACAGGGGCAGGTATATGGTCACCAGACCCAGGGTCGCAAGCCCGCCCAGGGCGTACTCCCGCTCGATCAAAAGCACCTTTTCCGCGCCCGCGCGCCGGGCAGAGAGCGCCGCGGAGATACCCGCGATGCCGCCGCCGACCACGATAACGTCCCGGCTGCCGCGAAGGGGCACCCTTCTTTCGGGCAGTATCACCGATCTGTCTGATAATACGTTGTTCATAAGTCATCTTTTGTAAGTCATATCGGAACAGCTTGCGCTTGCTTCGGAGCCGTCTTCCGGCTTTGAGACCGGGGAAACGGACCTTTCGCCGGACTGCGGCACTTTCTTCGTCCTTATTTTCGCCTTTACCGCAAAACGCCGGGAAGGGGAATCCGCTGTCCGCGCGCGCTTGCGGGGTCAGGAAGATATATTTCTACGCGCCTGCCGCGCTTTCCTGCATCCGGTGCGCCCGGCGCGGGAAAACGTTTGACGGTACGCCGGGCTGTAAAGTTGACAGCCGCACGAAGGCGCTGATATAATACGCATAACGCCGTTAAAGGCATAATTATCGGGAGGGTATTGCCATGAAGATAACGGGTATAGCGCACGCGGCTTACAACGTGAGCGACATGAAGGCTTCGCTGGAGTTTTATGTGGCCAAGCTGGGCATGAAACACGCGTTTTCGATCCCCAGGGACGACGGAACGCCCTGGATAGAGTACATCAAGGTGGCGGACGGCCAGTTCATAGAGCTGTTCTATTCCGACGGGGGTTTTGAGGGCAAGTCCTCCTACAATCATCTGTGCATAGAGGTGCCCGACTGCGCGAAGGCGGCGGAGGAGCTCATGCGGGCGGGCGTGGAGATAGACGTGATGCCCAGGCAGGGCAAGGACCTGAACTGGCAGATGTGGATACGCGACCCGGACGGCAACCGCATCGAGATAATGCAGATAGACCCCAACGCTCCCCAGGCCAAAGCGTGAAGCGGAAAGCATGAGCGGCTTATCGACCGTGAACGCGGAAAAAGAGTATCATTCGCTGCTGAAGACCTGGCTTGACGCGCTGCTTGGCTATGTGCTGGACGAGCCTGGGCATCCCGCGCTGCACGGCGCGATCGTTTGCCCCGCCTGCTCCATGATACACGGGCGCTGCCACGACGCAGTGTACCCGCTTTTGTGCATGGCGGAGCGCACGGGGGAAAGCCGGTACCTGGACGCGGCGAAAAAGCTGTTTAAGTGGGCGGAGTACATGGTATGCGACGACGGCAGTGTGTACAACGATTCCCAGAGCGAGTGGTGCGGGGTGACCGTGTTCGCGGCGCTGTCGTACGTAAAGGCGCTTAAGTTCCACGGGCAGCTGTTCGGCGCCGAGGAACGGAAAAGCTGGGAGGACCGTCTGCTTAGGATGACGGACTGGCTCAGGCGCAGCATAAGCGCTTCGACCCGCACGAACGTCAACTATCTCGCGTCCAACGCGGCGTATCTGGCGCAGGCGTCGGAGTATTTCTGCGACGATTCGCTCATGGACAGCGCGCGGGAGCTTGCCCGGGAGGTGCTGTCCCACGTGAGCGTGAACGGGCTCATAGTCGGCGAAGGCGGCCGGCCCGAGACAGTCACCCCAAAGGGCGTGCGTCCGGTGGATATGGGTTACAACGCGGAGGAGACGCTGCCGAGCCTGTACGAGTATGCCCGAGCCGCCGGGGACGAGGCGGTCATGGGCGAAGTGTTCAGGATAGCCCGGGCGCAGCTGGAGTTTTACCTGCCCGACGGCGCGCTGGACAACAGCATGGGCACCCGCAACTACAAGTGGACGTACTGGGGCAGCCGCACTTCCGACGGCTGCCAGGCGCTGTACAACGCGCTGGGCAAGACCGAGCCCGTATTCGCGGAGGCGGCGTACAGGAACCTCGAGCTGCTAAAGAACTGTACCGACGGGCTGCTGTACGGCGGGCCGCATTACAGGCGCCACGGGGAATATCCCTGCGTGCACCACGCCTTCTGCCACGCCAAGGTGCTGGCGCAGGCGCTGGACGAGGGCATAGCGCCCTTTGAACGCACAGATTTGCCCTCGGACGCGCCGTCTTCCGTCAGGCATTATCCGGAGCTGGGCACATACCGTCTCGCCCGGGGCGGCTGGCGCATGGACGTGTGCGGGAGCGACCTGGTATCCACCAAGGGCGGTCAGGCCACGGGCGGCACGGTGACGCTTCTGTGGAACCGGGCATACGGACCTGTTTTCGCGGTGGCTACCACGGATTACACCCTGAGGGAAGCTCACAACCAGCAGCTTTCCCGCAAAAAGAGGCTGCAGGGGGCTGTGCATCCCCGGCTGGAAGTGAGCGCGGGAGATGTGATATACAGTCAGGCTTTCGACCCGGATGTGCGCATGGAAGCCGAAGAGCAGGACGGAAAAAGCATAGTCAGAGCGGAAGGCACGCTGTGCGACAAGGCGCGTACGCCGCTGGACGGGAGCGCTTTCGGCATAGAATATACGCTTGACGACAACGGACTGCTCATACGCGGCAGCCTGAAAGGCGAATGGGCGCGTTCCGCCCGCTTTGTGCTGCCCGTGATACTCAAGACCGGGCAGAGCGTCACGCTTGAAGAAGATACGGCAGAGATAGACGGGCTGCTCAAGGTGTCCTCCCGAACGCCGCTGCGCGACAACGGGCAGGTGTTCTGCCTTACGCCCGGTTTCGAGGCAGAGGAGCTTTGGGCCGAGCCCGACTCGAGCGGGCGATTCGAGCTGCGCCTGGAAATGAACAGGACCGAATGACGCGCCTGTTTCTGACAAATATAAACGACCGCCGCGGAACGATCTCCGCGGCGGTGTTCGTTTTATGGACGGCTCGGCGGCTTGACTTTGCCTTCGGTGTAATCCAGCCAGCCCTTTACCCAGTCCCTGACTACGCTCCAGTCCGTCTCCATGCACATATGGCGGGTCTTGATGGGGTGGATCTCCCGCACCTTTACCCCGGACAGGGCGCTGAACAGGCGGTCGAATACTTCCCGGCCCATGGGATCTTCGTCCCCCATAAGGGTCATTACGGGGCGGTCGGTCTCGTACACCTCGTCGGGCAAATAATAGCCGTTTTCAATCATATCCAGCAGGATGCGTCCCCGCCCCCTGCGGAAGAAATTGCGGTAAAGCTCTTCGCCGCGTTCCCGCTTGAGCTTGGGACCGTAGAGCTCCCTGATCTTGTCAAGCGCGCGCCGGGGATGGGACTCGAAAAACTCATACTTGCGCAGATAGAACCAGCGGGTGAGCCCGCTTAAGCGGAAAGTGAGCCTTTTATAGCCGAAAATATGTGTGACGGGCGAGATCAGCACCCGGCTTATAACGCTCTCCGGGAACAGGGTGGTCATAAGCAGCACCACGCCCGCGCCGGAGCCGTGGCCGACCAGGTGCCACCGGGTTTCTTCCTCGCCGCGGGATATCTCTATCTCGTCCAGCACGCCCCACACCAGCTTGGCCCGGGTGGTATTGTCCTGGGGGGCTTTCACGGGTGTGTGGCCGAAGCCGGGCAGTTCGACCGTAACGCACAGGCAGCCGTTTTTTGCAAGTTCGCGGCACAGGCTGTCAAAGCTGCCCGCGTCGCTTATGGGAGAACACACGCAGGCGACCCGGCGGGTCACGGGCACGTCAATGGGAGTGTAGACCTTGAAATACATGCCCACACCCTCGAACCGGCGCATGCCCTTTTGCACCCTGAATCTCACCTGACGCCTCCATACGATAACAGTTCAACTTTTATTGTATCACAAACGTGGGCGCTTGGCAAGCGTCCGGGCGGCGCCGCCGGGTTTGTGATACTTTTTTAACTTTTTCGGGGGTGACAGTCCCGCGCTCGCAGAGTATAATATCATACGTGTCCGAATGATAAAAAAGATCGCCCGTGCGGCGGGACCGGAGCTTAAGAAATGAGTAAAACCTTGCGCTGCGCGCTTATAGTACTGCTGGTGCTGATGCTGCTCGCACTGCCGTTCATAGTGCCCAGCGGAAATATGCTTACCGATTACCAGTATGAATGGATGGATATGGGCGCTTTGCCGCTGTTTTCCGCCTGCGCGGAAGCAGAAACGGCTCCTGCCGAACTGCCGCTGGACCTGTCTCCCGGCATGCTGCCCAATCCAGACGCGTATACCGACGAAGGCTACGAGGACGCGTCCATAAAGGTGACCATAGAGCACTATGTGGACGAAAAGCAGGGCTTCTCCGTCCGGATAGCGTACATAGACGTGGCGTCTCCCACCCAGCTGCGCACGGGCGTGGCGGGCAGGAACGCTTTGGACCTGCGCATAAACAGCGTGGTGTTCATGGCGAACAGGTACAACGCGGTGCTGGCGATGAGCGGGGATTACTACACGAACGACCCGGAAATGACGCCCTTCGAATACCGCATGGGGACCAAGGCGCGCCGCAACTTCAACGTGGCGCGGGATATACTCATTACCGACGAGAACGGCGACTTTCACATCGTGCTGGCTTCCAATGCCAACGTCCAGAAACAGGAGATTGCCGATATAGAGGCCGAGCATCAGATAGTAAACGCGTTTTCCTTCGGACCCGCGCTGGTGAAGGACGGGGAAGAGCTCACGACTTCCTACAAGATCTACAGCGCCCACGCCCAGGATCCCCGGGTGGCCATTGGTCAGAGAGGGCCCTGTTCCTATGTGGCGGTGGTCTCCGAAGGCAGGGGCAGGAAAGCCAAGGGCATGACCCACCAGCAGCTGGCGCACTTTATGTACGAGTATCTGGGCTGCGTGCAGGCGTATAACCTGGACGGCGGCAACACGGGCACCATGGTGTTCGGAAACACGGTGTTCAAGGCGGACCAGCAGACCAGCCAGCTGAGGGTGCTTAACGACTGTATCTATTTTGCCACCACAGTGGACCCTGAAACGTGGAGCAAGTAAAATGCCTGAAGAGAGCCTGTATTTTGAAATATTCGGCCTAAAAGCATACTGGTACGGCGTGTGCGCCGCGCTGGGCGCGTTGCTTGCGCTGTCAGTGCTGTGCTTTACGGGAAAGAAGCGGGGGATAAAGGCGGACGGAGTACTGCTGTTCGGCGTTATCGCGCTGCCGCTGGGGCTTGTATGCTCAAGGCTGCTATTCTGCCTGCTGGACGCGAACTTCCGCGTGCTGTTCTCGTGGAAGGCGGCGGTGACCGTGTGGGGCGGAGGCATGTCCATGATGGGCGCGCTGCTGGGCGCGGGTCTTGCGGGAATCATCGCGGCGAAAGCGACCGGGACTTCCTCCTTGCGTTTCATGGACGCGCTGTCTCCCGCGCTGCTGGTGTTCGTGATGTGCGCCCGGATAGGGGAGGGCTTCACGGACTTCCTGGGCCGCAGCCGCAACCTGAACGTGGACTGGTTCAACGATACATTTATGGCTACGAGCGACGGTTACGGTTCCTATAACCTGAACACCTATCTGCTCGAAGCGGCGTGCGCCCTGATACTGGCCGTGGCCGCGTATATCGGACTGTGCCGGGAAAAGCGGGCGGGGGACGCGTTTTTGACCGCGCTGCTGCTGTTCGGCTGCACGCAGACGCTGTGGGAAAGTCTCAGGTTCGACAGCCATATGCGCCTGTCCTTCGTGAGCCTGCAGCAGGTGATGGCCGCGTGCATGTTCGCGGTGCCGCTGCTTGTCTTTGCGTTCCGCAGGGGCAGAAACGCCGTGATCGCAGCTGTTGTCGTGATCGTGCTGCTCGTGGGCAGCGTGGTTGGCATAGAGCTGATGATAGACCGTACCGACGTGAGCAACGTGCTGCTTTATATCGTATACGCGGCGATACTGGCTGTCCCCGCCGTGCTGGGACTGATCTGGAAGAAAAAAGCAAAAGCGTAAAAAGAAAAAAACGGCTCCCGAAATGTGGTGTGCTACCCGTCAAGAGGACAGTGAATAATTAAAAGGTTCCGTACCGCCGGTTGTGTGAACAGCTGGCGGCATTCTTATGCCGCCGAATAGTATTGTTCATGATACTCGGCCGGTGTCATCAAGCGCAGTTTCCGCT
>JAIKYG010000105.1:0-3404 GCA_024683475.1 Clostridiales bacterium | reverse complement strand
AAAGGCTTGATCTTCATAGTAATTTGCCTCCCATTCGGTCTCTGTCTTGTTAGCACTCTTAATAACTGAGTGCTAACTTACAATGCACAGTGTACTCTTTAAGCCGCGGAAACGCAATACCCTAAGTGAGAAAAAAGCGGGAATTTTATGTTAAATCATCAGTATAATGCGAATATGTGGTATAATCGGAAGCAGCGTGCCGCAAATACCGTAATCCGGCGGAGGTGTACTGTGGATAAATGGGATGAAAGATTCATGGATCTCGCGCAGGAATCAAGGGTCGTAAGAGGATCCTCGGTGTGATTTAACACAAAATTACCGCTATTTTCGCGGTAGGGGTATTGCGTTTTCGACCATAAAAGAGTACACTTTCCATCGTAGGTTAGCACTCAGTCAATAAGAGTGCTAACAAGACTGAACCGATATGGGAGGCAAACGATTATGAAGATCAAGCCTTTGGGCGACCGTGTTGTTATCAAGAACATGGAGGCCGAGGAGACCTCTAAGGGCGGCATCCTGCTGGCGGGTTCCGCGAAGGAAAAGCCCCAGCTGGCCGAGGTGCTGGCTGTTGGTCCCGGCGGAAATGTGGACGGCAAGGAAATCACCATGTATGTCAAGCCGGGTCAGAAGGTGTTCTACTCCAAGTATGCGGGCACCGAAGTAAAGTACGACGGCGAAGAATACATCATCGTGCGCCAGAGCGACATTCTGGCCATCGTGGAATAAGCAGGAGGCAAAATCATGGCAAAGCAGCTTAAATACGGCGAAGACGCGCGCCGCAGCCTTGAAAAGGGCATCAATACCCTGGCGGATACCGTAAAAATCACCCTGGGTCCCAAGGGCAGAAACGTAGTTCTGGACAAAAAGTACGGCGCTCCCCTGATCACCAACGACGGCGTGACCATCGCCAAGGACATCGAGCTGGAAGACCCCTTTGAGAACATGGGCGCTCAGCTCGTAAAGGAAGTCGCCACCAAGACCAACGATATCGCCGGCGACGGCACCACCACCGCTACCCTGCTGGCGCAGGCCATCGTGCGCGAAGGCCTCAAGAACGTGGCTGCGGGCGCCAACCCCATGGTGCTCAAGAAGGGCATCCTGGCCGCCGCTGACACGGTCGTGGGCCATCTGTCCACCATCTCCAAGCCCATCGAAGGCCGTCAGGCCATTTCCCAGGTCGCGGCCATCTCCTCCGGCGACGATGAGATCGGCGAGCTGATCGCGGGCGCGATGGAAAAGGTCGGCAAGGACGGCGTCATCACCGTCGAAGAGAGCAAGACCATGAAGACCGAGCTGGACATCGTCGAGGGCATGCAGTTTGACCGCGGCTACGCCAGCGCCTACATGGTGACCGACAATGACAAGATGGAAGCGGTCCTGGACGATCCCTACATCCTGATCACCGATAAGAAAATCTCCAACATCCAGGAGATCCTGAGCCTGCTGGAGTCCGTCGTGAAGATGGGCAAGAAGATGCTCATCATCGCCGAGGACGTTGAGGGCGAAGCCCTGGCTACCCTGGTGCTCAACCACCTGCGCGGCACCTTCACCTGCGTCGCTGTCAAGGCGCCCGGCTTCGGCGACCGCCGCAAGGCCATGCTGCAGGATATCGCCATCCTGACCGGCGGCCAGGTCATCACCGAGGAACTGGGTCTGGACCTCAAGGAAGCCACCGTCGACATGCTGGGCCGTGCCCGCCAGGTCAAAGTGGACAAGGACAACACCACCATCGTTGAGGGCGCGGGCGATCCCAGCGAGATCAAGGCGCGCATCAACTCCATCAAGAGCCAGATCGAAGACACCACCTCCGATTACGACCGCGAGAAGCTGCAGGAGCGCCTTGCCAAGCTGGCCGGCGGCGTAGCCGTCATCAAGGTCGGCGCCGCGACCGAGGTCGAGATGAAAGAGCGCAAGATGCGCATCGAGGACGCGCTGGCCGCGACCCGCGCTGCCGTTGAGGAAGGCATCGTTCCCGGCGGCGGAACCGCGCTGCTGAGCGCCTGCAAGCCCCTGGCCGATTACATGAAGGCCCAGACCGGCGACTTCAAGACCGGCGTCAGCATCGTGCTGCGCGCTCTGGAAGAGCCCCTGCGCCAGATCTGCTTCAACGCCGGCGTGGACGGCAGCGTAGCGGTCGAGAAGATCAAGAACAGCAAGAAGCTGGGCTTCGGCTACGACGCCGCCAAGGACGAGTACTGCGACATGACCGATCGCGGCATCATCGATCCCACCAAGGTCACCCGCAGCGCCCTGCAGAACGCCACCTCCGTGGCCGCCATGGTGCTGACCACCGAGAGCCTGGTCACCGATCTGCCCGACAAGAATCCCCCGCCGGCCGCACCCGCAGGCGGCGGAATGGGCGGAATGTATTGATCTGCCAGCCATAAGCGCAGCCGTTCAGCTCCCTGGAGCTGAACGGCTGTTCTTCATAAAAGATCGGAGGGGCTGTACAACAGCCCCTCCTTTGCGCTGCGGTCAGCGGACTTATCTGCCCAGGTCCACCTCTTCGGCGGTCTCGTTGAGCAGATGAGTGGAATTGCCCGCTTCATAGGCGGCGAGGCGTTCATCGGTGATCGCCTTGTAGCCGGCGGCGTTGAATTCCTGGGTGTACTGCTCGTACAGCGCGTCGAACTCGTCCTCGGCGCACATGGTCAGCTTGTCGCGGTATTCCTTGTACAGGTTGACCAGCTGTGTCTGATATTCGCTCTCGGCGGCCATGCTCACGGAATACAGGGCGTTCGCGATGGCCCAGCCCGCATCCTTCACGGCGACCTTGTCGTAGTACCACTGGATGACATCAGCGGTGAAATCCTGGGGCAGGTCGTGCGGCAGGTTGTTGCTGATGACGTCCTCGATGGTGCCGGCCTGACGCGCTTCGATGGTGGCGCACCAGTAGTCCTTGTTGTTGTTGAAGCCCATCTTGCTTTCGCCGTTGTAGTCGCTCACGCTCACAGGCAGACCGTTCTCATCGTAGTTGAAATTCTCGCCCTCGATGCCCCACTGGAAGGTGAACAGGTTCTCGTCCTGGGTGAGCCACTCAAGGTACATCCACGCGGCTTCAAGCTGATCTTCGGTGGCGTTCTTGCTGAAGCCAATCATCATGCCGAAGGGGTTGTCGGTGCGGTAGCCGGGCGTGGTGCCCGCTTCCTCGTCGATCTTGCCGTATACGGGCCTGATGGCCAGCTCGGCGCCGGGGTTGGCCTCGTAGAAGGCGCTCAGCACGTCCATGCCGGCGGAGATATAGGCGCCGTACTCATAGTTCTTGCTGTTGATGAAGTTGGTCTTGTCTTCTTCGGCGGTGGTCAGGTAGTACTCGGGGTTGGTGAGGCCGGCGTTGTACTTGTAGTTTTCAAACTTGAGCAGGTTGTAGTTCGGATACCAGCCCAGGGAGGGAATGTTGTAGT
>JAIKYG010000040.1:0-49860 GCA_024683475.1 Clostridiales bacterium | reverse complement strand
ATTCGTATTCACCGCCGGCGAACAGGCCTTCTACGCCGAAAAGGGCTTCCAGAATGAGCCCACCCGCTGCAGGGACTGCCGTCAGGCCCGCAAGGCCAGCCGCAACAACGCCTCCGGCGAGCGCGAGATGTTCGAAACCGTATGCGCCGAGTGCGGCAAGCCCACCCGCGTGCCTTTCATTCCCAAGAGCGACCGTCCCATCTATTGCAGCGAGTGCTTCGCAGCCAAGCGTCAGCAGTTTTAAACATAAGACGGGAAAAAACGGGCGGACTTAGGTCCGCCCTGTTTTTTTTGTCCTCAAAAACCTGCCGAAGCGTTTTTACTCCGCTAATTCCGCCCGAAGTATTCCGCCAGCCCCAGCGCCATGCCCTTGGCCAGCTTTTCCTGGTATTCGGGGGTGCTCAGCAGTTCGTCCTCCCGGGGGTTGGACATGTATCCGCACTCCACCAGCACCGCGGGCACCTTGGACCAGTTGAGCCCGGAATAAGTGTCCCGCTTGAACACTCCCCTCTGCTTTGCTCCCGTGGCTTCGCCCATGGCGGACAGCAGGCAGCGGGCAAGCTCGAAGCTCTCCTCCGCCTTGTCCCCCGTCAGGCGCACGAACATGCCCATGCCGTGCAGTTCCCGGTCTGTGGCGCCGTCGCAGTGGATGCGCAGCACGCAGTCCGCGCCCCAGCGGTTCATCATTTCCGCGCGTTCGACGTTTGAGATGTTCACGTCCGCCGTCTCACGGGTCATGAGCACCGTGGCGCCCATCTCCTCCAGCAGTTCTTTGAGCTTCAGCGCGATCTCAAGATCCACCTCGTGCTCCGGACGGCCCGTGGACACGCCCCGCGTGCCCGTCGCCACCTTCGCCTTGGTCTGGCTGCTGCCCGGGGAAACGGGTTCCTTCCCGTTGTCCCCCTTCAGCTGGTGGCCGGGATCGATGCCGATCCTGAGCCCGGACAGGGGCAGCCCCGGCGTTTCGTCGCCCAAGGCGGGCTCCACCCCTTCCCTTTCGCAGTACGCGGTCAGGCACATGACCGCCAGTACAAGGCACAGTATCCGTTTTATCACTTATTTTTCCTCTGGCTTTTTCTTTTTTCGACGCCGAAGCCGCCCCGCTTGTTCCCTTGGCTAAGCGCGGTATTCCCAGCCGTGTTCGCCGTGATAGATCATAAGCTTCGTCATGCCGCCGTCGGCGCAGATGTTCTCGCCCGTTATGAAGCCCGCCCTGTCGGAGCACAGAAACAGCGCCAGCGCGGCGATGTCTTCCGGCGTGCCCACCCGCCCCACGGGCTGCTGCAGGGCGTCCGCGCCCGATATGCCCGAATACGACGTGTCTATCCAGCCCGGGGAAATGCTGTTGACCCGCGCCCTGCCCGCGAGGCTCACCGCCAAGGCGTGGGTGAGCGCGGAGATGCCGCCCTTTGCCACAGTATAGCTTTCGGTTTGGGGCTGGCTCATGCGGTCCCGCGAGGAGGAAATGTTTATCACGCTCGCGCCGGGCGCAAAGTGATCCATGAGCAGCTTGGTCAGGTAAAACGGCGCGGTTACCCCCACAGCGAGGGCGCGGGAAAAGTCTTCGTAGGAACACTCGTCTATGCCCTTCATAAGCGGCGGCGCGTTGTTTATAAGACAGTCCACGCGTCCGCTCTCAAGTATCACGCTGCGGGCGAACGCCTCCAGCGCCGCTTTGTCTCCCACGTCGCCGACAAAACCGCTGCCCGGCGCCGTGTCCATAACGTGCACCTTCGCGCCTTCGCGGCTGAACGCCTCCGCTATGGCTTTGCCTATGCCGTGGGCGCCGCCGGTGATCACGGCGACCTTTCCGCAAAAACTGTCCATGCCCTGCCTCCCTGCCTAAATATCGTTTGACCGGCGCTTTAGACCCCCTCGGGGACCCCGCGCCCGCCCCGGAGGCAATATTACCACACGCCCGCACGCCTGTCAAATGCGCCCGCGCGCTGCCGCGCATGAGGGATGCAAGTACCTTCCCGCAACTTTACTTTGATTTAACGTAAATATGTCTCATTTCCGTGCTTGTAATTATGTCATTTGTGTGTTATACTGTGAATGGAATATTTTAGAATGTTTACGATTTCATTTCCTCGCGAAGGGAGAGACATATCATGAAGCAAAAATTCCTGCGTGCGCTCGCCATAGTGCTGCTGGTGACGCTTTTGATCGGCGAGTTCGCCGTGGCGGAGAGCTTCAAGGCAAAGGTATACACCGCCAGCGCCAAAGTCTACAAAACCAACAGCACCAAAAGCGCTGTGGTGGACACTCTGCCCCACAACACCGTGGTCACGGTCACGGCACATAAAAACGGCTGGGCCAGAATAACCTACGGCAAAAGCGGCTACGGTTTCTGCCAGATATCCGATCTGATCAGCAGCGTCAAGGTCAAGAGATTCTCCAACAAAAAGACCAAGATCTACCAGACGCCCTCCACCGCCCACCCCATCACCACCGTGAGCGTGGACTATCCCCTGTACCGCGTGGGCGCCAGCGGCAACTATTACCTGGTGCAGGACAAGGACGGCGCGTTTACCGGCTACATCAAAAAGGCCGACCTGTCCAGTTCCCGCAAAAACCCCTTCGCCATACCTAACAGCAAAAAAGGCAAGTATGACAAAAACGGCTCCTACACCACCATCCCGGGCGCGGTAAAGAGCAACCAGTTCTACCTGGCCTCCAGCATGAACAAGGCCAAGTGGAGGGACTACCTGGTGTATATCGCCGAATGCAAGGTGGGCGCCGCCTACAAGCAGTTCCCCGGAGCCTATGAGTTCAACAACTACAGCCTCGTAAAGGCGTGCTTCAACTCCATGGGCTACAAGATCCCCGCCTCCACCAACGCGGTGGGCCACACCGGATCCAACCCCTTCATCAGCCGGCAAAACCTGCTTAAAGGCGACATCGTGTGCTTCGACTGCGATCCCGCCGACGGCGATCTCGTCGACCACATCGGCATCTACATCGGCCAGGGCTACTTCGTCCACGGTTCCAAGACCGCGGGCAGGATCCTGGTGAGCACGCTGAACAGCGGCTACTACAAGAGCGCCTTCTGCTGGGGCCGCAGGGTCATCAAATAAACAAACAAACTTACAGCCACCTTCGGGCGGCTGTTTTTTTTGCGCTCTTAAGCCGCTTAAACGCGGTCTCCCCCGCCGTTTATTATCCGAGGCATGCCCGCCCGGCGTATTCTCCTGCGGTCATCACGCTTTATCGCCAGGCGCGTTCGGAGAGGCGCTTAAACGCCTTCTGGCGGGCCGAGACGACAGGGGCAAGGCAAACGGCCTGCCGCTGTAAACGCCTTATACGGGCGCAAACAGCGGGTGTAAGCGCATAAGAAAAGAGGGGCTTTTGCCCCTCTTTTTCGAAGATGCTTCGGGATCACTTTTTCTCGTTCCCCAGCAGGAAGCTCATTATCTCGTTGTAGCTCTTGCCGGAGGACGCCATCGCGGAGATGATCTCCTTCTGCTGGTTCTGCTTCTTGATCTCCAGCTGGCGGCGGTAATCCGCGTCGGTGAGCAGGCTTATGCCGTCCTCGCCGAAGAAGTGCATGACCCGGCTGTCGAAGGTGAGGTACAGGGTCTTGCCCGCCTTGAGGCTCTCCCTCTGGATGGGAGTCAGGGACAGGGTGGGCACGCGGGCGATCAGCCTGCTGCCGTCCTCGGTGACCGCGTGCAGGTGCAGTTCGCTGCCCATCATCTCGTTCACCTGCAGCGTGCAGGGAATGGCGTCGGCAGCGGGGGCGCTGAGCAGGGTCATATGCTCGGGACGCACGCCCAGGGTGATGTTCTGGGTCTGCACGTCGTTTTTGAGCAGCATATTCTTCTTTTCGCCTTCCACGAACAGGTTGACGCCGAAGGGCGACACCATGTAGCTGTCCCCCATGCGGGTCAGTTTGGTGTTGATCATGTTCATCTTGGGCGCGCCGATGAACTCCGCCACGAACTTGTTAGCCGGCATGTCGAACACCTCGGTGGGAGTGCCCACCTGCTCGATGTAGCCGTCCTGCATTATGACGATGCGGTCGCCCAGGGTCATGGCCTCGGTCTGGTCGTGGGTGACGTACACGAAGGTGGTGTCCAGCTTCTGCCTGAGCAGTATGATCTCGGCCCTCATCTGGTTCCTCAGTTTGGCGTCCAGGTTGCTCAGGGGCTCGTCCATGAGGAACACCTTGGAGTTCCTGACCATGGCGCGGCCTATGGCGACCCTCTGCCTCTGGCCGCCGGACAGCGCCCGGGGCTTGCGCATCAGGTACTGGGTGATGCCCAGTATCTCCGCCGCGGAAGTGACCTTCTCGTACACCTCGTCCTCGGGCACCTTCTTAAGGCGCAGGGAGAAGGCGATATTGTCGTACACCGTCATGTGGGGATACAGCGCGTAGTTCTGGAACACCATGGCGATGTCCCTGTCCTTGGGCTGCAGGTCGTTGACCACCACGCCGTCGATGGAGATGGTGCCCTCGGAGATGTCCTCCAGGCCCGCGATCATGCGCAGGGTCGTGGACTTGCCGCAGCCGGAGGGGCCGACGAACACCACGAATTCCTTGTCCTTGATCTCCAGGTCAAAGTCGTGTACCGCCACGACCTTGTTGTCGTATATCTTTTTTACGCCTTTAAGCGATATGGCTGCCATATATTATCCTCCCTTCTATCCTTTGACCGCGCCGCCCGTGACGCCTTCCACATAGTACCTTTGCAGGAACAGGAACAGTATCGTCACCGGCAGAGCCACCAGCACGCCGCCGGCGCAGAACATGGTGTAGTTCTTGCCGATCTGGTCCTGACTCAGCCAGTCGTACATACCGACCGCCACGTTCTTGCCCGCGGAGGTGCCCATGGAGATGTATCTGGCGAACACGAAGTCGCCCCAGGGGCCCATGAACGCGGTCAGCACGGTGTAGATGACTATGGGCTTGGACAGGGGCAGGATTATCTTTACCAGCACCTTGAAGCGGTTGGCGCCGTCCACGCGGGCGGCTTCGTCCAGGCTCTTGGAGATGGTGTCGAAAAATCCCTTGGACACATAGTAGCCCATGCCGCTGGACGCCACGTATACGAGCAGCAGTCCGGGGATGGAGTTCTTCTGGGTCAGGCCCAGATCCGCCAGCACGCGGTAAAGGATGATCATGGTCATCATGCCCGGGAACAGGCCCAGCACCAGCATGAACTTCATCAGGGGCTTTCTCATCTTAAAGCGGAAGCGGCTCAAGGTATAGCTCATGCACAGCACGATGATCGTCTGCAGGGCGGCGGTCAGGATAGCCAGTACAAAGGTGTTAGTGTACCAGCGCCAGAAGTCCGTCTTGGCCAGGTTCACGTAATTGTCCCAGCCCCACTGCCTGGGGATAACGTAGCCCACCTGCCAGGTGGATTCCACGCGGAAGGACTGCAGCACTATGCATACGAACGGCACCAGCCATATGACGCTCATTATGACGAGCACGATGTATATGGCCGTGTTGCTGATGCGCCGGGAGGCCGTAAGCCCCATGTGCCGCTTCATGGTATTCTGCACTTTTACGTCACTCATCACTGGAAGTCCTCCTCATTCTTGATGGAAGGCAGCAAGGAGTATGCCACCAGGGTGATCAGCGCGACTACCACGAACACCATTATGCCCACGACGGACGCCAGGTAGTACTGGCTCTCCGCGCCCATGGTGATCTTGTACAGCCAGGTTATGAGCAGGTCCGTGTAACCCACCGTGCCTGCCGAGTTGGATGCCGCAGGGTTGTTGGGAGCGCCGCCCGTGAGCAGGAAGATGACGTTGAAGTTGTTCATGTTGCCCGTGAACTGGGTGAGCAGGTACGGCCCGGTGACGAACAGCATGTAGGGCAGGGTTATCTTAGAATACTGCTGCCAGCCGCTCGCGCCGTCGATGCGGGCGGATTCGTACAGATCCTGGGGGATGTTCATCAAAATGCCCGTGGCGGTGAGCATGAGGTACGGTATGCCGATCCAGATGTTGATGATTATGACCGTCACCCGGGCCCATGAAGCTTTCTCAAAGAACGGCAGGGCCGTGTCTATCCACTTCATGTCGATCAGGAAGTTGTTTATAAGCCCGTTCTTCGCGAACATCTTGCTGACGTACAGCAGGCTGATGAACTGGGGAATGGCTATGGTCATTACCAGTATGGTGCGCCAGCCCTTCTTGAACCTGATGCCCTTTTTGTTGATGGCCATGGCCACCATCATGCCCAGGAAATAGTTGGTGAAGGTGGCGAAAAACGCCCAGATCAGCGTCCAGGTCAGCACCTCGCCGAAGGTGGCGGCGTAGCTTTGCGTGCCGGAAGCCGTGTTGCTGGTCCAGGAGAGCATGGTGTTAAAGTTGTCCAGCCCCACCCAGTGGAACAGGTTGTTGCTGTAGCCGTTGTGGGCGCCGTCGTAGTTGGTGAACGCCACCAGCATCATGAACACTATGGGCATCACCGTGAACACCAGTATACCGGTCATGGGCAGCGCAAGCAGCGTCTTGTGGAAGGAATCGTCCACCAGGCTCCTTAAGTCGTCCCTGCCGCTTTTGAGCTTTTTGCCGGAAGCCAGTATCTGCTCCGCGGTCCGGCTCTGGCGGATGTTCACCCACCAGGTAAAAATGAACGCGATCACGAAGAAGAGCGTGAGCACGCCGTAAAGCAGTATCTTGAAGGAGTTGTCGTTATAATGGGTGGTGTACACGTCCAGTATGACGTTGTAATCCTTCGTGGGTCCCAGCTTGCCCAGGGAAGGCAGCATGCTCAGCCAGTAGGCACCGGTGGTGACCATGTAGAATATGAACACCAGCTCGAACAGCAGAAACAGTATGCCGCGCAGGATCTGGCCGTGGGCGAAGCAGCCCGCGCCCATGATGAAGTAACTCAGGCGCGTGGACCTGGAGCCGTTTTTGAAGGTGGTCACCACCTCCGCAACGCACAGCCCTATGCCCTTTATCAAGCTCCATATCGCGAGGCCCAGCTTTTTGATGCCGTGCCAGACCGCCACGGGTATGGAGCAGAAGAAGCTTTCCAGCCTGTACAAAAATTTCTTCAGTTTTGACAGGCGCAGGTATTCAAGGTCGCTGTATCTCTTCATAAGCATAGCCCCTTTGTAAATACGGCCGGGGCCAGAATTCGATCTGGCTCCGGCCTAATACCATACGTGTCAGAAGCCTTTCAAATCTTGACTTGATTCAGGATTGAAGGGTTTCGTGTGTCAGTTCTTAACGATGCTGAACGCCTCGCCGTCCCAGGTGATGGTGTAGTTGCCCGCTTCGGCGAACACGATGTTGTTGTCGGGGTTGTCAGCGCCCAGGTCCTTAATCAGCTCGGCGCCTTCGGTCACCTGAGCAAAGCCCTTGTCGGTGTCCCAGGAACCGGGATTGACCACGCGGCCGCCCATGTAATCACTCTGGGGCACGTCGAAGGTCAGCGCGTAGGTGCCGTCGCCCTTGCTGGCCAGGTAGAATGCCTTGTCGGTGTCGGCGTTGTTCCAGCCGTTCCACGCGCCTACGAACAGCAGCGCGGTGTTGTCCAGGGTGAACAGCTCTTCGATCTTGGCCTGGTAGTTGTCCAGGGCGGCCTGCAGGCCGGCTTCGTCGGTGGCGAGCTTCACGTCGTCAGCGATGACCTGGGCGATTCCCCACCAGGAACCGTGAATCTGGCCCTGAGGCACGGAATAGGGAGCCTGCTTGAGCAGAGCAGCCAGGCCGGGGTTGGCCTGAACGGCTTCGGAAGACTGGGCGACCAGGTTGGAGGGACCCCAGCTCTTGGCCTCAAAGCGCTGCATCTGGCACTCTTCGCCGGTCAGATACTGAGCCAGGAAGTGGAGCGCGGCCTGACGGTAAGGATCGTTGCTGGGCTTTACACCCATGAGCTTGCAGCCGTTGAAGGAACCGATGTGGTACTCGACGCCGTCCACAGTGAAGGAAGGCAGGTCGGTGACGCCCAGGTTGTCGCCCAGGATCTGCTTGGCCAGCTCGTAGTCCCAGATACCGGTCACTACGACGGCGGCGTTGCTCTCGAAGGAGTCAGCCTTGGAAGAGGACAGGTGGAAGGGACTCTTTACCAGCTTCTCCATGCCCTTGACGGCGATGAGGCCCTCGGGGCTGTTGAAGGTGTCGCGCACGGAAATGAAGGTGCCCGCGTCATCGGTGGTCCACTCGCTCACGCAGCCGGTGCCGAAGAAGAAGGACGCCAGGTACCAGGCAGAGGTCTGCATCTCAAAGGCGAAATACTTCTGGGCGGCTTCGCAGTCGGCGATCAGGGCTTCCAGAGAGTCGATGTCTTCCTCGGGGATGACGCTCTTGTCGTAGAACATGAAGTAGCCGTTGTCGGCGGTCAGGGGATACGCGTACAGCGCGTCGCCGCTCTTGGCAGCCACGACAACGCCGGCAGCGTTCTCGGCGGAGACCTTTTCACTCGCCGCAACGCCCAGCTTGGACAGAGCGCCGGCCTTTACCAGACGGGCGAACTGATCCTGCGGGAAGCAGAAGATGTCGCCGCCCGCGCTCACGTCGTTGACCATGTTGTCAGCGGCGACGGCTTCGGAAACGGCTTCGATGGTAGGATTGAACTTGATGCCGTACTGGTTGTTGCTGTTGAACGCCTCGATCTGCTGCGCGGTAAGGTCTTTGATCTCCTCGGCGACCCATACGGTGATGTCGTAAGAGTCGGCGAAGCTCTCACCCACAGCGGCCACGCCGGCCAGCATTACCAGCGCCAGGACCAGGGAAATAAGCTTCTTCATAAAAAACGCCTCCATAAGTTCAGGGGCTTGCGCCCCGTTTTTAACAGAAGTATTTTACATCATAAGAGCGTTTTTGTCAATACCGATTTAACACTGGGGGACGAAACGCGGCCCTTCCGGACCGCGTTTCGCTTGTGTCTGATTTCGGTTTTTCGGGCGCCGAAACGCCTGTTTTTACCTTACGATGAAAGTAGTGGGGATCTTGCGGGAGGTCTCGCCCTGGTAGGCGGAGTACACGCTTTCCCCGTCCACCATCAGCGCCGAGGAGTTGCCGCCGTCCAGGTTGCCCGCGTTCACGCAGCCCAGGCTGATGAAGATGTCCGCCATGTCGTCGAAGCTCGCGCCGAAACTGTCGGGCTGGCGGCCCTGGATCACCACGAAGTATACGTGGCCTTCCCCGTCCTGCCCGATGCCCGTGCGGGCGGAATAGCTGCTGTTTTTGGGCTGATTAACCCTGTTTCCGTCCTGCACGAAGGCCTGGTTGAAGGCGAGCGCGTCCCTGAGCTGCATTTTCTTGAGCTGGTCGTTGGTGAACGTGCCCACGTGCAGCCTGTTCTCGGCGTCGAAGCCCATGACTATCTTGCAGTAGTCCGCCCGGACGTTGGCGTGCTTTTCTTCTCCCGCGCACACCACGTAGCCCTCCGCCTTGCCGGAGATGGAAGAGGTGCCGGAATCCGAGAACGCGCCTCCGTTTATGGCCACGACGGCGTTGTATTTGCTGCTGATCTGGTCTATCCTCCAGCCTTCGCCGGAGCCCAGTTTGTCAATTATGCCGACGCCTACCCGGGCGGGGTCGTCTGTCTTGACCACGTAGCCCCGGTAGCTGGGACCGGTGATGCAGCTGAGCTCCACGCCATCGCACAGTTCGCTCAGCCTGCGGGCGTTCTCCTCTTCCTTGATGTTGAGGAGCGCGGTGAAGCTAACCAGTTTGTAATCTTCTTTCTTGGGGTTGTTGGATATGTTCTCAAACGCCAGATGGTAGCTCACGGGATATTCCCTCACCAGCCCGTTGCGGTTGGAGTACCAGACCTTGTAGGTGCCCCACGCGTCGCACTCGAAGCTGCTGTCGCCCCCGCGCACGAAGTTGCCGCTGCCGGCGTCGTTGAGCTCCGTCCTGCCCAGTTTGCCGAACCAGCCCGAGTCGTAGCGGATGAGCATGTTCCAGGCGGGCGAGTCCCGCTTCACGTAGTTGCCGCTGCCCCATTTGTTGAGCTCTTCGGTCCCTACGCGGCACAGCGTGCGCAGCGTCTCGTTGGCCAGTTTGGAATACTTGGCTTCCAGGTCTTCCTCTTCGCCGAACGCGAGCGGACAGACGAGCAGAACAAGTGACAGAAGCGCCGCGATAAGCTTTTTCATTTCGTTCCTCCAAACGGGATGTTTACCGGATTATTGTACCCCGCATTCGGGCAAAAGTCAACCGCGCCGGGGTTTTATAAGCAAAGGCGGAAGGATCCCGTTCCTTCCGCCCATCTATATGTTTTTATCAGGCCGCTATTCGGCTTCAACCGCCCTGCCCTCTTTTAAGGAGGCGGGCACGTTTATGAGCCTCTGGTTCCTGCTGCCTCTGAAGCGCAGCTCCAGCGTGCGCTGGCTGAGCACGAAGGGCCCGTCCACCAGAACGTCGGTGCTGTTTAGCAGCCGCGCCGTGTCGGGATCGGTCTTCGCGGTCTCGCTCAGCTGCTCCCAGGTCCAGCCCGAGTACGCCCACACGTTGAGGCCCGCCTGCTTGGCGGCTTCGGCGATCTCGGCGCAGGGCGCGCACTGGCAGAAGGGGTCTCCCCCGGTCAGGGTCACTCCGTCGAGCAGGGGGTTTTCCCGCATCATGGAAACGATCCGCTCGGTGTCGTCCTCTTTGCCGCCGTTAAAGTCGTGGGTGTCGGGATTGTGGCAGCCCGGGCAGTCGTGCGGGCAGCCCTGGGTGAATACCGCCAGGCGGAAACCCGGCCCGTCTACTATGGAATCGTTTACGATCCCCGCAATACGTATCTTCATCAGTCTATGCTGTGCTTGACCCTGTCGTGCTCCTCGGCTCTCTTGGCGTTGTTCCACTTGTCCATGGTGCCCACCAGGTAGCCGGTGATGCGGCGGATGCGCTCGAAGTGCACGCCGTCCTCTTTTCTGCCGCAGCTGGGGCAGGTGTCGCCGATGATGCCGTTAAAGCCGCACACGGGATCCCTGTCCACAGGGTGGTTGATGGAGCCGTAGCCTATGCCGCTCTCCTTCATGACCCTGACCAGCTTCTCGAAAGCTTCCAGGTTCTGGGTGGGATCGCCGTCCAGCTCCACGTAGCTGATGTGGCCCGCGTTGGTGAGCTCGTGATAGGGCGCCTCCAGCTTGATTTTCTTTATGGCGGAGATGTTGTAGTATACCGGGATGTGGAAGGAGTTGGTGTAGTACTCCCTGTCGGTGACACCGGGGATCACGCCGTACTTTTCGCGGTCGATCCTCACGAAGCGGCCGGACAGGCCCTCCGCGGGAGTGGCCAGCAGGGTGTAGTTGAGGCCCCTGGCCTTGCTGGTCTCGTCCATCTTCTGGCGCATGTAGCGGATGATCTCAAGGCCTAGGTTCTGCGCCTTTTCGCTCTCGCCGTGATGCTCGCCGATCAGCGCCTTGAGCGTCTCGGCCAGGCCGATAAAGCCCACGGACAGGGTGCCGTGCTTGAGCACCTCGCCCACTTCGTCGTCCCAGTCCAGCTTCTCACTGTCCAGCCACACGCCCTGTCCCATCAGGAAGGGGAAGTTGCGGACCTTTTTCTTGCACTGGATGGCGAAGCGCTCGGTCAGCTGGTCGATGGTCAGGTTCATCATCCTGTCCAGCTCGCGGAAGAACAGGTCGATGTTGTGGTTGGCGTTTATGGCGATGCGGGGCAGGTTAATGGAGGTGAAGGACAGGTTGCCGCGGCTGTAGGTGATCTCCCTGTCGGGATCGTACACGTTGCCCACCACGCGGGTACGGCAGCCCATGTAGGCGATCTCGGTCTCGGGATGGCCGGGCTTGTAGTACTTGATGTTGTAGGGCGCGTCCTGGAAGGAGAAGTTGGGGAACAGGCGCTTGGCGCTCACCCTGATGGCCAGCTTGAACAGGTCGTAGTTGGGCTCGCCGGGGTTGTAGTTCACGCCTTCCTTCACGCGGAAGATCTGTATGGGGAATATGGGAGTCTCTCCGTGGCCCAGGCCCGCTTCGGTAGCCAGAAGCAGGTTCTTCATGACCATGCGCGCTTCCTCGGAAGTGTCGGTGCCGTAGTTGATGGAGGAGAAAGGCACCTGGGCGCCCGCGCGGGAGTTCATGGTGTTCAGGTTGTGCACCAGGGCTTCCATCGCCTGATAGGTGGCGCGGTCGGTCTCCTTCTCCGCCTTGGAGTGGGCAAATCTCTGCAGCTCGGCGATCTCGTTTTCGGCCACGCCCAGCTTTTTGAGCTCTTCGGCTTCGGCGGCGTCAAATCCGGCGTCGGAGACCAGAGTGGGCTTGAGGCCCTTTTCGGCCAGCTCCGCCAGGTAGGCCTTGACGGGCTCGGTAGCGTCTTCCATGCCGCACTTGAGCTCCAGCGCACGCACCATGTTGTCCCTGTAGCGCTTGGCGAAGGTCTTCCTTACGCCGATAGCCATGGCGTAGTCGAAGTTGGGCACGCTCTGGCCGCCGTGCTGGTCGTTCTGGTTGGCCTGGATGGCGATGCAGGCGAGAGCGGAATAGGAAGCGATGTCGTTGGGCTCCCTGAGCACGCCGTGGCCGGTGGAGAAGCCGCCCTTGAACAGGCTGATCAGATCGATCTGGGTGCAGGTGGTGGTGAGGGTGTAGAAGTCCATATCGTGGATATGGATGTCGCCGTTGTTGTGGGCGGCGGCATGTTCGGGCTTGAGCACGAACATGGTGTTGAACTGCTTGGCGCCCTCGCTGCCGTACTTGAGCATGGCGCCCATGGCGGTGTCGCCGTTGATGTTGGCGTTCTCGCGCTTGATGTCGCTGTCGCGGGCGGCCTTGAAGGTGATGTCGTCGTAGATGCGCATCAGGCGGGTGTTCATCTGGCGCACGCGGCTTCTCTCCGCGCGGTAGACGATGTAGCTCTTGGCGGTGTTCACGAAACCGTTGTCCAGGAGCACACGCTCGACTATATCCTGCACCTCTTCCACGGTGGGCGTGCCGATCTTCTCGTCGGAGTTGATCCGGTTGACCACCTGGTGCGCCAGCTCCTCGGCTACGTTCAGGTTCTTCGCGCTGCCGCTGGCTATGAACGCCTTATTTATCGCCGATGAGATTTTTTCCTCGTTGAAGGGAACTTTGCGCCCGTCGCGCTTGATGATGGTATCTATCATAATCTGCCCTCGCAAAAATAGTCAAATATATACGCGCAGAGCTCTGCGCGTCTTCGCACTGTCAATTATAGGCTGTAAAACCGCCAAAATCAACCTTCCCGGAACGATTTTACATTTTAACTTTGTTTAGCCAATTTGTTGCCAAATTGTCATATTCTGCGTCGCCAAAGCCCTTGACAAAGGCAATTTTTAGCTTTGTCAGAAATTTGACTATTTCCCGGATTTGCTGTATAATATTAAGTTGATAAAGTATGCTGCAAACGGAGAAAAACCATGAAGATAACCGTACTTGACGGCTACGCGGCCAATCCGGGCGACATCCCGTGGGACGAGGTGTCGCGTCTGGGCGAACTCACCGTTTACGACCGCAGCAAGCCGGAAGAGATAATCCCCCGGGCCCTGGACTGCGAGATCCTGCTCACCAACAAGTGCGCGATCACGCGGGAGATAATCTTCTCCCTCCCGCGCCTTAAGTACATAGGCGTGCTGGCAACGGGCTACAACAACATCGACCTGGACGCCGCCCGGGAAAAGGGCGTGGCGGTGACCAACATCCCCGCTTACTCCACCTCCTGCGTGTCCCAGCTGGTGATGGCTTTCATACTCGAAGCCGCCATGCACGTGGGCGAGCACAGCCGCCTGTGCCTGGAAGGCGCGTGGCAGCGCTGCCCCGACTTCTGCTTCTGGAAGTATCCCCTGGCGGAGCTCGAGGGCAAGACCCTGGGCATAATCGGCCAGGGCCGCATAGGCAGCCGAGTAAAACAGCTGGCCGAAGCGTTCGGCATGAAAACGATCGCCTATTCCCCGTCCCGCTGCGATAAGAGCGTGCTGGACGAGATATTCGCCAAAAGCGACATAATCTCCCTGAACTGCCCCCTGAAGCCCGAGACCAAGGGGCTGATCTGCCGCGACACCGTCTCCCGCATGAAGAAGGGAGTGTGGATCGTCAACACCGCCCGCGGTCCCGTGGTCGACGAAAACGACATGGCCGAAGCGCTCAGGAGCGGTCAGGTGGGCATGTACATGGCGGACGTGGTGAGCAAAGAACCCATAGAAGGAACAAACCCGCTGCTCACGGCGCCCAACGTGATGCTCACTCCCCACATAGGCTGGGCCAGCCTGGAGGCGAGAAAACGGCTAATGACCGTTTCCGCCCGGAACATCGCCGCCTTCCAAAATGGAGAAAGGCTCAACCGGGTAGAATGAATCCAAAGCTCAAAGGTTCGATTTTGGTGGCATTAAGCGGCATAAGCTGGAGCTTTTCGGGGGTACTGAGCAAAAACCTAGAGTGGAGCGCCCTGTCCAAGGCGGGCGTGCGCTCGATAGTGGCGGTGCTCATGTTCGCCTGGCTCAGGAAGGGCTTCAGGCTCAAACTCACCAAAGGCACGCTGATAGGCGGGCTGGGCGTGGCGCTGACCAGCCTGCTGTACCTGACCGCGCTTAATCTCACCACCGCCGCCAACGCGATCACGCTACAGTACTCCATGCCCGTGTACGTGGCGCTGTTCGACTTTCTGCTGTTCAGGAAAAAACCTACCCTGAAACAGCTGTGCATACTGCCCCTGCTGATACTGGGCGTGGCGCTGTGCTGCGCGGGAGACAGCGAGGGCGCCGAGCTCAAATACGCGCATATCGGGAACCTGATCGCGCTGCTCTCGGGCGTAAGCTTCTCCGCGGTGTTCCTGGCGTCCCGCCTGGACGACCAGGACACCACGGATTACACATACCTGGGCAACCTGCTGACCGTGCTGATGGTCTTCAGCCTGCCCTTCGACCCGCATGTAAAGTTCGGTTTTGCCCTGCCCGTGCTGAAAGACTGGCTGCTGGTGTGCCTGATGGGCGTGAGCCTGGGGCTCGGCTACATGCTGCTGGCGCTGGGGCTTAAGACGGCGTCACCCCTGAGGGCGGCGGTGCTTGAAAACCTGGAGCCCGCGCTGAATCCCGTGTGGGTGTTCCTGTTCATAGGCGAGCGGCCCGACCTGACAGGAATACTGGGCTGCTGCATAATCCTGCTGAGCGTGGTGCTGTTCGCCATGCTGCCGGACCATAAGGCTGCAGACACAGCCGAAAAGGATAGAATATGATCTCGACCGAAACCGTTGATAAAACCAAACACCGCGCTTCCGCCGCCCGAAAGACCGCGGCAGTTAAGAGCTCCGGCGCAAAAAAGCGCAAAAAGACCAAGAAGAACCAGTACTGCTGGTGGGCGCTGCCCGCGGCGTGCCTGGCGGTGGTGATTATCGCCGCCTGCGCGCTGTTCGGCCTTAACGAGTACGAGAGCTACGGCGAGTTCAGGCAGATGAAGGCCGAGGTGCTCAACCAGTCCTTCTACGACGGCACCCACATAGAGGGCTACGACGTGTCCGGCTGCAGTCTGGAAGAAGTCAGTCAGTTCTGGGCCAAGAGCATAGAGACCCCGCTCAAGCAGACCGGCGTGGCCTTCACCGCAAACGGGGAAAGCTTCTTCGTTTCGGCGGAAGAGCTGGGCTACGTGAGCGACTATCAGACGGTGATCTCCCAGGCTTGGTCCGCCGGGCGGAGCGGCTCCCTTGAAGAGATGGCCCGGGGCATCCGCGCCCGCCACGACGACGGCTGCACATTCGAAGTCAGCCGCCGGCTGTTCGATCCCGCCATGTTAAGGGAAGTGACCGACTCCATCGCCGCCAAGTACACCAAGCAGGCCGTGGACGCCACCATAACCAACTTTGATTTTTCCAAGCGCCAGTTCACCTTTTCGCCCGAAGAGGAAGGCTCCTACGTCGACGCCCAGAAGCTGTACGAACAGGCCTCGAACCTGATGATGAACGGCGGCGGCGAGATAAACGTGGAGATCACCCCCGTGCATCCCTCCGTCACTATGGAGTCCGTGTCCTCCCGCTACGGCATGATCACCCAGGCGGTCACGCGGGCGTCCTCCTCCAGTAGGGACCGCCTGACCAACATCCGCCTGGCCTGCTCGTCTATAAACGGCGCGGTGGTCAAGCCCGGCGCCACGTTCTCGTTTAACGGCAGGGTCGGCCCCCGCACGGAGGCGAAGGGCTACCGGGTCGCCACGGTATACCAGGACGGCGAGGTGGCCGAGGACTTCGGAGGCGGCATCTGCCAGGTGTCCACCACGCTGTGGAACGCGGCCATGAAGGCGGACTGCGAACTGGTTGAGAGGCACAACCACTCCATACCCGTCAGCTACGTGGACAAGGGCAAGGACGCGACCGTGTCCTACACCAGCCAGGACATGAAGTTCAAAAACACGTCCTCCCAGCCCATGTGCATAGTGGCATACGTGAACGAGTCCAAGCGCGTGATAGTCGAGATATACGGCCTGCTGCCCGAAAACGGCGAGTATATAAAGATCGAAGGCAAGGTCACCAAGACCATTCCCCTGCCCGACCCGGTCTACACCAGGAACCCCTTGCTGGACAGCGGCCAGAGGGTCACCACCAGCGAGGGCAGGAAGGGCTACAAGGCCACCACCTACCGCATATACTATACCGCCGACGGCAACGAAATACGGCGCGAGACCCTGTGCACCAGCTATTACAAGGAATCCGCGCCCAGGATAGACTACAACTGAGGAGCTGCATATGAGTCAGGAAGAACGTATCTTTCAGGGCGTGCTGTTCGCCCCCGGCGCGCAGGAGCTGCGCGCGATAAAGCTCAAGGCCCACTGCCTGGACATGGACTACAACCGCACCTATGAGTACGAGACCGAGAAACGGGCGGAGATACTCAAAAAGCTGCTGGGCAGCTTCGGCGAGGGCAGCTTCATCCAGGGGCCCATACAGTTCCATTACGGCGTGCACACCTTCATCGGCAAGCGCTTTTTCGGCAACTTCAACCTGACCGTGCAGGACGACGGGAAGGTCACCATAGGCGACGACTGCAACTTCGGTCCCAACGTCACCATAGTCACCCCCGTGCATCCCATGCTGGCGGATGAGCGCTTCCGCTTAAAGGACAAAAACGGCGCTCCCGCCCACGCCTGCTACGCCAGGCCCGTCACTATAGGCAACGACTGCTGGCTGGGCGCCAACGTGGTGGTGTGCCCCGGCGTGACCATCGGCGACAGGTGCGTGATAGGCGCGGGCAGCGTGGTTACGCGGGACATCCCGTCCGATTCCTTCGCCGCGGGCGTGCCCTGCCGCGTCATACGTCCAATCACAAAAGAAGACTCCATGATCAACAAACCCGAGCTGCTGGGCGGCTACACCCTGTTGGACAAGTAAAACTGCCGGGAGGATAAAGCCATGCGTCCCGTACTTACCGCAAGCCAGATGCGCCGGGCGGAGCAGGCGCTGTTCGACACGGGCGTGTCCTCATACTCGCTTATGGAAAAAGCGGGGCATGCCCTGGCTCAGCAGGCGCTCAGGCTGCTTGAACCCAGTGAGACCGCCGTGTTCGCCTGCGGCAGCGGCGGCAACGGCGGGGACGGCTATGCGGCCGCGCGGTTTCTGAGCCATATGGGCGTGCGCGCGGTGGCGATGAGCGTGTATCCCCCGTCTTCCGCCGACTGCATAAAGAACCATGACCTGGCGAAGGGCGCGGTGTTCTCCGTATGCGGCATTTCCGCGCTGGACAGCCTGCCCCGCCCCGGCCTGTGGGTGGACTGCGTGTTCGGCACCGGTCTTAACCGCGCTCCGGACGAAGTCGCGCTGAGCGTCTTCCGCCGCATGAACGCGGACAGGGAAAAAGGCAGCCGCGTGCTGTGCTGCGACGTCCCCTCCGGCCTGAACGCGGACACCGGCGCGTACTGCGCCGACTGTCCCTGCGCGGACGTGACCCTGACCTTCCAGTTCCGCAAAGCGGGCCAGCTGCTGGGCAGGGGCAAGGACGTGTGCGGGCAGCTGGAAGTCGCCGACATTGGCATCCCGGACGTGTACGCCCCCGCCGAATGCGCGCTGCTTGTCGAAGACTGCGACGTAAAGGCCGCCCTGCCCCGCCGCATGCCCGCCGCGCACAAAAACGTTTTCGGGCATCTGCTGATCTTCGCGGGCTCAAAAGGCATGGCAGGCGCTGCGGCGATGTGCGCCATGAGCGCGTCCAGGAGCGGCGCGGGGCTGGTGACCGTGGCCTGCGCGGAGTCCTGCCTTGATATAATACAGGCCCTCGCCCCCACCGCCATGTGCCTGCCCCTGCCCGAGACCGACGGGATGATAAGCGATGCCGCCCTGGAAAAGCTTTCGGGCGCGCTCAAGGGCAAGACCGCGTTTGCCGCAGGCCCGGGGCTCGGGCGCGGCGCCTCGGTACGTTGCCTGCGCATGCTGCTGGAAAGCGGGCTTAACGGCGTATTCGACGCGGACGCGCTGAACATCATCGCCGACAGCGAGCTCAAATCTCTGCTGTGCGGGCGCCACGCCGTCACTCCCCATCCCGGCGAAGCGGCACGGCTGGCGGGACAGACGGGGCTTTCCCAGACGGAATACGCCGAAACGATACACGCTCTCGGCTGCGCCGCGCTCATTAAGGGGGCGGGCAGCGTCATAAAGGGCAAGGGGCTGCGCCTCGTGTCCGGCGGCGCCTCGGGAATGGCCAAAGGCGGCAGCGGCGACGTTTTGACCGGTATAGTGGGCGCGCTGCTGGCCCAGGGGCTCGAACCCGAGACCGCGCTGTGGGCGGGCGCCCATATCCACGCCATTGCGGGCAGGACAGCCTCTAAAGAGCTGGGCGACGCTTCCATGATCCCCACCGACATAATCGCCCGGCTCCCGGACGCGTTCAAGCATGTATACTCTAAATGAATTGTCTGACCTTTTAAGGCGCCTGGTACCCCGGGAAGCGTTCGTAAGACTCGACAGGGGCAAAGCGCTGTTCGTAAGCGACTGGCCGCTGCGCTGTCCCGGATTCTCCCTTGAAGAAAAGGAGTTCTTAGTCGAGATCGATGGCGGGCTCGCCTGCATAACTCCCCGTTTTACCGGCGCGCCGGAAACGCTGAAAAGCGATCTGGTCGGCATATACAAGACCCCGGAGCTTTCGGATAAGCGGCTCAGGCAGCGCCTCGCGCTGGCGCTCAGGCTGGGCAGGGCGGATGAAAGCGCGTACCTGGAAACACTGCTTTATCATATGGAGGCCGCGGATGAAGATCAAATGGCTGGGACACGCCTGCTTTAAGCTCACCTGCTCGGGCGGCGAAAGCGTTATCACCGATCCCTTCGACCCCAGCGTGGGCTACGGGGAACTGAACGAGACGGCGGATATACTGACCGTGAGCCACGGGCATCACGACCACTGCTTTACTGAAGGCGTAAAGCGCGCAAAGCTCACCGTGGACCGCGCCGGGGAATACGTCTGCGGCGGCGTGAAAATAACCGCCCTTCCCTGTTTCCACGACGACTGCAAAGGCGCGAAGCGCGGCAGCAACCTTATCGTAAAGATACAGGCGGACGGGCAGACCGCCGTGCACCTGGGCGACCTGGGCCACATGCCCGACAAGGCGCAGCTCGAGTTCATCAAAGGCGCCGACGCGCTTCTGATACCCATCGGCGGCTTCTACACCATCGACACCAAAACCGCGCTTGAAATAATCGATCTTGCCCGGCCCCGCAGCGCCGTGGCAATGCACTTCAGCAACGATTTCTGCCGGTTCCCCATCTCCTCCGCCGAGGAGTTCATAAAGTCGTCCGGCGCCAGAATAATAAAAGGAGAAGCGGACATTTCCTCGCTTCCCCCGTATGCCGTGTTCGATTTTCAGGCCGAATAAGCCGCTCTAAAACGCCATTTCACTCAGCGCCCGGGCCAGTTCCCGGGCGTTTTCGTCGCCTTCGGCAAGCGAGGACACGACCGTGTCCCTGCCGAATGGCTTATTTATAAGCAAAGGATATATTTTCTCCGCCGCTTCGGTATCCAGGCTGTCAGTAAACAGACCGAAGTCTGTTATCCTGCCCTCTTTGACCTTGAAGCACAGCTGCGCGAGCCCCCACGTGAGCCTGGTCTCCAGCTTTACGTCGTACGCGGGCGTCTGCCCATAGATCCATTCCTCCGAATAATGCTTGCCCAATAGGCTGCCCATCTCGTCCTCATGCCCGCCGGTCAGCGAAAACTCCTCCGCCTTGCCGTACGCCGCCTCAAATTCCCGGATTATGGCTGCTTTCAGCCCGCTCACCGTTATATCGGGGGCTTTTTCTTTCAGGTTGCCCACCCGGGAGCGCACGGACTTTATCCCCTTTGCCTCAAGCTTCAGGGGCGAAGGCTTGAGATAGTCCGAAAGCACGCCTAAGTCAGCGTCCACCAGCAGCGTGCCGTGGCGCATGCGGTTCAAGCCTCTTTTCGCGAAGGCGGTGCCGGAGACCTTGAGCCCATCCAGGCAGATGTCGTTGCGCCCGGTGACCTCGGCTTCAAGGCCCAGCGCTTTCAGCGCGTCGAGGATGATGCGCGTCTGTCTGCCCTCGTCGTACACGCTCTCGTGCGCCAGGAAGGAATAATTGAGGTTGCCTTCGTCATGATACACCGCGCCGCCCCCCGACACGCGGCGCGCCAGTATTACCCCGTCCCTTTTCAGGCGGCTTATGTCGCACTCCAGGTACGGGTTCTGGTTGCGCCCTATGATAACGGAAGGGCGGTTTATGTAGAAGAAGAGTAAAATCTGCCCCGGGGGCAGAGCGTTCAGGAAAAACTCGTCCAGGGCGAGATTCTCCCTCGCGTCCGTTCCCGGGGCTGTATAGATCAGTGACACTTAAACGCCGGCCTTCGCCCTGCGGATCATTTCCACGTCGGAGGGCTGGGTCTCGTTCACATATCCCGGCAGGGGCACGATGCGGGTGTGGATCGCGTCGATGATCCACTTGGCCTGCGGGAAGAAGTAGCTGTCGAACTCGAAGGGCGGGGTGATCCAGTTGCGGGCGCCTACCACCACGCAGGGCGCGTCCAGATAGTCGAATGCCAGCTCGGTGATGTTGGCCGCAACGTCGTTCAGGAAGCTGCCCCTCTGGCACGCGTCGGACACCAGCACCACGCGGCCCGTCTTCTTCACGGACTCGATGATGCGCTCGTAGTTCAGCGGCACCAGGGAGTGCAGGTTGATGACCTCGGCCTCCATGCCGTACTTTTCCTTCAGTTCCTTGGCCGCGTCCATGGCCCTGTACAGCGCCGCGCCCACGGTCAGAATGGTCACGTCCTTGCCTTCCTGAATCACGTTCACGTCGCCGATCTCGATGGAGTACTTCTCCTTGGGCACGCCGCCCTCGTGGAACATTTCGCCCATGTCGTAGATCCTCTGGCTCTCAAAGAACACCACGGGATCGGTGCCGTCCAGGGCGGTCTGCATCAGGCCCTTGGCCTCCCAGGGAGTAGCGGGGAAGCAGACTTTAAGTCCGGGGATGTGGGCGCACAGGCTGGTCCAGTCCTGAGAGTGCTGGGCGCCGTACTTGCTGCCCACGGACACGCGCAGGATCACGGGCATCTTGAGGATGCCGGCGCTCATGGCCTGCCACTTGGACATCTGGTTGAATATCTCGTCGCCCGCGCGGCCGATAAAGTCCGCGTACATGAGCTCTACCACCGCTCTGCCGCCGCACATGGCGTAACCCACCGCGCTGCCCACTATGCAGGCTTCGCTGATGGGGGCGTTGAACAGGCGGGAGTGCGGGAGCACGTCAGGCAGTCCGCGGTACACGGCGAACGCGCCGCCCCAGTCCCTTACGTCCTCGCCATAGGCGACCAGGGTGGAATCCTCGTAGAACTTGTCGATCAGGGGCTCGAAGATGGCGTCCCTGATGTTGAAGGTCTTCATCTTGCTCACAGGCTTGCCGGTCTCGTCGAAGGCGGAACGGCTCTTGCCGGCGATCTGCTGCACGCGGGGGCACTCCTCCTTGGGAGCCAGCACGCGGCTTTCCTGGTCACCGAAGCTGTTGACCTTTTCGTTGGAGAACATCAGGCGCTCCACGACCATGGGATCGGCGGTCATGTCGGCGTAGGGGCTGAACTCCTTGTCCGCGGCGTGACGGCAGATGTTGGTCATGCGCTCCTTGGTCTCGGCCAGGATCTCCTCGAACTTGTCGTCCTTGGCGACGCCGGCTTCCACCAGGCTCTGACGGTAGGTGATGATGGGATCCACGGCCATCCAGTCGTTGATCTCGTCCTTCTCGCGGTAGGCGTTCTGGTCGGACACGCTGTGGCCGCAGAAGCGGTAAGTAAGGGTATCCAGCAGCACGGGGCCGTCGCCGCTCTTGAGGATCTCCAGCTTCCTGCGCATGGCGTCGATGACAGCGAGGGGATTGAAGCCGTCCACGCGCTCGGAGTGCATCTGGTTGGGGGTGAAGCCCGCGCCCAGCCTGGCCAGCATGTCGTAGGCCATGGTCTCGCCCTTGGTCTGGCCGCCCATGCCGTAGCCGTTGTTGAAGATGTTGAACAGGATGGGCAGACCGCTCACTTCACGGCCGTCGTCGCCCCACAGGGTGTGGAACTGGTCCATGCAGGCGAAGTTCAGCGCTTCCAGCACGGGGCCGCAGCCCAGGGAACCGTCGCCGATGTTGCAGACCACGAAGCCCTTCTTGTCGTTGCACTTCTTGTACAGCGCCGCGCCGGTGGCGATGGGAGCGCTGCCGCCCACGATGGCGTTGTTGGGATACACGCCGAAGGGCAGGAAGAAGGCGTGCATACTGCCGCCCAGACCCATGTGGAAGCCGGTCTTGCGGGCAAAGATCTCGGAGAGTGTGCCGTAAAGGATGAAGCGGATGGCCAGCTCCTTGACGCTGTCGGTCTTGCCCATCTTCTCAACGGCCCTCAGGGTCGCGCCGCCCAGGAAGCTTTCCATTATCTTGAGCAGTTCGTCATCGGACAGCTTCTGGATGGAGGACAGCGCCTTGGCCAGTATCTCGGAGTGGCTCCTGTGGGAACCGAACTGGTAATCGTTGGGGGTCATCAGATAAGCCTGGCCCACGCACGCGGCCTCCTGGCCCACGGACAGGTGGGCGGGGCCGGGATAGGTGGTCTCCACGTTGTTGTACACCTTCTGGGTCTTGATGGAGGTGAGCATGCTCTCGAACTCGCGCAGGATGGTGATGTCGCGGTAGATGCGCAGCAGCTCGTCATCGGAGAAGTTCGCCCTCTCCTCCTGTACGGTCTTGGAGTAGGCGTTTACGGGGATGTCGGTAAAGTGGATAGTGCTTTTGGCTCTGATCTCGTCCGGGCCGTAGTATAATGACTTAGGCATGGTAAAAACCCCTTTCTTTGATTACAGTTTGAATATGGCTTCCCTGATGACTTCGCATACGGTGGGATGCGGGAATACGAACTTCTTGAGCCGCTCGGGCGGCAGCTCGGTGTCCACCATCATGGCGGCGGACAGGATCATCTCGCTGGCGTAGGAGCCCACGATGTGGCAGCCCACCAGGCGGTTTTTGTCCGTGTCCAGCACCAGCTTGCAGAAGCCCTTGCCCGCGTCCACTTCGGCCACGTACCTGCCCGCGTAGAGCATGGGCACGTTGACTTCCCTGACCTTCAGGCCCGCCTTTTCGGCGGCTTCCTTGGTGTAGCCCACGCTGGCGACCTCGGGATCGGTGTAGATGACGGAAGGGATGGAGTTGTAGTTGATCCGGTCCTTTTTGCCCAGGATATTGTTCACGGCCACTTCGGCTTCCCTGTACGCGGTGTGCGCCAGCATCAGCTTGCCGTTGCAGTCGCCTACCGCCCAGACGCCGGGCACGGAGGTGGCGAGGGTCTCGTCGGTGACGATGGCGCCGCGGTTCATCTCCAGGTTCAGGCTCTCAAGCCCCGCGCCTTTCGTGGCGGCGCGGCGGCCAACGCTGAGCAGCACCTTGTCGCAGGGGCACTCGTGCTGTCCGGCAGCGTCCTCATAGACCACTGCGCCGGGCTTCACGGAAAGCACCTTGGCGGAGAGTTTGAACTCCATGCCCCGCTTCTCGTACTCGGCCTGCAGCACCTTGCACACGTCACGGTCGGTCGCGCCGGCGATCTTGTCCAGCATTTCGATAACGGTGACCTTTACGCCCACGCTGGCGAAGTAGCAGGCCATCTCAAGCCCGATGACGCCGCCGCCGATCACGGCCAGCGCCTTGGGCAGCTGGGTCTCGTCCAGGATCTCGCGGTTGGTCATCACGAAGCCGCTCTCCACGCCTTCCTTGACGCCGGGGATCGGCGGCACCGCCGCTTCGGAACCCAGCGCCAGTATGAGCCGATCGGCCAGATAGGTCTTGCCTTCGGCTTCCACGGCGAACTTGCCGTCCTGCTTGCCCTTGACTTCCGCCAAAGCGCTCACAACGTTTATCTTGTTGGCGCTCATGGTCATGCCCACGCCGCTCACCAGGGTCTTTACCACCTTGGCCTTGCGCTTTATCACCTGGGCGTGGTCAAAGGTCACATTCTCGCTCTTTACGCCGAAAGCGGCGCTCTCGGTGGCGTGGCGGTAGAGTTTGGCGGAGTTGAGCAGGGTCTTGGTGGGGATGCAGCCCTCGTTCAGGCACACGCCGCCCAGCGCCCTTTTCTCGAACAGGCACACCTTCAGGCCGCCCTGCGCCGCTCTTTCGGCGGCAAGATATCCGCCCGGGCCTCCGCCCACAACGATAAGATCAAATGCGTCCATGCTTTATCTCCTTTACTTTGCCAGAAGCAGAGTGAACTTTTCCAGGTTCTGGCACAGTTCCTTGACGAATTTGCTGGCGGGAGAACCGTCCACCGCCCTGTGGTCGTAGGTGAGGCTCAGGCCCATGGCGGGATACAGCTTGATCTGGCCGCCCTCTTCCCTGACCCTCTGGGTGATGCCGCACACGCCCAGTATGGCGGTCTGGGGCGGATTGATGACGGGAGTGAACATCTCGACGCCCGTGCTGCCCAGATTGGATACGGTGAAGCTGCCGCCGGTGAGCAGGTCGGGGCTGATGGCGCCGCTGCGGGCGGCCTCGGCCAGGGTCTTGACCTCTTTGCTGATCTCCAGCAGGCTCTTGGTATCGGCGTTAAAGATGGTGGGCACCATAAGGCCTCTGGGAGTATCCACGGCCACGCCCAGGTTCACGTGCTTGAAGCGGCGCAGGGTGGTGTCGTCCACCATGTTGGCGTTCAGGTCCGGGAAGGCGAGCAGCGTGCGGGACACGGCGTAAAGCACCATGTCGCCCAGGGTGATGCCGCCCACGTCTCCGCCCGCGGCCTTGCATTCCTTGCGGAACGCCTGGATGGCGGTGGCGTCGAAGGAGTGGTGGTTGGTGAGCTGCGCCATGGTGGACAGGCTCTGGGTCATGCTGCGGGCGATAGCCTTCCTGATGCCGGAGAACTTGACGTCCTCGAACTCGGGAGCGGGGATCTCCGCCTTGGCGGGCTCGGCAGCGGGGGCTTTTGCGGGCTCCGCCTTGACGGGCGCGCCCTCTTCCATGAGCTTTCTCACGTCGCGCTCGATTATCCTGCCGTCGGGGCCGGTGGCGGTGGCGTCGGAAGCGTTCACGCCGGCTTTTTCGGCCAGCGTCCTGGCCCTGGGAGACACCTTTATCTCGTCCCTGGGCTTCGCGGTAGACTGGGCGGCGGGCTTGGCTTCCGCCTGGGCAGCGGGCGCTTCGGGCGCTTTTTCCTCCGCCTTGGGCGCTTCCGCGGCAGCCGCGCCGGCGGGCTTGAGCTCGTCGAAGTTTTCGCCGGGCTTGCCTATGGCGCATACGTTGGTAAAGCAGGGCACTTCGTCCCCGTCGTTAAAGAATATGGCCAGGATCGTGCCTTCCTCGGTGCTTTCGCACTCAAAGGACGCCTTGTCGGTCTCGTAGGTGTATAAAATGTCCCCTACCTTGACCTCGTCGCCTACGTTTTTGAGCCACTTGCCGATGATGCAGCTTTCGACTGTAATGCCCGCCTTGGGCATTATGACTGCCTTTGCCATTACTCGTCCTCCTTGCTGAGCGTTTTTAACAGATATTCTTCGGCTTTGCTGTTCCAAAGTCCGTTGGTCTCGCTTACCAGTTTTGCCAGTTCCCTGAACATGGGATCCGTCCTGCCCTTTTCCTCAAACTCGCTTATGGCGGTCAGGGGCATGCGGATGTGGGTGTAGATGAGCTTTTTCCCGCCGGGGATGGAGGGCAGGTTGAGCGTGGTGTCGATCACCGCGTCAAGACCGCCGACGTGAGTGACCAGCGCCGCGGGGGTGAGCCTGCCTTCGCCCATCATCTTCAGGCATTCCGCCATGTCCTCGGTATTGCCGCCGGACGTGCCGCAGATGTGGGTGGAGGAATAGTGCACGTTATAGAAATTCAGTTTCGCGAAAAAGTCCTTCCTGGCGGGACCCGCGAAGAAGTTGAGGCAGCCGTCGCGGCCCAGTATCTGGTCCGCCTGCTCCACAACCGCGGTCACGGGGGCAAAGCACACCACGTCGTCGTAGCCTTCGCCGCCGCTGATGTCCATAAGCACCTGCACGGGGTTCTCGCACGCGGTGTTCACGTAATGCAGCTCAATGCCCCACTTCGCGGCCTCTTCCTTGGTATAGATGCGGGCCGCCCGGTCAAGCCTGGCCTGGTCGATATCGGTGACGGTGAGCAGCGCCGGGCGCCTGTCCGTGTGGATGATGTAGTCTATGGCAGCCAGACCCATGGGGCCCACGCTGGCCAGAAGCGCCATCTTTCCGCCCTGTTTGATGCCCATCTTGTGCTCGTACACGCCGTTGGTGGTGTGGTACATGGCCTTGAACGTGCCCGCCACGCAGCTGAGCGGCTCCGACAGCGCCGCGCCGAAATAGTTTTCGCCCGCGTAAGGCAGCAGGCACTTCTCTTCCATGAACTCGTTGGGGATTATGATGTAGGTGGCGTCCCCGCCGATGGTCCTGTAGGAGTAGCCCGGCGCCCACATGGTGCCCTTGTAGTTGATGTTGGGCTGGATGGCGAAGCGCTGGCCCGCCTTGTACTCGTTTTGCCACTTCGCGCCCACTTCGATTATCTCGCCGCAGAGCTCGTGGCCCATGATGGTGGGGTTGTCCTTTACGTCCTTGGGCACGCGCTTGTGCTCCTCGCCCTGCATGGCGCACTTGTACGTGGACATGCAGATGGAGTCGCACACCACTCTTGCCAGTATCTGGTCCTCCTGAAGCGCGGGCAGCTCAAAGCTGTCCAGCCTCAGATCCTGCTTCCCGTGAAGCCTTACCGCTGTGGTCTTCATTCCTCATCCTCCCGTTTTTCTCGGTTTACAAGCATCCATGCCGCGTCCACCAGGTGGCGGAACTCCGGCTTTTCCAGCTCTTTGCAGATGAAGCTCTGGCGGGAGGAATTGATGTCCTCGCCGGAGATCTGCGTAAAGCCGTATTTGTCGCACAGGCCCATCAGCCTTTCCAGCTGCGCGGGGGTGTTGCGGCTGGGCATGAAGGTCACGCCCCCGACTCCCCTGAGCCTGAGGAAACTCAGCAGCTCTTCCAGATACGCGTCCTCGAACGTCTGGGCTTTTTTGTCGCCCGTGACGCTCTGCCCCACGTCGCCCAGGTAGGCGTAGCAGAGTATCGCTCCGATATCGTTGGCAAAAGCGACCGCCTCGTCCAGAGTCATCATTTCCTCGTCCGCGGGGATATACACCCTGGCGTTCAGTTCGCTCTTCATCACTCCCAGCAGGTCGTAGGCGAAGTGCGGGCTCTGGGCGTCGCTCAGCCACCCCGCGACCTTGGCGGAAGGCGTGATCCTGAGCTCGTCTTTCAGGAAGGAAAGCACGTTCTCCCTGCCTACCCTCTCTATTATCTTGAGGCTTAAGGCGTACAGCAGGTGCCTTTCGGTCACGGAACCACCGTCATCGTACCGGGAAAGCGGCAAAACGTCCCGGTCAAAGTCGATGGAGATGCCGCTGAAGGCCATCTCGGCGTTTATTTTATCGACCATGAGGCGGTTGCGCGCGTTGCGTTTTTCCACCAGCGGTCTTAAGCAGTCCCTCGCCTTGTCGAAACTCTCGCGGGGAATGGAGTGGAACGCCATGTAAGCCGCGCCCGCCTGGTCCGGGTGGTTGAGCCGGCGGCTCTCGAAGGGAGTGCCCTTTAAGCTCACCCTGCCCTCGAAGCCGCAGGTAGTGCCCATGCCCGCGATCGCGCCCGCTTTCCTGAATTCCTTCGCGCCGGATATGGAGTCGTGATCCATTATCCCGCAGGTGTTCAGGCCTTCCGCCCGGGCGAAGTACACCGCCGCCGTGGGAGAATAGGGGCTGAAGGAATAGGTGGTGTGTATATGGTTGTTGGCGAACTGGGGCAGGAGCACGGGCTTTTCGGTCTCCTCCGCCAGCACTTTTTTAAGGTTTTCCAGCCTTTCCGCCGCCGTCGGGGCGTTAAGCAGCTCCAAGATCTGTTTCTTGTCCATCGTCTGCTCCTAAGACAGCATCACTTGGCCGCCCGTTATGGGCAGCGCCTGGCCGGTCTCGTACTCCTGCTCGACCAGGTAGCATACGCCCTTTGCCACGTCCCTGGGCAGGCAGCCCCGCTTGATCAGGGACTTGGACAGGTAGAACTTCCTTACGTCCTCCACCGTCTGGGCGCCGGGCACCTTGCCCGCCTTAAGGTACTGCACGAACAGGCCCTTTTCCGGGTCGCTCCACAGGGGTCCGTCGTAATAGTTGCCGGGGCAGATGGCGTTCACCTTGATGTTCCAGGGCGCCAGCTCCATGGCGAAGGACTGGGTGAGACCTATGCCGCCGAACTTGCCGCCCGCGTAGGCGAAGTTGTTCTTGCTGCCCTCGAGGCCGCTCTTGGAGTTGATCTGGATGATATCGAAAAACAGGCTCTGATCCGCTTCGTACTGCGCCTTCATGATGGCGGAAGCGTACTTGGCGCACAGGAAATAGCCCTTGTAGTTGATCTTGGTCACGAAGTCGAACTTCTCCGGCACCATCTCTTCCAGGCTGCCTGCGATGGCGACGCCCGCGTTGGACACGAATATGTCGAGCCCGCCGAAGGTCTCCACGGTCTTTATCACCATGCCCTCCACGCTGGCGGGGTCGCTCACGTCCACCTTCACATAGGAGGCGTGCTCGCCGAATTCCTCGGAAACGGTCTTGGCCAGCGCCTCGTTAAGGTCCGCCACCATTATGCAGGCGCCTTCGTTCAACATCTCCTTGGCTATGCCGTAGCCGAAGCCCTGGGCCGCGCCGGTAACGATGGCGATCTTGCCCGCCAGGCGTCCGGCAGTCGCGGGCCTCTCGTGCACATGCTGAGCCGCGTACAGTTTCGCTTCATCAAGCGTCATGATGTTTCCCCCTTATTTGACTACTTTTTTTCTGTAGCTTTCGACTTCCCAATTGGTTATAAAGTCCACAAGTTCCCTGCTCATGGGTTTCTCGCCCCCGAAATAGCCCGCGTACCAGGCTATCGCCATGGAGTCCTTGACCAGCGCCATGCAGTTGTCCGCCGCTTTGGGCGTATCCCCGAACGTGAACACGCCCTCGCCTTTGAGTATAAGCACGTTGGACTTTATGGCGGTGACGCCGCCGGCGCTTTCGGCAAAGTCCATTCCCGCGCCGCAGTACACTATCTCGTCGGGATTGAACGGCTTCATGACCTTGCCCGCGGTCCCGATATCAGAGGCGAAGTGTTTGGCGAGCGGGCTGCCCGTAAAGCGCACCTCCGCCTTGCCGCTTACCTCCCTGAGCTTCTCTGCAAACGGCGAAAAAGTCTCCCCTTCATCGGAGGGCGCCTCCTTCGCCACGGAAGCGATGGCATTGAGCATGCCGTTTAAGTGGGTCGCCAGGTCCTCGACCGTGTCGGCGGCGAAAAACACGCCGTGGTTCTCCAGCATCACGGTTTTGATCGGCCTGTCGGCGCTGTCGAACACGTCCTTCATCAGTTTGGCCAAAGTGTAGCCGGGTTTGCACGCGCTCACCCATATCACGCTTTTGCCGAACAGCTTTTCGCACCAGGCTTCGCCGTCCTGCGAACAGGTGAGCCCGTTCACGAGGGTGGGATGCAGGTGCAGCACGAACTTCTGGGGAAACAGCGCGTGCAGCAGCGCTTCGACGCTGGGCCGCTTGTTTTCCTCACCGGGCAGCCGGGCCGCCATGCAGTCGCTGACGAACTTGGCTTCCCGCTCCTTATCGTCCGCGGGATAGGGTTCGTCCAGCATTTTGAGCAGCTTCTCCCTGTCCATGCCCACAAAGGTCTCGGTAACCGCGTCCTTAAGGGCGGTGCCCGAACCCTTCACGTACATCACGTTGCCCTCCTTCATGGAGGTGTTGCCGCCTCCGCAGCATACAAGCTTGGGGTTCGCGCCGTACAGGCGGGAAAAATAGATAAGCGGTGACAGGTTCATTTGATCTCCTCCTCCGGGCAGATTAGCTTTACGCCCCGGGCGAGGAGCGTTTCCCGCCACTGGGCATCAAGGGGCGCGTCGGTCACAAAATAGTCGATCTCGTTCAGGCTTCCGATCCTCGCGAACGCGGTCCGGTCCAGCTTGGTGTGGTCGCACAGCAGCACCACCTGGCGCGCGCTGCGCATCATGGCGCGCTTGATAAGGGCAGTGTCCTCGTGCCGGTCGGTAAAGCCCGCTTCCCGGCTGACGCTGTCGCAGGAAATGATCGCCTTGTCCACGTGATAGCCCGACACCATGCTTTCGGCCACATGCCCGGCAAAGGAGGGCGCGCTGAAACGCTTCACTCCCCCGGTGCACATGACCGTCCAGCCCTCCACGTGGCTGATCTCTCCGATTATCTCTATGGAATTGGTGATGACCGTCAGGTTTTTGAGACCCTTAAGCTGGGTGGCAAGATAGAACGAGGTGGAGCTTTCATCCATCATAAGGTATTCCCCGTCCCTGACCAGCTCCGAGGCCAGGCGGGCAATAAGCTGTTTGGAGGCGACATTGGTGCGCCTGCGGGTGTCGTAGGGAGTCTCCAGGCGGGTCTTGCCCTCCGTCATCGCGCCTCCGTGCACGCGCCTGGCAAGCCCCTGCTTCTCAAGCTCTTCCAGGTCCCGGCGCACTGTCTCCTCGCTTACGCGAAAGCGGCGAGCCAGTTCGCCCACAGTCACCTGTCCCTGAGTATTCAGGCTCGTAAGTATGCTTTCCCTGCGCTCTCCCGCCAGCACGAAAACACCCTCCACTATAGATATCCCGCACAGTATACCACATCCGGAGTTTCAAATCCAATATTTTCCAATATAATTTGTGGAGAATATGTGAGTTTTTTATTAATTGTGTGGGATTTATCCCAAATTTAACACGAATCCCAAAGTTTAGCCCCTGCCTTTCCGGCAGGGGCTCACGCTGTTGGTTGTTTATTTTATGGTTTCCAGTATGCACTCCAGTATATCGCAGGCGGCGTTTACGCCTCCGTTTTTGCCCCGGGTGAGGATGAAGGGCATGTCGCTCTCCCTAAGCCTCTCCTTGAGAGACACGGCGTTCGAAAACCCGTTCAGCGATGTGAGCACGCTCACGCCCGTCAGTGGGCGGCGCTTGCGGTGCTGCATGATCCTGCTCAGCGCGGCAGGCGCGGAGCCTATCATGAACAGCTTGCTGCCTTCGCTTTCCAGCCCCAGATCCACCGCGACTTCCGCGCGGGTGGTGCGCATGGCGTCCGCCCTGAGCAGCACCTCTTTATCGTCTATGTAACACCGGACTTCCACGGGAAGCCCCTTCGGCAGCATCCCTCTTACAAGGTTCGCAAGCACCTGCGTGTCACACACGATCTCGCCGCCTTTTTGGGCCAGCTGGCGTATGCCGCTTATGGCGGTAGGGCTGAACTGCAGGCTGGCGCTCAAAGCCTCGTCCCCGGTTTTTTCCAGGAGCTTTTGTACGACCAGCTGTGTTTCTTCATTTGAAAACGGCAGAACTGAACGGTGCAGATCCGCCACCCGCCGCGTCCGCTTGATCATCCGATTTCACCTCATGGCTATCCGCTTCCTTAGCGAATCCAAGCACTAATTATAGTGTTTTGTTAAGAGTTCGTCAACCGACAAAGTTCCCTCCGGATGTTGCAAAAAGCCCTTGTATGTTAAGCGAAAGTTAGCTTCAGATATGTTTTTTTGAAAACTCAGGTTGTGGGTGTGTGTCCGTTCTTAACACGACCCTCCAATCGCAAGCAAAATCAGCACGTTTGAGCCAGGCTCAAAAACCGGGCGCGCGCCTCCTCAAATTGTTCAAAATTTAACATTCCGTCCGGGTGCCCCGGCAAGGATAAAAGACGGCCGCGGAGCCTTTGCCCCGCGGCCGTCCCGGCATATGTTCCCCGCGTTTTATTCGCGCGCGGTCCTGGCTACGAACAGTCCCGTTTCGTTCGCGTCTATCACGGCGGTCTCGTCCTGGGAAATGTCGCCCTTCAAAAGCGCCTTGGCCAGAAGCGTCTCTATGTTGCGCTGGATGTACCTGCGCAGCGGCCTTGCGCCGAACTCCGGCGAATACGCTTCGCCTATCACCTTGTCCATCGCCGCGTCGGTGAGCACCACGCTTATGCGCTTGTCGCTCACGCGCCTGTTCACATCGTCTATCATCAGCTGGGCGATGTCGGTCACCTGCTCGCGGGTCAGGCCCTTGAAGTAGATGATCTCGTCCAGTCGGTTCAGGAATTCCGGCCGGAAGGCGCTTCGGAGCATTTCGTCGGTCTCCTGCTTCGCCTCGTCGGAAAGCTGGCCGTCCTCCCCTATGCCGCTCAATATGATGTCGCTGCCCAGGTTGGAGGTCATGATTATGATGGTGTTGGCAAAGTCCACGGTGTGGCCCTGGCTGTCGGTCAGCCTGCCGTCGTCCATCAGCTGCAGCAGAACGTTGAACACGTCCGGATGCGCCTTTTCGATCTCGTCGAACAGCACCACGCAGTAAGGCCTGCGCCTGACCGCCTCGGTGAGCTGGCCGCCCTCGTCGTAGCCCACATAGCCCGGAGGCGCTCCGATAAGGCGCGACACGGAGAACTTCTCCATGTATTCGCTCATGTCGATCCTGACCATGGCCTTCTCGTCGTCGAACAGCGCCTGAGCCAGCGCCTTGGCCAGTTCGGTCTTGCCCACGCCCGTGGGGCCCAGGAACATAAAGGAACCTATGGGACGCCCGGGGGCCTGTATGCCCGCCCGGCTCCTTAATATCGCCTCGCTCACCAGCGTGACCGCCTCGTCCTGGCCGATCACCCGCTTGTGCAGCTGCTCGTCCAGATGCAGAAGCTTCTCTCTTTCGCTCTCCATGAGCCTCGTCACGGGTATGCCCGTCCAGCGGCTCACTATCCTGGCGATCTCGTCTTCCGTCACCTTGTCCCTGAGCAGGGTGCGGGCGGAAGGATCCTTGTCCGCTTCGTTCTCGGCGGTCTCCAGCTGCTTTTGCAGCTCCGGCAGCTTGCCGTACTTGAGTTCCGCGGCCTTGTTCAGGTCGTAATTCCTTTCGGCCAGCTGGATGTCCGCGTTCACCTGTTCGATCTGCTCCCTCAGCTGGCGCACGCGGTGGATGGATTCCTTCTCGTTCTCCCACCTGAGCTTCATCTCGTTGAACTCGTCCCGCTTCTCATACAGCTCCTGGCGAAGTTTCTTCAGCCGCTCCACGCTGGCCTTCTCGTCGGGCTCGTTGGCCAAGGCGACTTCCTCTATCTCCATGCGCATGATGGTCCTGCGGATCTCGTCCAGCTCCTGGGGCATGGAGTCCATTTCCGTCCTCACCATGGCGCACGCCTCGTCCACCAGGTCGATCGCCTTGTCGGGCAGGAAACGGTCGGATATGTAGCGGTTGGACAGCACCGCCGCCTCCACCAGTGCCTGGTCGGTGATCTTGACGCCATGGAACACTTCGTAGCGCTCTTCAAGACCCCTGAGTATGCTGATGGTGTCCTCCACGGTAGGTTCTTCCACCATCACTGGCTGGAAACGGCGCTCCAGCGCGGCGTCCTTCTCGATATACTTCCTGTATTCGTCCAGGGTGGTCGCGCCTATGCAGTGCAGTTCGCCCCGGGCGAGCATGGGTTTTAGCAGGTTGCCCGCGTCCATGGAGCCTTCGCCCTTGCCCGCGCCGACGATGTTGTGGAGTTCGTCGATAAACAGTATGATCCTGCCCTCGGAGGAAGTGACCTCCTTGAGCACCGCCTTCAGCCTTTCCTCGAACTCGCCCTTGTATTTGGCGCCCGCGATCAGCGCGCCCATGTCCAGGGAGTACAGCTGCCTGTCCTTAATGGAAGACGGCACGTCTCCCGCCACTATACGCTGGGCCAGCCCTTCGGCTATGGCGGTCTTGCCCACGCCCGGCTCGCCTATCAGCACCGGGTTGTTCTTGGTCTTTCTGGACAGTATGCGGATCACGTTCCTGATCTCGCTGTCCCTGCCGATCACCGGGTCCAGCTTCTGTTTCCTGGCGAGTTCCGTCAGGTCCTGGGCGTACTTGCTGAGCGCTTCGTAGGTGTCCTCGGGGCTGTCGGTGGTGACCCGGTTGTTGCCCCTGACCGTCTGCAGCGCGCCCAGCAGCCTGTCCTTTGTTATAAGGTATGTTTTGAACAGCTTTGCCGTCTCGCCGCCCGCGCACTGGATAAGCCCCAGCAGCACGTGCTCCACGGACACGAACTCGTCCTTCATCCGCTCCGCTTCGCTTTCGGCGGCGATCAGGGAGTTGTTCACGTCCTGGGAAATGTACACTCTGTCCATTTCCCGTCCGCCGCCGCTGACCCGGGGCGTTCTTTCTATCGCCCTTAAGCAGTCGTCGGTAAACCGGCGGGTGTCCACATTGAGTTTTTTAAGGATCTCCGGCGTGAGGCCCCCGTCCTGTGTGAGCAGAGCGTAGAGCAGGTGGTGCTGCTCTATCTGCTGAGAACCGTATTTCAGGGCGGTTTGCTGAGCCAGCTGCAGCGCTTCCAGAGATTTCCTGGTGTATTTCTCAGCGTTCATCCTATCCCCTCCCGTTGTTATTTCATAAGTATGACGGCCGTATTTGACCATCTTTGACTATTATAGGAGAACGTCAGGCTTTTGTCAATACTTATATTATTAAGCCCACGTTAAACCCGCTTGCAATGCCGGCGAAATAATGCTACAATAAAGGAAAGAAAAAACCGAAAGGGTGATTTTATGTCTTTTCGCGCCGTGTGCTTCGGGGAAATAATGCTGCGGCTCAAGAATCCCGGGAACGAAAGGCTGTTCCAGTCTCCAATGCTTGAGGCCACCTTCGGGGGCGGCGAAGCCAACGTGGCGGTGAGCCTGGCCAATTTCGGCATGGACTCGGCCTTCGTTACGCTTCTGCCGGACAACGATATCACATCCGCCTGCCTCAGGGAACTCAGAGGGTTTGGCGTCGACACCCGCCTGGTCGTCAAAAAAGACGGCCGCGTGGGCATCTATTTCCTTGAAAGCGGCGCGGTCCAGCGCCCCAGCAAGGTGATCTACGACCGGGCGTACTCTTCCATCAGTCTGGCTTCCCCCGGCGACATAGACTGGGACAAGAGCTTGAGCGGCGCCACCTGGATGCACGTCACTGGCATCACCCCCGCCATAAGCAAGGGCGCCATGGAGCTGGCGCTGGAAGGCGTTAAGGCGGCGAAACAGAAGGGCGTACAGGTGAGCCTTGACCTTAACTTCCGCAAGAACCTGTGGAAGTACGGCATGACCGCAAGGGAAGTCATGCCCGAATTCACCCGCCTGGCGGACGTGATAATCGCCAACGAAGAGGACGTGCAGAAGACCATGGGCATCTCCGCGGAGACCGCGGGCAGCGTGGACGAGGGCAAGATCGACACCTCCGCCTACGAAAGCATCGCATCCCGGGTGCTTAAGGAGTATCCCAACGTAAAGGCCATCGCCATCACCCTGAGGGAAAGCTTTTCCGCCAACCACAACAACTGGAGTGCCTGCCTGTACGACGGCAGGGAGTTTATCCTCTCCCGCAAGTACCAGATCACCGACATCGTTGACCGCGTGGGCGGCGGCGACAGCTTCGCGGCGGGCCTCATCTACGGCCTTAACACCTACGAGACAAAAAAGGACGCGCTGGAATTCGCCGTGGCAGCCAGCTGCTTAAAGCACACCATCCCCGGGGACTACAACCGGGTAAGCGCGAAAGAGGTCGAATCCCTCATGCGCGGCAGCGGCACGGGCAGAGTGCAGAGATAAAACAAATCAGTTCACGGAGGACATATTATGAAGCTTGATATCCGTTATCCCTCTCATCCCCAGGACGCCAAATGGTACGACACCGAAAAGCTCCGCAAGCAGTACCTCATCGAAAAGGTATTCGAAAAGGACGAGGCGCTGCTGACCTACTCCCACTTTGACCGCATCATCGCGGGCGGCATCATGCCCGTTGACACCAAAGTGGCCCTGACCGGCGGCAAGGAGCTGGCCAGCCAGTATTTCCTTGAGAGAAGGGAAATGGGCATAATCAACGTGGGCGGCCCCGGCAAGGTGTATGCCGACGCGGATACCTACGAGCTGGCGCCCCGGGACGGTCTGTACCTGGGCATGGGCATAAAGACGCTGGAGTTCGAGAGCCTCGACCCCGCCAATCCCGCCAAATACTGGATCAACTCCTGCCCCGCCCACCAGACTTATCCCAACAAGAAGATCAATATAAAGGACGCCGCCAAGCGCCCCCTGGGCAGCGTGGAGACCTGCAACAAGCGCGTCATCAACCAGTACATCCACCCCGCGGTGCTCAAGACCTGCCAGCTGTGCATGGGTCTGACCGAGCTGGAGCCTGGCAGCAACTGGAATTCCATGCCCTGCCACACCCACGAGCGCCGCATGGAAGTGTACTTCTACTTTAACCTGGGCGACAACATCATGTTCCACATGATGGGCCAGCCCCAGGAGACCCGCCACATAATCATGCATGACGAGCAGGCGGTGATCTCCCCCTCCTGGAGCATCCACTGCGGCGTGGGCACCTCTTCCTACGCCTTCATCTGGGGCATGTGCGGCGAAAACCAGGAATTCGATGACATGGACAACGTGAACCCCAAGGACATGATGTAAAACACACATAAACAGCGGCGGGCAGTGATTCTGCCCGCCGCTGTTTTATTACCGTTATTCGCCCATGTCCGCGTTTTTGCGCTTTTGCGTCCAGGCCTTCATCTGCCTTGAAGACAGCGCCGCCAGGCCAAAGCACGCCAGCGCCACGATGAGCCACATCACGTACACGCCGCCCCAGCTGCCCATCCTGTCCCGTACGAAGCCGGACACGGGGCCGGACAGGGCGCTGCCTACGTACAGGGCGGAGTCCACCAGTCCCGCCACCAGGCCCACCCGGCCGGAGTAGTCGTACTGCATGGGCACCAGGCTGGTCAAAAGCGGGTTCGTGCCCTGGAGCAGCGCGCTCATCACCGCCAGCGGCAGGCACAGCGCCCACGTGGGCGAGGACCTGAGCAGGAACGCGCCCAGCGCCGCCAGCGCCACAGCCACCATCATCTGCCCCGTGAGCATGCGCACATCCGTCATCAGCCGCCTGACAAGGTATCCGCCCAGCAGTATGCCCAGCATGTTGATGCAGGGGATCGCAAGTTTGGGGAGCAGGCTGTCGGAGCGCTGCCCGAGTATGGTGGGCGCCCAAGTGTTCACGCCGTCCCGCACGAAGCCGTTGGCTACGCAGCCAATCAGCAGCACCACCAGGCCCGTGCCCGCCAGCGCGCCCAGCGGCAGGGACTTTTTCCCGTCCGAAGCGCTGCGCTTTTTGCCCAGATAGCCGCTTGGCAGCATGCACAGTGCGCACACCACCGCCAGGCACAGCACCCCGAAAGGCACCCGGTAGCTCCAGCGCCAGGACAGCACCTTACTCAGCCACAGGCTCAGCGCCCAGGCGACCAGATGTCCCGCTGCCAGAGTGAAGCTCATCACGAAGGACGCGGTCTTGCGCTCCGTGTCGTTGAACGTGCCCGTCATGCACAGCACTATGGGCGTCCAGATCATGGACTGGAACGCGCCGTTGAGCGTCCACATGCCCACCAGGAGGCTGAATGAGGGCATGAACGAGAACAGCAGATTGCTGGCGGCGGAACCGATCAGACCCGCGATTATCATGCGCCGGGGCCTGAACTTGTCCGCCAGGTAGCCAAACACCAGCTGCCCCGCCGCGTAGGTCAGGGCGAACACTGTCTGCAGCAGACCGGCGCTGGCGCTGTCCAGGCCCGGGAACGATCCCTGTATGCTGGACAGCGTGGGCGCCATGTTGAGCCTGCCCACATAAGTGCAGAAATAAACTATAAAGCAGCCCGCCAGCACCTTTTTCTGGTGCCGGGTAAAGCCCCTGATGCCCGAGATCATGCTATCGTGAAGTCTCCGTCCGCATTCACCGTGACCGCGCTCTCAAAAAACGCCTTGACGCCCGAGATCATATACTCCACGTCCTTGGTGCCGGCGGTCTCGTAGGAAGAGTGCATGGACAGCTGCGCAAGGCCGATGTCCACGGTGTTTATTGACACATGGCGGCTGGACACATTGCCCAGCGTGCCGCCGCCTATCATATCCGAGCGGTTGGCGAAGAACTGGCAGGGCACCTGCGCCCTGGCAAGTATGAATCTCAGCAGCGCCTTGCTCACCGCGTCGGAGGTGTATTTCTGGTTGGCGCTTTCCTTTATGACTATGCCCTCGTTCATCCACACCGCGTTCTGGCTGTCGGACAGCTCGGGATGGTTGGGATGGCAGGCGTGGGCGTTGTCGCAGGAGAGCATGAAGGAAGCGGAGATCTTGCGGAGCATCTCTTCCTTGCCAATACCAAGCGCGATGGCGATCCTTTCGAGGGTGTTGTCCAGGAAGGTGGAATCCGCGCCCTGCTTGGTGGTGGAGCCCACTTCCTCGTTGTCGAACTCGCACAGCACGGGCATGGCTTTGGGGTCTTCGCACTTAAGGAATCCCTCGAACGTGGTGAACGCGCACTCCAGGTCGTCCAGCCTTCCGCCGGAAAAATACTCCCCGTTATTGCCCCACACGGTGACGGGCACGCGGCTGTACAGGTACAGGTCGTGGCCCAGTATGTCCTTTTCGTCGCAGCCCGCCAGCTCGGCGACCCGCTTTTTGAAGCTCGCCTTGCCGGAATAATCGCTGTACAGAGGCACCAGTTCGGTCTGGGGATTGTACTTGACGCCGTCGTTCAGGTCCCGCTTCATGTGTATGGCCACGTTGGGGATCACAAGGCTGTCCCTGTCCTCATCGATCAGTCGGGTCTCAACGCCCTTGTCCGTCCTTACCGCCACGCGTCCCGCGAAGGACAGCGGCCTGTCCAGCCAGCTTAGGAGGATCTGTCCGCCGTACCTTTCGGTGTCCAGCTGGATGTACTTGCCCTTGACCTCGATCTCGGCGTTCTCCTTGATCTTGAACACGGGGCTGTCCAGGTGGCTGGCAGTGAGCATGAAGCCGCCGAAGTCCCCTTCGGGCACCTTGAAGGCTATCACGCTGGAAAGGTTGCGGGTCACGAAGTAGCCCTTTCCCTTCTCAAGCTTCCATTCGGAGCTTTCGTTCAGGCGGGTGAAGCCCGCTTCGGTCAGGGCAGTCACTATCTCGCTCGCAGCGTGGAACACGCTTTTCGAACGGTTGAGTCTGTCTATTAGTTTATTCATGCCGTTACCCCCTAATTCCCTTTTTAAGTCTTTCGAGCGCTTTCATCATTTCGTTTCTCGGCAGAGCGATGTTGAAACGGGCGAAGCCCTCCCCCGCCTTGCCGAACGCGGGCCCCGGCACCGCCGATATCAGGCATTTGTCCCGAAGCAGCTTTTCCAGTTCCTCGTTTGACAGATCCAGGCTGCCGAAGTCCACCCAGGCCAGGTAAGTGCCCTGTATGGGAGACAGCTTAAGTTCGGGAAGCTCTTCGGCAAGATACCGTTTGAACTGCAGGAAGTTGCCGTTTATATACCCGAGCACCGCGTCCAGCCAGTCGGCGCCTTCCGGAGAAAACGCGGCTATGGCGGCGCATCTGCCGAAGAAGGGGAAACCGTTGCCGCCTATGCTTTCCACCGTGTCGGCGAACTTTTTCCTGAGCTCCGCGTTTTTGATCACCGCCGTGGCCAGGCACAGCCCCGGCACGTTGAAGGTCTTGCTGGGGGCGGTCAAAAGCACCGCGTCCCCGTCCAGCACGGGCATCGATATATGCCTGCCGCTTAACACCAGGTCGCTGTGTATCTCGTCGGATACCAGCGTGACGCCGTTGGTCCTGCATATTTCGACTATGCGCCTAAGCTCTTCCTCCGTCCATACCCTGCCCACGGGATTGTGGGGAGAGCACAGAAGCAGCAGCTTGTTTTCGGGCTGCGCGGCGGCTTTCTCGAAAGCATCGAAGTCTATGGTATACTCTCCGTCCGTGTTTACGAGCGGCACGTCCGCAAGACGGCGAAAGCAGTCCTTTACCACGCCCATAAAAGGCGGATACACTGGCGTCATTATGATCACCCCGTCGCCGGGCTGGGTAAACGCCCTTACCGCGTAATTCAGCCCCGGCACCACGCCGCAGATGGGCACTATGTCGCTGTCCTCGCAGTCGAACCCGTGCCGGTTTTTGAACCACCAGCGGCACGCCCCGAAAAACGCTGCGTCCGGATGGGTGTAGCCGTATAAGCCGTGTTTCGCCGCCTCTTCCAGCGCTTTGGCCACGCAGGGCGGAGACTTGAACTCCATGTCCGCAACGGACATGGGCAGATAGCCCCGTTTCGCCTCTTCGGGAGTACGTATGTCCCACTTAATCGCCGCAGTGCCGCTGCGGTCGACGACGGAGTCAAAATCGTATTTCATAAACGCTCCTTAAAGCTTTCGTCAAAGCACCTGCAAAAGCAGTATCAGCAGCAGGTGCGCGGGATAAAAACCGTAGAAAAACCATTTGGGCAGCACCACGCGCCGCTTTTTTACGGGGATATAGATGAGCAGCAGCGAGCCCATGGCATACAGCTGCGTGGTGGCGCGTAGCGTAAAGCTGTCGAACAGGGCGGGGGAACACCACCACAGCATGTAGGGCACCACCGCCAGCAAAGAGGCGACGGGCCGGTCGATAAACGCGTAGAACAGCGCGATCAGCGTAAAGCCTTTATAGCCGTAATCCAGGCGCCCTCTGAGTATCCAGGTCAGCGCCGCAAGTATGGGGATAAGGAAATACTTCTTTTCCCTTGCCGAGCCTGTGATAAGCACGCCCAGTGCAAGGGAGAAAAATATGTTGAGGTTGGCGGTGTAATAGTGGGAATAGATCCTGTCCACCCGCCAGAAATCGGCTGCCCAGTTGAATGCGCCCAGCTGCACGTGCCCCATGGCTTCCTGGTACAGGGGATGCACCAGTATGCCCATCAGGAGCAGGCGCAGGGCGTACTTCCACACGTTGCGGGTCTTAATCACGCCCACCGCCGCGCAGTAAGCAAACAGCGGGAACGCCAGGCGCCCGACCATGCGCATTATGTTGCTGGTGGCGATCATGCGCGCGATCTCGCCCGTAAACACGGGCCGCCAGGCATTTGGGAAAATCATCTTGCCCATGTGGTCGCTGAGCATGGCAAGACACGCGACCAGCTTGAGCAGTCCCGTGTCGTTATTCAGCTTTATCTCCCGGGAAGAGGGCGGGCTGGTGTGGCTCCAAAGCCTTTTAAGCGCCGCCCCGATCCCCTTTTCGGAGGCCTCCCGGGTCATTTTACTTGACTATATCAAGTTCCACGGGGCTTACGCCCAGCTTCGCCGCGGACACACTGTCGGGCTGGGAGGAGCCCACGTAAAGCCTGAAGTGCCGGCCCGCCTTGATCCTGCGGCCGTCCTCGGTGACGCACTCGTACGCACGCTCAGGAATAGGCAGGCGCACTCGCTTTTCCTCTCCCGCGGAGAGCGCCACGCGCCCGAAGGCGCACAGCGACCAGTTGAGGCCGTGGCTGTCGAACTCCATGGGCTTTATGTACACTTCGCACACCTCTTCGGCGTCGCGGGTGCCTATGTTCTTGATCTTCACGGTGACCACGCTGTTCTCCTCGTCGAACTGGGGCTCGGTGTACCTGAAGCGGGTGTAGCTCAGGCCGAAGCCGAAGGGATACAGCGCCTCGCCCTTAAAGTAGCGGTAGGTGCGCCCCTGCATGGAGTAATCCGTAAACTCGGGCAGGTCGTCCACGCTCTTATAGAAGGTCACCGGCAGTCTGCCGCTGGGCGAGACCTTGCCGAACAGCAGGTTGGCGGCGGCGGTGCCTCCCGCCTGGCCAGAATACCACACCTGCATGACCGCGTTGGCTTCTTCCACTCGAAGCGCGCTGCCGCTGGCCACCAGCACCACCACGGGCTTGCCCACGGCAATTATCTCCGCCAGCAGTTTTCTCTGGATCTCGGGCAGCTCCAGGTCGTTTTTGTCTCCGCTGGCCAGGCCGTTGCCCGCGTCGCCTTCTTCGCCCTCCATGAAGGGATCCAGGCCCAGCACGAGTATGCTCACGTCGCTCATGCCGGCGGCAGCCTTCGCCTCGGCGAAACGGTCGCCTACCATGGAGTCGCTCCTGGAGCTGTTCTTGTACAGGTGGCAGCCCTCGGAGTAGTTCACACGCACGCCCGCTTCGCGGCAGGCCGCGCGGATGCCTTCAAGATATGTGACGTAGCGGGAAGAAGTGCCGTTATAGTTGCCCTCCAGCGCGGGAATTGAGTTGGCGTTGGGGCCGATCACCGCCACGGAGCGCACGGAATTCAGGTTTATTGGCAGCACGCCGTCGTTTTTGAGCAGCACCATGCTCCTCTCCGCGGCTTTCAGCGCGGCCTGGGCGTGGCGCTCGCAGTCGTTTACGGCGTAAGGTATCTGGTCGTACTCGCAGTCGTCCGCGAACAGGCCCAGCAGGAAGCGGGTGGTGAACACCCTTTCGCACGCCTGAGTGATCGCGTCTTCGGTCACCAGGCCGTCCCTGACCGCCTGCAGCAAGTGCAGGTAAGTGTTTCCGCAGTTGAGGTCGCAGCCGTTGTTTATGGCCAGCGCCGCGCTTTCCGGCGCGGTGTCGGTCACCTTGTGGTGCTGATGGAAATCGCTTATGGCGCCGCAGTCGCTCACAAAATGCCCTTCAAAGCCCCACATCTCCCTGAGGATAGAGGCCAGGGTGGGGCTGCCGCAGCACACTTCGCCGTTCACCCGGTTGTACGCGCCCATCACCGCTTCGACTTTGGCTTCCTTTACCAGCGTCTCGAAGGCGGGCAGATAGGTGTCGAACAGGTCGTACTTGCTCACCTTGGCGTCGAACGCGTGGCGCAGCGCCTCGGGGCCGGAATGCACCGCCAGGTGCTTGGCGCAGGCGGCGGCCTTAAGGTACGTGCCGTTGCCCTGGATACCCTTCACAAAGCCCGTGCCCATGCGGCTGGTCAGGTAGGGATCCTCGCCGTAGGTCTCCTGGCCCCTGCCCCAGCGGGGGTCTCTGAATATATTGATGTTGGGGGACCAGAACGTCAGCCCCTTGTATATGTCCCTGTCGCCGCCGGAAGACTGGGCGTTAAATTTTGCCCTGCCCTCCGTGGAGATGATGTCGGCTATATCCTCGATGATGTCCTCGTCGAATATGGCCGCCAGACCTATGGCCTGGGGAAACACCGTTGCGGTGCCGGCCCTGGCCACGCCGTGGAGCGCCTCGTTCCACCAGTTGTAGGCGGGTACTCCCAGGCGTTCTATCGCAGGAGCGTTGTAGCGCAGCTGGGAGGCTTTTTCTTCCAGCGTCATCTGTGATACCAGTTCCCTCGCCTGCCGGCGCGCGAGTTCTCTATCCATCATTATTCCTCCGAATTATAGTATGCTATTTTATATTTTAATCCTTTTCCCCCGCCTGTGTCAATCGGCATTGACAAAAAGGCTTCCTTTATTGTATTATGGCCTGTTGGGAGGACGAGATCATGTGGACAGACAGAACGCGCATGGTGCTGGGCGGACCGGCGCTTGACAGGCTCAAAAACAGCCGCGTTGCCGTGTTCGGGCTGGGCGGAGTGGGCGGATACGCCTTCGAGGCGCTGGTCAGAAGCGGCATCGGGCATATCACCGCCGTCGATGGCGACGTGTTCGACGAGACCAACCTGAACCGCCAGCTCCTCGCCACCCGCGAGACGCTGGGGCTTTCAAAGGCGGCGTCCGCTTTCGATCGGGCAAAAAGCATAAACCCGGAAGCCGAGATATGCGCCCTTGATATGTTCTACTGCGCCGAAAACGCCGGCAGCATAGACTTTTCCCGCTTCGATTACGTGGCGGACTGCATAGACAGCGTCGCTTCCAAACTGCTGATAATCCAAAACTGCCTGAACGCCGGCGTGCCGGTCATTTCCTGCATGGGCACCGGCAACAAGCTGGATCCTTCCCTGCTCAGGCTGGACGACATAAGCAGGACCAGCGTGTGCGCCTTGGCGCGGGTGATGCGAAGGGAACTGCGCGCCCGCGGAATCGAAAAGGGCGTAAAGGTGCTGTTCTCCACGGAAGCCCCCGTATCGAGCGGCGAAAAGCAGCGCACGCCCGGTTCCACCGCGTTCGTGCCCGGCTGCGCGGGGCTGATGATCGCCGCGGAGATCGTCCGCTGCCTGTCCGGAAACCGCGATGTTTAACTGGTTTTAATCTCCTTCTGTTTAATCGCTAACAATCGCGTGGTACAATAACGGCATACGTAAAAGCGGAGGCTGTATGAGACCCTTTATAGGCATAGACATAGGCGGTACCAAATGCGCCGTCACCGTCGCGAAAGTGGACGGCGGCATCCGTTTCGTGTGGAAAAAACGCTTTCCCTCCGAGGCGGAAAAGGGCTTTGAGCACATGTTTGCCCTGATACTCGGCGCAGTGGACGCGGCCATAAGCGAAAACCGGCTGGACAAAGCGGGGATCGAAGCCATAGGCGTGAGCTGCGGCGGGCCGCTCGACTCAAATAGCGGCACGGTGCTGTGCCCGCCCAACCTGCCCGGCTGGGAAAACATCCCCCTGGCGAAGCTGCTGACTGACAGATACTCGGTGTCCTGCTTCATAATGAACGACGCCAACGCCTGCGCCCTGGCGGAATGGAAACTGGGCGCAGGGCGCGGAAGCGAAAACATGATCTTCCTTACCATGGGCACCGGCATGGGCGGCGGCGTGATCGCCGAAGGCCGGCTGCTGGTCGGCGCCAGCGACATGGCGGGCGAGATCGGTCACCTTCGCCTGAGCGAGGACGGCCCGTGGGGGTTCGGCAAAAACGGCTCGTTCGAGGGCTGGTGCTCGGGCGGCGGCATAGGCAGGTACGCAAAAAGCGTGACCGAAGAAATGGCGAAGACGGGCCGGCAGCCCGCCTGGATACGGGACGGGCATAGCGAAAGCGATATCTCCGCCGCGCTGATCGCCGAATACGCAAAGCGCGGCGACAGTGACGCGCAGGGCATCTACGCCCGGGTGGGCAGGATGCTGGGGCGCGGGCTCAGCCTGCTTGCGGACGCGTTCAATCCCGAGAAGATCGTCATCGGCAGCATCTTCCAGAGAAGCGGCGAACTGCTCATCCCCGCCATGGAGGAGGAGCTCAAAAAGGAATGCATCCCCTTCTCGCTTTCCGCGCTCAGCGTGGTGCCCGCCGAGCTCACCGACACCCTGGGCGACACCGCCGCGGTAATGGTCGCGCTGTACAATCTGGGCATAGACCCGCTCTACAAGGCGACCGAGACCTACGAAAAGGTGCTCTTCCGCTATAACAGGCTGTTTGAGCGCTATCCCGCGCTGGAATGCTGCAAGGCGCAAATAATGGACGCGTACATACTGCTCAGGGACTGCTTTGAAGGCGGCGGCAAACTGCTGATCTGCGGCAACGGCGGCTCCTGCGCGGATGCGGAGCACATAGTGGGCGAACTCGTGAAGGGCTTTTATCTTAAGCGTCCCCTGCCCGGGTTCCCGCATTTGCAGGGCGGACTTGCGGCTGTCAGCCTTAACGGGCACCCGGCGCTCTCAAGCGCGTTTTCCAACGACTGCGACAGCGAATACGTTTACGCTCAGCAGCTGACCGCCCTGGGCAGGAAAGGCGACGTCCTGCTGGGCATATCCACCAGCGGTAACGCCAAAAACGTGCTAAGGGCCGCCGAGACTGCCGCAAAGCTGGGCATAAAGGCCATTGCCCTGACCGGCGGCACGGGCGGAAAGCTGGCCGAAAACTGCGCCGTATCCGTTATCGCCCCCGCGAACACGCCTGCCGACGTGCAGGAATACCATCTGCCCATATACCACGCGCTGTGCGCGATGCTGGAATCCCATTTCTTCGAGGAATAGATATGCTGGAACTTAAACACATTTCCTGGACCACCGAGGACGGCGTCAAAATACTCGACGACGTGTCCCTGACCGTGCCGGACCGCAAACTCGTGGCCATCACCGGCCCCAACGGCGGCGGCAAGACCACCCTGGCCAAGGTCATGGCGGGCATCATCACGCCCGACGAAGGCCGGGTCTTCTTCAACGGTGAAGACATCTCCAAACTGGACGTCACCGAGCGTGCCCGAAAAGGCATCGCCTTCGCCTTCCAGCAGCCCGTGCGCTTTAAGGGGCTCACGGTCAAGGCGCTGCTGGACATCGCGGGGGGCGGCAACACCTCCATGTGCGACTATCTGAGCCAGGTGGGGCTGTGCGCCCGGGACTACCTGTACCGGGAGATCAACCAGACCCTGTCCGGCGGCGAAATGAAGCGCATAGAGATCGCCACCGTGCTCGCGCGCCGAGCGCCCCTGTCCATATTCGACGAGCCAGAAGCGGGCATCGACATCTGGTCTTTCGCGGGGCTCATAAAGACCTTCGACTCCATGCGCAGGTCGCCCGAAGGCACGCTGGTGATAGTGAGCCACCAGGAGCGCATACTGTCCATCGCCGACGAGATCGTGCTTCTGGACTCGGGCCGCATAGCTGCGCAGGGTCCCGCCGAGGAAGTGCTCCCGCAGCTGGTCAGCGGCGGCATGGCCCAGAAAGTCTGCGACAGAAAGGAGAGGGCGATAAATGAGCGAGCTTAATCAGGTGACACAGGACCTGCTCTCCCTTATAAGCGACTGGGACGGCAAGTACAAAGGCGCGTACAACATCCGCGTGGACTCCACCTGCGCAGGCAGGCAGTCCTCCGACAACATAGCCATCCTCTCAAAGGAAGACAAGCCGGGGCTGGAGATCCGCGTGCGTCCGGGCACCAAAGGCGAAAAGGTGTCCATCCCCGCCTGCGTCACCCACGGCAACGTGGACGACCTGGTGTACAACGACTTCTATATCGGCGAAGACGCGGACGTGACCATAATCGCGGGCTGCGGCGTGCACACCACCACGGGCGAGCCCGCACGTCACAACGGCATACACCGCTTCTTCCTGGCTCCCGGCGCGCGGGTCAAATACATCGAAAAACACGTGGGCACCGGCAAGGGCACGGGCCTGCGCATGATAGACCCCGTCACCGAAGCTTTCCTCGAAAAGGGCGCGTACATGGAAATGGACACCAGCCAGATCGGCGGCGTGGACCGCACCACCCGGGATACCCGCTGCACCCTGGGCGAGGACGCCCGCCTCGTGATACGGGAGCGCCTGCTCACCGAAAAGGACCAGACCGCCCGCACCCTGTTCACCGTGACCATGCAGGGCGACAACTCAGCCGCCGACGTGGTCAGCCGTTCCGTGGCGCGGGACACCAGCCGCCAGGAGTACGAATCCACCATCATAGGCGAAGCCAAGTGCACCGGGCACACCGAGTGCGACGCCATAATCTCCGACAAGGCGCAGGTGGACGCGTCCCCCCGCCTGTTCGCCCGGAACGAGGACGCCGCTCTGATCCACGAAGCCGCAATAGGCAAGATCGCGGGAGAACAGATACTTAAACTGCGTACCCTGGGGCTCACCCGGGAGGAAGCGGAAGCGCGCATCGTGGAGGGCTTCCTGAGCTGACCCGGCTTCTACAAATTTAACACGTCTATTTGCAGGAATACGGGGAATATTCATAGAAATTTTTAAAGTGGCATTTAATGCGTTCATACAGCAATTCTATATGGAGGAACATACACATGAGTGTAGAACAAACCTTGCCTGAGGTGCTCAGCCGGAAAGCCGCCATACTTGAGGGCGACTCCCAGCTTATCGCCAGGCAAAAGCAAGCTGGCAAGCTGACCGCCCGTGAACGGGTCGGCCTGCTGTGCGACGAAAACAGCTTTGTGGAGATCGACGTGCTGGCTTCCGACTGCGGAGTTATCGCGGGTTACGCCACCGTCGACGGCAATCCCGTATACCTCTACGCCCAGGACTTCACCGTGGGCGGCGGCGCAGTGGGCGAAAAGCACGCCAGAAAGGCGCTCAAGGTCATGGAAATGGCCAAGAAGACCGGCTGCCCCGTGATCGCTCTGCTGGACAGCGCAGGCGCGAGGCTCTCCGAAGGCGCGGGCGCGCTGGAAGCGTACGCCACCCTGGCCGCGGCTTCCGCCAGGCTCAGCGGCGTAGTGCCCCAGATCGCGCTGATACTGGGTCCCTGCGGAGGCACTGCCTCCGTCATCGCCCAGATGAGTGACATCAGCATCCAGGCGGGCAAGGGCGAACTGTTCGTGAACGGTCCCCTGGTCGTTTCCGCCGCCGGCAATAAAAACGTGAGCATGGACGAGATCGCTGGCACCGAAGCCTCCCTGAAGAGCGGCGGCGCGATGCTGGGCGCGAAGACCGAGGAAGAGGCCATTCAGCTGGCCCGTAAACTGGTCTCCATGCTGCCCGTCAACAACCTGGACGAAGCCGTGTTCGCGGCAAACGACACCGCGGACCGCACCATAGACGAGTTCGACGCGCTCGAGAACGCCGATGACGTCAGGAGCATCATCAAGTCCCTGGCTGACGAAGGCGAGTTCGTGGAGCTGTACGAAGAGTTCGCTCCCTCCATGATCACCGGCCTCATGAAGCTGGACGGCAGGACCGTGGCGGTCACAGCCAACGATCCCGCCAAGGACGAAGGCCGCCTGACCGTGTACGGCTGCAAGAAGGCCGCCAGGCTCGTATCCTTCGCGGACAGCTTCTCCATACCGGTACTTAACCTGGTATCCTCCAACGGAATGAAGATAAACACCGCTCCCCAGGGTGAACTGGCCCGGGCCGGCGCCGCGCTCATGTATCAGGTAAGCGACGCCACCTGCCCCAAGGTCTCCGTCATTCTGGGCAACGCCGTAGGCATGGCATACGCCGCCATGGGTTCCAAGGCCGCCAACGACATCGTTTACGCCTGGCCCGGCGCCGTTATCAGCGCGGTGACCACAGCCATCGGCACCCAGATGCTGCTGGGCGACGAAATGACCGGTTCCCTCGACCCCGCCGCCAAGAGGCGCGAGCTGGAGGAAAAATACGCCACCCAGATCGCCGACGGCGTTTCTGCCGCCAGGAACGGTTATGTGGACGACGTGATCCAGCCCTCCCTCACCCGCCAGGCGCTGTGCAGGGCCTTCGACATGCTCTCCGGCAAACGCGAGGAGCGCGTAGCCAAAAAGCACGGCAATATGCCCTTATAAAGGGGGTCGCGTATGAGTTTTTTGGATAAGCTGGGCTACGGCGGGAAAGCGATGGTCATCGGCCTGCTCATCGTGTTTACGGGGCTGATAATCATCATCCTGTGCCTTAAGCTCATGGCCGCCATATTCAACGGCATACAGAAAAAGAAGGCGAAAAAAGCCGAGCAGGAGCGCATAGCCGCCGAAAAGGCCGCTCAGAAAGCCGCCCAGGCTGCTCCCGCAGAGCCGATCGCCGAGCCTGAACCCGAAGCCCCCGAAGGGGACGACACGGAGCTCATAGCGGTCATCTCCGCCGCCGTTGCCGCTTTCCTCGGCAGCGCCGCGCCGGTTAAGATCAAGTCAGTCAAACGCGTGAACGGCTGGAAGAACGCCGCCCGCACCGAACAAATCTTCAAATTCTGATAATCGGAGGATACAACAATGCGTAAGTTCATCATAAACGTAAACGGCAACAGCTACGAAGTCGAGGTTGAAGAAGTTGGCGCGGGCCAGACCGCTCCCGCCGTAAGCGCACCCGCCGCCGCGGCTCCCGCTCCCAAATCGGCGCCCGCTCCCAATGCCGCTCCCGCCGCCGCCCCCGCCTGCAGCGTAAGCG
>JAIKYG010000077.1:0-4853 GCA_024683475.1 Clostridiales bacterium | reverse complement strand
GGTCGTATTGCTTGAAGTCGGGCACGTCGATGGCCGGCAGAGGGTCGGGCGCGGGAACAGCCGGGCCGGGACCGTCGATCAGCGCCGTCCAGGTCACGGGGCCCACGACGCCGTCCGGGCTGAGGCCGCGGGCGCGCTGGTACGCGATCACCAGGCTTTCGACGTCTGGGGTGAAGGTTTGGCAAAGCGGGGCGTTCAAAAGGCGGCACAGCAGCGCGAGCTCAATGCCGCCGGAGCCGAGGCGGAGGGTTTTAAGCATTGGAAGTCCTTTCAGAACGGTTTGGGCGAAAAAGCGGGGCCGGGACGCGGAGCGATCAGAAAACCACGCAGGCGGGAAGGTATCTTGAGGCGTAGGCGGCGACGTAGCTCACGCCGCCGATGTAGCCTTCGCGGTAGATGCGCCAGAGAAAGTGGGGATGCGTCAGGAACGCGCTGCGCAGGGGAAGAATGACGGCGTTGCCGTTCGGGTCGTCGATCGAAGTGACGCGGCGGGCGGCGCGGGTGTCGCTCGCTGAGCCGTTGGAGGGTTCGGCGAGGCCGGTTTTGAGCTTCCACCAGTCCCAGCACTCCCCCTCGCCCTGCGCCTGCGGGACGCCGCAGACCTGTTCCAGCGAAGGCAGGAAGAAGGTGTCGTTCGTGAGCTCGAGGCCGCCGCCGTCGACCGCGGTATTGAGGGCGGTGCTCACCCGCACGGGAGCAAAGACCGCGCGCCACTCGGGGGTAAAGCCGCTGAGGAAGCCGGGAACGGCGGAGGCATTCGCGGGGCAGCTGTCGCCCGGGTGGGTGCTTTGCCACCAGCTCGTGCCCTTCGGGGCGTCGGAATTGAGCCACTGCCGCACGGCGGACAGGCCCCAGCGGTTGTAGCCGTTCTGGGCGACGGCGGCGGAGGGCACCGTGTTGACGAAGACCGCGTCGTGCGCGGCGTACGGGATCGGGTCGCCCTCGTTCAGCTCCAAAAGCGAGAAGGCCGAGCCGTCTTTGGCGATGTAGTAGCGGCCCGCCTGCGCGTTTGCTTCTGCAGCGGGTTCGGTTTCGGCTGCGTCGAAGGCGACGGGCTGGGGCGTCGCGCACAGGGCCTGCAGGAAGACGGCGCCGCGGTGCAGCTCGCCCCGGGCGTCGGTCACGTCGCCGATGTGCGCGACCGTGAAGGGGTACTGATAGGTGACGGGCGCGGCGGGCGCGCCGTCCGTCCAGGGGATGTGGATGACATCGCCGATGTCCAGGTACTCGCGGGCGCGGCCGCTTTGGGCAATGAAGCGCAGCTGGACGGGCGTGAGGCCGGCCTTGAGGGCCTTTATGAAGGCGGTATGGGCTTCGAGCTCGCCGCCCAGGCTGGTGGGCGCGGCCTTCGCGGCGTCCCACGCGCCGGGGGCCTTGGTTTCGGTGAAGCGGTACAGCGCGCCCTCAAACAGGCAAACGCAGCCGGGCAGGTAGGTCTTTTGCGCGTCGAAGGTGGAGGCGATGAGCGCGCCCGCGCCGGTCAGGTCGCTGAGCGGATGGCTGTGCTGAAGGGGCGGAAAGGCGGCGGGCTTGCCGCCGATGTCCTGCCAGGAGGACGCGCCGGCGGGGCCGCGCAGGGAGGGCGTGGTGAAGGTTTCGCCGTCTGTGAAGGTCAGGGTAAGGGTATCATTGGCGTTGAAAACCGCCCGCGCGATGCCGCGGCCTTCGCTGCCCCGCGCGCCGTCCGGGATGTCGACGGACTGCGCTTCGCCGCCGCGCGAAACGGTGAGGCGCGAGGCGTTTTCGAGGCGCGTCAGGCTGATCACGTAGTCGTTGACGACGACGCGGCCCGCGCCGAGGGTGGCGCTTAAGTTCATACGGTTACCTCCGGGTCGAGAATGAAGTTGTTCCACGGCGTAAGGCGGCCGTGGCGCTTGAGCGGGGGAAAGACGATCAGGGTCTGGCCGCAGGCGCGGTTTAAGCGGACGGCGGCGGAGTATTTGCCCACGGGAAGGGCGGCGGTGTCGGCGTGGGTCAGGAAAACGGTGTCGGTGACGCTCTCCACACGGATGAGCTGGGGCGAGGATTCGGAGGGCTCGGCGCGCACGGAGAAGACGAGGGTGTCGCCGGGCTCAAGGGCGTAGGGTTCGCCGAATTCGTCGGCGATGGAGACGGTGAAGCTGACATCGTCGCCGCGGTTCAGGCTGATGATGTTGTCGGTGATGGTGAGCATGGGATCTCCTGAAAAGGGAATGAAAGAGGGACAGTCAAAGGAACCGCCGTTGGGCGGCTATGGAAACGAAACAAAAGGGCCCCGTACAGGCATGATCTGCCAGAACAGCGGCGCGGCGAAAAGCCGGTCTACCTGAGGCGGGGATCGATCAAAAAACCTGCCGGCTCAAATCAAGGATTTGAGGAAGCGAGTTTTTCGCGCGAAAACATACAGGATGAATAACGTAAAGACGAATGGCACAAGCATTTGATACAGGGCACCCGACATCGCCGCGTTCGTCATGCCAGCGGCGGCACGCTGTGCGGGGCTTAAGTTTCAGCTAAATTTTAAGAAAATTTTGCTGAAATCCATCTTTTTTATCATGATTTTTTCGGCAAATTTTTTGGCGTTTTGGTTGACAGGAAACGGGTGGAATGGTATAATTCATGTTACAAAGCTAAAAGAGGGTGGAAGAGATGACCGAAGCTGGATATCCCTCCGCATTGAAAAAGGCGAAAGACGGGAACCGGCTCATGAACGGCCGCAGGCGCGCCGGCAAGGTGCTGTTCGCGATGTCGATCCCGTTTCTGATCGCGACGATCCTGTTTTGCTACGTTCCCATGTTCGGATGGCTGTATTCCTTTGTGAACTACAAAGCCGGGTTCAGCTTCTTTTCCAGCAAGTGGGTGGGTCTCAAGTATTTCTCGATGCCCTTCGGAAACTTCGTTCTGCGCGAAGAGTTTTTGCGGGTCATGCGCAATACCCTCATCACCAGCGGCTATCACCTGCTGGGCTCGCCCCTGCCCATGTTTTTCGCGATCTTCCTGTCGGAGATCAAGTTCGTCCGCTACCGCAAAAGCGTGCAGGTGCTGACCACCGTGCCCAACTTCGTCAGTTGGGTCATCGTGTATTCCGTGGTGCACTCCCTGCTTTCGCTGGACGGCTTCGTGAACCACTTTTTGCAGATGCTCGGCCTGACAAGCGAGTCCATCAATTTCATGGCCACCGACAAGGCCGTATGGATCACCCAGTGGGCGTACGGCACATGGAAGGGCCTGGGCTGGGCGTCCATCATGTATATGTCGGCGATCGCCGGCATCGACCAGGAACTGTACGAGGCCGCGTCCATCGACGGCGCGGACCGCTTCCAGAAGATGTGGCACATTACGGTGCCGGGCCTGCTGGGGACGTACTTCGTGCTGCTGATGATCGACATCGGGCACCTTCTGTCCAACGGCATGGAGCAGTATTACGTGTTTGAGAACGCCATAAACCACGAAAAAATCGAGGTGCTCGACCTGTTCGTGTACAACCAGGGCATCGGCGGGAACAATATCTCCTACGCCACCGCGGTGGGTATGTTCAAATCAGTGGTCAGCCTGGGGCTGCTGTTCTTTGCCAACGGCCTTTCCAAGGCTATCCGCGGCGACAGCATATTCTGAGGGGTGAAGATATGGCTTTGAAAGAGAAGAAGACGGTCTGGGACGTTCTGTTCGAGATCGCGATCTACGTGTTCTTTACTTTCTTCACGCTGCTGTGCATCTTTCCTTTTTACTACATCTTCATAAGCTCCATCTCCTCGAACGCGCTGGTGGACAAGGGAGCGATCTTCTTCTACCCCAGGAGCATCCACTTCAGCAACTACATCTCGGTGTTCAAAATCAAGACCCTGCCGCAGGCGGCCTTCATCAGCGTGAGCCGCACGGTGATCGGCACCGCGCTGTCGCTCATCGCCGCCTCGTTCATGGGGTACTGCATGAGCAAGCCGGAGTACTGGCACAGGAAGTTCGTCTACCGCGTCATCATCGCCACGATGTACTTTAACGCGGGCGTGGTTCCGCTGTACCTGACCTACCGCGCGCTGGGCCTGATCGACAACTTCCTGGTGTACGTGCTGCCGTGCCTGAACCAGTCGTTCAACATGGTGCTGTGCAAGACCTACATGGAGTCCATTCCCGGCTCTTTGGAGGAATCGGCGGAGATCGACGGCGCGGGGTACTTCAGGCGCTACACGCGCATCATCCTGCCGCTCTCCATGCCGATCCTGGCGACGATCGCGATCTTCGCGGCGGTAGGACAGTGGAACGCCTTTATGGACACCGTGCTGTACATGACGTCCACCAAGTATTTCACGCTGCAGTACACCCTGAACCTGTACCTCAAAAAGGCGACCGCGCTGGCGGACATCCTCAAAACGGACTCGGCCGCCGCCCAGAACATGAACCTGGACACGCTGCTGACCGCCGAATCCACCCGATACACGATCACCATGGTCACGATCATCCCGGTGCTGATGATTTATCCCTTCTTCCAGAGATACTTTATCAAGGGCATCATGATCGGCGCGGTGAAAGGATAAGAGGGAGTGTTTGTATCCCCGGGAGCAGGTGCTCCCTAAAAATAACAAGGAGGAAACCCCATGAAAAAACTCATAAGCATGCTGCTGTGCCTGATCCTGGCGCTGGGCGTGTGTTCCTTCGGCTCCGCCGAGGAAGCGCCCGTGACCCTCACGGCTTTCGTCATGCAGTCTGTGTGCACCGAGTTCGGTATCATCGATGACTGGACCGGCAAGCTCATGCTGGATGACCTCAACATCCAGATCGAGTTCCTGCCCGCGGGCGACAACGTGCTGGACAAGCTCCAGAGCTACATGGCCAGCGGCAAGCTGCCCGACATCGTCGGCTTCAAAGAGCAGCAGTAC
>JAIKYG010000035.1:0-2114 GCA_024683475.1 Clostridiales bacterium | reverse complement strand
CCTTCAAGCGTGCTGGCCGGTTTCGGCGTACTGATCGCGGGCGCGGTCTGGAAGCGCGTCACCGGTAAGCCGATGCTTAGCACGACGACGCTGGAGGCGCTCACGTACCACGGGCTGGGGCTGGGCTTCGTAGCGCTCTCGCTGCGCAATACCGAAAAGCAGAAGGGCAGGCAGGCGCGCAGGGACATATTCAACACCTCCACAGTGGTGGTCAGCACCTACCTTCTGCAGGGCATAGTCGGGCTTGCGATAACACTTGCGCTGTTTTACGCGATAAAATCCTTCGCCGCGGCGGGAATGCTGCTGCCGATGGGCTACGGCCAGGGCCCCGGACAGGCGTACACCTGGGGCAAGAATTTCTCCGATCTGGGCTTTGAAAACGGGATTTCCTACGGGCTGTCCGTAGCGGCGTGCGGGTTTATCTCCGCCTCGGCGGGCGGCGTGATATACCTTGGGCGCATACGCAGAAAGAAAAACGTGCGGCGCGTAGAAAACGCCGAGGAAATCGAACGTCTCACCGCGGAAACCATCACCGCTCCCGGAGAGATACCGTTAAGCGAATCCGTGGACAAGCTCACTGTGCAGTTCGCGCTGGTGTTCATCGCCTACGGTATAGCGTATCTGCTTATGTACCTCGTGCACACGCTGTGCAGCGGCATAAAATTTTACGACAACACCGTGCGCCCGCTGATGTGGGGCTTCAACTTCCTTGTGGGCACTGCGGTCGCGATAGGCCTGAAGAGCGTATTGAACCTGCTCATGCGCAAAAACATAATGAAGCGCGCCTACACCAACAATTTCATGCTTAACCGTATATCCGGCACCATGTTCGACCTGATGGTGGCGGCCTCCATAGCCGCGATAGACCTGGGCGCGTTTTCGCATAAGGAATTCGTGCTGCCGCTCACGCTGACCTGCGCAGTAGGCGCCGCGGCCACGTACCTGTACTGCAAATGGACGTGCGCGCGGCTGTTCGGCAGCTATGAGGACGAGGCGTTCCTCGCGCTGTACGGCATGCTCACGGGCACCGCGTCCACAGGCGTGATACTGCTGCGCGAGATCGACCCGTCGTTCGAAACCCCCGCCTCCTCAAACCTTGTATACCAGAACCTGTGGTCTATAATCATGGGCTTCCCCATGCTGCTGCTTATGGGCTACGTGGCAAAGAGCCTCGCATGGAGCTGGGCGACGCTCGGCATTATGCTCGTGCTCGAGGCGCTCATGCTCGCGCTGATGTTCCGCGGAAAGCTGAAGCAGCTGTTCGGAAAGGGCGTTTCGAAGCAGGTGGGAAAGTAGACCAGACGTTCTGCCTGATCTTCGGTCAGGCATACTCCCGGGGCTATCTCGCTGTGTATCCGTACGACCGCCAGTAAAAAAATGATACTCTGTGAGTCACATACTTGAACCCCAAAAACCGTGGATCGCGACATATTGGCAACAAAAAACGGATGATCCCGATCAGGTATCCTCCGTTTGAAACGCTTACGGAGCAAGCGTTTTACTTCCCGAAATACATCTTCTGCAGACCCTTGAATGCCTTGCCGTGACGAAACTCACGCCATTTCCGGAAAATGCGCTTTGACAAACGCCCAATAGTCATCCACCATGTGATGATCTTCCTGCCACCAATGACATTTCTGCACGACCTCGTCATCTGTCATGTCCGAAACAGCCTTGAGGCGATAGGAGAATACCCGATGATGCTTGAAGTAGGCTCTCGCGACATCGGACCATGTATATGACGCTGCGGGGACGCTGTCCTCGTAAAGCCATTCCGGGTCAATGTCAATATCATCCAGCCAGGTCACACAGCCATTCTGAACTGAAACACTCGACAGAAAAACGGGGTCATTCAGACGTGCATAACACTTTCGCTCAAGCAGGGGCGTCAGATCAAACACGCGCCTTTCTCCGTTGGAAAAACTGACTGCAAGGGTATGGCTGTCCCGAACAGCCACATCAACTACGTCAGGTGAAAGTGTTCGCATGATATCACCTCACTTGAGCGGTTCGATTTTGTACGGCTTTTCGTCATTCCTCGCAAGCTCCCAGTTTGCCCTGAGTTCATCCTGATGAATGAGTGCCCAGGCTTTCACGATCGAAGCTTGTTTGGG
>JAIKYG010000007.1:0-45728 GCA_024683475.1 Clostridiales bacterium | reverse complement strand
TCTGATTCCGATTTCGCCCCTCAGATACTGTTCAACTAACTGTACCTTTAGGACTGAATCAATCTTACTCTTTCTGGACATAGAAATACCCCCAAGTAGGTTTTATTTTTCATTGTCCTACTTGGGGGTAGCATATCAATGTCGCCCCGGGAGCTGTTTTGCGTCTAAAGGATCTATTTCTGCTCGGGCTCGGGTTCGGGCTCGTAGGGCGTCACCTGGTACACGTAGCCCTTCGTATCCACGCGCACGGACACTATGGTCTGGCGCACCACGGGGCGGCTGGAGCGGTCGGTAAGCGCGTTTTCCAGCATGCTCAGCGTGGCGGCGGATTCGGAGTCGCCCGCCTTGAGCTGACCGAAGGCGGCGTACTGGCCGTCGTAGGCGGACTGGCGGGAGAACATGATGAAGAACTGGCTGCCCGCGGAGTTGTTGTCTTCCGGCAGGCGGCACATGGATATGACGCCGCGGGAGTGGGAGATGCCGGGGATGGGGAAGCCGTTTTGCTTAAACTCGCCCGCTATGGTGTAGCCGGGTCCGCCGGTGCCGTCCCCGTCAGGGTCTCCGCCCCGCATGAAGAAAGTGGGGTATACGTAGTCTATCTTGAGCCCGTCGTAATAGCCGCTGTTGGCAAGGGATACAAAGTTGCACACCGTGTTGGGCGCGGCAGCGGGGTCCAAGGTGAAGCGCAGGTGATACGTGACGCCGTCCACGTCCAGGGTGAACACCGCTTCGGGCTTGGGGATGTCGGCAAACTGGTTCACGTATTCCACGCCGCAGCCGCACAGCAGCAGCGGCAGCGCCAGTATCAGAGCAAGAAAACTAAGCTTTTTCATGTGCGTCCTCGCCAAGTATGATTTTTCGTTTTTTGAGGCTCATTTCGCCGGTCCGGGCTATGTATTCTTCCACGTTCCTCAGGTTCGCGCTGCGCTCTATGCGCTTTTCCCGGGGGAATATCCACTTGCTTATGGAGCCCGCGCCGAAAGCCAGCACATTCTGGGTCTCTTCCATGTTGCCTATGTTGTACAGGCACTGCCTGCCCGGCAGGCAGTAGCCGGTGTTTTCCAGGTTGCCCGCCATATGCTTCTGGCGGTACAGGTAATAGGGCACGTAGCCGCTGCCCGTTAGGGACGACAGGGCGAGGGACAGCATTTTGTCGGTGTCCGCCGCCTCCCGGCGGGTGCGGGTCCGGCCGCTTAACAGCCTTTCCTCGTACAGCTTGCTGGCGCGTTTGACCGCAAGGGTGTGCACGGTGACGCTTTCGGGGCGCAGGGTGATGACCTTTTCCAGCGTGCGGGAGAAGGCGTTTATGTCTTCGCCCGGCAGCGCGGCGATCAGGTCCATGTTTATGTCGTCAAAGCCGTATTCCCGGGCGAGCGCGTACGCCTTCAGGGTGTCCTTGCTGGTGTGGGCGCGGCCTATGAGCCTGAGCGTCTCGTCCGAGAACGTCTGGGGGTTCACGCTTATGCGGGTGACGCTTTGGCGCCTTAGCATCTCCAGTTTTTCGGGGGTTATGGTGTCGGGCCTGCCCGCTTCCACGGTGAATTCCTCGCCCTGCCCGAACAGCTCATGTACGCAGACGAGTATCCGCTCCAGCTGCTCTGCGGGTATCGCGGTGGGCGTGCCGCCGCCTATGTAGCCCGCCCGCATCTTAAGCCCCATTTGCTCCATGAGCGCCGCGCCGTCTTTAAGCTCCGTAAGCAGCGCGTTCACGTAGGGCGCTATCAGCTTTCCGTTGCCCACTTCGCCCGTGGCGAAGGAGCAGTACGCGCAGCGGGTGGCGCAGAAGGGGATGTGGATGTACAGGTCGAAGCTGTCCGCGGGGGGATAGATGAGCCCTGTCTGGGCGCTGACTATGGTCTTTATCAGCCCGGCTTTCTCCGGGCTTACGAAAAACTCGTCCATGAGCCGGGCTTCCGCGTCGTCCATGCTCAGGCCTTCGTCCAGCGCCTCGTACATGAGCCGGGTGGGGCGTATGCCGGTCAGGCTGCCCCAGGGCGGATCGATGCCGGTAAGCTGCTTTAGCAGCAGGAACAGCGCGGTCTTGGCGGCGCGCTTTATGACGCGCTTCTGTTCAAGTTCGCCCTCGGGCACGGCAGCCTGCCTTGAGCACACGGCGCCATCGCACGACAGCGTCTCCGTGTACTGCCCGCCGGCTTCCAGGTGGGTGTGCTCTATAAGCGCGTCCCCGCCTTCCGGCACGAAAGTCACGTCGCCGTAGAACACGCGTATGACGTCGTCCAGCTCGTTGCGGATGGGCTCCAGGTTGGTCTTAAGGCAGAGCGTCATCTGTAATACCCCCGCCTAATCTGCGCGATGGTGGCGGCCTCACCGTGACCGGAATACACGGTTATATCGCCGTCCATTTCAAGCAGTTTGCGCAGCGACTCTATGAGCTTGCTCATGTCGCCGCCCGGGAAATCCGTGCGCCCGTAGCCGTGGGCGAACAGCGTGTCCCCGGTAAACTGCGCCTTTTCCGCGGGGAAATACAGGCAGATGCCCCCGGGAGTGTGGCCCGGGGTAGCGATCACATCGCACTCGCGCCCCAGCAGCTCGGTCCTGCCCGGCTCAAGCAGGGCGTCCGCGTGTATGGGAGTGAAGGGCGTAAGGGCGAAATCGGGCACGATGGCGGCGCTTTTGTCGTACAGCGCGGGCGCGTCTTTTTCCGATATCAGGATCTCGCAGGCGTACTTTTCCTTCATGTGCGCGGCGCCCAGCAGGTGGTCGAAATGGCCGTGGGTGATTATCACGGTCTTTATGTCGGCGCCCGTATCGGCTATGAAACGGTCGATGGCCCGGGTATCGTCGCCGGGGTCGAGCATGAGCGTTTTTTCGATTATGTAGCAGTTGGCGGCGCATTCGCCTATAGCCCTTACCGATATCTCCATCAGAATTCCTTTCGGCTGTCCAGCAGTATGGTGACGGGGCCGTCGTTGAGCAGCGTGACTTCCATGTGGGCGCGGAACACTCCCGTCTCAACGGGTATGTTCAGCTTTTTAAGCCCGTCCGCCACGTAGTCGCACAGTTTCCGGGCGCTTTCGGGCTCCAGCGCGCAGGAAAAAGAGGGACGGTTCCCGTGCCGGGCGTCTCCCGCCAGAGTGAACTGGCTCACCAGCAGCACGCCGCCGCCCACGTCGCCCACGGACAGGTTCATCTTGCCGTTTTCGTCCTCGAATACCCTGAGGCCCGCGACCTTTTTTATGATATAGTCCGCGTCCGTCTCCGTGTCGCCCTCCATGGCGCCCAGCAGGACCATATAGCCCCTGCCGATCCGGCCCACGGTCTCGCCTTCCACGTCCACGAACGAATAGTTTACCCTTTGCACTACCGCGCGCATTCGGTCTCCTCCGTTTACATTCCGGTCCTGAACACTTCAAGTATGTCGCTGCGCTTCTGTAGCTGACGGATGACCTTGTCCAGCTGGCCGGTGTCCTTGATCTCCAAAGTAAGGTTGATCTGGCTGGTGCCGTTCCTGAGGCTGCGGGCGGCTACCGCCAGAAGCGGCACCTCCAGGTTCGCGAACAGATTGCTCAGGTCGCCCAGCAGGCCCACCTTGTCGTAGCTGCGGACCTGAATCTCCGCCTCGTAGCTGCTCTTGCCCTCGCTCGCCCAGTTTACGCGCACCATGCGCCCGGGCTCTATGGAGCCGTCCAGCATGTTCACGCAGTCCGCCCTGTGGATGCTCACGCCCCTGCCGTTGGTCACGTAGCCCACGATCTTGTCCCCGGGCAGGGGATTGCAGCAGCGGGCGAACCTGACCAGCATGCTGGCGTCGCCCTCCACTTCCACGCCCTGGGTGGTGTGGGTGCGGGGCTTTGCGGGCACCTTTTCGGGCAGGCTCTCGATGGGCTTGGCTTCCTGTTTGACGCTCTTGCGGTACTCGTCGTTCAGGCGGTTGATTATCTGGGGCGCGCTCAGGCCGCCGAAGCCCACCGTGACGTACAGGTCGTCCAGGCCCGACAGGGAATAGCGGCGGTACAGGGTCTCCAAAAACTCGGTCTTGAACAGATCCACATAGTTCAGACCCATGCGCTTGAGCTCGCGCTCGATCAGGTCCCTGCCCCGGGCGAGGTTCTCGTCCTTGGACGCGTTTTTGAGGAAGGCGCGTATCTTGGCCTTGGCTTCGCCCGTGACCACTATGTTCAGCCAGTCCAGGGACGGGCCCTTCGAGGCGGCGGAGGTGATGACTTCCACCAGGTTGCCGCTTTCCAGCTTGGTTGACAGGGGCACCATTTTCCTGTCCACGCGGGCGCCCACGCAGCGGTTGCCCACGGCGGTGTGGATGCGGTAGGCGAAGTCGATGGGAGTGGCGCCCCTGGGCAGGGAGATGATGTCTCCCGCCGGGGTGGACACGTACACGTCGTCCTGGAACAGGTCGGTGCGCAGGAAGGTGGAAAACTCGTCCGCGTCGCCGGTCTCGCTGGACCAGTCGATGATGCGCCTGAGCCAGGAGAGCTTGTCGTCCAGTTCGTCCGCGGCGCGGCCCTCTTTATACCGCCAGTGGGCGGCGATGCCGTATTCCGCGTTCTGGTGCATCTCGAACGTCCTGATCTGCACCTCGAACCTCTGGCCGCTTTTGTCTATAACGGTGGTATGCAGGCTCTGGTAGATGCCGTACTTGGGGGAATGGATATAGTCCTTGATGCGGTCGGGCATGGGCTGCCAGATGCTGTGCACGATGCCCAGCACGCTGTAGCAGTCGCTTAACTGCTCCACCACCACCCTGACCGCCACCAGGTCCATGATCTGCTCGTAGGTCTTTTTCTGGGCCTTCATCTTGCGGTATATGGAGTAGGTGTGCTTTATGCGCCCGCTGATCTCGAAGCCCTTGAGCCCCTCGGCTTCCAGGGCGGCTTTCAGGTCCCTCTGTATGTCGCTTATCAGCTTCTGCTGGGCGGGGGCGTTTTCGTCGGTCTTCTGCTTGATGAGCATGTACTCGGCGGGATCCAGGTATTTGAGACACAGGTCTTCAAGCTCGCTCTTTATCGCGTAAACGCCCAGACGGTGGGCGAGGGGCGCGTATATGTCCAGCGTCTCTTGGGCGATGTCCTGCCTGCGCTGGGGCTTCTGGGTGTCCAGGGTGCGCATGTTGTGCAGGCGGTCCGCCAGTTTGATCAGCACCACGCGGATCTCCTTGGCCATGGCCATGAACATCTTCCTTATGGACTCGGTCTTCTGCTGGTGCTTGGAGAAGAAGTCCACGTGGTTGAGCTTGGTCACGCCGTCCACCATCTGGCCGATCTCAGCGGAGAACAGCTTTTCTATGGTCTCTCCGGTGACGCCTTCCACGTCCTCCACCACGTCGTGCAGCAGGCCTGCGGCGATGGTGGCGGGGTCCATCATTATGTCCGCCAGTATGAGCGCCACGTTGGTGGGGTGGCTGAAGTAGGGCTCCCCGCTCATGCGCACCTGGCCCGCATGCGCCTCCTTGGCATACTCGTACGCCCGGGAGATGATCTCCATATCGTCCCGGGGATGGTAGCGCCGGGTGTGGGAGACTATCTCCTCCAGCGGCACTACGCGGTTGGGATTGGTATCGGCAGCGTATTCCTGGCTCATGTTCTCCTCTCCGCCGTAAGCAGTCTGAACAGTTCGTCGTCTTCGGGCGACTTCTTTTCCCGGGAGACCGCGATCTCAACGTTCCCGGCGTCCGCGTTTATGCTTATGAGTCCCATGCGGGACAGGATCTTTATGCCCAGCACGGCCTGCATGGGGGATATGTCCGCCCGGACCCGCGCCAGTTCCAGCAGCCGGTCCATGCCGGATATCTTTTCGCTTAGGCGGCTTATGCCCAGCAGCACCCGGTACAGCCCCCTGAGCGCGTCGGTGTCGGGACAGCAGGTGAACGCCTGCGCCGCGGGCAGCCCCTTTATCTGTATGCCGCCCCCGCATAGCCCCTTGGGCACTCCCGCGTAATAAACCCGCTTAAAGCGCGCGGGAGGAGGGGATGCGGGGCAGACCGTTACGCAGTTGAAGCCCCTTATGTCCCGGGGAAACTCCCCGAAGCTCAGGTCGTACTCCCCGTCCAGCTTTTCCATTACCGCACGGGCACTTTCCCCGTCCGCGCAGATGACGCAGCGGGAATACAGACCGGAGGAAAACTCACGCTGCACGTCCTCGAGCCGGGCGTCGCCCTGGGGTGGGGCGATCGTGAGCGTATCGACGAACGCGCCGAAAGCGGCGGGGTCCTGGGCGGCGCTTAGGGAGGGCACCAGCGGCACTGCGCACTTTGCCAGCGCCTGCACCGTCACCGCGCCGCGGAACTCGTTTATCCCCGGAGAGTATACGAGCTGCACCCGGGAGCCCGCGAGGCTCAGTTTGTCCGCCGCCCGGAACCAGATGCCCGGCAGCCGGCCCTTTTCTCCCGCCAGGGCGAACTTGAGGTGCTCGCCTTCGCGGCCTACGCCGCGGCATTCCGCCATCTCGCCCTCGCTGAGCAGCACGGGCGGGGGATTCTGGCAGCCGGTGGGCTCGAAAGCGTTAAGCAGCCTGGTCACTTCCACGTCCAGTTCGCCCGGATCGCACATCAGGTCGTATTCCACCCGGGGGATCCATTTGTTCCGGTCGTGGGTCTTCGATACGTACTCGTTTATGGCACGGGCGAAGCCGTCCAGCCTGTCCGCGCTTACCCGCAGCCCCGCCGCCATCTCGTGGCCGCCGAAGCGCAGCAGGTATTCCTTCACGTTGGTCAGGGCGTCGTGGATGCTCACGCCCTCTATGGAACGGCAGGAGCCGGTATAGAATTCGTCGTCCGGGTTTTCCTTGGTGAGCACCACGCTGGGGCAGTGGTACTTTTCGGTGAGCTTGCTGGCGGCCAGGCCTATAACGCCGGAGTTCCAGCCCTCGCCTTTGACTATGATGACGGGGTCGCGGCTGAAATCCCAGTCAGTCAGCTGGCTTTCCGCCTCCGCGAAAGCGCGGGTCTCCTCGCTCCTGCGGGAGGAATTGAGTTCGTCCAGCTCCAGCGCCAGCTCAAGGCATTTGGCGTAATCGGTCTGGGTGAGCAGGCGGTAGCTCAGAAGCGCGTCGCCCATGCGCCCCGCGGCGTTTATGCGGGGGGAGAGCTGGAACGCCACGTTGCCCGCGCCCAGTTCCCTGTCGGCCAGTCCCGCCGTCTCGCACAGGGCGCGCAGCCCCGGCCGCATGGACAGGTTCATCTTTTTGAGGCCCAGGGCGGCGATCACCCTGTTTTCGTCCTTGAGGGGCACTATGTCCGCGATGGTGGCCAGGCACGCCAGGTCTATGTACTCCATCGCCTTTTCCCGGCCGCCCAGCGCCTCCACCAGCTTGAACGCCACGCCCGCGCCGCACAGGTATCCGAAGGGATAGCCGTTAAGCAGCGGGTTCACGGTGGGGCAGTCGGGCAGGTTCTCGCCGGGGCGGTGGTGGTCGGTGACTATCACCTTTAGCCCGGATTTTCGGGCCTGCTCCACCAGTTCGCAGGAGGTGATGCCGCAGTCCACCGTTATGAGCAGGCCGCCGTTTACCGCCAGGTGCTCCACCGCGTCGGCGTTAAGGCCGTAGCCTTCCTTGTGGCGGGAGGGCAGGTACACGCTCACGTCCGCGCCCCTTTCCCGCAGGTAAAGGGAGAGTATGGCGCTGGCGCACACCCCGTCCACGTCGTAATCCCCGTACACGCAGATGTGTTCGCCCGCATCCAGCGCTTCGTTTATCAGCTTTGCCGCCCTGCCCATGTCGCTCAACAGGAAGGGGTCCAGCAGCTGGTCCCGCCCGGGACGCAGAAAGTGCTTTGCCGCTTCGGGGCTGTCTATGCCCCGGTTCAGCAGCATGCGGTAGAGTATGGGGTGCATTTCGGCTGGACGCTCCCAGAAGACGCCTTCCGGGGGCCTAAGCTGCCTGAGCCTAAGCATCCGTATTCCTCTGACCGGGCTCGATGGCTTCGTCTTCCTTGTATTTTTCCGCGCGGCGGGCCTTGCGCTTGTCTGAATTCGTCTTGAGCCTCACCCACAGCGGAGCGGCGATCAGGTTGGAGGACACGGTGCCCGCCAGCATGCCGATTATCAGCGGGAAGGTGAATTCCCTTATGCTCGCCGCGCCCAGCACGTACATGAGCACCACGGTCATCAGGGTGGTGACTGTAGTGTTCACGGTGCGGGACAGGGACTGGCTGACGGAGGTGTCGACTATCAGGGGCTTGTCCGCGTCTTTCATCAGCTTGGCGTTCTCGCGCACGCGGTCGAACACCACTATGGTGTCGTTTATGGAATAGCCCACAATGGTGAGCAGCGCCGCTATGAAGGAGGAGTTGATCTGGTACCAGCGGCCCATGAATATCATGAATGCGCTCATTATCAGCGCGTCGTGCGCCAGCGCGATCAGCGCGGCAAGGCCGCTGGGCAGGTCGAAGCGGATGGCGATGTATATGAGCATCAGCCCCAGCGCCCAGGCCAGGGATTTGAGCGCGTTTTTGACCAGGGTGGCGCTGGATGTGGCGCCCGCGTGCTCCACGCTCTTGAAGGCGATGTCGGGATATTTGTCTTTCAGGGCGGCGTTTAGCTCGTCCAGTATCTTTTCGGTGGTGGAGTCGTTTTCGTCCAGCTTGAGGCGGATGAGCAGGCCCGTCATGCCCTGTTCGGTCTGCAGTTTGCTGACCTGGCTGTCGGTAAAGCCCCTCTGGCGGATGAGGGCGGTGACGTCCGCGGTCTCGAAAGGCGCGTTGACTTCATACTCCAGCATGGTGCCGCCGGTAAAGTCCAGGCCCAGCCTGAGCCCGCCCGCGACGGAAACCACCAGCGCTATCAGGATTATGGCCACGGGCACCAGCCTGAGCTTTTTGTACAGTTTGACGGCGGAAAACTTTGTGGAGGTGCGGAAAGGACGGGTGTAGAGGCTGAGTTTTTCGGTGCCCAGACCCACCGCCAGTGACAGAAGCAGCCGGGAGATGACCAGGGCGGAAAACACGCTCACGAACACGCTCACCGCCAGGGTGTAGCTGAAGCCCTTTACCGAGCCCGTGCCGAAGAACATGAGCACGAAGGCGGCGATAAGGGTGGTTATGTTGCCGTCGAGTATGGCGGACAGTGCGTTTTTGAAGCCCGCCCGCACCGCTTCGGCAAGGGTATTTTCGCCGGATCGGAGCTCGTCGCGGAAGCGCTCGAATATGACCACGTTGGCGTCCACCGCCATGCCTATGCCCAGAAGTATGCCCGCCAGGCCCGGCAGGGTGAGCTGGATCTTGAACGCGCCCAGCAGCAGCATCACCACGCAGATGTACCAGATGAGCGCGATGTCCGCCATAAGGCCGGGCAGCCGGTAAACGATCAGCATGAACAGCATGACCAGCGCCATGCCGATTATGCCCGCCCGCACCGCCTTGACTATGGCGTCTTCGCCCAGCGTGGCGGAGATGGCGCGGGTCTCGGTCTCGTGTATGTCAAGGGGCAGCGCGCCGCTCATTATCAGCATCGACAGGTTGGTGGCTTCCTCGAAGCTCTCCTGCAGCGTCATTGCGCTGCCCAGGGTGATCTGGCCCTGCCCGCCGCTTATGCGCTGGGACACCTGGGGCGCGGAGATCACGACCCCGTCCAGCACTATGCTGATGGGACGGCCGACCAGCCGGCCGGTGGCGTTGGCAAAAGCAATGGCCGCTTCGTCGGAGAGCTTAAAGCTTACCACGTAGCGGTTGGAGGTGGTATCGAGCGTGGGGGAGACGCGGACCAGGTCCTTGCCTTCCATTATCACGCGCCCGCTGGGCTCCCTGAACTCCAGGTGCGCGGGGGTGCCGATCAGCTTTACCACCGCGGACGGATCGGTCACGTCGGGTATCTCAACCCTCAGCGCGTCCTCGCCCTGCAGGCTCACGCTGGCTTCGGTGTAGCCCTGGGAGGACAGGCGGTTGATGAGCACGTCCCGGGTCGCCGCCAGCTTGGAGGAAAACTCGGTTTCGTCGTCTTCGCCCTTTTCGGCGCGGAACACGGTGTACACGCCGCCCCTGAGGTCGAGCCCCAGGCTGAGCGCCCGGTTCACGGGTTTTACCAGCTCGGTGTCGCCGAAGGACAATCCGTTTACGGTAACGAATACCAGCGCCGCGGTGAGTATCACCGCTATGATCAGCGCGACAAGATTCTTGGACTTCATTCTGCCTCCATAATATACTGTCCCATTTTATCAACATATTATATAGCCAAAAACGAAATATGTCAATCTTGGGCGGAAGCGGAGGGGAAGTATGGCATTTCGGAAAGTTTTGTGGTAAAATAATGTAAAGGCGGTGAGAAGCATGGATGAGGAGCGGGCGTGGGAATTCGCCCTGTCGTTTCCAAACGACCTGACCCACGGGGAAGACCACGTGCGGCGGGTAGTTTCAAGGTGCTTAAAGCTGGCGAAACACTACCCCGGCGCCGACGTCCGCGCGCTGACTTTCGCCGCCATACTCCACGACTGCGGGCGTGCGGAGGAGATAAATGACCCCAAAGTGCCCCACGCTAAGGCGGGCGCCGAAAAGGCGGAGCGCTTCCTGCTGGAGAACGGGGAAACGCGTGCTTTCGCGAGCCGGGTCGGGGCGATAATCGCCGCGCACTCGCGAAGAAGCGACGCACAAATGGGCGGCATAGAGGAAAGGCTGCTGTTCGACGCGGACAAGCTGGACATGTGCGGCGCCGTGGGCATATACCGGGGCATCGCCTACTGCGCGGCGAACGGTCTGCCCCTCACGGGCAAAGGCGGCGCTGTCGAGACCGTGGAATGGGACATGGAACACGTGAAACGAAGCCTGTTTACCCCCGAAGCCGGGGAAATGGCGAAAGACGGCCTGGAATTCATGCGGGCGTTCGCCTTAAGGCTGCGGGCGGAAACGGAAAACATACGGGAGGTCTGATATGCTGAAATACAAGGATACGACGATAGAAACTCTGGAAGGCGAAAGATGGAAGGACGCCTGCTTGAGAAGCGGGATAAAGGACGTGCTGGCGGTGTGCGTGGGCGGCCGCCCGGAGAGCCTGGATTCCCCGGTGAGAGGTGAGGCGCAGGCGCTGACTTACTCGGACGAGGAGGGCAGGCGCATATACGAGCGCTCCCTGCGCTTCGTGCTGCTGTGCGCGGTGAACCGGCTGCTGCCCGGCACCCGCATCAGGATAGAGAATTCCTACGGCATGGGCGTGCTGGTCACCGTCAAGGACGCCGACCTGGGCGAGAACGCGATAAAGAAGCTCGAAGCGGAGATGAAGGCCATCTGCGCCGAGGCGCTGCCCTTCACGCTGTCCGAGGTCTCGCGGGAAGAGGCGATCGCCTACTTCACTTCCGTGGGCCAGACGGACAAGGCGGACCTGCTGTCCTGGAGGCGGAAGCCCACGTTCCGCCTGTACGAATGCGACGGGATCAAGAATTACTTTTACGGCGTGATGGTGCCGGACACCTCGTACGTGAGCGTGTTCGCGCTGAGCGCCGTGCCCAAGGGCTTCGTGCTCAGGATGCCCCTGCCCGAGCGCCCCGACCGCCCCGCGCCCCTGAGCGACACGAGGAAGCTGCTTGAGACCTACACCGAAAGCAACAGCTGGATCAAGATACTGGGCGTTGAGAACGCCTCCGACCTTAACCGCCTGACCCGCAGCGGGGAGATACGGGAGTTCATACGCGTGAACGAAGCGCTGGTGGACATGAAGATCAACCTGATCGCCGAAAACATAATCTCCCGGAGATCCCGTCTGGTGCTCATCGCGGGGCCGTCCTCTTCCGGCAAGACCACCTTCTGCAACCGCCTGGCGATCGCCCTCAAGGTGCATGGCGTAAAGCCCGTCAAGCTCTCCCTGGACGACTACTACCTCGACCGGGACCAGGTGCCCCTGGACGAGGAAGGCAAGCCCGACCTGGAATGCCTGGAGGCGCTGGACGTGCCGCTGATCAACAGGCAGCTAAAGCAGATACTTGAAGGCGAGGAAGTGGACATGCCCACCTTCGACTTCGTCACCCAGAAGCGCTCCGGCGTCACCCACAAGGTGAAGGTGGGGCTGGACCAGCCCATACTGATCGAGGGCATCCACGGCCTGAACGACCGCCTGACCCAGAGCATACCCGACAGCGAGAAATTCAGGATATACATTTCCGCGCTCATCAACCTGAACCTGGACGACCACAACCGCATCCGTTCCACCGACGCGCGCCTGATCCGCCGCCTCGCCCGGGACAGCGCCTTCCGCGGCACGCCCATGGAGGACACGCTGGCCATGTGGGGCAGCGTGAGAAGGGGCGAGGACAGGTTCATCTTCCCCTTCCAGGAGAAAGCGGACATGATGATCAACTCTTCTCTGGTATACGAGCTGGCCATACTCAAAAAGTACATCTTCGACCAGCTCCGCGCGGTGACCCCGGACAAGCCCTATTACGCCCAGGCGCGCAGGCTGGTCAAGTTCCTGAACTACATCGAATCCGCCGACGTGGAGGACGAGATCCCGCTCAACTCCCTGCTCAGGGAATTCATAGGCGGCAGCTGCTTCTACAGGTGATAAACTATGGCCGCCGTATTTAAAAAAGCGCTGTGCGCGCTGCTGGCGCTGCGCCTGCTGTGGGGCTGTGCCGCAGAAAGCGCGCCGGAGCCGGAGTACATGGATATCATCCGGCTCATCTCCCGCTGCACGCTGCTGACGTCCTTTGAAGGCGCGCCGGGAGGGGAACTGGCCTGTCAGGCGGCGGATAGCCGGCGCGAGCTCCACCCGGAGGACGCCGAAAAGCCGGACGACGAAGTCTGCCGGCTGATCTTCGCCGGGGAGGAATTCGCCCCCGCGGAAGGAGACGTGCCCCCGCCGGAGGACTGCGAGGTGCAGACCGAGGAGGCGCAAAAGCTGGACGACGGCAGGATAAAGGTGAACGTGAGCGTATACCGCGACTTTGGCGAAGGCATGGACTTCGACTGCGCGTTTTACGCGTATTTCGTCCTGACGGACGGCGGATACCGCCTGTGCGGGGTGTTTTTCCCGGATTAACTACGTTTGTGGGAGGTCAATATGGATTACGCGAAGCTGTTCGAAGCGGTCAGTCCCGGCTTTTTCGAAAGGGAAAGCATACGCAGCATGCCCGAAGACGACGTATGCGTCGAGCAGGTGATATGGCTTAGGGACTGGGAAAGCGGCAGGGTCCCGCTCTCATGCCCGGAAAACATCACTTTCGGCATATATACCGGCCCCAACGCGCCGCTCAAGGAAGCGGTGGCCAAAGTGGACGAGGACTGGGTGCAGTACTTCGGTCCGGGCCGCAGGACGTTCTGCGCCTTTGACGGGGATAAGATCGTAAGCTTCTGCAACGTGGACAAGATGTGCGAGTTCGAGGGCGCGCGCGTCGCGGGCCCCGGCTGCGTGGGCACGGTCCCCGAGTACAGAAAGCGGGGGATAGGCCTCAAGATGGTCGAAAAGGCCACCCAACTGCTGAAGGATGAGGGCTACGACATCTCCTTTATCCACTATACCCACCTGGAGAACTGGTATGCCCGCCTGGGCTACGAGACCGTGGTCAGGTGCAACGGCAGGGGCGTAATCTGGAGCGCCGCGGACACACGGAAAAAATGAGGACCATAGTAATCTGGGGCGCGGGGCGCATAGGGCGCGGCTTCGTGGGGGACATTTTCCGCGAGGCGGAGGGCTTCCGCACGGTATATGTCGACATAGACCGGGAGCTTACCGATGCCCTGAATAAAGCGCAGAGCTACACCGTTTTCAGGGCGACCCGGGAGGGGATAAGCAGGCGCCCTGTCAGCGGCTTTAAGGCGCTGCACACGTCCGACGAAACGGCGCTCAAGGCGCTGTTCGAAGAAGAGGGGCTGCTGCTGGACATAGCCGTGCACGAGCCCAGGCTGCCCGAGGTGGCGGACATGCTGTGCCCCCTGTTCGAACAGCGGGCGGGGAGCGGCCTAAACATGGACGTGATGATGAACGTGAACATGGCCCGCCCCGACGCGTACTTTAAGGCGCTCATGGAGGAGCGGCTGAGCCCTGCCGCCCGAAGGTATTTTAAGGACAGCGTGGGCGTGACGGGCATTTTCGCGATGTGCATATCGCCCCCGACGCCGGGGCGACTCAGGGAAGAAGACCCCCTTGCGCTGTGGAACAACGGCTGGGAGACCCAGACCGTCAGCATTAAGGAATTAAAATGCCCCCCGCCCAAAGCGCCGCGGCTGCTTTTCACGGACGATATAGAGCGGGAGGAGACCCGGAAGCTGTACACCCTGAACATGGCTCACGCACTTTTAAGCTATCTGGGGCTGCCGAAGGGTTTCAGGACCTCGCTGGAAGCGGTAAAGGACCCGGAACTCAGAAAAACGCTGGAAGGCGCGCTTACTGAGAGCAGCGCGGGACTGGAAAGCGAGTTCGGCTTCGGGGAAGAGGAAATGGCCGCCTGGCGGGAAAAGATAATCGGCCTGCTGGAAAACCCGTATATAGAGGACGGGCTTCAGAGGCTGGGCGCGGACAGCCGCAGAAAGCTGGGCGCGCGCGACAGGCTGGTCGGTCCGGCTGTTCTGTGCCTTAAGGCGGGAAAAGATCCCGCCAACCTTGCCAAAGCCATCCGCGCGGGCTTCCTGTACGAAAACCCCGACGAGGGCACAAGCGAGGTGCGGGCGTTTTACAAGGCGCACGGGCTTGCGGCTGCGGCGCAAAAATACTGCGCCCTTACCCCCGGAGACGGGCTGTACGAGCGCATAGTGTCGGATCTGTAATCTATCGTTTTTTATTTAGCGGGTGGGTACTCGTTGCACAGCAGGCGGTACGGGGGCTCGTCCTCTTCTATTTTTGGGAAGCGCCCCACGGGGGGATTGAAGCGGTTGTCGGCGTTGTCGTCGTTGCACTGGCTCACTTCGCCCAGCAGCACGCTGCCCGTGCCCTTCTCCACCTCGAAATCGTGGTACAGCCCCCGGGTGACGGATATGCTTTCCCCGGGCTCAAGGCGCACCTGCGTGCCGGCGGGCACCGTGCGCACGCGTCCGTCCGTATGCACGGTCACGGGGCTTTCCCGGTCTATCTCCTCGTTGGGCAGGCTGTTGTACACGCGGATAAGCACGTTGCCGCCGCCCCGGTTGATTATGTCTTCCGTTTTGAACCAGTGGAAGTGGTTGGGGCACTTTTGGCCTTCCTTAAGGTACAGCAGTTTTTCGGCGTAAGGCTTCGGATACTTGTCCGGCAGGGCGCGGCTGCCGTTGCGGACGGTTATCAGGGAAAAGCCCACCCGGTCAAACTCGCCCGTGCCGAAGTCGGTTATGTCCCAGCCCAGCATGCACTCGCGGATCTCGTCAAACTCGTGCCCCAGGCTCTGCCACTGTTCGGGGGTATAGCCGCAGAAGGGCGGCAGGAAGCAGCTGTATTTTCTGCACGCGGCTTCCATTTCCTTAAGCGCCCGGTTGATCTCGGAGCGTTTCATACTTAAGACTCCTTTCCTGTATCGCGCTTGTTATACCATGCCCGGCAGCTTTTTGCGGGGGAAGGCGCGCATGAACCTGTACACCGCCTCAAAGTCCATCATGCCGCCCACCGCGCTCACGCTCATCAGGCTGCAGCCCGCCGCGGCGGAGGCGAATTCGAGCATGTCCATATCGTCCATGCCCCGGTATATGCCCGTGAGCGCGCCCGCGCAGAAGGCGTCGCCCGCGCCCACGCTGCCCTTGATCATGTCTTCGGGTATGTCGAGGGAAGGGCACAGGGTGAAGCCGCTTTCGCGGCTCAAACACATGCCCGCTTCGGGGGCGTGCACGATAACCTTTTTCATCGCCCCGGCGTCAAGCGTGCGCTCCATCGCGCTTCTGACGGCTGCCGTGTCCAGCTCCCCGCCGGGCAGGCGGGGCTCGATCCCCCAAACCCGGCAGCATTCGAACTCGTTGGCGATAAAGTAGTCGCAGTACTTTAGCGCGGGCAGCACGGTGCGGGCGAACTTGCCGGAAGTGTCGGACACCAGGTCCACGCTGGTCAGTATGCCCCGCGCCTGCACGTCCTTAAGGAAGCGCGCCATGACGGTGCCGTATTCGGGGTCGGGAGCGTCGAAGCGGTCCAGCAAAAGTATGTAGCCTATGTGGAGGATGCGGCAGCCGAGGCGGTCCAGCTCTATGTGACCCGGCCCGAACTCGGCGTTGGCGCCCCGGGCGTGGAAGAAGGTGCGCTCGCCCCCGGGCAGGCTCATAACGTCGCTGAAGCTGGTCAGCGCAGTGGGTGAGACGCGTATGCCGCTTATGTCCATGCCGCTTTTGGCGAGGCGGGAGAGTATGAACCTGCCGTACTCGTCGTCTCCCACGAGCCCCAGCCCGGCAACGGGCAGGTCCGGGTCCAGCGTCTTTAAGTCTATGCCCACGTTAGGCACTGCGCCGCCCACCGCCAGCGACACGCTTTTTATGTTCGCCAGCATGCCCACGCCGGGGTAGGCGTCTATGTTCTTGACCACGTCCGCGACTATGTTGCCGGCGACGCATATGCCCTTAAGCGATTTGGTTTCGGCAGAAGCTTCCATAATCATCATCTCCGTCCGTTATGCATTCCGATTATAGCAGATTCGGGCGGGTTTTTCCACCGGGAACATGACAAAATGCTCGTTTTGGACAAATAATCCCGGAAAACCGGGCGGGGCGGCGCGCGGGGGGCAAACAGGGGAGAGCGCGTGTTAAATCCGCATTGTTAAAATTCAAAATGCGCTTGCAATATTGACCCGGCTGTGTTATTATAACAAATGCGCATCCTTGCTCTGCAGGAAAAGGCAGGGCCGTATAGTCCAAAAGGAGGATATTTAATGAACAAGTACGAAGTCATGTACGTTCTGGACGCCGCTCTGGAAGACCAGGCGAGGCAGGACGTGATCAGCCGCTTCAGCTCCGTTGTCGAGAACAACGGCGGCAAGGTAGAGCGCGTGGACGAGTGGGGCAAGCGCCGCCTGGCGTACCCCATCAACTACAAGACCGAGGGCTACTATGTGCTCATGTACATGTCCGCCCCCAGCGAGCTGCCCCGTGAGCTTGAGAGAAACTTCAAGATCAGCGACGCGTGCATCCGCTATCTCGTGACCCGTCTGGAAGGCGAGATCCCCGCGAAGCGCGAGCCCCTGAAGCCCTACGCGCCCAGGGAAGCCGCTCCCGCCGAGGAGACCGCTGAGGCTGCCGAGCCCGCCAAAGAGGCGCCCGCTCAGCCCGCCGAGGCCGTGGAAGCCGCTGAGGCTGCTGCCGAAACGGTCGTCGACGCTACCGAGGAATCCCAGACCGAGATCGAATAATCAGTACGCAGTTATCTGAAAGCAGGTAGTCTATGAATAAGGTTATACTCGTCGGAAACCTCACTAAAGATCCGGAACCCTATACCACCCAGGGCGGCGTTAACCGGTGCAATTTCACCGTCGCCGTACAGCGCAAGTTCGCGAACCAGCAGGGCGTGAGGGAAGCGGATTTCATCTCCTGTGTCGCGTGGAGAGCCCAGGCCGATTTCGTGACCCGGTATTTTACCAAGGGCAAGAAGATCGGCATCGTGGGTACCCTGCAGACCCGTTCCTATGATGCGCAGGACGGGACCAGGCGCTACGTGACCGAGGTCGTGGTTGACGAAGCGGAGTTTGTAACTCCCATGGGAGACGGGGAAAGGCGCGAAAACGCCGAAACAGCCCCCCGCGGCGAGACCGCCGCTCCCGCACCCGCTTACCATCCTTCCCAGATGGAGGAAGCGGACGACGACGAGCTGCCGTTTTAATAATACCGTGCGCACATAGGCGCGTAACACAAAACCCCCGGGGTTTTGGGGCACATTTCCCGATATGATCGGGACGGGGCAGAAACGTCCCCGGCCGAGTGTCCGTTTTCACAAGTATTAGGAGGAAAATTATGTCTGAAGATAGAGCCGATCGTATGGCCCGCCGCCCTCGCGGCCACAAGCCCCGCAGGAAGGTCTGCACCTTCTGCGTTGACAAGATCCAGCACATCGATTACAAGGATATTCTCAGGCTCAAGAAGTTCACTTCCGAGCGTGGAAAGATCCTGCCCCGCCGCATGACGGGCGTGTGCGCCGAGCATCAGCGCCAGCTCTCCACCGCTATCAAGCGCGCCAGGGCCATCGCACTGCTGCCTTACAGCCAGGACTAAACGCTTATGGCGGGGGAACATTTCCCCCGCCGCGTTTTTTTATCCCCGGAAGGCGGGCGCGGGAGCCCGCGACAAGTCAAACTGGAGGAAGAGCCATGAAGCTTACAACTCAGGGACGTTACTTTAACCTGGACGGCGAGCCGTTTTTCTGGCTGGGCGACACTGCCTGGCTGCTGTTCAGCCGCTTAAGCCGCGAGGAGGCTTCGGTCTATCTTAAAAACCGCGCGGGGAAAGGCTTTAACGTGATACAGGCCACCTTGGTGCATCACGGCAGCTTTGCCACCCTGGACGGCAAACGCGCGCTCACGGACGACGACTTTGCCCGCCCCGCCCGGGAAGGCTTCTGGGAGCACGTGCTGGACATAGTGCGCGAGGCGGCGAACCTGGGCATGTTCATGGCGCTGCTGCCCTCCTGGGGCAGTTTCGCGAAGGACGGGAAGCTGAACGCGGACAACGCGCCCGGCTACGTGCGCTTCCTGGCTGACACCTTCGGCAGGGAAGACAACGTGATCTGGCTGCTGGGCGGCGACGTGAGGGGCGACGCGGCCAAAGACGTGTTCGAGCTGATGGGCCGCGAGTTCAAGCGCCTGTGCCCCGGGATGCTCGTGGGCTACCATCCCTTCGGCAGGTGCGATTCCTCCATGTGGTTCAAGGACAGCCCCTGGCTGGACTTCAACATGTTCCAGAGCGGCCACAGGGACTACACCCAGAAAAATCTGGGCGCGTGGGACGACAACGACGTGTTCTACGGCGAGGACAACTATAACTACGCCCTAAACGACCTTAAGACCTGCCCGGACATACCCACACTGGACGGCGAGCCCGGGTATGAGCTGATACCCCACGGCCTGCACGACCCGAGCCGGCCCCGCTGGCTGGCGTACGACGTGAGACGCTACGCCTGGTGGAGCGTGCTCAGCGGCGCGGCGGGCCATACCTACGGGGACAACTCCATCATGCAGTTTTATAAGCCGCAGTTCAAAGGCTCCTACGGGCCGCTCAACACCTGGGACGAGGCGCTGCACGACCCCGGCAGCGGGCAGATGAGGCATCTGAAGGCGCTTATGCTTGAGTACGGCTTTACTGAAGGCAAAGAGGCGTCTGATTACATAGTCGGAAACGGCGAAAAGCATTTTTACAAGGCCGCGCTGCTCATGCCGAAGGGCTTTGTCGCCTATTCGCCGGAGGGGGAGGACATCCGCGTGAACACCGCCGCCCTGCCCTTTGAACGCCCGGTGTGCAGCCTGCTCGATCCCGTGAGCGGGGCGAAGAGCTGCGTGGGCAGGCTGGAAAAGACTGAAGACGCCCGCATCGTGTTCCCCGACCGCCATGACGGCACGCAGGACTGGGGAGTTATCGTGGAGGAGATGTGAGCTGATAGCCTTTAGCTGTTAGCTTTTAGAAGAAGCGGCGCTTTGCGCCGCTTTTGTTGTTGCGTAATACGTACAGTCATGTGTCATTGCGAGCGAGCGGAGCGAGTGCGGCAATCCGCACCCCCGCGCCGCTTTTTCCTGTGTTGGCTCTCCACGCCTCTCCCTGCGTCATTGCGAGGCTTGCATCGCAAGCCGTGGCAATCCGTTTCCAGTGCCGCTTTTATTGTGCCGTGCGTATGCGGCTCTCTCCGCGTCATCGCGAGGAAAGCCCGCCGGGCTTGACGTGGCGATCCGTCCTTTTTATGATGGGTCACGGATTGCCGCGGCATTCCGCTGTCGCGGAAGCCTCGCAATGACGCACGAAAGATCAATGACTAACGACCACCGACCAACGGCCACCGACCAACGACCAAAGACCAATGACCAAAGACCAATGACCACCGACAAATGACCAACGACCGATGACCAATGACAAATGACCGCTGACCACCGACCAACGACCACTGACCAAAGACCAATGACCGATGACCAGCGACCAACGACGCGGAGAAGCTACTCTCTGACAGCTAAAATCTCCTTCTTCCTGCGCCGCAGCGCATTCTGACAGCTAAAAGCTAATAGCTAATAGCTAACAGCCACCTCCGCCTCCGCGCGCGCGTTCTTGGTGGCTGTGTTCTTAATTATTTATTATTCTGTTATTTAGTACTTGGTTATTTAGTTCTTTATATGCGGCCCCGTTATGGGACGTCCCGTTTGTGGATGTCCCGTTTGCGGACGTCCCGTTTGGGGACGTCCCGAAAGGGGGCCATCGGAAAGGCGGGGACAGATCCCCGGACATAAACAAACCGGAAGCCGCGTGGCTTCCGGCGTTTGCTTTTAATATGCGGATCAGACCATGAATCTGAGGGTGAACTGCTGCGCGGGCGCGGGGGACTGGGCGGTGAACAGCAGGCGGTACAGGCTGTCCCTTTCCCAGGAGTTCCTGAGCCTGGAGTCGGTAAGGGGGACTTCCTCGCAGGTCACAGTGAACACGGCGGGGTCGAACACGATCCTGAGCACCCCGTTTTTGCCCCTTAACTGCGCCTGACCGGGCGCGATGCGGGGCTCGTAGGCGCACATCACGGGCAGGGTCACCGTCTCGCTCTCGCTGAGCTCCACGTCGTCCGAAAGCGTAATCTCTCCCACTTCCCGGTCCAGGGTGACGCGGCGCAGGTATTTGACTATGGGCGCGAAGTCGCCGTACGCCTTGGAGATGTCGATGGAGAAGCTGGCCCGCACTTCGTCGTCTGTGAACTGGGCGCCCTCCGCGCGGCAGGACGCGCCGGGCAGCTGGTGGCGTTCCCCGATTATGGCGGTGTTGTGGTAGCGGCCCTGCATGGTCCAGATCTCATAGCGGTCGGCGGAGAAGGTCTCCCTGCGGTAGGTGCCCACGCCCGCGTCCACTATGAAGGGTTCGCCGTTTAGGTAGATTATGTAGTTGCCGATGTCGTTGTGGTTGTGGCTCTCGGCGTTGTTGCCGCCCTTGACGGCCACGAACAGCCCGCTGCCGTCGGCGCGCTGCCTGGCGACGGCCACCTGGGTGCCGGAAAAATAGTGGCTCAGGGGCTTTTCCTCGCCCCTGGAGGCGAGACCGGAGCGCATGAAGCTGACGCAGTCGATCAGCCGGCGGTACACGCTGTCGTAGCCCGCGCCGTAGGGCAGCGCGGCGTAGGAGCTGGCCAGCAGGTATTCGGCGTGGGCCTTGAGTTTGTCCAGGCCCAGCTTCTGGGCGGCGCGGCGCAGGAGCATGGCGTCGGGGCGTACGCGGCAGCCGCAGTCCGCGAAATTCACGTAGTAGTCCCTGTCGATGTGGACGTGCATTATGTAGGACGCCATGTTGGCGATCAGTGGATTGCTCCACAGCGCGGCGCGGCCTTGGGTGGCGGTGTCCAGAATCTCAAGGAAATCCAGCACGGAGGCGCCCGCCTTGTCGAAGTAGCCGGGGCCCTCGTCGCAGCCACCGTCCAGGGAATAGGTGGCCAGGAACGCGTCCAGCCCCTTGGCGAAGAGCCTTACCAGCGCCTCGCGCCTTGCGGCGTCCTCCACCGTCAGCAGCGTCACCGCAAGCAGGTTAGAGTATATCCAGGGGGTCCAGTTGTTGAGGGCGCGCCCTTCGTTGAAGCCCGTCCAGCCCATTTCCGGGTGGGCGACGTACACGTCCAGTATGCGCCCGGCGATCTCGTCTTCCAGGCGGGACACGATCTCCGCCTTCAGGCGGCTGCCCAGCAGGTAGTTCACCCAGCTTAGCATGCTGGCGGTCTCCGCCGCGAACAGGTCTATGTGGGTCCTGGCGAGGCGCGGCTCCGCCAGGGGCTTGACCTTGCCGTCTCCCATCGAGTTCTGGGACAGGTGCGCGGGCACCACCCAGGTGGTCTCCTCACATATCGCCCAGATCAGGTCTTCGATGTCGGGTATGAAGCGACCCCTGTTTTCGAGACACTCGCACACGGCCAGGGAGAACAGGGTCTTGCGCCGGTCGAAATACGCTTTTTCGAATATCTGGCGGTCGCCGCTTTTCCAGAACTCCGCGTACATGCGCGCGGTGAGCGGGGCGACGGGCCTGCCTTCCAGCGTCATGGCCTGGCCGGCGTAGTAAGCTTTTACTTCCGGATCCAGGTTGTCCCACACGGCCCTTTCGTCTATGCGGGGCAGGGGATGGTAGGCTTCCTTTGACAGCAGGCAGCCATTGTCCAGCGCCAGGTCGATTTCCTCAAGCAGCATACTACACACCCTTCCTGTAAAGCAGATCGAAGTCCCGGGGCAGGTCAAACGGCACCCAGAACGCGCCGTAGCTCTGGCTGCAGCCCACCAGCACGCCGCTGTCGTTGAGCTCGGAATACTCTATGAGGCTCTGGGGCAGCACCTCGCGCACGTGGGATGAGACCCGGCTGTCGGCGCTCTCGCTGTGACAGTCCAGCGCCAGAAGCTGCCTTTCGCCTTCCCTTTCGCGGCAGGCTACCAGCGCCACGATGTGGCCCACGCGCAGGTTGCACAGCGCCGCGCCGCCGCCCAGGATGCAGTCCCACAGCTTTTCGTGGTCGTTCTGGTGGCCGTCCAGGCGGTACTCGAAACCGTATTTGTCATTCAGCCCCTGCTCCTGCATGGCTTTTAGCAGGGCGGGGCGGTCGGTGCCGTCCTCTACCCGGGCGCCGTTTGCGACCGCGAAGTCGGCGAGCGCCTCGGGGCGGACCCTTTCGCCGCTGAAGAATTCGATTATCTCGCAGGTCGAAAAGATGCCGCAGCCGCTGGACTTTAAGTTGCCGTCGCTTTCGGCGGCGGGGGAGGGGTAGGGGTGCTCCGTCCACAGCAGGGAGCGCTGGTTGTACAGCTTGAGCTCACGCCCGCTGAAGGGGATCAGCACGCTTCTGCCGGTCACGTCCGCCCGCAGCTCCGCCACCATGTCCAGCCGCTTCTGGTGGCGCCCGCCGTCGAAGGGAGTGGACAGGAAGGTGTCGATCAGCAGCCGGGCGAGCCCGATGCCCACCACGTCCGCGCCGATGGAGATCACGTTGGCGTTGTTGTGGCGCCGGGTCATGCGGGCGGTGTACACGTCGGAGCAGTTGACCGCGCGTATGCCGTCTATCTGGTTCGCCGCCAGGGAAATGCCGAAACCCGTGCCGCACACCAGTATCGCCCTCTCGGCTTCGCCCGAAGTCACCGCGACGCAGGCTTTCTCGGCATAGACGGGGTAGTCCACGCTGTTTTCCGTGTAGGTGCCCACGTCGAACAGCTCGTGACCCTGCTGCGCCAGGTATTCCATCAGCTGTCTTTTGAGCTCGAGCCCCCTGTGGTCGGAAGCCAATACCAGCTTCATATGCCTGACCTCCCATTGTTTCTTATGCATATTATATGCGCGCGGGGCGCGCTTTTCAAGTGCTGGCTGGTAAAACTCTGAAATTGCAGGAAAAATTGCAAAAATAAGATTTAACGCAAGGTCTTTGCCGAGCGCAAAATCCCGCGCGGACGGCCGGAAAACGGTTAAATTTAGGTTATTTGACGCGATATCGGGGAAATCCGGGTTGACACGCTTGACAGAGCTTGATATAATAAAATACTGCGCTAAAGTGGAGGTGAATCCGCAAACGCGGAGCCAAATCAAAAATGAATATGCGAAATTTTCGAAAAATTCATTTTTCCGGCGCAATCTTAACCCAAATATTACCCTTCTCCAATCCAGACAAGCAAATATGCCGTAAGGAGTGATTTTAGCATGGTGCATCCCGTCAAACAGGGCAAGCGCACAAGGATGAGCTTCGCGAGAGTCGAGGAAGCCCTGGCTGTACCGGACCTGATCGAGGTACAGAAAAACTCATACCGCCACTTTCTTGAGGTTGGTCTCAAGGAAGCGCTGGACGACGTATCGCCCATAACGGACTATTCCGAGACCATCAAGCTGGAGTTCGTGGACTACACGCTGGACAAGGAGCCCAAAAACAGCGTGGAGAAGTGCAAGGAAAGAGACTGCACTTACGCCACCAAGCTGAACGTCCGGGTGCGCCTGACGGTCAAGGAGACCGGCGAGATCAAGGAAAGCGACGTGTACATGGGGGACTTCCCCGTGATGACGGATTACGGCACCTTCATCATAAACGGCGCCGAGCGCGTCATAGTCAGCCAGCTCGTGCGTTCCCCCGGCGTGTACTTCTCCAGCGAGCGCGACAAGAGCGGCCAGTTCCTGTTCTCCAGCCAGATCATTCCCAACCGCGGCGCCTGGATCGAGTACGATACCGATTCCAACAACGTGGTGTACGCCCGTGTGGACAGGGCCAGGAAGCTGCCCGCCACCGCCCTGTTAAGGGTAATGGGCGTTGAGAGCGACGCCGAGATCCGCGAGCTGCTGGGCAGCGACGAGCGCGTGGACGCCACCCTGACCAAGGACGTGGGCGAAGACGCGGGCGACTCCTTCAAGTCCCGCCGCGACCAGGCGCTCATCGAGATCTACACCAAGATGCGCCCCGGCGAGCCGCCCTCCGTGGAGAGCGCCACCACCCTTATCAACAACACTTTCTTCGACCCCAAGAGGTACGACCTCGCTCATGTGGGCCGCTATAAGTTCAACAAAAAGCTGGCCATCGCCCGCCGCATCGCCGGCCGCGAAGCCGCCGAGGATATCGTGCATCCCTACACCGGCGAAGTGTTCGTCAGGGAAGGCGAGCTCATCCCCTACGACGTAGCCAAGCGCATCCAGAACGCGGGCATCAACTCCGTAAAGGTGCTGTCCGACGGCCACGTGTTCAAGGTAGTGGGCAACAACTTCGCCTACCTGGACAGCTTCCTCAAGGACTACGACGCCGACCTGTTCGAGCAGTGGGACAAAAACGAGTATTCTCCCAAGGAGCGCGTCGACCTGGGCGTGCTGATCCCCCTGCTGGAGAAGGTAAAGGCCGAAGGCCTCGACCTTAACGAGGAGCTCAAGGCCGCCAGGGACGAACTCGTGCCCCGCCACATCGTCAGGAGCGACATCATCTCCTCCGTGAGCTACCAGTTCGGTCTGTTCTACGGCATCGGCGAAGTTGACGACATCGACCATCTGGGCAACCGCCGCCTGCGCAGCGTGGGCGAGCTGCTCCAGAACCAGATCCGCGTGGGCCTCGCCCGCCTGGAGAGGGTCATCCGCGAACGCATGAGCATCCAGGACCTGGCCAGCGCCAGACCCCAGGACCTCATCAACATCCGCCCCGTGACCGCGGTCATCAAGGAGTTTTTCGGATCCAGCCAGCTGTCCCAGTTCATGGACCAGCCCAACCCCCTGGCGGAGCTTACCCACAAGCGCAGGCTTTCCGCTCTGGGCCCGGGCGGCCTGAACCGCGACCGCGCTTCCTTCGCGGTCCGCGACGTGCACTACTCCCACTACGGCCGCATCTGCCCCATAGAGACGCCTGAAGGACCCAACATCGGTCTGATCGGCTCCCTGGCCACCTACGCCCGCATCAACGAGTACGGCTTCATCGAAGCCCCCTACCGCAGGGTAGACAAGGAAAAGGGCGTCGTCACCGACGAGATCATCTACATGACCGCCGACGAAGAGGACAGGTACGTGATCGCCCAGGCCAACGAGCCCCTGGACGAGGAAGGCCATTTCAAGAACAAGCGCGTCATCGTGCGCCGCAAGGAAGAGATAATCGAAGTCGAGAACAACCGTGTAGACTACATCGACGTGTCTCCCCGCCAGCTCATCTCCATCGCCACCGGCATGATCCCGTTCCTTGAGAACGACGACGCCAACCGCGCGCTGATGGGCTCCAACATGCAGCGCCAGGGCGTGCCGCTGCTCAAGCCCGAAGCTCCCTACGTGGGCACCGGCATCGAGTACAAGGCCGCCTGCGACTCCGGCGTGGTGCTTCTGAGCAAGCACGACGGCGTGGTGTCCCGGGTCTCCGCGGACGAAGTGCGCATCAAGGACAACGAGGGCCAGGAGTTCACTTACCGATTGAGCAAGTTCGCCCGCTCCAACCAGGGCACCTGCATCAACATGCATCCCGTGGTGTACGAGGGCGACCAGGTCAAGGTCGGCCAGGTGCTGGCGGACGGCCCCTCCACCGACGAGGGCGAGATCGCGCTGGGCCGCAACGTGCTGATCGGCTTCATGACCTGGGAAGGCTATAACTACGAGGACGCCGTGCTCATCAACGAGCGCCTGGTAAAAGACGACGTTTACACCTCCATCCACATCGAGGAATACGAGAGCGAAGCCCGCGACACCAAGCTGGGCAGCGAAGAGATCACCCGCGACGTGCCCGGCGTGGGCGAGGACGCGCTGAAAGACCTGGACGAGCGCGGCATCATCCGCATCGGCGCCGAAGTGCGCGCCAACGACATACTGGTCGGCAAGGTCACTCCCAAGGGCGAGACCGAGCTGACTGCCGAGGAAAGGCTGTTAAGGGCCATATTCGGCGATAAGGCCAAGGAAGTCAGGGACACCTCCCTGCGCCTGCCCCACGGCGAGTTCGGCATAGTGGTGGACGTAAAGATATTCACCCGCGAGAACCACGACGAGCTCAGCCCCGGCGTCAACCGCATGGTGCGCGTGTACATCGCCCAGAAGCGCAAGATCTCCGTGGGCGACAAGATGGCGGGCCGCCACGGCAACAAGGGCGTCGTCTCCCGCATACTGCCCGAGGCGGACATGCCCTTCCTGGCGGACGGCACTCCCCTTGACATAGTGCTCAATCCTCTGGGCGTGCCTTCCCGAATGAACATCGGTCAGGTGCTGGAAGTGCACCTGGGTCTCGCCGCCCGCGCGCTGGGCTGGCATGTGGCCACCCCCGTGTTCGACGGCGCCACCGGCGAGGACATCCACGAGGCGCTCACCCAGGCCAGCCGCCTGCCCCAGGGCCCCCTGTTCGACGACAAGGGCCGCCCCACCATCCAGTTCGACCGCATCGGCATCAACCCCGAAGGCAAGCTGTGGGTGTACGACGGCAGGACCGGCAACCGCTTCGACAACCCCGTAACCGTGGGTTACATGTACATGCTTAAGCTCCACCACCTGGTGGACGACAAGATCCACGCCCGTTCCACCGGCCCCTACTCCCTGGTCACGCAGCAGCCTCTGGGCGGCAAGGCCCAGTTCGGCGGCCAGCGTTTCGGAGAGATGGAAGTCTGGGCCCTGGAAGCCTACGGCGCCAGCCACGTGCTGCAGGAGATCCTGACCGTGAAGAGCGACGACGTGGTGGGCCGCGTAAAGACTTACGAGGCCATAGTAAAGGGCGAGAACATCCCCGAGCCCGGCGTGCCCGAGAGCTTCAAGGTCCTTATCAAGGAACTGCAGAGCCTGTCTCTGGACATCAAGGTGCTGGGCGAGAACAAGGAAGAGATCATCCTCAGAGAGCTTGAAGACGAAGACCTGGCGCCCGACAGCGAGTTCAAGCAGGAGCTCACCAAGACCCTGCCGCCGCCTGTTGAGGGCGAAGAGGACACTCCGGACGACTTCGACTTCGACTCCCTCGACAACCTCACCGACGGGTTGGACGACATCGACAGCCTGGACAGCCTGGGTGAGATTGAAGATATCGACGATCTGGACGAGGACGAAGAGCCCGACGAGGAAGACCTGGACGACATCGAGCTTGAGGGACTTGAGGACATAGGCGAAGATCTGGACGACATCGGAAACGACGATTTCGATTCGTTTGAATAAGCTTGTGCCACAGGAAGGGAGAGAACGGAATTGTTTGAACTGACAAATCTTGATTCCATACAGATAGGTCTGGCTTCCCCCGAAAAGATCAGGCAGTGGTCTTACGGCGAGGTCACCAAGGCCGAAACCATAAATTACCGCACCCTTAAGCCCGAGCGCGACGGTCTGTTCTGCGAGCGCATATTTGGACCCACCAAGGACTGGGAGTGCAACTGCGGCAAATACAAGCGCGTGCGCTACAAGGGCGTCATCTGCGACAAGTGCGGCGTGGAAGTCACCAAGTCCAAGGTGCGCCGCGAGCGCATGGGCCACATTGAGCTGGCCGCCCCCGTGAGCCATATCTGGTACTTCAAGGGCATCCCCAGCCGCATGGGCACGCTGCTCAAGATGAGCCCCAGGGCCATGGAGCAGGTGCTGTACTACGCCAGCTACATAGTGCTGGATCCCGGCAACACCGGTCTTGACAAGCACCAGCTGCTTACAGAGAACGAGTACCAGGAGAAAAAGCAGCAGTTCGGCGACGACTCCTTCCGCGTAGGCATCGGCGCCGAGGCTATCCGCGAGATGCTCAGGGAGATCGACCTGGATCAGCTGGCAGAGGAGCTCCACGCCGAGTTCGACCAGCTGGTGGCGAAGGCCAACGCCCGCGAGGCGGAGGGCCGCCGCAGGGCTTCCTCCAAGGAGACCGAGAGCCAGAAGAAGCAGCAGCTGATGAAGCGGCTGGAAGTCGTCGAGGCGTTCCGCCAGAGCGGCAACAAGCCCGAGTGGATGATACTGGACGTAGTACCGGTCATTCCCCCGGAGCTGCGCCCCATGGTGCAGCTGGACGGCGGCAGGTTCGCCACCGCCGACCTTAACGACCTGTACCGCAGGGTCATCAACCGCAACGACCGCCTCAAGAGGATGCTCGCCATGGGCGCCCCCGAGATCATCACCCGCAACGAGAAGCGCATGCTTCAGGAAGCCGTGGATGCTCTGATCGACAACGGCAGGCGCGGACGCCCCGTCACCGGCGCCGGCGGACGTACCCTCAAGAGCCTGAGCGACCTGCTCAGGGGCAAGCAGGGCCGTTTCCGCCAGAACCTGCTGGGCAAGCGCGTCGACTATTCCGGCCGAAGCGTTATCGTGGTCGGACCTTCCCTCAAGATGTACCAGTGCGGCCTGCCCAAGGAGATGGCGCTGGAACTGTTCAAGCCCTTCGTCATGGAGAGGCTGATCAAGGGCGGCAAGGCCAACAACGTGAAGACCGCCAAGAAGATGGTGGAGCGTCAGCGTCCCGAAGTGTGGGATATGCTGGAGGACGTGATCAAGGAGCATCCCGTAATGCTCAACCGCGCCCCCACCCTGCACCGTCTGGGCATCCAGGCCTTCGAGCCCGTGCTGGTTGAAGGCAAGGCGCTCAAGCTGCACCCCCTGTGCTGCACCGCCTTCAACGCCGACTTCGACGGCGACCAGATGGCCATACACGTGCCCCTGTCCATGGAGGCGCAGGCGGAAGCCCGCTTCCTGATGCTGGCGGCCAACAATATCCTTAAGCCCCAGGACGGCAAGCCCGTCGTGTGCCCCACCCAGGACATGGTGCTGGGCTGCTACTACCTGACCATCATCAGGGAAGGCGCAAAGGGCGAAGGCAAGATCTTTACCGACGTGGACGAGGCCAAGATGGCCTACGACATGGGCGAACTCAGCCTGCAGGCGGAGTGCTACATCCGCATGGAAAGGGAGTTCGAGGGCAAGAAGTACTCCAAGCTGGTCAAGACCACCATCGGCCGCGTGATATTCAACGAGGCCATTCCTCAGGACCTGGGCCATCAGAAGCGCGAGACCGCCGACGATATGTTCAAGCTTGAGATCGACGAAGTGGTGGGCAAAAAGCAGCTGGGCGTCATAGTCGACGACTGCTACCGCATCCACGGCGTCAGCGAGACCAGCCAGATGCTGGACAGGGTCAAGGAGATGGGCTACAAGTTCTCCACCATCGGTTCCATCACCGTTTCCGTGGCGGACATCAAGGTGCCCGAAGCCAAGAAGACCATCATCGCCGACACCGAGGACAAGGTCCACAGGACCGAAGTCGAGTTCAAAAGAGGTCTGCTCTCCGAGGACGAGCGCTACATCAAGGTCATCAACCTGTGGGAGAAAGCCACCAAGGACATCACCGACGAGGTGCTCAAGAGCCTGGACAAGTTCAACCCCATCAACATGATGGCCACTTCCGGTGCCCGAGGCAGCAACAACCAGATCCGCCAGCTGGCGGGTATGCGCGGCCTGATGGCTTCCCCGAGCGGCAAGACCATAGAGCTGCCCATAAAGGCCAACTTCCGCGAAGGCCTGACGGTGCTTGAGTTCTTCTTAAGCTCCCACGGTTCCCGTAAGTCCCTGGCCGACACCGCTCTGCGTACCGCCGACTCCGGTTACATGACCCGCCGCCTGGTGGACGTGTCCCAGGAGAACATCATCCGCGAGGTGGACTGCTTCGAAAGCCGCGGCATGAACGTGGGCGGCCTGTACGTGAGCGACATCACCAAGGTAGACGGCGGCGTGACCACCGTTATCGAAAAGCTGGGCGACCGTATCCGCGGCCGTGTGGCTGCCGAGGACGTGATCGATCCCGCCACCGGCGAAGTCATCGCCAGAGTCAACGAGCTGATCACCTACGACCAGGTGAAGCGCATCACCGCTGCGAGCATCACCAGGGTCAAGATCCGTTCCGTGCTGTCCTGCCAGTGCGACACGGGCGTGTGTGCCCGCTGCTACGGCGCCGACATGTCCAACGGCCAGATGGTAGAAGTGGGCGAGGCGGTCGGCATCATCGCCGCCCAGGCCATAGGCGAGCCCGGCACGCAGCTGACCATGCGTACCTTCCACACCGGCGGCGTCGCTTCCGGCGAGGATATCACCCAGGGTCTTCCCCGCGTCGAAGAGCTCTTCGAAGCCAGGAAACCCAAGAAGGAAGCCGTGCTGGCTGACATCAGCGGCATAGTGCACCTGCCCACCGACAACAAGAAGAAGCGCGAGATCGTGATCACCGGCGAAGACGCGGATACCGAAGTCAAGCGCTATCCCATCTCCTACGCTTCCAAGCTGCGCGTGAAGGAAGGCGACTACGTGAACGCGGGCGACGAGCTGATCGAAGGCTCCATCAACCCCCACGAGCTGCTCAGGATCCTGGGCCCCAAGGCCGTGCAGGACTACATCGTGCGCGAAGTCGAGAGCGTTTACAGGGACCAGGGCGTTGAGATCGCCGACAAGCACATCGAGATGATCGTGCGCCAGATGCTCAGGAATGTCAGGATCGAGGAGTCCAACGACACCAGCCTGCTGCCCGGATCTCTGGTGGACATCTACCGCTTCGAGCAGGAGAACCGCAAGACCTACGAGGCGGGCGGCAAGCCTGCCATGGGCAAGAGGGTGCTGCTGGGCATCACCAAGGCCGCGCTGGCCACCGAAAGCTTCCTGTCCGCCGCCTCCTTCCAGGAGACCACCAGGGTGCTGACCGAGGCCGCCATAAAGGGCAAGAGCGATCCGCTGCTGGGCCTCAAGGAGAACGTTATCCTGGGCAAGCTCATCCCCGCAGGCACGGGCATGAAGCGCTACTCCGGCATCGAGATCAAGGAAAACGTGTAAAAAACATAAGAAAACCTCGGCAGGAGATCTCCTGCCGGGGTTTTGATTTGCCGCGCCTGCGAGCGGACGGTACGGCTAAGGTCCGTTACGCGGGAAAGTAAGGCTTACGGGAGCTTTCTGCCGGAAGCCAGATAGAGCTTGTACCACTCCTGATGGGTCAGGGTGATGTCCGCGCCCAGGCAGATGTCCCTGAGATGGGCGGGATTCATGGTGCCCGCTATGGCCTGCATGCGCGCGGGATGGCGGAGTATCCAGGCGATGGCGACGGCGGTCTTGCTGACGGAATACTTTTCCGCCACCTCCGCCAGGGCCTGGTTGAGTTCCGGATATTTGGGGTCGTCCACGAAGCAGCCCTGGAACATGCCTGCCTGCAGGGGAGACCAGGCCTGTATGGTGATGTCCTTCAGGCGGCAGTAGTCGATAAGGCCGTTGTCGCGGTCTATGGAGCGCTCGGTGGTCAGGTTGTTGACGTACAGGCCCGTGTCGATCAGCTGGGTCTGGTCCAGGGAGAACTGCAGCTGGTTGATGACCAGGGGCTGCTTTACGTATCTGCCCAGCAGCTCCAGCTGGCCGGGGGAGACGTTGCTCACGCCGAAGTATCTTACCTTGCCCTGGGTGTGCAGGGTGTCGAACGCCTCCGCCACCTGCTCGGGCTCGTACAGCAGGTCGGGACGGTGCAGCAGCAGTACGTCCAGATAGTCGGTTTTGAGCCTTGAGAGGCTTTCTTCGGCGCTGGTGATTATGTCGTCCCGGCTCCAGTCGAATTCCCGGCGGTCGAAGTGCAGGCCGCACTTGCTCTGGATGTATACGTCTTCCCTGTTGATCCCTGCCAGCCTGAACGCCTCTCCGAAGCGCGCCTCGGCTTCGCCGTTGCCGTAGCAGGTGGCGTGGTCGAAGAAGTTGACGCCGCAGTCAACGGCAGTGGTCAGCATTTCGGCGGCCGCCTGAACGCTGAGCGCGGGCATGCGCATGCAGCCCAGCACTATGGCGGAAGCGTTTGCCGGTCCCTTCGCGATGTTGATCAGCTTCATATATGTCCCTCCCGCATATATTTGCATATATTGCAAATCCGAACCTGTACGGGTTCGGATCTTGCTTTTTGACGCGGAGGCGGTGGGATTCGAACCCACGAGGGCTTTCACCCTACCTGATTTCGAGTCAGGGCCGTTATGACCACTTCGATACGCCTCCGTATAAATTCCCTGCGGCATTCAGCCGCAGGGAATTTGTGTTTAGGCGTTCTTGACCTTCTCGCACAGGGCGGTGAAAGCCGCGGCGTCGTTGATGGCCAGCTCGGAGAGCATCTTGCGGTTGATGTCGATGCCGTTCTTCTTCAGACCGTCCATAAGGCGGCTGTAGGACAGGCCGTTCATCCTGGCGCCGGCATTGATGCGGGCGATCCACAGGCGGCGGAAGTCGCGCTTCTTCTGCTTGCGGCCGATGAAAGCGTAACGCAGGGAACGTCTCACCTGCTCGCTGGCGGCACGGTACTGCTTGGATTTGGCTCCGAAATAACCCTTTGAGAGCTTAAATATCTTGCGGCGTTTCTTTACAGCGTTAACCGCGCGCTTAATTCTTGCCATTTATGTCGTCCTCCTTACTTGTAGGGAATAAGCTTCTTCATGGTGCGGCCTTCAACAGGCGTAAGGAACGCGGCCTTGCGCAGGTTGCGGGTACGCTTGGTAGGCTTCTTGGTAAGTATGTGGCGCTTAAAGGCCTGGGCGCGCTTTACTCTTCCGCTTTTGGTGATGCTGAAACGCTTCGCGGCGCCGGAATGGGTCTTCTGTTTGGGCATGGGGTTTTCCTCCTTCTGTGTGAATGCTTACTTGGAGTCCTTGGGAGCCAGGAGCATGGTCATGCTGCGGCCCTCCAGAGCCGGTTTCTTTTCCACGGTGCCGTAATCCTTGATCCTGTCGGCGAACATCTGCATGACGTCCGTACCGATCTCGCTGTGGGCGATCTGACGCCCGCGGAAGCGGATGGATACCTTGACCTTGCAGCCGTCCTGCAGGAACTTTGCCGCCTGGCGGAACCTTACGTCGATGTCGTGGTCTTCGATGGTGGCGCTTAAGCGCACTTCCTTTGTCTCTATTATCTTCTGATTTTTGCGGATCTCCTTCTCGCGCTTGCCCTGTTCGAAACGGTATTTGCCGTAGTCCATGAGCTTGCACACGGGGGGCTTGGCGGCGGGAGCGATGTTGACCAGGTCAAGCTGCTTTTCCTCAGCCAGTCTTAACGCCTGAACGGTGGGCATTATACCCAGCTGTTCGCCGTTTTCGTTTACGACGCGCACCTCGCGCTCGCGGATATCCTCGTTAATTGTCAGATCGTTGATAGAAACACACCTCCGTATAATCCTGGGCATTGGTATAAAAAAAGACCGGCGCAGCCGCACCGCTCCCATAAACGCCCCATGCTTGGAGGCTGTTTTACCACGGCTGGCGATGCCGCCGGGTGAGAAGCGGTTGCTTCTGCTTTGCTGGTCAATTATATACGGGTACGGCGCGCGTGTCAAGGGTTTTAGCTTAGTTTACACAAAATTATCGGGCAGGGCCGCAAAAAGGGCGGCAAACGCCGCCAAGCGCGGGGCGCAGCTCTAAACTTGACTATTACGGGCCAAAAGAGTATAATCAAAATAGTATATTATGCCTGTAGGAGGATAAGATATGGCAGTGTTTGTGTTGTCCGCCTTCGCTGACGAGGCGGGGCAGAGCCTGGACGTTCAGATAGACGCGCTCAAGAAGGCTGGCATTGCCACGCTGGAGATGCGCGGCGTGAACGGCAAAAGCGTCAAGGACCTGACGGACGAGGAAGCCGCCGCGGCGCGTAAGCAGCTGGACGAAGCGGGCATCAGGGTCGCGTCCATGGGTTCGCCCTTCGGCAAGATCTCGATAACCGACGACTTCGAGCCCCATTTCCGTGAGTTCGAGCGGGCGCTCAAGCTGTGCCGCATACTGGGCACGGACCGGATGAGGATGTTCTCCTTTTACATTCCCAAGGGGGAAGATCCCGCCAAATACCGCGAAGAAGTGTTCGCCAGGCTGGAAAAGATGCTTTCCGCCGCCGAGAAAGAGGGCATAAAGCTGTGCCACGAAAACGAGAAAGGCATCTACGGCGACGTGGCTGCCCGCTGCCTGGACCTGTATAAGCACTTTGACGGCAGGCTCAGGCTGGTGTTCGACCCCGCCAACTTCGTGCAGTGCGGCGAAAAGCCCATCGAGAACTTCGCCCTGCTCAAGAACTACATATACTATATGCACATCAAGGACGCGTTCGCCAAGGACGGCAGCGTGGTGCCCAGCGGCTGCGGAGACGGCAGCGTGCCCGAGATAATCAAAGGGCTCACGCCCCGGGCGCAGGAGATGGTGCTGTCGGTGGAACCCCACTTAAGGGTGTTCGACGGCATCAGGAACCTGCAGGGCGAGGAGCTCAAGACCGCTTTCAGCTATCCGGACAGCATGACCGCATTCCAGGCGGCGGCGGACGCGATAAAGGGTATCCTTTCGGCGCAGAACTTTCACACTGAAAAAACGGGGGTATGGTGCAATATGGATAAGGTAAGACTCGGCATTATCGGCGTGGGCAACATCGGCTCCAGCCACGCGAAGAACCTTATTGAGGGCAAGGTGAACGGCATGGTGCTGAGCGCGATAGCCGACCTTAAGCCCGAAAGGCGCCAGTGGGCGCAGGAGAACCTGCCCGGCGTGGCGGTGTTCGACGACGCGGAAAAGATGATGGACAGCGGGCTTGTGGACGCGATCATCGTGTGCACGCCCCACTACGACCATCCACGCCTGGTAAAGATGGCGCTCTCCAAGGGCCTGCACGCCATGAGCGAGAAGCCCGCGGGCGTGTACACCAAGGCGGTCAGGGAGCTTAACGAGTACGCGGTCAAGCAGGACAAGATCTACGCCATAATGTTCAACCAGCGCACCAACTGCGTGTACCGCAAGATGAAGGAGATCATCGCCAGCGGCGAGATGGGCCAGATCCGCAGGACCAACTGGATCATCACCAACTGGTTCCGCTCACAGTCCTACTACGATTCCGGCGCCTGGCGCGCCACCTGGGACGGCGAGGGCGGCGGCGTGCTGCTCAACCAGTGCCCCCACAACCTGGACCTGTGGCAGTGGATCTGCGGCATGCCCTCCAAGGTGCGCGCGTTCTGCCACAACGGCAAATGGCACGACATAGAGGTCGAGGACGATGTCACCGCGTACGTGGAGTATCCCAACGGAGCCACGGGCGTGTTCGTGACCACCACCAGCGATTCCCCCGGCACCAACCGCTTTGAGGTAGACCTGGACGGCGGCCAGCTGGTGTGCGAGGACAACAAGCTCATAATGAAGAAGCTGGAGATCTCCATTCCCGAGTTCCACAAGACCTATACCGGTGGCTTCGGCTGGCCGCCCCGCAAGGAGTTCGAAGTGGAGACGGACGGGCTCAACCCCCAGCACGTGGGCGTGCTGCAGGCGTTCGCGGACAAGATCCTGGGCAGGGGCGAACTGGTGGCTGACGGCGTGGAAGGCATAAACGGCCTGACCATCTCCAACGCCATGCACTTATCCAGCTGGCTGGACAAGACCATCGAGCTGCCTATCGACGAAGACCTGTTCTTAAGCGAGCTCAACAAGCGCAGGGCCACCTCCAAGGCGAAGAAGGACGGAGGCAAGACCCTGGACACCGCCAACACCTATTGACACACCATCCGGAAATAAAGGAGAAAGCGTATGATCAAGCTTGGCGTATGCGCGGACATAGGCAAGATAAACCAGGTGGCCCGGGCGGGCTTCGATTACCTGGAAAGCTCCCTTACGGCGCTGGAAGCCATGCCCGAGGGCGACTTTCAGGCGGCGCTTGACAGGGTGAGCGCGTCTCCCATCAAGGTGGAGGCGGTCAACTGCATGCTGCCTGCGACCATGCCAGTGACCGGCAACAACGTGAACGCCCAGAACCTGCACGATTATCTGGAAAGGGCGTTCGACCGTGCCCGGCGCATCGGCGTAAGGGTGGCGGTGTTCGGCTCCGGCGGAGCCAGAAGGCTGCCCGAGGGCTTCGATACCGCCCAGGGCTGGCGCCAGATCGCCAACTTCCTGCGCCTGGCGGAGCGCCACGCGGCGGACAACGACATCGTCATCGCCATAGAGCCTCTGCGCAGCGGAGAGTGCAATATCCTTAACTACGTCTCCGAGGCCGTGTGCGTGGCGTCCATCATACAGATGCCCCACATCGCCGTGCTGGCGGACACATATCATATGGCCATGGGCGGCGAGGGCTTTAATTCCATCCGCATGGCGGGCGACCTGCTCAGGCACGTGCATACCGCAAACGCCATCGGCAGGCGCTTCCCCAAAACCGGGGACGGTGAAAAGTATCAGGAGCTGTTCGACACGCTCAGGGAGATAGGCTATCAGGGCCGCGTGAGCGTGGAAGGCGGTTGCGACGATTTCGAGACTGACTGCAAGGAAGCCTTCCGGGTGCTGAACGCAGCCAGGGGCTAAAACAAACAGGTTAAGGGGCGGCCCGTCCGCCCCTTTGCGGGAGATTCATAATGGTTTTTGCGTCCAACGCGTTTTTATTTTTCTTTTTGCCCATAACGCTCATACTGTACTGGCTGGCGCATAAAAAACGCACGCTCGCCAACGCGGTGCTGACCGTGATGAGCCTGCTGTTCTACGCCTGGGGCGAGCCCAAGTTCGTGCTGGTGATGCTTTTCAGCATCCTTATCAACTGGCTGGTCGCGCTGGGCATAGAAAAGCTGAGCGGCAAACAACACAAAAGGAAACTGCTTCTGGCTGCCGGCATCGCCGCGAACGTGGCGATACTGGGCATATTCAAGTACGCGGACTTCGCTATCGGCAGCATAAACTCCCTGCTCGGGGTGCAGATCCCCCTGACTGGCATCGCTCTGCCCATCGGCATCAGCTTCTTCACCTTCCAGGCCATGAGCTACATAATCGACGTGTACCGGGGCAAGGGCAGGGCGCAGAAGCATTTCGGCAACGTGTGCCTGTACATTTCGTTCTTCCCGCAGCTTATCGCGGGCCCCATAGTGAGGTACGAGACCATCGCGGGGGAGATCGAGGGCAGGCAGGAGACGAGTGCGGACTTTTACGAGGGCGCGCGCAGGTTCATGGTGGGCTATGCCAAAAAGGCCATACTGGCCAACGCCATGGCGAAACTCGTGGACTATGTGTTCGCGCTGCCCGCGGGAGGCATGACGGTCGCCCTGAGCTGGATGGGCGCGGCATGCTACCTGATACAGGTATATTACGATTTTTCCGGATACAGCGACATGGCCATAGGCCTGGGGCGCATGTTCGGCTTCCACTTTCTTGAAAACTTCGATTTTCCGTTTATCTCCAAAAGCGTCACGGAGTTCTGGCGCAGGTGGCACATATCCATGTGCACCTGGTTCAGGGACTATGTGTTCTTCCCCCTGGGCGGCAGCCGCGTGAAGACCAAATGGCGGCTGGCGTTCAACATGTTGGTGGTGTGGCTTTTGACCGGGCTGTGGCACGGCGCGGACTGGACGTACGTGTGCTGGGGACTGCTGTTCTTCATTGTGCTGCTCACCGAGAAACTCACGGGACTTGGCAAATGGATGGAGAAACACAAGGTCGGCCACCTGTACGCCATGGTCGCGGTAACGGTGATAACCGTGCTTATACGCTCGGTGTCCATTTCCGCCGCGTTCGGATACATCAAGACCATGTTCGGCTTCGGCGGCGCGGCTTTCGCGGACCGGCTCACCTGGTTCGTGTTCAAGGAGTACCTGTGGTACATCATCGCGGCGGTCGCGTGCTCGCTGCCCCTGGGCAGGTGCATCAAGCGCTGGCTCAGGATACCCGACGGCGTGTGGGAAGTCGCCTGCGGGGTGGCGATATTTGCGCTCATGCTCATAGCGGTGGCCAACACTTCCGCCACGGGCTACAATCCCTTCATCTACTACAATTTTTAGGAGGCGGGCATGAGGAACAAAATCAGCAAATGGCTCGCCATAATATTCGTGGTGGCGATAATCGGGGTGATGGCGGGCACGCTCGCGGTGTACGGCCGCAGCTACGCCTACGGCTTTTTCAAGAGTTATCCCGACTACCTGCCCAAAGACAGGACCCCGGACGTGTTCGACAACATCTCCGCCCGCATACAGAAGCTGGACTATAACGCCAACAAGCGCATAGTGGGGCTGGATTTCTTAAGGCACATGTCCGCCAGGACGCAGATGATCCCGCCCAAACAGCTGGTGGACGTTTCGACGGAAATGACGCGCCTCTCCACGGGAGGCTGGATAAACGTGGTCGCCGACGCCTTCTCGCCGGAAAAGGTCCGCGACACGATAGATTTCGTGAAGCTGGCGGGCGAGTGGTACCGCATACCCACCGTGGTAATATACTGCCACCCCGCCCTGTACGACGGCAGCGCACAGCCCGGCGACGTGGACGTATACAACCAGTGCATACCCTACGCCGACCGCCTTGTGGAGATGCTCAGGCAGGAAGGCATCAGCGTGTGGGACAGCCGCGACACTTACAGCGGGCACTCGATCAGCCTTGACATCGCCGCCAACAAAAGCGACGTGCACTGGACGCACCTGATGGCGCTGTATACCGCCCGCGACGGGGCGAAGTACATAAGCGAGCAGACGGGCTTCGAGCTGGACTGGCAGAAACTGGAGCCGGACCTGTTCGAGCGCAAGGTGTACAAAAACCTGCTGTTCGGAGAGTTCGCCAGGCGGCTGGGCAGGAGCATGGTCACGCTGGACGACGTGTATGTGCTGTATCCCGGGTACGATACGTTCCTGACATACGAGCGCGCCGATTCGGAGGGCACGTCTTACAGGGAAGGCAGCTTCTACGACACGGTGATAGAGCAGGACAAGCTGGTGCCGGAAGAGGGCAAGGACTATTCCGAAAGAGCGTACTACGTGTACGGCTCGAATCTTGCCCGCGTGCACACCCATAACGAGGACGCGCCCGACACCACCGTGCTGGTGTTCAAGGACAGTTTCGGCCAGCCCGTAAGCATGTTTTTGAGCCTGGCGGCGCGGGACGTGTATTCCATCGACATGCGCTCGGTGGATCACAACATGGAGTATTACGTAGACATGGTGCAGCCGGACATTATCATACTTGCCTACTGCCAGCAGTCTTTCAGGAATATAGAGGTAGAGATAGAGGGTAACTGAAGTGAGTCTGTACGAAGCGCTTGCAAGCCGCCTGTCCCCGGAAAGGGTAAGGCGGGACGAACCCATGAGCCGCCACACCAGCTTTAAGGTGGGGGGCAGTGCGGACGTATACTTCGAGCCGGCTTCCGCGGACGAACTGGTATACGCCGTAGGCGCGGCCAGGGAAGCGGGCGTTCCGTTCACCGTGATAGGCAACGGTTCCAACCTGCTGGTTAAGGACGGGGGCATCCGGGGCCTGGTGATAAGGCTGGGCGAGGGGCTTTCCGCCATAAGCGTGAGCGGACTTACGGTATCCGCCCAGGCGGGCGCCACGCTGGCGAAACTGGCGCTTGCCGCCCAGGAACACGCGCTCACGGGGCTGGAATTCGCTTCCGGCATACCGGGCACGGTGGGCGGCGGCCTGTTCATGAACGCGGGCGCGTACGACGGCAGCCTGTCGGACGTGTGCACGGGCGCGAAACTGCTGGACATCGGCACGCTTGAATCGTTCGACGTTACCGCGCAGGAGCTTAAGCTGGGCTACCGCACAAGCGTTTTGCAGGGCGGGGACCTGATCTGCCTTCAGGCAGATTTCCAGCTTAAGCAGGGCGACAGGGAGCAGATCAAGGCCAAAATGGACGAACTCAACCGCCGCCGCAGGGAGAAGCAGCCGCTTTCCTACCCTTCCGCGGGCAGCACGTTCAAGCGCCCGGAGGGCCACTTCGCGGGGGCGCTGATCGAGCAGGCAGGCCTGAAAGGCCTGAGCATAGGCGGCGCGCAGGTCAGCGAAAAGCACGCGGGCTTCATAATCAACACGGGCGGAGCCACCGCCCGGGACGTGCTGGAGCTGATCGAAGCGGTGAAAAAGCGGGTGTACGACATGTCCGGCGTCACGCTGGAGCCGGAGGTCAGGATAACGGGAGAGGACTAAGGTGTCGTTTACTGACGAAGTCAAGGGCGAGCTGATACGGGCAGGCTGCGAAAGGGAATGCTGCTTCAGGAGCGAGGCGGCCGCGGCGGCGCTGCTCAGCGGCGGGCTCACGTTCAGGGGACTGGGCAGGTACGGCCTGGCGGTGAACGTGAATTCTCTGGCGGTCAGCCGCTATTATTTTTTGCTGATAAAGCGCTTTACGGGCATCATCCCCGTAGTCAGGACGGAGACCTCGGGGCGGCCGGGGGGCAAGACCGGCGCGCGGCTGACCTTTCCGGAGGAGACGGTGGCGTCGCAGCTGAACGAGCTCAAACTGCTGGACGAGAACGCCCTGTTCGGGATCGCGGGCAGCGTGCACCCCGACATAATCAAAAACGAGTGCTGCAGGGCGGCGTTCCTGAAAAGCGCATTCCTGGTGACGGGGCAGGCGTCTGACCCGGAGAAGGAGTATTCGGTCAGCCTGACCACGGCGGGGGAAGAGATGGCGCTGGCGATAAGGGACATCTGCCTTGAGCTGGGCATCAAAGCCGGTGTTTCCCGCCGCAGGCAGCGGTTCGTGGTGTACGTGAAGGAAGCGGAGAGCGTGGGTGACTTCTTCACACTGATCGGCGCGTCAGGCGCGCGTCTCAGGCTGGAAAACGCCCGGATAATGCGGGACCTTAAGAACCGCGCCAACCGCCTGACCAACTGCGACAGCAGCAACATTGCTCGCTCCGCCGCCTCCGCCGCCCGCCAGACGGAGGACATACGCCTGCTGCTGGATACCGTGGGGCGGGACAAACTGCCCGACTGGGCGCTGGAGATCGCGTCGATACGCCTGGAAAACCCCGAAGCCAGCCTGAGCGAGATGGGGGAGATGTGCGACCCGCCCTTGGCCAAAAGCGGGGTGAACAAGCGCCTGAAGCGCATAAGCGAAATGGCGGACGAGATACGCAGGGGCAGCTGAACCCAAAGGCGCATTTCATACAAAATCAACCCAAAGGCTATTTATTTTTCAAAAGGCAAGTGCTATAATTAAACTGAGATTTTTCCGCAAGGAGGTAAATATATGAAAAAGTTATTGGCTGTACTGCTTAGTCTGTGCATGCTGCTTGGCATGGCGGGCGTAGCGGAAGGCGGCAAAATAACCGCGCAGGCGACCTATCAGGGCAACAGCCTGGCGGATATTATCGCCACCTGGAACACCGACGAGGACGGCTGCACCCAGCTGGGCGTGAACGGCAACGTTATGGATACCGCTCTGAACCTGCTGGCTCAGATCGGTTCCTCTTCCATCGTGATCGCTTCCGGCGATGAGGCTTATGAGATCACCGCCGAGAACCTGGGCACCGCGATCTACAACACGGGCGTCAAATACCTGGGCGAAGAGACCATGAAGCAGTTCGTGGCGCTGGTCCAGTATATGAACAGCGAGGACTATCAGCAGGATATGGCCGTGCTGTCCCAGGTCGCTCAGAATGAGCTTATGAAGCTCATGCAGACCGCGATGGAGAACGGCCTGTTTGCCCAGACCGAATCCGGCATCGTGATCGACATCAACAACACCAATCTCCCCGCGTTCCTTAAGGATTACGCGGCTGCCGCGGCCAACGACGCCAATCTGTTCGCTGCGCTGTCCGGCACCAAGTTCTGGTCCATCATGGGCCTGAGCGAAGGCGGAAAAGACGAGCAGGCCATGGTGGCGCAGATCGCCTCCTCCATTCCCGACGACCTGGGCGCGGAGTTTTACCTGTATGCAGAGATCAACAACGACAACACCTTCTGGTGCCGCTTTACCGCCGACATCGAAGGCCAGGCGGTCGTGTTTGACGCGGAATTTGACGGCGAAGAGCTGAGCGCCTACGGCAAAGTAAGCCAGGGCGAGCGCGAACTTATGTACTGCAGCCTGGATGTGGAATCCGACGGCAGCATGAGCTTTGAACTGAACACTCCCGCCCTCAAGTACGCGTACGAGCTGGAAGTGGACGGCAGCGAAGTCAGCGTCTCCTACAAGCTCGAGCAGATCACCGGCGGCTATCGCAGCCAGAAAGTCGAAGTGCGCGCAGATGTGGATACCGAAGCTTACAGCGCCAACTTCAACGTGGAAGCTACCGAAGAGAACCTTGCGACCAACAAGAAATACAGCGAAGTCAACGTTTACGGCGACGTGAACCTCATGAGCACCGAGTGGCTGAACGTGACCGCGATCGTCAAGTCCGGCGCTTCCGAGATCGAAATGGCGATCTCCGGCACCACCGAGCAGACCGAAGAAGGCGCTGCCCTGTGCGTGAAGTTCGACGTGAGGGACGGCGAAGAGTGGCACTATGACGCTCTGAATGCGACGCTCAGCGTCGGCAACACCTTCAAACTCCACTCCCACCTGAACAACTGGAACGCCAACGGCGAATACCAGGTCTACACTCTGGACGCTGAGCTGGATCCGGCGACCATGAAGCTCGACGCCGTGCTGACCGCAGGCGAAGCGAGTTACATCCTGGCCGGCAGCCTGGACGAGGACAGCGTGTACCGCATGACCCTTTCCGCGAAGAACGGTGAGTACGCCATGGAACTGGGCAAAGCTTCCCTGGCCATCGACATGCAGAGGGGCCTGCCCTACAGCCTGCTGATGGGCGAGTTCAACCTGAGCCTGTACGACGGCACTTCCGTCACCCGCACTTCCGAGCTCACCGAGACCGGCCTCACCTGGACCATCACCGTGACCTCCAACGGCCAGACCCAGACCTATCTGGTAGGCATCAGGCAGATCGCTGACGAAGAAGGCCAGACCGGCATCGAAGCGTTCCTGAACCAGGGCGGTATGGAGATCGCCGCCGGCGCCAAGTACAAGGCGGACGGCACCACCTACAAGGGCGAGATCTATCTGACCCAGTCCATGGGCGCCTACTATCAGGCTGACATGTTCAGGCTGAAGCTGGGCTATGAGCCCATCACCGAGCCTGCCGCGCACATCACCGGCGCGGAGCTGCCTGTTGAGGCGATCGAGCAGATCCTGGACCAGATCATCCAGAGCATCGGCTGATAAAACGCAAAAGAAGCGGAGAGGTCAAACCTCTCCGCTGTTTTTTATCATATCGCGTCCGCCCGGCGCGGCAGGGACCTCTCAAGGGCAAGGACTGCGCAGGCGCCTTCCGGCCGTCTTCCCGCGGCTTATCCGTTCACAGCCCTGCGCATTATCTTGTTTATGATCTTTTCGTTCCGGGGCGGAAAGATGCCGGCGACCGTGCCGCCCATTGCCCAGCCGCCTGCCACGAAGCAGACATCCACGATTATACGGACGCTGCTGAACTTCCGGTGAAGCTTGTCGCTTATGACGATGGCCACCAGGTCGTTGGGCCCGGTGCCGCGTCGGATTTGATCACTATCGTCATTCCGTAGGCGAGTATCACGCAGCCGGCCGCCGGTATCAGTATCCTCACCGGGAGCGCGCTCAGGTTTTCAAACAGCGGCGCCAGCAGCAAAGTGAAGAAATCGATGATCGGACCGCCGAATACCATGCACAGCAGGGTGCCTGTCTTTATGCAGCTCCTGTCCGTGAGGAGCAGCGCCGGTATGATCAGGAGGCTGACTGCGATGTGGGCGCGCCCGTGAGTGAGGAAAGCCCGCCCGGTTAGGGAGAACAGACTGCGGAACAGGCCCTGGATCAGCACGTTAAACGGGTCGGGACCCAGCTCCGTCAGCAGAAACAGCGTTACCCCCAGGTGCGCGATCGTAAGCCCGATCATCAGTATGACAACGCGGATGAGCCATTAGCGAAAAGAACGTTTCATAGCCGGTCACCTCAGAATCAAGTCGGATCCGGGCCTTCAGCGCCGCCGCGGGGTCGCTGCCCAAGCGCGCCTTCCAGTTCCAGCAGTTTCCGCTTGCGTTCCAGCCCGCCCGCGTAGCCGGTAAGCTTTCCGCCCGCGCCCACTACCCGGTGGCAGGGAAGGATAAGGGAAACGGGGTTGCGCCCCACCGCGCCGCCCACAGCCCGGGCGGAGACCGGCCTGCCCGTAAGCAGGGACAGCCTGCGCGCGAGGGAGCCGTACGTCATGGTCTGACCGTAGGGAACGCTCTTAAGCAGCTCCCAAACCGCAAGACGGAATCCGGTGCCGGAAACGGAGAGCGGGGGAATAAAGCCGGGCTCCCGCCCGGAAAAGTATATGTCCAGCCACCGTACGACGAGCCTGACCGCTTCGGGAGCGGCGTCAAGCGGCTCACAGGCCGCGGGATTGGGGCAGTATTTCTGCCCTTTGAACCACAGCCCGGTCAGCGCGGCGCCGTCGCTCTCAAGCAGTATTTCGCCCAGCGGAGACAAGTATACGAACAGCGCGCTCACGGCGATCCCTCCGTAGGTAAAAATCAGACAGCGGAATACATGCTGATTATACCACCCGGACGGGCGCGTGGCAAGCGCGGGAAGATTTTTGTTAAATTATGATTAATACGCATTTTCTTGCAGGAATCGCAAATGGCTATAAAGAAAAATATTATGCTAAAAATGTCTTTTTGAAAGGGCATGCAAGATGCCTGTAAGGGTTGCGGCTTCCGCGGGCTGGTGTTTCGGCGTAAAACGCGCCATGGACATGGCGTTCAAGGCGGCTCCCGCCTGTTCGCTGGGTCCGCTGATACACAATTCGGACGCGGTGAAAGACCTGGAGAACGCGGGCATCAAAGCGGTGCAAACGCCGGAAGAAGCCCCCGAAGGCAGCAGGCTGGTGATCCGGTCCCACGGAGTGACGCAGAGGGAATTCCTTCTTGCCGAGAGCCGCTGCGCGGTGGTGGACGCCACCTGTCCCTACGTGAGCGCCATCCACAGGATGGTGGAAAAGGCGAAGAGCGAAGGCCGCGAGGTGATCGTGGCGGGGCAGGCGTCGCACCCGGAGGTGCAGGGCATCGTTTCCCGGGCGGGAAAGACCTGCGTGGTGGCAAACGCCGCCGAAGCTCAGGCGATAAGTGTGGCGGAGAACGCGCTTCTGGTCAGCCAGACCACCCTGGGAGGCGCGGAGTTCGGCGCCATCGCACAGGTGCTTAAGGCCAGACAGCCGCACATCGAGATAAAGAACACCGTCTGCCGCGCCACCGAGGAAAGACAGACCGAAGCAAGGGAGCTGGCCGCCCACAGCGACGTTATGCTGGTGGTTGGCGACAAAATGAGCGCAAACACACGGCGATTATACGAGATCTGCCGGGAGATCTGCCCGAAAACATATCTGGTTTCGGGAAAAGAGGACCTGGACACGGTCGAGGTAAAGCCCGGTTTGAATATAGGTATTACTGCAGGCGCATCAACGCCCTGCCGTAAATATGAGGAGGTTTTTACACGCATGAACGACATCGAGAACAACGTTCCTGTTCAGCAGGAAGCCAACGCGCCTCAGGCCGCGCCTGAAGCGGACTTCGCATCCCAGGTGGATGAGTCCTTACAG